>NZ_JBHTZF010000005.1:376109-621642 GCF_042790435.1 Streptomyces sp. NPDC056738
ACGCGCCCCACCCCCTGGCTTGGCACCGGCGGGGTCCCGGCCCCACGGTCATCGCCACCCGGGTTTGGGGGGGGGGGGGGGGCGGCGCCCCCCTCCCCGGGGGACCCCACCCCGCGACCTGTGGTCAGAGGCCGGCGGGGGAGTGGGCTCAGCGCGCGAACGGACCGCTCAGCCGGTCGTACGAGAGCTTCAGCGACGTCACCGAGTACGACTTCGAGCCCGTCGTCGTGACGCCCGAGGCGGAGCCCTTCAGCAGGTGGACAAGGCCCCAGCGGTCCTCGTGACCGAGCTGTTCGTTGGTGTCGATCACCAGGTCGGCGCGGCCGTCGCGGGTGTAGTCGGTGAGCTTGAGGGAGCCGCCGAACTGATCCTGCGTCTCGGCGGTGCCGGTGATGCCGGAGGTGTCCTGGGTGTACGACTTGGCGCCGGTGCCCGACAGCCCGCCCGCGCGGCCGAAGAGGACGGTGACCGCGCCGGCGTCGCGCTTGGTGCCGAGGTCCTCGCCGCGTGCGCCGACGGCGAGGTCCGCGTAGCCGTCGCCGTTGATGTCGCCGGCGGCGACGGCCGAGCCGAAGTAGTCCTCGTTCTCGGACGAGCCGGGCACACCGGTGGTGTCCTGGGTGAACTTGACCGGCTTGCGCGTGGTGTCGGGGCCGTTCGCGCCGCCGTACTGGACGGTGACGTAGCCGCGCTCGTTGTCACCCGTCTCGTAGCCGCGGCCGATGGCCAGGTCGCCGTAGCCGTCCTTGTCGAAGTCGCCGACGGAGAGGATGTCACCGCCCTGGTGGCCACCGTCGTCGGGTACCCGTATCTCGCCCGCGCGCTGGGTGAACGTGGCGCCACCGCGGTGGAAGTAGGCCCGCAGATCCACGTCGCCGCCCTGGAGGTCGGAGCCGAGGATGTACAGGTCGGTCGCGGCGTCGGCGGTGACCTTCCCGGCGACCAGGTTGGGGGCCCACAGGTAGCCGTAGGAGCCGCCCAGGGAACTCCAGCCGCTCTTGCCGCCGGTACGGGTGAAGGGGCCCTTCAGGAGGACCACGCCCGCCCGGCTGTTGCTGGTGACGGCGAGGTCCTGGTCCCCGTCGCCGTCGAAGTCCCCGGACACGACGTCCTCGCCGAACGCGTCGCCCGAGCCCTCGTACTCCTGCGGGACCGGCGAGTTGAAGGCCGTGCCCGAGCCCAGGCCCTTGGCACCGCCCCAGACGACGGTCAGTCCGCCGCGCATCTGCACGTCGCCGACGTCCTCGCCCGGCGAGGACACGACGAGGTCGGCGTAGCCGTCGCGGTCGAGGTCGGCCGTCGTGGCGGCGGCCCCCCACTCGTCGTCTGTCTCCACCGCGCCCGGGATGCCCGCCGAGTCCTGGTGGATGATCTGGACCCGGGTGCCGGGACCGGACGACGTGCCGTAGACGACCGTGACCCGGCCGTCCTTGCCGTGCGAGCCGCCCAGCATGACCAGGTCGCGGTAGCCGTCGCCGTTGAAGTCGTCGGACAGCTTGGCGGGAGCCCCCGCCGCCGCGGGGGCCGTCAGGAGCGATGTGCCGACCGCTGCCGCGAGGGCCACGGCGGCAGCGAGGGCGGTGTGTCTGGCGTGCATGGGTCTCCGTTGTCGAGAACGTACGGTGGTCGACCGGTGAACTGATCGACTGCGCTCTACGACATCGCCGGCATCCGAATGGTTGTACGCGCGAGGGCGGTCGTTCGGGCAGGTCACGCACCCCAGGGGCGATCACGGCGGGCCTCAGGCGTCCTTGATCGCCGAGATCTCGAACTCGAGCTGGATCTTCTCGCTCACCAGGACGCCGCCGGTCTCCAGCGCCGCGTTCCAGATGACGCCGTAGTCCTTGCGGTTGATGGTGACCGAGCCCTCCAGGCCGACGCGAATGTTGCCGAACGGGTCGGTGGCGGTGCCCTCGTAGGTGAACGGGATGGTCACCGACTTGGTGACGTCCTTGATGGTGAGGTCTCCGGTGACGTCGAAACTGCTGTCGCCGCTGCGGTGGACGGCCGTGGAGACGAACGTGATCTGCGGGTACTCGTCCATGTTGAGGAAGTCGTTGCTGCGCAGGTGCTTGTCGCGATCGGCGTTGCGGGTGTCGATGCTCTTGGCCTGGATCGTCACCTTGCCCCACGACTTGGACGGGTCGGCGCCGTCGAAGTACGCGCTGCCCTCGAACTCGGTGAACGCGCCGCGGACCTTGGTGACCATCGCGTGTCGGGCGACGAAGCCGATCCGGCTGTGCGCGGGATCGATGGTGTAGTGGCCGGTCAGGGGGGACAGATCGGTCGGGAACGCGGTCATCGCGGGACTCCTCGAATCGGTACGCCGTGAAGGTATGGGGCCGGGAAGGCGCATAGCGGACATGTGAAACGTACCGATCATGCTGTGTGCGCGTCCGTCGGCACGGTGCGACGCGCCCGCCCGGACCGAAAACCGGCAGGGAACACCCTTGGGGGCGCCGCTTTCCGGGTGACCCGGCCCCGCAGAGCACGTGGGTGTCCCGGCTCGGCCGAAGTGGCGAAACCCCCTAGGCGCCGAGGGCCGCCTGAAATGATCGAACAGGCGTATGGCGACGTACCTGGCCGTTCGCTATCACCTGCCGGGAGGCTCCGATGGATGTAGTGCTGCGAGAGGTTCGAGACACCGACCTGCCGGTGTTCTTCACTCACACGAACGATGCCGAAGGGATCCGGATGGCGGCCTTCACCGCCAAGGACCCGACGGACCTCGACCATTTCCATTCGCACTGGGCGCGGATCCGCCAGGATCCCGCCGTCGTCCATCGCACCGTCGTCGGTGAGAACGGCGAGGTCGTCGGGCACGTGGCCGCGTACGGCCCACCCGAGGAGCGGGAGGTCACGTACTGGATCGGGCGAGAGTACTGGGGTCGGGGAGCGGCGACCGCCGCGTTGCGGGAGCTGCTCGCCATCGAGCCCACGCGCCCGCTGCACGCCCGCGCGGTCGCGGACAACGCCGGTTCCCTACGCGTGCTGGAGAAGTGCGGGTTCGTGGTCACCGGCCATGACCGGGGCTTCGCGAACGGGCGGGGCGAGGAAGTCGACGAGGTGCTCCTCACGTTGCTCGGCTGATCCCGGCCGGTTCGGGCTGCCAGGGGTGCCGGGACAGCGTCTGGAGCCGGTACTCCCTGGGGGAGAGCTCGTAGGCGGCGCGGAAGGCGCGGGTGAAGTCGGGGGCGCGGGGCAGCCCCCAGCGGGCGGCGACGGCGTGGATCGGCGTGCCGCGCAGTGCCGGTTCCGCCAGATCGCGGCGGGCGCCCTCCAGCCGTTGGCGGCGGATCCGGGCCGCGACCGTGTCGCCCTGGCACCCCTGCCGGAAGATCCGGTGGAGGTAGCTGACGGAGATGTGGTGCGTGGCGGCGATCGTGGGCGGAGTCAGGTCCGGGTCGTGCAGGGTCTGCCGGATGAACGCCCGGACGCGTTCCGCCATCGCCTGCTGCCGGGTCTCCGGTGTCAGGGCGGCCTCGGAGTCGAGCTCCTGGGCCCGCAGGGCCGAGACCAGGTCGAGTACGACCGCGCCCAGACGCGGCGCGTCGGAGGGCCGGAGGGTGTCGGCCTCCCGGCCGACTCCGACGAGGAAGTCCGCGAGGAGCGCGCCGGTGCCTTCCCGGTCGGACAGCGCCACGCCCAGCAACGCCCGCATGCGGTCCGGTGGCACAGGCTGGAGCGCCTTGGGGAAGTCGACCCCCACCCCGCCGACGGCCCGGCTCCGTCCGCCCTCGACCGACCTCAGGTCGTACGGACGTGAGCTGTCGACCACGTGCAGGTCGCCCGGCCCGAACGCGGTGCTCCGCCCGGCGTGCTCCAGTCCCATTCGGCCTTCGAGGAGCAGCGTGAGGTGGTAGGTCTCGGGATCGGACAGGCCGCACCTGCCGGGGGCTGCGCCGGAAGCGGGCGGGCAGGAACGCTGTCCGGCGGGGCAGCCGATGCCCGGACGCCGGGTACCCCCATCGGCCCTTTCCGGCCGACCGGGGCACCCGGGCGGGTTGAATGCTGGAGCGATCCAGCGGTGGAGCCGAGGGGTGGCTCAGCCGCGCGGCAGGACCAGTGACTGCACGTCGGGCAGTCCTCGCCAGTCGTTCGACGCGACTGTGGCGTGTGCCTTGGCCAGCAGGGCGACCCGGGCCGACGCGTCGGACGCCGACGGGTTGACGTCGTCGAGGGCCGGCGACACATTCTGCGAGTCCGTCATGAACAGCAGATAGTGGTTGGTGTCGTACCAACTCGTGTCGATGCCGTTGTTGATGTACGCGGCCGCGTCACCGTCGAAGGACACGAACCAAGGGCGCAGGGTCGTGTCGGAGTAGCGGGTGCGCGGGTCGCCCGAGGCGGCGTTGTGCACCGAGGGGAAGATGTTCGCCTGCGCGGTGGTGCCCGCGGTATGCAGGTTGCGCAGGTACGTCGCGTACTCCTTGTCCGTCCACAGGGTGTCGGTCGGATTGCCCTCCTCGACGGTGCCGGGAATGATTTCCAGCAGCACCTTGCCCGCCAACTGCGCCCGGGTCGGCCAGTTCCCGGCCCTGGCGGCCTCGTCCAGGGTGGCGTACTGGCCACCACCGGGCTTGTTCAGCAGGTCGTTCGGCTTGTAGACCAGGCTGCCCAGGTGCGCGGTGATCGACTGGTCCAGCTTGGCCGGACTCATCCCGAGGTTGGCCTGGAAACCGGCCTTCATCTCCAGCTTGATGATCAGCGGCCCGTGGCCGGGATGCGCGCCCAGCCACACCCGGACGTCGTCCAGGCAGGTCTCCAGGTCCTTGTTGCCGCTGCCGGTGTAGAGGTCGGCGGCCGAGGACGCGTTGACGCAGTTGTTGCCGTTGCTCGTCAGGCTGCTGTGACTGACCTTCCACTCCTGGGTGAAGAAGTCGTCCCAGACGTCCAGTTCGATCATCGAGGTACCGGTGTCGAGACCCTGGGCGAGGTAGGTGAACGAGCCGGGGTCGTACGTGTTGTGGATGCCGGACGTGGTGGTGCCGGACAACTGCAGCGAGTTCGTGTCGGCGGCCGAGGCGTCGGCGCCTCCGACGCCACCGGCTCCGAGCGCAAGGAACAGACTCAGCGTGCCGAGCAGTCCGGTGCGCAGTGCGAGCGGGCGAAGCGCTTGTCTACGGCGGTACTTCGAACCGGTCAAGGTTCCTCCATCGTGGGGGTGACTCTCCGTCTGGACGGTGACGGCCATGTGTGAATCGACGGAGACATGACACGTAACGCGATCGAGAATGCCGCTGTCAGCTACGAATCCGGCCGATCTTGGCTCGGAGCCGACCGGCCACCCACGGCGGGGCGTTCACGGTCCGGAGAGCGCGGCCGGGTACCGTCCGCCTCCCGCTCCGTCATGTCGGCGCAGGACGCCCCTCAGACGTCCGCCACGAGCATGATGTCGTCCCCGCGGATCTCGATCGGGCCGGCGGGCAGCCCAGTCGTGGCCGGGCCGCCGAGCACCGAGCCGTCCGCGATGTCGAAGCTGCTGCCGTGGCACGGACACCCGATCGCTCCGTCGCGGATCGTGGCGACCTGGCAGCCCGCGTGCGGGCAGCGCGCGCTGAACGCCCGGAACAAGCCCCGTTCGGACTGGGTGACCACGACGTTCTCCTGCGCGAAGATCCGGCCGCCGCCGACAGGGATGTCCGCCGTCCTGCCGATCGCCCTCCGGGCGGGGGTCTCCTTGCCGTGCGCCGCGGTGGCGCTCGGGCCGGACGTGAGGGTGCCGGCCGGCGTGGTGCCGTCCGTGCCGGACGTGGGGCTGCCGGCCGGCGTCGAGCCGCCCGTGTCGGCGGGCGGTGAACCGGGTGAAGTCCGGGCACCGGCACGACCGTCGGCCCTGTTCCCGCCCTGGTCCAGGGCGATCCACGTACCGATTCCGCCACCGACCCCGGTCACGGCGACCGCGGCCATGGACGCCAGCGTCCGACGCCGGGAGGACGCGGGCCCCGCGGGCACCTGATGATCTCTCAGACCCTGTGAAGACCCTGGCCTCACGGGGACCTGAGGAACCGTCGAGCCCGAGGCGGCGTTGCGGACCAGGGCCAGCAGGCCCGTGGTCCCACTGCCGCTGGACACGGGGCGTGGAAGCCCGCGTCGCACGGTCGCCTGAAGCAGCCTGCGGTAGATCTCGTCCAGGCTCAGCAACTCGGGCCCGTCGGGCACGCCGTTCCGCAGGAGCTCGATGAGCTTGCCGGTGAACGCGGTGTGCTCCGCTCCCTCGGGTGCGAGGGCGACCTCGTTCGGCGGGACCGAGGCGAGCACGTACGTCCCCTCGATCGCCGTCTGCCCGAGCACGGTCCCGAGGACGGGAGCGGCCCGCCCGCTGAAGCAGCAGTCGAGGATCACGACGCGATTGTGCGCGCCGCAGTCCGACACCACCTCCCGCACCACGTCGTAGTCCAGCCCGCTCACCCGCAGTTCCGCCGGGTCCGTGTCCGCCAACGCCAGGTACAGCTCGCCCCGCGCGCCGATCAGCCCGTGACCGGTGAAGTACACGAGGAGTGTGTCCTCGGCCGTGTCCGCCGCCTTCCGCAACGCGCGGCACGCCGTCCGCGCGTCGGCCGGATCGGGCATCACCGTGCACCGGTCGGCGGGGATCGAACCGAACCGGGGGTCGCTGAGGACCGCTGAGAGGTCGGTCAGGTTGCCCCGGACCGCGGACACGTCTTCGATGTCCGACGACCGGTAGGTGCCGGTATCGATGAGAACGGCGTTCGATCGCGTGGGGTCGGGCAGTCGCACGGTCAGGGGCTCCCGTTGCCGTCCATCGGTGCGGTGGCGGTGCTGTCCGGAGTCTGTGGGGGCTCGCCCAGCGCGGCCCGCAGGAACCGTTCGACGTCCGCGGGCTCCGACGGGGACCGGGCGTCCAGGGTCAGAGTGCGTCCGTCCTGCGTGGTGAGCGTCAGAGTCGCCCTGCGCGACGTCGCACCGCGGGCCCGACGCGACCTCAGCCAGTTCGTCAGCGACGTGGACAGCGTCGTGGCGAGCGACCCGGCGGCCCCCGAGACAAAGGCTCCGACGACCAGTTCGGGAAGGCCCCCCAGGGTGCCGGGCGTCATCGACCGCTCTCTGCGTACCCGCCCACGCAACCCGGTCTCCCGACGCAGCCAGTCGCCCAGCTCCTCCGTCAGGCTCTGGTCCTCGGACGTGATCCTCACGCTTCCCACCGGCACCCCCTAGTGTCGGGGGCCCAGTCTGGTGTCCGGCTCCGGGCGGGCACGGCTGTTGTCCTAAAGCTCTTGCCTTCTGACAGTTCCCGATCACAACGGGTGCGCGCAGGCGCCGATTGACGATGGCGGGGCGGGCGGCCCGGGCGCGTCGCGAGCGCAACGTGCTCACGGTGAACGCGGTGGGACGACCTTGTCCGGGCGAGTGTGTGCCCGGCGACGTCCATCCGGTACCGCGTACGTCCACCGCGCCGATCCAGTGCCGCAGGCCTCCTGTGACCTGGGCTGTTCCGCTGCCTTCGAGGCGGCAGGTGGCAGGTCTTCGACCTGCGAGGCCGTCAGTTGGCGTCAGAATGGGGTCCGATGGGGTTTTCAGGGGCGTCGGTCTTGAACGGGGGACAGAGGTATGGGCGAGGCGGAATGCGACAGTCTGCTGAGGTCGGCGGTTCGGGCGGGGGACGTCGCGGCGGTGCGGGACCTGTTGGAGAGGGGCGCGGATCCCGACGCGGTCGACGCGGACGGGCTGCCGGTGCTCTGCGTGGCCGTCGCGGCTTGCGACGAGCCGGTCGCCGAGGCGTTGGTGGAGGGCAGGGCGGACGTCGACCGGGTGTTGCCGGACGGGACCACGCCGCTGTGGCGCGCCGTCGACGGTGGCTCTTCGGCGGTCTTCTTGGCGGTGCTGGGCAAGGAGCCCCTGCTGCGGTTGTCGGAAACCGCCCGTGAACGGTTGCTCGCCCTGGCCCGGGACTGGTACGAGACGGGCGGGGTCGAGGTGCTGCGGCGCAGGACGGGCGCGTCAGGTCCTGCCACGACGGTCCGTGTTCAGGACGGCGAGTACGACTGGGTCGAGCTGGTCTCACTCGGCGACCTGAACGTACGAGCCGGACATGGAGCCATCCTGACGTCACTGGAGTGGGCCTTTCGCATCCTGAACCCCGTTGACGAACTGATCGCCCGTGCTGTCGACCAGTACGACGAGGACCATGTGAACTGGTCCACCGTCTGCTGGATCCTCAGCCAGCGCCGCAGCTTCGAGACGTGGTCGGCCGTGGTGGCCCATCGCCACCACCGTGACCTGGCGCATCGCCGGTTCGTGGTGGACTACCTGCGGGCGCGAGGGTTCTTCGACTCCAGCCCCTACTACGAGAAGAAGGAGAGCGAACTCCTGGCCGCCTGGGCGGCCGAGGAAACGGACGGTGAGATGCTCGCGAAGGTGCTCGACGCCTTCACCGGTCACGACCATCCGGGCCAGGAAGCCATCGGTCTGCGCTACTGTGACCATCCTGACCCGCGCGTACGCCGCGAAGTGCCCTACGCCCTCTCCACGGAGGACGTTCCCCGAAGCCCGGCGGCCAGGGCAGCCCTGCTGACTCTCATGCGCGATCCGGACGCCGAGGTGCGGCTCAGGGCGTGTACGGCGAGCACGCGCGACGACGACCTCCTCCCGGAGATCACCCGAGCACTGCTCCTGCTGACCGAGGACGCGGATGCCGACCCACGGGCTGCGGCCGCGGCGGCTCTGGCCGGCTCCCGGGACCGTACGCCGGAAGTCGCCGACGCCCTGGCAGTCCTGCTCGACGAGGACGACCAACTCCTGCGTCTGGAAGCCGCCTACGGTCTCGCCCTGCGCGACGACCCGCGCACCGCGGAGGCGATCGAGCGGGTGGGGCCTCTCGGTGAGGGGTTCGAACACGACCACCGATCCGACGCGCTCTGGAGGTGGCGGTGGCGGAAGGAGAAGGCGGCGGCCGAGTGACGGCCGGTCAGCGCGCACCTGCCTTGCCCGGTAGAGCCATCGCCCATGCCGCAGGGCAGCCGTCGCGCCGTTCGCCGATCAGCCTTGTTCGACTGCGGTCCGTAGCCCTCGGGAGCGGATCATTCCCCCCTGGGCGAGTGCGTGGTCCTCGAACGCCGGCTTGTCGCCGCGCGGCCGAACGGCGGCTCCCGACAATTGATCCGAGCGCCGACCGACCGGGCAATCGGACACCTGGTCGTCGGCGCGTACTCGACGGCACGTGGAGGCCTCCGTGAAGCTCGCGACCTCTTCGCCGCGGCCGGGGATGAACCGAACCGACCCGTCTCACGTCTTCCAATTCGTGCGGCGCATGGGGTTGTTGGGCTGAGGCGGGGACGGAGTGCACGGTGCCGGGTCGACCGGCGGCGTCGTATGTCTGACGTTCCCGTGGCCAGAAGTTGCCGTTCAACCGGAGTACACGCCGTTTCAAGATCGTCTGGCCAGAGTTCCCCCTCGTGCCTACCTCACCTTCGCGTGCCGGCGTCGCCTCCGTGGCCGCCGTGTCCCTGACACTCTCAGGACTCCTCGCCACCGGATTGCTGGCCGCTCAGCCCGCGGCCGCCGCCGACCCGGCCGGCTATCAGAACGTTCGGATCAACGAAGTCACCTCGTCGAGCAACGACACGGTGGAGCTGTACAACTCGGGCTCCACCGCGGTGAGCATCAGTGGCTGGAAGATGTCCGACGACAGCTTCTCGCAGCAGTCGTTCAGCCCGTCCGCCACGTCCATCCCGGCGGGTGGCTTCGTCACCTTCAACTCGCCCAAGGGGCTGGGTGATTCGGACAAGGTGGTCATCTACACGTCCGGCGGCACGGTCGTCGACCGCGTCGAGTGGGCGACCGACAAGGCGAAGCCGGCGATGGCGCGTTGCGGCGGCGACGGCACCGGAGCCTGGGTGACCGCGACCTCGGCGGCCACGTTCGGCGCCGCGAACGCCTCGGGCTGCCCCTCGTCGATCCCGGCGGCCGGCCGGGTACGGATCAACGAGGTCACCTCGGACGGCTCCGACACCGTGGAGCTGTACAACGGCGGAACGAGCGCCGTCAGCGTCGGCTCCTGGAAGTACGTCGACGCCGACACCACGCACTCCGCGGCGACGATCTCGTCCTCCGCGCCGAGCGCGAGCAGCATCCCCGCCGGCGGCTACATCACGTTCAACTCCACCCTCGGCCTGGGCGACAACGACTCCGTCTTCCTCGTCGACAGCAGCGGCAACACCATCGACTCGGTCACCTGGACGACCAACGCCGCCAAGCCGTCGGACGAGCGCTGCGCCAATGGCAGCGGCTGGTTCCAGACCGCCGCGACCGCGACGCCCGGCAGCGCGAACTCCTGCTCGGGCACCTCCGGCGGCGGCACCGGCGGCGGTACGGGGACCGGCCAACTGCTGGGCGGCGGCGGCTCGCTGACCAGCGGCTGCGCCCCCGAGGCGCCTTCCGGTTCCGGTTCGACCCCGTCGGGCACCACGGCGTGGCCGGGCGGCCTGGACGTCACGATCGTGGACAACGTCTGCGCGTTCACCACGTCCACCGGTCCGGAGGGCCGGGACGTGAGCGGCCTGGCGTTCGACCCGGCGAACCCGTCGGTCCTGTGGGCCGTGAAGAACAAGAACTGGCTGTACAAGCTGGTGAAGAGCAACGGCAAGTGGATCCCGGACACGACCTGGAGCGCGACCGGCAAGCAGATCCGCTTCGCGAGCGGCTCCGGCGAGCCCGACTCCGAGGGCCTGACCGTCGGCGCCAACGGCCACCTCTACGTGACGTCCGAGCGCGACAACACGAACAACACGGTTCCCAAGGACACGATCCTGGAGTTCGACCCGGCCGCGACCGGATCGACGCTCACGCCGGTCCACCAGTGGGACATGACCTCGCAGTTCCCGCAGCTCAACACCGGTAGCAAGGACGACGCCAACCTCGGCTTCGAGGGCGTCGGCTACGTGCCGGACAGTTGGCTCACCGCGAACGGCTGGATCAACCCGCTCACCGGCGCCGCCTACAACCCGGCGAACTACCCCCTGCACGGTTCGGGCCTGTTCTTCGCCGGCCTTGAGTGGGACGGCTCGCTGCACGTCTACGGTCTGAACTCCGACGGTACGTTCACCACGTTCGGCACGATCGCCACGGGCAAGGCCTCCGTGATGGACGTGACGTACGACGCCGGCACCCAGCGCATCGTCGCGACCTGCGACAACACCTGCGGTGAGACCCACACCTTCATGAAGGTCAACGCCTCCGGCGCGATCGTGCCGGACGTGACCTACACGAACCCGGCCGTCATGCCGGCCGACAACCTGGAGGGCTTCGCGCTCGCCCCGACGTCGACCTGCGTCAGCGGCTTCCGCGAGGCGGTCTGGAGCGACGACGGCATCTACGGCTTCGGCTCGGGAACGTCCTCGTACGGCCACGCCCTGTACAGCGGTACCTTCCCCTGCTGATCGTGCCGAACGCCGGGAGGCGGCTCCTTCACGGGGCCGCCTCCCGCACCCAGGTCCGGCTCCAGTCGGAACGATCGCAGTGGGCGGCCCCCATCGCAGGAGGCGGCCCCAGTGGCTCGTGGGGCCAAGCGACTCGTGCCGGTCCGCTCAGAGCACCTGCGGTTTGGCCGTGGGCTTGGGGGATCCCTGCGCGGGGGCCGCCGGTGGCTGAGTGTGCCCCGACTGCCCCGTGGTGGCGTTCGGAGAGGTGAGGCTCGCGGCACCGGCCACGAACTGCAGCCGGCCGGACTGCAGTTGCCTCGTGCCGTGCACGTTGCCGCCCTTGGCCGCCATTCCCGCTCCGACCAGGGCCGACCCGGCATGCTCCCAGGTGTAGTCCTTCAGCACGTTGTGCAGTTCACGGGCGCCGATCTTGCGGTCCGTCCAGTTGTCCGCGACCTTCTCGATGGCGTCCGCCCAGGCGATGTGCCGCTGCGAGGCATCCTCGGGTGTCATCACCACGCTGTCCTTGCCCAGGTGGGCCGCACCGCGGGCGGGGTCCTGGAGGAACTTGGCCGCGCCACTGTCCCGGTTCACCAGGATTGGGATGCAGTGCGCCGCGGCCTCGGTGGCGACCAGGCCGAACCCCTCGGTCTTGGACGGCATGATCACCACATGGTTGGCGTGCATGTCGTCGACCAGGTCCTGCTTCTCCTTGGTGAAGGGTTTGACGGTGACCCTTCCCGGTCCGCCGGCCCGGCTGTCCGCCTGGGCCTGCGTCTCCTGGAGCTTCTCCGGATTCGCGCCGCGGATGGTGAGATGCACCTTCCTGCCGTTGTCGTTCAGGTGCTTCACCGCTGCCAGGGCGTCGCCGCCGCCCTTCATGGGGTCATCCATGCGCCCCATCAGCAGAACGTTGAACTGTTCCTTCGGCGAGGGCGGACTGAAGGTCTTGACCGTTTCGCCACCGGGCATGAGATCGTGCCAACTCTTGGCCTCCGTGTTCATCGCCTGAATCCGCTGGACGTCCTCGGTCAGTGCTCCGCCGACACCGACACCGACGCGGGCCTTCCTGAGAATGTCCTTCTCGATCTTCACCTTGGCCTGGCCCGCGTCCGTCCGCATCTGAACCATGGCCGCGTCGTTCGGATCGGTGATCTTGGCCTGCTCCAGCTTCTCGGGCGAGGTGTGGAGAAAGTTCATGTGCACGGCGTCCGGATACCAGGCGGACTGCATGGCGGACGCCGCAGGTCCGGAGAACCGGCTGTGTCCGATCACGATGTCGTACTGGCCCTCACCCGCGGCCGGAAGGCCGAAATCCCGCGGATCCTGCTGGGCCGCTTTGAGGATCGTCTCCATCTTGTCCTCGCCCGCCACCGGGGGAACCGTGTGAACGGTCGCGGCTCCGTGGTCCTGCGGGTCGTTCGTCACATAGAGCAGGTCAACTTTGTGGGCCTGGTTTTCCGCGAGCCCCTCGGTGATGAGCTTGTTGAACACGGGCACTCCGCCGAGCCCCATGCCGCTCTCGTTGGAGACAACAAGGATGCGTGCCATGCCGGTTTCTCTTCTCTTCTGTACGCGGAAGGTAGGGGGTGGGGATCGGGACCTGGATCAGCCGTCGTACACGTCGACCCGTGGCGGATCCTTCGGCCGGTGGCTTCCGGGCTTGCAGCCCGAGAACGGTCCCGAGGGATCACGCAGAAACGTCATCGCCGGTACCAGGAAGTCCCGGTGCCACATGGCGGGCCCGTTCATGCCGGCCTTGACGGAGGCCATCTCCTGCCATGCCATCCACAGGCCGTAGAGGTGGGCCACCGCGTCGGGGTGCTCCCACCAGCGCGGGCACCACGGGGCGCGGGACGACTCCTCCCCGGCGTAGACCGGCAGCAGGAGGTTGTGCACCCAGAGGACGAGGCCGCGTTGAGCCGTCGTCAGATCGTCACCCTGCTGGTAGAGGATGAACGGGGGTGTGCCCTGCCCGGCTTCCGCTTCCTCGCCGCCGGTGTTGTCGTCGTTCATCCGGTCGGTTTCGGGCATGGACGTCCCTTCCCTCGGCCCCGTTGTAGTCCTTCGGGGTCGCGTGATGCCCCGCTGGTGCGGGGTGCCCTCGGAGGACTACAACGGGGCCGTGGTGCGGGGAGGTTCAACGCCCGGAGAGGATTTCATCGGCCCTCGCACAACCGGCGACCACCGCTGAGCCCCTCCCCGGGGGACCCGAACGGAGCGACGGGAACGGGAAAGCCTTCACGCGCTGTTCGCCACGGCTGCGAAGCCGGATCGCCCACGGCATTTGGGCCCGGGTGGTGCCCCGTGACGCGCTAACCGACGATCCTCGATTCCGGTCCCTCGCTCAGGCCGAGGCCCCGGCGGCCGGTTTCGTTGAGCTGTCCGAGGTCGAACCGGCCGTCCCAGGAGCGCTCGTAGTGTTCCTCGGGGAAGTCGCTCGGGCTGGAACCGGTGGTGAACGCGGCCCGGACGTCGGCCGCGTACCTCTCGTTGCGGGGGCACCAGGGCGCGGCGGGGATGTACATGACGTTGCCCCAGCCCTGCTGGTTCTCGACGGGCGCGACGCTGTGGATCATGTCGCAGTGCCACCACACGGAGTCGCCGGCCCGGACGTCGGGGATCGGTGTCAGGGCCCGGTGGAGGACCGGATGCCAGCGCTTGGTGACGGGGAAGACCTGGTTGGGCCGTACGCCGCACATGGAGTCCTCCGGGACGTCCGGCAGCAGCGGGCGCAGGAGGAGGTAGGCCATCACCTCCGGGATCGGGACGGTGTGCAGCACGCCCTGGTCGGCGTCCATGTCGGAGAGGGCGGTCCAGCCCTGGAAGGTGCGGAACGCGGAGCACATGGTGGAGCCGGGGTACTGGGGTCCGTCGGTGCGGTGGGCGGCGTCCCAGGGGTCGTACCGCTCGACATCGCCGCTGAAGAGGTGACGGAACGCCTTCTGGTACTCCTGGGTCATCCAGAGGTCCAGGGTGCCCGGGTCGCAATGGGCGCCCAGGCCGGAGGAGTCCGTGCCCGGCGGGCGGCGCCTGATGCGGTCGGGGTAGAGGGCGTCGCGGTCGGGGTCGAACCACTGGGTGCCGTCGTCGGCGGTGTGCTTCCAGAACGAGTTCAGGAAGGACTGGACCGTGGCCATCCGGTCGGACTGGCGGGCCCGCATCTGCGCCTGCGACCAGTAGATCGGGTAGATCTCGGGCTTGGAGCCGACGCTGCCGAAGAAGTCGTCACCGGGGCCGGTGTAGTTCTCGAAGAACTCGTTGCGCTCGACGTAGTCGACGATGTCCCGGTCCCAGGCCAGCGCCTGCTCCTGCGGGAAGAGTCCTCGTACGACGAGGCAGCCGCGCCGTTCGAGCTTGGCCCTCTGTGCGGGGGTGACGGTGCCGGCGGCGATGGCGTCGTAGTCCAGGACGGGCCAGACCTCCTCACCGCGCTCGCGGTCGGCCTCCATCTCCGCGACGCGCGCCTCGACGCGCCGTTCGACCGCGGCGAACACCTCCTCCACGGTGCGGCCGTGGGCTTCTATGCGGGCGCGCAGAGCGGGCTTGAGCTCACGGATGGCCGCGGCGATGTCCTCGGGGGTCTCGTTCCAGTGCGGCAGTGAGGGCACGGGGCGCTGCTCGGTGGTGAGCGTCATCTCAGCTCCTTTGGTCAGGACTCCTTACTAGATCAACGTAGACCCGCGTGCATGTTTAGGCAAGAGTCCTTACTAGAATGCTCGTATGACCGCGCCGAAACCGTCCCTGGAACTGCTGCGTGCCCTGACGGACGAGAACGTGCTGCGCGTCCTGATGGCCCACGACCGGCTCACCCGGGCGGAGATCGCCACCAGGACGGGCCTCTCCAAGCCGACCGTCTCCGAGAGCGTCCAGCGCCTCGAGCAGGCACGACTCCTCGTCGACACGGGGGAGCGCACCACGGGACGCGGCCGGGTCGGCTCGTACTACGCGCTGGCGCCGCACCTCGGCACCGCCCTCGTGGCGAGCATCACCCCGCACGGTGTCGTCGCCGAGGCCGTGGACGCCCTCGGGCGCACCCACGGACAGGTCCGCAGCGAATGGGACGCCGACGCGGGACAGGAGACGGTCGCCGAGGCACTCGGCGAGGCGGCCGCGCGTCTCGCCCGCGAGGCAGGTGGCCCGCTGCGGCTGGCGGTCGTGAGCGCCGCCGACCCCGTCGACCGGGAGACCGGGCGACTGGTCCACCTGCCGGACGCCCCGTTCCTGGTGGGCGCGCTCGATCCGCCCGCCGTCCTGGCCGGCACCGTCACCGGCCCGGTCCTGGTGGACAACGACGTCAACTGGGCCGCCCGCGCCGAGTACGAGCACGGCTGCGTGCGGGGCGTCGACGACTTCGTCTACCTCCACCTCGGCGAAGGCCTCGGCTGCGCCGTGGTCGGCGACGGCGTCGTGCGCCGCGGACATCGCGGACTCGTCGGAGAGATCGCCCACCTGTACACGGCCGGGCCGGACGGACGGGCCATGGCCTTCACCGAGGTGTTCGCCGCACTGGGCCTGCGCCGCGCCTCCTCCACCGCCGTCGACGTCCCGAAACTGCTGGACACCCTGGAAGCCGCCGACGCCGGCGCCGAGCGGGTACGCGTCGCGCTCGCCCACGCCATCGGCGGCGTCCTGTCCGCCGCACTCTCCTTCGCCGACCCCCGGACGGTCGTCGTGGGCGGACCCTGGGGCTCCCACCCCCGCCTGATCGCCGCGATCGAGGACCACCTCACCCGCTCACCTCGGCCCGTACCGGTCAGCGCGGCGGCCCTGACCCTGCCCGAGCTGACCGGAGCGCGCTCCCGCGCCGTCGAGGAGCTCGGTTCCCTGATCGTCCGCAGCGCCCACCCCACCACGCAGTGGTGACCCTCCTCAGCCCCCTTCCGCACCGACCCACCGGAACACGATGACCACGCAATCCGCCCCTGCCCCTGCCTCCGCCCCCGCTTCCTTCCCTGCCCCTGCTTCCCCGTCGACCAGCCGTCCCGACATCCGGCTCGTCGTCACCGACATGGACGGCACCCTGCTCGACACCGACGGGCGCGTCCCGCAGGGCCTGTGGCCCCTGCTCGCCGACCTGCGCCGCCGGGGCGTCGTCTTCAGCCCCGCCAGCGGACGCCAGTACGCCACGCTGGCGCACCTGTTCGCCGGCTCGGACGACGGCATGGTCTACATAGCGGAGAACGGCGCGTTCGTCGTCCGCGACGGTACGGAGGTGTCCTCGGACCCGCTCGACCCGGCCGTCGCCGCACGCCTGGTCAAGTCCGTCCGCCAACTCGTGGACGAGGGCGTGGACGTGGGCGTCGTCGTGTGCGGCAAGCGCGCGGCCTACACCGAACGCGGCGACCAGGCCTTCCTCGACGAAGTGGGCCGCTACTACCACGCCCACCGCCTGGTCGACGACGCCACCGCGGTGGACGACGAGATCGTCAAGGTAGCGATCTTCGACTTCGGACGGATCGAGCGCACCACGGCCCCCGCCCTGGCCTCCTTCGCCGACACCCACCAGGTGGTCGTCTCCAGCGAGCACTGGATCGACGTCATGAACCACAGCGCCGACAAGGGGATCGCCGTACGCCGACTCCAGGAACACCTGAACATCGGTCCGGCCCAGACGATGGTGTTCGGGGACTATCTGAACGACCTCGGCATGCTCGACGCCGCCGAGTGGTCGTACGCGATGGCCAACGCCCACCCCGCCGTCATCGCCCGAGCCCGCCACCTGGCCCCCGCGCACACGGAGGACGGCGTCATACGCACCATCAGAAGCGTCCTGGACATCTGACACCGTCCTCCTCGCCTGGTGCCGGTGCCGGTGCCGGTGCTGGTGCCGGTGCCGGTGCGTCGGCGAAGGCCGGCAGCCCGCGCCCCGAAGCAGCACCGGCAAGCCCGAGGACTGTTGGATCCCTGGCCTAAAGGGCCTTCCTGGCCACCTCGCGCCAGTCCTCTCGGCCGAGCAGCGCCAGACAGCGGTCCCGATGGACCGCCCACCGTTCGACGGGCCCGATCGACCCCGCGTCGCCCTGTTCCCCGAGGCTGTCGGCCAACCAACCGACAGTGGAGTACCTCCCGACGGAAGGCCCCAGCCGCTCGACGTGACGCAGGTACCCGGCCAGCACTGTCTCCGCGTGGCGGTAGCGGGAGAGGGTCATGCCCATGCCCTGGCCGTAGGCCAGTACGAGGAGCAGGGCGCCGGTGTTGTCCGCGATCGCGCCCTCCACGCGGGGTTCGCTCATGACGTCGTGGAGCCTCGTGGTCTCGGCGACCCGGCCGGCGAAGTACGCGTTGAGGCAGTCGCCGTCACATGACCTGCGGAGGAGCCAGAGCCGGACGGCGGCATCGTCGAGCCGACAGAGGGCTTCCACGACGTAGACCCGTCCCCAGCCGGTGACCCGGTCGGCGAGCCAGAGGAGGGCTTCGGTGCCACCTTCGGGGAGTCGCTCCAAGGCGCGCGCCGCCAGTGGACCGAAGTGGTCGGACAGAAGTCCGATCGTTTGGATCAGCGGGATGTCGTCGGGGGTTCCCACGGTCGCGAGGAGGGCGAGCCCCACGGTGACCGCGCACCGGTCGGTGCCGTGCCTGAGGAGCCACCGACCGGTTCGAAGAACGCGGTCTCTGTCAGCCCGTCGGGCCGCCGCCGCGATGTGCTCGTTCTCCTGAATGGGGACGTAGAGCTCGTGGAAGGCCTCGGCGAGGCTGTCGGGGTCGGCCGTCGAGGCGAGGTGGGCATCAAGCACAGACGCCACGTCCAACCCGATACGACGTCGGTCCCTCGGGACCTTGGGGCGGTGCCGTAGGCCATGCGCCCCGTCGTCCGGATAGGGCTCCCCGTCCCGCGGAAGAGGCGCATCCGGAGTCGCCTCGCACAGCGCCAGAACGTGGTCGTACAGGGATACCCGTGCTCCGGGGAACTCCATCCCGGTCGCCTCGCTCATCGGCGGACGGAGGGCTCGTTTCTCTTGATCATGACCAGGAGGATGCCACGGCGACACGGGTGCCACAAGACCCGCTGAGCCGGCCGCTCAGACCCGAACTGCTAGGGCCACGGATATCCCAACCGGCGGGCGAACTCGCGTGATCCGCCGCAGACCTCACCGGCCACCCGGGGGTCGGCTCCGAGGAGATCCCGCAGCATGAGGTCGGCCTGGCGCATGGGAATGTCACCTGTGACCGACAGGACCTGGCGGAACTGCAACCAAGGCTGATTGCCATCGCCGGTCGGCCGACCGGGATGGAAGTAGGACACGATGACGTGGTCGCGGTCCCCGGGCAGGGCGCTGACCCAGGCGAGCTCACACCTCCACCGATCAAGCCATTGAGTCTGCCGCCGAAGGCTCTCTTCCAGCAGCCGGGCGACGGTACGGGCGGGCCATTCCCAACTGTGGTCGGCGGCGGCACGCTCGACCTCGGCTTCGTATTGCCGCGCGTCGAACCGATACGGGGAAAGGTCCACGTCCCCGTCCGGGTTCCGCCAGTCGCGCCACACGACGGTGTCCGCCTCGCGCGTGATCGTCACATGGACGGCCCCGCAGCAGCCCTCCGTGCACTCGGCCTCAGCGAGCCGCACCTCCTTGGGCTCACTCGACGGCATCAGCGGGCGGGAGGGCGCGAGGAGCAGCCGAGGGTCTTCTCCCGGGCCCATGTCGAAGGCGGCGGCCAGGATGTCCTGACCGTCGACGATCGGCCGGACCTCGACCGCGCCCCCGCGCTGAGCCGGATCCGGTGCGACGACGCGGAGAGCAAGGTGATTGATTTCGGACGGCACGCCACGATGGTCGCTGCCCCACCCGTCGCCTGTCACGTCAATTCCTGCGGGTTCTTCCTGCCGCCGGCCTTGGTGCGCCCACTCAGCCCGGTTCAGCCGGAGGGCTGGGCGGCGCCGGCGTCGCTCTGCGACGGCAGGCCACCCCACTGAGGGGAGGGGTTCGGCGCCGGTGTGGTGATGGCCTGCCCCTTGGACCAGTCGCGGTACTCCACGGAGAAGGGGTCGGAGGAGTACCGGGACAGGTAGTCAGATGTGTCGTGCGGGAAAGGGACGGTCAACTCCAGAGACACCGGAAGGTAGTTACTGGTGGCCGCGATCCTGAAGCTGAGTTCCTTGCCGGGACTTGCCTTGGCGTAGGGGCGGTAGAAGAAGGCCCCGGCCGGGTCGGACGCCAGGGTCGCGAGGGGCACTTGACCGGTGAGGAGCCGTCCGGCGCGATCGGTCTCGCGGTAGTGATCGGCATGCGCGAGCAGGGCCGCGAGATGCTCCGGCGACGCCAGCCAGCGGGTCTGCAGGGCGTTGCTGACGTCGAGGTTGTCCGTCGCGGCGCCGGCGTCACCGACGTAGGTGGTCGGCCCGTAGGTGACCATGTCGGTGTTGGGAGAGTTGTCCGGGGTCACCCAGGCGTGGTTTCCGATCACCACGACGTCCGGGGGATACCAAGGGTCTTCGCCCGGCTCGTACAGGACATGGGTCGCGGCGGCCTTCGTTCCGTCGGGGGACATGCCGATACGACCCTGGCCATGGAATTGAGCGGGGTCGCTGAGGTTGCGCGCGTTGATGTCGAAGGCGGTCACGGCACGGCTGACCATGGCCTGCTCGACGGCGCGTGCGACTCGTTCCTGCGGGGTCAGGTTCGACGAGTCGGCTGTTCCACCCGCACTCGGAGCCGAGGCCGCGGCCGAGGAGACGCTCCCCTGTGCATCAGGCGCTCCCGCCGCGCACCCGGTGGCGGCGGTGGAGACAACCACGGCAAGGCCGATCCATAACCCTCGTACACGCACGCACATTCCCCCGTAGCCCCATGCCTCAACTGCCCACCGACGTACCGGACAATGCCGGTGATACGCGGTCGGTTCATGAATCTATAGCCCAGATCGCCGTTTGGCCCAGGTATCGCGAAATAGGCGATGTGACGCAGCCGGAAGTGCAAGAGACGGGCGACGCCCCGGTGCAGGAAAGCGCGGGCCGGCCTCGCGGCAACCCAGGGAACCTCCCCGATATCGTCAGTATGACGATATGATGAAAGCCGATCGGGCAGGCCCCTGCATGCGTCTCTTCGCGCTGCCCGGAAATCGTCCTTCGGAGGATCCTGTGACACTCGGCGAAGACACCCCCGGCACGGTGGACGTGCGCTGCGAACGGCTCGTACCGGGCGACCCCGCTTGGCTCTGGCACTTCCACCGGGCGCGGACGATGCTCCTGGCCCCCCTCGCCGCCGCGGCCGAGGAGGAGCCGGAGCAACTGCCGGACGGGTTCGACCCGGTGGCGGTCCTGGCGGCCTGGGAAGCGGTGTGCGCCACCCTCCCCGAAGCGCTCCGTACCCACGTCCCCGAGCCCGTCGAGTTCACCGAACCCGAAGAGCCCGCCGACCCGGCCGGACCGGTGGTCGACCGCGTGGTCCGGCAAGCCCAGGAGGAACGCGACCGGGTCGCTCGCGGCAGCGGCCTGTGGGGACCCGACGGACGCGAACACATACCCGTACACCTGGTGGAGATCGCCGAGCGCGACCTGGAGACGCTCGCAGCCGCCCTGGACCGCCTGACCCAGGTTGTGACCGGGCGACTGCGCGGGGCCGCGCTGCTGTACCGGATCGCCGCACTCCACCCGTACCCGCTCGGCCCGTCCACCGCCTTGAGCCTGTGCGGCAACCTGCGGATCCTGCTGGACACACTCCGGCCCGAGCCGGCGCCGGAGGACCTGGCACTGCTGCGACCGCTCCTCGGACCGCCCACGAGGGATCCGGCCCCGCGAGTGCTGACCCCCGAGCAGGAGGCCGCCTACCGGAACTTCGCGCACCGGATCGCCGACATCATCTGCCCGGGTGACATCCGCGAGAGCGCCGCCTTCGCCTGGCGGTACTGACGGAACGCCACGGGATGGACCACGCCCCCGCAGTCGGCGACGTACGGAAGGGGACGTGCCGGTACATCAAATGCCCGCAGGCCGGACGGATCAGAATCCACCCCCACTCCACAACCCCGCTGAGATCCGTTCGGATGCGGGCGGATGTACCGGCGCGGCCCCGACCCCCACCGCACCGAAGCCGCTCGGGCGGAGCCCCAGCCGCCGGACGCGCGGCTCAAATTGCGCCCCCGTAGCCGGACGCGCCGCTCAGTAGTGAGCCGCAGTGGTCATCCCCTCGGCTCGGTGGCGCGCCCGGTCGCCCCACGTCAACCGCGCCTGGCGCACCGGTACTGCCGAGCCAGCGCGTGGAAGGCCTCCTTGGGTTCCCAGTGAACGCCGGAAGCCGGGTGCCCCGGACGGTTCTCGATCGTCTTCACGATGCTGTAGCTCGCCATGTCGAGATCGTGGCGCGGATCGCGGGGCCGGTGCGGGGCGTCGCGGGTGACGAAGGTGTACGCCATCGCCGAGTACAGCCCCATCGCCTCGAACGCCGCCAGGACGTCGGTCAGATACGCGGCCTGCGCGCGCTCACTGCGTACCAGACCGGCCTTGATCTCCGGGGGTTCCTTCGTGTAGTCGACGGCGTCCCAGCCCATGCCGCCCCGCTCCGGCGCCCCCTTGTAGGTGCAGCAGCCGAACTCCATGACGGCGACGGGCTTCCCGAAACGGCGGTAGGGGGCGAGATCGCGGAGGTAGTCCGAGGGGCGTCGGAAGGACGAGTAGTAGTCGATGCCCACCAGGTCGAAGAGCGTCCAGTCGACGTCCTCGTCCTGCGCCGAGGCGTACGTCAGGCGCCCGTGGAAGACGGACCGGCCGACCTTCGCGGCCTTGGCGGTGAACCGGCGCAGCCGCCGGGCCATGAGGACCGGGTCGAAGTCGCCCTTGAGCAGGTTCTCGACGCGCTCCTGGACGTTCGCGCCGGGCACGATGCCGGGGACGTACAGCACGAACTCGCAGCCGACGCTCAGGTGCACCCCGGCGCCCTGCCGCCGCAGCCGCTCGGCATGACGCCCGGTCTCCGCCAGATGGTCCAGGATGTCCCGCTCGGGCACGTCTCCGAGGGTCGGTTCGAGCCAGACGTTCAGCCCGCGTTCCGCCGCCTCGGTCGCGGTCGCGGCGAGCCGTTCGACACCGTCCCCGGTGACCTTGACGGAATCGGCGTGCAGATCACGGGCGACGGCCCGCAGGTCCCCGCGCATGTCGCGGAGGTTCCACGCCGTCGCGGGCGTCTCCCCGTCGCCGACCTCGTACACCACACCCCGATAGGTCAGCCCGCGCCGGGATGGCGTCCCCCGCCCGTCCGAGGCCGACGCCCGCCCCGTGGCCCCGACGGGCAGCGCCACCGCTCCACCGGCAGCCGCGGCCATCCCCAGAAACCGCGCCCGACTGATTCCCGGCGTCCCCTGCATCGCGCCTCCCCACTCCCGCTCCGGCGTCCTTCGCCTCGAACCCAGTCTGGGAATCCACCGCCCCTCAAGCAGTCAGCCGAAGGTCTACGAAGCCGGTCCGAAGGTAGAGATCCGGGCGCACTTGGTGACCTGCGCCGGACGGAGCTGGAACGTGTCTCTGCGGTCTGCCAGAACGGCATCCGGTCGGGTCCTCGGTGTGCGGGGACCGCTTCGACGGTGGCCGACCTGGTCGGAGGGCCTGGCAGCGGCCGACGAAGACGACGGCATCGGCTGGTCCGTGTCGGTGGGCCTTCGACGTCGACGCATACAAACAACGCAACACAGTCGAACGATGCGTCAACCGGCTCAAGCAATGGCGTGGCCTGGCCAGGCGAGCGGACAAGCTCGCCATCGGCTACCAGGCCGCACTCCACCTCGCCGCCGTCCTCATCTGGGCCCGGCGATAGCCCACTGCCTCAGCGATCGACTACCCAGCGCGCGTCCGCAGGCCAGGATCCCGCGCTGACAATGTGCTCCACGATCCTGAACGCCTCACCGATGGGCACGGTGTCTTGGTCCGGATACTCGTCGTGCTGCCCGTTGGAAAGGACGAACCCCTCACTCGATCCCACGGCTCCTGGCTCCACGGCATGCTCGCCGGGATCACCGTCTGCTTCGAGCAACATCACCATCGCCCGCTCGGTGTTCGTCACGAAGGCCAGCGATCGCCCCGACGAACTGCTCAGCCATGTCTCCAGCTGACGTCTGTCGACCCTCGCCCGAAGTGTCTCCAGCATCACCTCGGACGACATGGGGACGGTGCTGTCGTCATTGATCACCCATGACTCGGTCACGAGCACGACGATCTCACGGACGGCTCTGAGAGACAGTCCCCAGACGTCCGGAAGTCGGTTCATCCGGAATGCGAACGCGTCTGACCGGATACTGCTCTTGACGCTCAGTCAGTCCCACCTTCACCATCCAGGCACCCCATTCACCGTGGAATCCCCGGACGCCCCACGCCCCCTCGTGGGAACTCCGCCCGGATTCCCTGGAATTCGGAGCCCCCCACATGAAGCTCTCCATTCCTGGGCGTGCCTCGGCGACCGCTGTCGTCACGGCCGCCGCGCTGCTCACCGGCGGTTCCATAGCCGGGGCGGCCCCCGCCCCGGTGGCCGCCGCCGCGCCGGACATCCCCGTGGCCAACGTCAAGGCACACCTCACCCAGCTCCAGTCCATCGCCACCGCCAACGGCGGCAACCGCGCGCACGGCCGCACCGGTTACAAGGCGTCCCTCGACTACGTGAAGGCCAAGCTGGACGCGGCCGGGTTCACCACGACCGTCCAGCAGTTCACCTCGGGCGGCCGCACGGGCTACAACCTGATCGCCGACTGGCCCGGCGGCGACACCGGCCAGGTCGTCATGGCCGGCTCCCACTTGGACAGTGTGACCGCGGGCCCCGGCATCAACGACAACGGATCCGGTTCCGCGGCCTTGCTGGAGACGGCACTCGCCGTGGCCCGTTCCAACTACCAGCCCACGAAGCACCTCCGGTTCGCCTGGTGGGGCGCCGAGGAACTGGGCATGGTGGGCTCGCGCTACTACGTCAACAGCCTCACCACCGCGAACCGTTCGAAGATCAGCGGCTACCTGAACTTCGACATGATCGGCTCGCCGAACCCGGGGTACTTCGTCTACGACGACGACCCCGCCATCGAGAAGACCTTCAAGGCGTACTTCACCGGGATCGGCGTCTCCACGGAGATCGAGACCGAGGGCGACGGACGCTCGGACCACGCGCCCTTCAAGAACGCGGGCATCGCCGTCGGCGGCTTGTTCAGCGGCGCCGACTACATCAAGACGGCCGCTCAGGCCGCCAAATGGGGTGGCACCGCGGGCAAGGCCTTCGACGCCTGCTACCACTCCTCGTGCGACACGTCGTCGAACATCAACGACACGGCGCTGAACCGGAACGCCGACGCGTTGGCGTACGCGGTGTGGGAACTGTCGGCGTAGCGCTCCGACCGCGGGCCATTCGTACGGTGGCCCCTCGGTCTCCGTGATGTGTCCGACGAGCGCGGGCAGGGTCCGACGGGCCGTGCCCGCGCTCTGCCCGCTGCTGGGCACCCCCGTCGTGGCGGCGCAACTGGACGTATATCAAGCGACAGTTGCCCGCCGCGCGCGGCATCATGGCGGCCATGAACGGACACACTTCCGACTGGGTGACCCTCTTCCGCTTCGAGAACATCCCCGGCTGCCCGCGCCCCGGCCGGCTGATGTCGGTTTGACTGCGTGACCGGGGGATCGACTGGTACCCCTTCGCCGAACGCGATGTTCTGATCGACCACATGTGCGGCGTGCGTGCCGACGGGCACTGGCACGGCACGATCGTCGTCCGCGTCCGCGCGGACGTCCTGCGACGGCTCGGACTCCATCCCGATCAGCCGACGTCAGGGCCGGCCGACCCGCTGCCGCCCAAATGGTGGGGCCCGTGGGCGCGTTGATCCACGAGACCGCATTCCGGCAAGGACGCAGTCGATCGCCCACGCCAGGGAACCCCCTCGCTCCGGAACCCGTCTCCCTCTCCGTCAGCTTGTATCGAGTGTTTGACACAAGATCCCGGCTGCGGCATCTTGTACTAGCAGATTGATACAAGATGACCTGAGGGGATCCCCCATGCTCGACGCCGCCCCGCTCCAGCGCCGCTTTCTCGAGCATGCCGACCACTACGCCCGCTGGTCAGGCCTGGCCATCGGCGTCATCGCCGCACAGGCGATGTCCACCCTGGGGCACGTGGAGTTCGAGCAGCGCGTCGTCTTCTGCATCACGGCCTTCGGCCTGTGCGCGGTGGCGGGTGTCCTGCTCGCCGACGCGCTGACACTGGTCCCGCAGGACGTGGTGCGCACCGCGAGTCTCGCCCCACGCCTCGTCAGAGAACACGTACCGCCGCGCATGGGCCCCCTGATCGCCCTTCAGGGGGTCTCGCTCGTCGTCCTGCTGGCCATCACGGCGGCCACCGCCTCGGTCGACCCCGACCACATCCTCAGTACGGGGAAGGTCGTCGCCGTCACCTGCAACGGGATGGGGACGACCCTGGGCCCCTGGCCCGGCCTGTACTACAGCCTCCCGATGTTCGGCGCGCTCGCCATAGCCACTCCCACCTGCGTCTGGGCCCTGCGCCGCATCGCCGACGGACCCGGCGGCGAACAGCAGCGCCGCGACCGCGCGTGGGCGGTCACCGGAGCCTGGGGGCTCCTGGTGTCGAGCCAGCAGTTGTACGCCGTACTGATGGTCTCCGTCTCACTGACGGACACGGGCTGCGCCGGAGCGATGGGCGCGCTCACCTTCTGGGTGTTCTACCCGCTGGCCCTGCTCAACCTGTTCACCCTCGGCTGGTCCCTGGTCACCCTGGTGGCCCCCCGAGCCGTCGACGACGACGCGGCCGAGGAGTCCTCCGACCATGAATGAGCCCGCCGTCCGCGTCGACACCACCAGCCAGGTCCCGCCGTACGCGCAGATCCGCGCCCAGCTCGGCGCGCTGATCCTCACCGGACGGCTGGTCGAGGGCGACCGGCTGCCGACCGTACGCCAGTTGGCCACGGACCTCGGCCTCGCCCCCGGCACCGTGGCCCGCGCCTACCGCGAACTGGAGGCGGCCGAACTGATCCGCACCCGCCGCGGAGCCGGCTCCCGGGTCGCGGCACCCCCGTACGGCCCGACCGGCACCCCCGCCCCCCAACTCGCGACACTCGCACGCGACTTCACCTCAGCCGCCCGCGCCCTGGGCGCCGACACGGAATCCATCCTGGCCGCAGTCCGCACAGCCCTGGACCCGGACCGCTCCTAGGGCTTGTCTGACAATTCCCGTCTGCCCGGCGACGTCGCGCACGTTCCTGGATCATCACGCCCCCGACGGGACGGAGAAATCAGCGTCGGCACTTGTGCCCCATTGTTCCGGTTCGGTGTCAGGCGGGCCAAGGTGCTGGCAGGGGGTGTGCGCAGCGGCGAGGATCATTTGCCATGAGAGACGGGGGTCGGCGGCTCGGGCAAGCCGTGGTTGCTTCGAGTGCGGCCGCCGGGGTGTGGCTGCTGGTGACGGCACTCCGCGGTGGCTGGGATGCCGCCGATCCCGTCGCAAGTGTCCTGGGCGGCGGTGCGGGCATCGTCGCTCTGATGGCGTCCTTGGGGTTCGGCCCTGGTGCCGCGGGGGCGATGGGAGATCCACCGCCCCCGCCGGCGCCCGCCGTTCCCGCCTGGGTCGTCGACCGGGACGAGATGGAGGAGGTCGTTGCCGCAGTCTGCGGACAGACCGGAAGAGGTGGGGCGTTCGGCAGTCGGCACGCGCGCCGGGGTCACAGGGCGCCGGTCGGCATCACGACCGGATTGCACGGCGCGGGCGGCTTCGGCAAGACGACACTGGCGCACATGGTGTGTGCCCATCCGAAGGTCCGCCGAGCCTTCCGCGGCCGCATCTACGTCGTCACGGTCGGACGTGATGTGCGCGGCCGGGCGGCGATCGCCGCGAAGGTCGCCGAGGCGACGCGTTTCATCACCGGCGACACCCTCGAATCCGGTGACGACCCGGGCCGCGCCGACGACCATCTCGGCCGCCTGTTGGCCAAGCGGCCGCGCACCCTCCTGGTGATCGACGACGTCTGGGAGCCGGAGCAGTTGGAGCCGTTCCTGCGCGGAGCTCAGGAGCGCTGTGTACGACTGGTGACGACCCGCAGACCTGCCGTCCTGCCGCCTGACGCGATACGGGCTGTCGTCGACCGGATGTCGTCCGCGCAGGCGAGAGCCGTCCTGACGTATGAACTGGCGCCTGCCCTGCCGGACCCCTTGGCGATCGACCTGGTCAAGGCGACGGGAAGTTGGGCCTTGTTGCTGCGGCTGGTCAACCAGTTGATCGCGGTTCAGGCCGCCACGGGTGTGCAGCCCGCCACGGCCGCGCGCGCGATCCTCGACCGGCTGCGGGCGCTCGGGCCGACCGGCGCCGATCCCGAAATGCCCTTGGACCTGGACGACCCCGTCCGACGCAACACCGCCGTGCGGGCGAGCATTCAAGCGGCCACCGAACTGCTGCCGGGAGACGGCGGCCGCAGATTCGCCGAGCTGGGGATCTTCGCCGAGGACGAGGCCGTTCCGTTGCCGCTGGTCGCCATGTTGTGGCGGGTCACCGCCGGCCTCGGCGAGCCCGCAGCGCGCCGGCTCTGCATGCAGATGGCCGATCTGTCGCTGCTCGCCATCGACCGGTCCGTCAGCGGCGGTGCCATCGCGCTGCACGACGTCGTTCGCGACTACCTGCGTGTCGAACTGGGGGCCGCTGTCTCCCAGGTGAACTCGGCGCTGCTCGACGCGGTTGCGGCGGAACTGCCGCCCAGCAATGGCAGCTCTCAGAGACCGTCGTGGTGGCGGACGACCGACGGCTACCTGCAGGACCACCTGGTCGAGCACCTGCTGGACGCGGGCCGCACGGCGGAAGCCGAGTCGGTGGCCGGCGATGTGCGGTGGATACAGGCCAGGCTTCGCCGACGCGGCCCCACAGCACCTTGGCGCGACCTCGACCGCATCGCCAGTCCGACGGCCCGGGCGCTGGCCGGTGACCTGGCCCGCGCCGCCCATCTCCTCTCGCCCACAGACCCGCCGCACGCCCTGGACTCGGTACTGAGCAGTCGGCTGGCCGCCCTGCGACTCGTCAACTCCCGGCCGCCCGCTGCCGCATACCCCGCCCTCATCAACCGGTGGCTTCCCCCTGACCTGCCCGATCGATCCCTGCTGCGTTCCCTCACCGGAAGCAGTGGCGAGGTCCGGGCGGCTGCCTTCAGCCCGGATGGGACGGCACTGGCCACGGTTGGCGACGACCGGTGCGTACGACTGTGGAACCCGGCGACCGGCGTCGCCCTGCGCACTCTCTCCGGGCACGAAGGCAGGATCAGGGCCGTGGCCTTCAGCCCAGATGGCTTGCTCCTCGCCACCGCCGACGACAGCCGTGTACGGGTGTGGAACTCCGCCACCGGCGCAGCCCTGCAGACACTGAAGGGCCACGAGGGCCACGCGAACGCGGTGGCCTTCAGTCCCGACGGGAGCTTGCTCACGGGCGTTGCCGAGGACGGTTGTGTGCAAGCCTGGGACCCGGCGACAGGACACGCGATGCGTCGTCTGAGCGACCGCGTCGGAGGAATCTGGGCCGTGGCCTTCCACCCGGATGGAACGCTGCTCGCCACCGCCGACGACGACGGGTGGGTCCGGATCTGGGACGCGGCCACCGGGACCTCAGTACGTTCCCTCGGCGACCAGATCGGCGGAAGGGCGGTGGCCTTCAGCCCCGACGGAAGGATCCTGGCGACCGCGGGAGAGGACCGGCGCGTACGGCTCTGGAATCCGTTCACCGGTGAAGCGATGCGGACCCTTCCAGCCCACGGGGGCTACGTGAATGTCGTGGCCTTCAGTCCCGATGGAGCGCTCCTGGCCACGGCGGGCTACGACCGAGCCGTACGGATGTGGAATCCGGTGACCGGTGACGTCCTACGGACCCTGACCGGTCACGAAGGGGGTGTGAACACCCTGGCGTTCAGTCCCGACGGGGCTCTGCTCGCCATCGCCGGTCATGATCGGGCCGTACGGCTCCGGGACCCGGCGACCAGTATTTCCTCGGGCAGTTCGGTGGGCATACGAGAGCTGGCCGTCGCGGCGGGCCCGCGGCTCGCCACGGCCGATGAGGACGGGTGCGTACGGCTCTGGGATTCGTCCACCGGAAGGTCCTCGCGCGTCCTCACCGAATACATCAGAGGTGTTCGAACCGTGGCGTTCAACCCGGACGGGACGCTGCTCGTCACCGTTGGGGAAGACGGTCAGATGTGGGTCTGGGACCCGGAAACGGGCATGACCGTCCGGACATTCGGCAACGACGGCATCCGGGGCGTCCGGGCCGCGGCCTTCAGCGCCGACGGCGGCATGCTCGCCACAGCCGATGACTACGGGAGGCTGCAGGTCTGGGACGTGGCCGAGGGCCGGGTCCGGGACACGATGACGAGTACCGCGTATGGCGTGCGCCTGCTGGCCTTCAACGCGGACCGGAGCGTACTCGCGGCCGTCGGCGATCGAGGTGCCGTCCACCTCTGGGAACCGGGCACGGGCCATGTGGGGCGTGTACTACGTCATGACGGGGCGCAGACCGTACGAGCCGTGGCGTTCAGCGCCGACGGGAACCTGGTCGCGGTCGCGGGTGACGACGGAACCGTACGCCAGTGGAACCCGATGTCCGGGGCCGCACGGCACACACTGAACGGGCACGAAGGCTCCGTCAACGCGTTGGCGTTCAGCGGCCCGCGGTTGGCGTCGGTCGGCGAGGACGGGACGATACAGGTGTGGGACCCCGCCACCGCGACCGTGGTGACCCAGATGCGCGCGGACAGTCCACTGCGGTGCTGCGCGTGGAGCCCGGACGGCCGCACGCTGTTCGCGGGCGGACGGGGTGGTCTGTTCGGTTACGACTTCGACCCCGGATTGAGCGGGTCATGAAACGGGCCGCGGTATCTGCCAAGGGCCGATGACCGGCAGCCGAACGTGGATCGGGGCGTCGGCATAGGACCCACTCCAGGGGCGCGGACGCCGAAGACGGACAGCGGGGTCGGTGACTGCGATGCCGAGAACGGCCGTCCCGCGTCACGACACCGCGGCATCCCGATAGTGCCCCAGGTACCGGAACGCCCCGTCGACGGCCTTGAACTCGAACATCGCGTCGTGGTTGTAGCCGTACCCCGACTCGTACTTGACCGTGCGGGTGATGCCGGCATACGTGATCTGGGGCAGTCGGCGGGCGACCGCGCCCCGATCCGTCAGTGGGGTGCCGTCCTTGTCGCACGCCTCGGCCAGGAACACGTCGCTCGCTGGCCCGATGCCGTCCCCGCCCCGCCCCTCGGCCTGCTCGGGAGACAGGTAGCCGGGTGTGCCGACCACCATCCCGGTCGCCCTGAGCGTGTGGTCCTCTGGTGCGCGGGCGATGCCGAAGTCGATGAGTTGAGGCCCGTCATGGGCGATCAGCAGGTGGACGGGGAGACGGACGTGGTGGCCGTTGGTGAGCCGGATGCGGCTCCGGCGGATGTCGGAGGTGCCGAGGATGAGCCTGGAGCCCCCTCACGACATGAGGTCGAGGGTCGTGGTCGCGCCCGACGCCTAGATCCAGTTCGCCCATCCGAAGGTGAAGTGGTAGGACAGCCGGCAGGCATCCACACCCCGGACGCCTCGGACGAACATGACCGCAAGAGTCGTCAAGAACGGCGCGCAGAAGGCCCCGACCAGGAGGCCTCCGAAAACGGGACCCATGGAGAGGCCCAGGACCACACCGGCGGCGAGATCGACGCCGACCCGAACTGCGCGGCGGGCAAGTGGGCGCGGGTGGCCTCCCTCATCTCCGCACGCATGGCCCTCATGTCGGACTCGCATCGCTCCCGCGCCGCTTCTGGATCGGCCGCGGATCCTTCAGGCCACTGCTGCACCGGGATTCCCCCGTTCGCCGGTCGGAGCTCAACTGTGCCTCGTATGGCCCGTACGAGCCATCAAAGGGGCGCTTGACGAGACGGCGATCCGAGGCTGGCCCGGCACCGCGTCGGGTCGTCGGCGAGGCCTGCCGGGCCCGACTCGGCGCATCCTTCTCCCAAACGACCGTGGGCCATGATCCAAGTCACTCTCGAGCCGCGTTTCACGGCGACTGGTTTGTGGGGTAAAACGTAGGTCGGGTGCCGTCCGGTGACGGTCGGCCCCGTCTCATGGACCAGCCGGGGGTGTTCCTCGGCGATATCGAAGGACAGCAGTATGGCCAGCGGCACCGTGAAGTGGTTCAACTCCGAAAAGGGCTTCGGTTTCATCGAGCAGGACGGTGGCGGCCCCGACGTGTTCGCCCACTACTCGAACATCTCCGGCAACGGCTACCGTGAACTGGTAGAGGGCGAGAAGGTCTCCTTCGACGTCACCCAGGGCCAGAAGGGCCCCCAGGCGGAGAACATCGTCCGCGGCTGACCCAGGTCACAGCGGAAGGCGGGGCCCGGCTTTGGCCGGGTCCCGCTGTTCTCAGAGGGCGGTCTGTTCCCACTCCCAGGGCTTGGCGTGGATCTCCCGCAGCAGTGCGGCGAAGGTGTCGCCGTCGAAGAGCGGGCCGTTGTAGTCCGCCGGGATCCTCTTGTCGTTGATCACGGCGGTGGGTGTCCCCGGCCCTCCGGGGTCCTTCGCACCCCTGCTCGTTCGTACGCCTTCTCCGAGGCGGTGACGAAGGAGCGGTATTTCATGCTCTTGACGGCCGCATTGAACCTCGGACCGCGCAGTCCCTCCACCTGGCCAGCCAATTCCAGCAGGCGGGCATCGGTGAACCCATCGACGCTCTCCTCGGGCTGGTTGGCGTAGAGCACCTCGTGGTACTCCACGAACTTGCCCTCCTCCAGCGCCGCCCGCAGCGCATTCACCGCCCTCTTGGAGCCGCTGCCGCCGAACCGGTCGTCCAGGAAGGACGCCAGGGTGTACTCGGTCGCCGCCCTGCGGGCGAGCATCTCCTCCCGCAGCCTCGGGGAACCGCCGATGGTCTCGAACTCCTCACACACCGGGCACCGCGGGTCCTCGTACAGGCGCACGGTCACCTTCGCGTCCGGATCACCCACCAGGATGCCGGTGCCGTCCTCGCCGAGCTCGTCGGGCAGTTTTCCGCGCTCTCGAACACGGGCTTGGCCTCGGCCTCGACCGCCCGGTGCCCGCACCCCGCCACCGCCAGCACCGTGGCCACGCACAGCACAGCCCACCGCCCCCCCCCCCCCCCACGCACCATGCGTCATCCCCTCCCGAAGAGATCAGCCAGACCTTGGATCATCTGTGCGGCAGGCTCACAGCTCATTTCCGCCAGGGGGCTGCAGGGTGCTCGCGACTTCGACACCGCAGGTCGGCGATACCAGCGAACCGTCGAGCGAGGCGCGGGATCGTCTGCCCATGCCCTTCCGTAACGCGTCCAGGCCCGCTTGCCGCTACCGGGATAAATCGCAGTGCTCCGGCCTTCCGGCCGGGGGTGAACGATCGACAACGGTGCTTCTTCGAGGCGCGTCAGGTGTCGGTCGGTGAATACCTTGTGCCGGTATTTCGTGACGAGGACCAAGCAGGCGTGAAGCGCGAAGGCGCAGCGCCTGCTTGTCAGAATGACTGCATGTCGGCTGTCACTCGGTATTGGTACGGTCTGTGAGATGCAGCTCCGGTACACCTTCCGTATCGAGCCGGGCCCCGGCCAACGCTCAGCGTTGGCAAGGGCGTTCGGCTGTGCGCGGGTGGTCTACAACGACGGCTTGCGGGCGAGGGAGACCGCCCGCTCGCGGGGTCTGCCTTTCCTGAAGACCGGCGACCTGTCCAAAGCGCTGATCACCGACGCCAAGCAGACGCCCGAGCGGGCGTGGCTGGGCGAGGTGTCCGCTGTGGTGTTGCAGCAGTCGCTGCGGGACCTGGACGCCGCGTACCGGAACTTCTTCGACGGGCTGGAGGGCAAGCGTCCGCGCGTGAGCGCACCGCGTTTCAAGTCGAAGCGGGACAACCGGCAGGCCGTCCGTTTCACGGCGAATGCTCGCTGGTCTCTGACGTCCGGCGGGAAACTGCGCCTGCCGAAGATCGGCGACGTCAAGGTCCGCTGGTCCCGTCCGCTGCCCTCGACGCCGTCCTCGGTGACTGTGGTCAAGGACGCAGCGGGCCGGTACTTTGCGTCCTTCGTCATATCGACCGACCCGTCCGAGATGCTGCCCGAGACGACGGGCGCAGTGGGTATCGATCTCGGCCTGACGTACTTCGCGGTCCTGTCCGACGGCCGCAAGATCTCCTCTCCGAAGTTCTTCCGCCGCGCGGAGAAGAAACTCCGTAAGGCCCAGCAGAACCTCGCCCGCAAGACGCGAGGGAGCGGGAACCGGAGGAAGGCGGTCGTGAGGGTCGCGCGGGCTCACGCCCGGGTTGCAGACGCACGACGGGACTTCCACCACAAGCTGTCCACGACGCTGATCCGCGAGAACCAAGCGGTGTACGTCGAGGACTTGCCGGTGAAGGGTCTGGCCCGCACACGTCTGGCTAAGTCCGTGCACGACGCGGGCTGGTCGGCGTTCGTGTCGATGCTGGAGTACAAGGCCGCTCGGTACGGGCGCACCTTCACCCGCGTGGACCGGTTCTTCCCGTCCTCGCAGCTCTGCTCTGCCTGCGGCGTCAAGGACGGTCCCAAACCCCTCGAAGTTCGGGAGTGGACGTGCCGGGCATGCGGGGCCGTCCACGACCGGGACGTGAACGCTGCCCGAAACGTCCGTAGGGAGGGATCCAAGGTCGCCGCCGGACAGGTGGAGACCCAAAACGCCTGTGGAGCGCAGGTAAGACCGGTACTCGTACCGGCGCAGCGCGCAATCCGCACCCGGGTGCGGAAGAAGCAGGAACCCACTCGAAGCTGCCAGCCGACCGGCTGGGTGCAGGCGGGAATACCCGGCCTTTAGGCCGGGGAGGGTGTCAAAGGCCGCGCAGTGCCTCGGGATCGGGACAGGTCGTCATAGGCCGACCAGCATTCGACGCTGCCGTCGTCATCCAAGTTGCCCATGTACCAGTCGTCGTCACTGACCGGCTTCACCAGGCACAGGCTGTGAAACCCGAGAACGATCTGCGGGTGAATCACCTCGTCGGAGGCCCCGGGTTCGGCCAGCCATTTCACCGCCCGGTTCGGATCCAGAGCGACAGCCTCTCGGTCCCCGGACACGTCGCGGATCTGCTGAAGGGACCATCCCGGGGTATCTGTGGGTCTGCCATCCCTCGATGCTCGCACCCATCGGTTGTGGGGCACCAAGTCTGGGATCCGAATGACGGGCCGCGCTGCTGTTGATTACGGCCGCTTCCGGTTGGGCCGACGACGAGCGCGCGGCGCTTAAGGTCATCACCATCGCGGCCAACGTCAACCACGTCACCCAGACCCTCGCCCCCGTCGACGGCCTCCCGCCCGTCGCAGGCCGCCCCGGCCGGCCACGCCGCCGACCCGAGGCACTGCTCGGGGACAAGGGCTACGACTCGAACCCCAACTGCGACGAGCTCCGCAAGCGCCGGATCCTGCCGGTCATCTCCCGCAAGGGCGCGCCCCGAACATCAAGGGCCTGGGCAAACTCCGCTACGTCGTCGAGCAGGCCTTCGCCCTGCTGCACCAGTTCAAGCGGCTCGCCGCGCGGTGGGAACGCCGAACCGATTCCACGACGCGTTCGTCTCCCTCGCCTGCAGCCTCATCTGCTGGAGGCGCCTCAAGAAGGCCGGATCATGATCGTGTCACGAGCTCTAGATGTCATCCCATTTGGTAAGTCTGTGCGACGATTCGTCGGCCAGTGGGACGTCATGAGCGGGGGCGACGGTCGATGGAGTACGTCAATCTCGATGCGCAGCTTGGCGACCTGTCAGGGGTCTTGGACCCGGCTCGCTACCTTAGCCACCTGCCTTCGATCTCCGGTGACCTGCCGCCAGGCGCCCAGTCCTTCGCTACGGACGCGGATCACTACGACTTCCGCAGCAGGCGATGTGTGAAGGACCTGACGCTCCGGGCCGTCCGGGGTGTCGGCGGCGAGGAGATGGAGGTCGAGTTCCAGCACAACTGCTGGAAGCACGACCAGGACTTGCTGATCCGCTACGCGGGGGTGTCCGGCTCCGCCATCCATCCCGTCGACGAGGACCGGGGAACGGACCTCGGGACGGTGATTCTCGACGAGATCTTGCCGCACAGGGATGGCTGCAGCCATGAGATTGCTTGCTGGGAGGGCACTCTCACCATTGTCTGCCGTGACCTCCAAGCGACCTGGACTGAGACCGTCTGCTCGAGCGAGTCGTAGACGCCTCAGGTCGTGGGGATTGTTGAACGGCTGGTGCCGGATGAGCTGTGGGAGCTGTTCCAGCGGGTGGTGCCGGAGGCCCCGTCTCGGCCTCAGGGCGGTGGCCGGCGTCGGCATGGCGACCGGGAGGTCCTGGCGGCGATCGTGTTCGTGGCGACGTCGGGCTGCACGTGGCTGCAGCTGCCGACAGCATCTTTCGGGCTGTCAGGGGCAAGGGCTCATCGGCGGTTCAGTGAGTGGTCGCAGGCCCGGGTGTGGGCCAAGCTCCACCGCGTGGTGCTCGACGAGCTCGGTGCCCGAGGCGAGCTGGACTGGTCGCGCTGTGCGATCGACTCAGTGAACATGCGGGCCCTGAAAAGGGGGACCTGACAGGTCCGAATCCTGTGGACCGGGGCAAGTACGGTTCAAAAATCCACTTGATCACCGAGCGGACGGGTCTGCCTATTTCCGTCGGAATCTCGGGCGCGAACCTGCACGACAGGCAAGCATGATCCCCCTGGTCAACGGCATTCCGCCGACAGCTCCCGCCGTGGACGCAGGCGGTGCAAGCCGGGAAATATCCATGCGGACAAGGGATACGACTACCCTCACCTGCGGCGATGGTTACACGGACGCGACATCACCCACCGCATCGCCCGAAAAGGGATCGACTCCTCGCAGCGGCTGGGCCGCCACCGGTGGACCACCGAACGCACCATGTCCTGGCTCGCCGGCTGCCGACGCCTCCACCGGCGCTACGAACGCAAAGCCGACCACTTCCTCGCCTTCACCAGCATCGCCTGCACCCTCATCTGCTACCGCAGACTCACCAAAAGAGATGACGTCTTATTGCGACTGCTTGAACTACTGGGCCAGCTCTTTGCGCCGGTGGCGGACAAAGCCGCGTGCAACATCGTTGACATCAATTAGCGATGTCAGCCGACCCGCACCCCTCCGCGTCGTCACGCAGTTAGGCACTCGACGCTTTCTGTAGGTTCACGACACGAACCTGTTTCGTGCCACTGGTGCCAGTGCCAGTCAAAATGCGCCTATGCGGTCCCGTTGCGTATCAGGAGAGCCGTATAGGCCGCCTCGGAAATTCGCGCCGCCTCGGTGCCTTGCGGAGCAAGGTCGAGGAATGATCGCGTCGGACCGTGTTGAATGATTCGACCGCCATTTAGAACGGTAACGTGATCTGCCTCTTCAGCAAGGTCCGCAATGTCGTGAGTAGACAGAAGAACTCTCACGCCATCAGCCGCGAGGCCGTTCACGATATCGCGGAATACGCGACGCTGATGTGGATCCATTCCTGCAGTGGGCTCATCAAGAAGCAGGACTCGGGCGTCATGAACAAGCGCTCCAGCCACACCCACACGCCGCATTTGCCCACCTGATAGCGCAGATACCTTTACATCGAGTCTATCCAAGAGATTCACGCGCTGGAGAGCGTGACGTGCCGAATTCCAGGCATCCGACTTTTTCATGCCTTTCAGCCATCCGACATAGGATACCCATTCTCGTGCGGTCAATGAAGCAACAGATGTGATTTCCTGAGGCATCCAGGCCACCGCCCGACGAAAGGCGGCATTTTGAGCCGACATGGAATCGAGATTCACTTTTCCAGAGCTGGGGCGGATAACAGATGCAGCAACTTTGAGGAACGTTGACTTACCAGCCCCGTTAGGCCCCAAAAGGACGGTAAGGCCGTCGGCCAAGGTATAACTCAGGTTCTCAATAACTGGCGAGCGCCGACGCCCGTACGCGTAGGTGCAAGATTCCAGTCTCAGCGTCATATCATTCTCCTTGAAGTGCACAGTTGTAGAAGTAGCCCTGCAACGAATACGCCTACGCAAGCTATTGAAGCAACGGAATTACTTGTCGGCTCAAGCACTACCGTCCAAAATCGCGGTTCCCGATTTTTTGTGTAACCGATAAATACAACCGTAAGCAGCCAAGCAACAGGGATCATCACTGCGTACTGCCTGCAAACGGGACGCGCGCAAAGCGTCAGACCTACCAGAAAGAACGTATTGCGTCCAACGGCGGTGGCTCCATCGACCTCAGCAACAATCTTCAATATGCTGCTCAGCGCCATAGTGCTGAGCAGCACGATGGTTGAGAGGGCGACATCCAGGAAAGCCACGTTTCGCACGCCCGATACCTCAGCGAAACCCAGCCTTGATTCGAGGCAATTGGCGAGAAGAGCGACCACAGGGATTGGCACAAAGAGAGCGATAACTACTTCGCCTGCACCACCAATAGCGGGAAGGATGACGTAGTTATCTTGCACCAAGAGGAGCAGCAAAGCGTAGGAGATCAGAATCGCTGGAAGAATGGTGTGCACCCTGCGCGCTTTAAGCCACAACACTACGACTCCTTACCGCACGCGGCCGCGAGTGTGCCATAATACCAATTGGCTTGTTCCTGGCGCGATTTCTTGAGTACCTGACGAACAGTGCCGTGCACCTGGCGCTCTATGAGCTTTGTCTCCGCCGTCACCTCCTCTTGCGCAACACGTGCTTCGTACGCCCCCTGCTGTCCTGTCACTGACGCGGCCCAGTACCAGGCGGCATGTCCACGCAACAAATCGACGTTTGTGCATGGGAAACGCACTGCAGCGGTGGCGATCTGGAATCTCACCCGGTCTTGTCGGGCGGAGGTGGTCAAATTGAGATGCCAGATGCGGTTGCTGGAAGTTTGCGGAAAGCGCCCCTCGGCATAACTGTCCATGATTCGGGATGGGAGTTCCTCCATCCCGTGATCCTTCAAGGCGTCGAGAACTTCTGAAGCATCACGCTGAACGGTAGAAGCCATTTTGGCCGTCGCTTCGGGCATACAGACCATCGGCTCTTGACCGACGCAGCGCATTGACACCTGTCCAGCCAGCAGAGGTGGGTCGTGAGGCCAGTTGTGCGAGATCCCGTAGGCACCACCCATTCCGCCTACAGCAACAGCAGTAGAAATTACGATTCTCAGGAATGTCGCCCTTATTGGGAGCCAGAGAATAGAAAGAGCGAGAGATATGCCTCCAGCAAACAGTATCGGTGGAGTAATTGCCATCACGCTCGGAACCTCGCCGAAGACAAGGTCACTGAATAGGCCGGAAGTGTGCCTGATCCAGTAAGGCTGGACAGATCTGGAAAACGCAATTACAACCCATAGCGTCACTGCCGTGATTGGAGCTGTAATGATGGGCTTCGTCTTCAATCCGATCGCGAATCCAATCATCGCGTATGCCAAACAGACCACCATAGCCATGGCGGGCAGGCGCAGACTATCCCAGCTGGGAAGGACTTCTGCTCGGATCAAGGAAATGGCTGGCGGCATGAGAATGACAAGCCACCCCGCGGAGATCACAGGTACGAGCACATTGAGGGCAATGGCAAAACGTGAGCGAGCTGGAGCCAGCTCCCAGACGCCTCCCGAGCGCAAACGGCCGCTCTCCCAAATTGCCATGCTGGCAGTCACTGCGTATGCAAGCGGGTAGAGCGTCATCAACGGAGCTGCTACCACGGCGGGTGCGAATCCGTCGAAACTAGATGGAGGAACCGTCTCACCCGTAAAGTAGTAAAACAGCGTGAGCAATATTACGACCGGTGCTGCTTTTATGGCAATCCCGGATCTCAATGCGACGCGAAATTTCATCTGAAACCCACTAACTTTGCGACCACATGGACGAGGGAGGGGCCGGCAGAAGAGCCACCCCCTCCCCATAATTCAAGGGCTAGTCAGCCTTGGTCGTGTCCACGTACACCTTCTCGACGTCGACCGTCGGACCCCCGACGGTCTTGCCGCCAATTGCCATGATCTGGAAGTAGTACTGTGCCGTGCCGGTCGGAATTTCCGACCATTCGCCATTGCTCGTTCCCGCGCCATAGCATGCAGTGAACGTCTTCTTGTCGTACGAGTCGTCAGGCCAGTTGTTGATCACACGCCACACCTGGACGTCGACGCTATCCGCGATGTACGACGTGTAGCCATTGTGGCAACCCGTGAACTGCACCTGGGTGTAGTCGCCATCACTCCAGCGCTGGGATTCGGCGTTGACCCCCTTGTTATCCCAGTTGTAGGCAGTCCAGTTAGCAAAGGCCAAAGGCGCCAAAGCCATGAGCCCCGTAGTTGCTACTGCCACGACGCCGACACGCGCTTTCTTATTCATCAAACCCCCTAGCCGCATCAGGGCACCTCTACAGGCATAGAGGTGCCCTGATTCAGCAATTTGATTGCAGTGTGCACACTTTGTGCAAGCGTGAAGTTGATCTTACAAGGAAGTTACGCCCTGCCTACATCTCCATGGATAACAAGTTGACATCCTGCCAATTTTGCGAGTTTAGAAATGTTTTATCGCCTACGTTGGCTATGCCCCTTTATCGTCACCTTGCATTTGATCTGCTCGGCCCAACTCATTTGCGGGAAACGTATCCGCTTATGTCGGGAATTAGAGAGCTGACCTACGCCGCCCAAATATGCAATCGAAGCATGAGATGCGGCAGCTTCTTACCGGTCGGGCAAATTTGTATGGCCGCGTCCATCTGCGGGCGCAAAGTCACCCGCAGTGGCTCCAAAGAGTCAAAGACCTCTTTGGAGCGAGCTTGGGCGACCGCGTGCCCGAAATGTGGCTTCCCCGGCTGGCGCGCTGGCCGTGTTGCCCGGTCAGCGCCCCAGTTCCCCGTAACAGCGGCTAACGGAATGAGCCTCGCGGGCTGACCTACAGAGATCCCGGCTCACCGTCGGCAATGAACCGCGTTAGGGATCCCTCCAGCAGCTCCAGAAACTGCCGCAGGTCGTCGGCTACCTTGTCGAGCTCGGGTTCGTCCAGTGATGCCGTCCGCGTCCGATGAACCGACCCATCAGAGCCCGCGACGTAGGAGAGGCCATCGCCGTTCGAGCCGATGGCCACCATCCGGTCCGCGGCGGCGACGACAGGCCCGTGCTCCTCGAGCCGCAGAAGGACGTCACTTGCCGCGTCGAGGAAGTATCCGTTGCCGATGTCCGACCAGGTCAAGTCACCAATGCAGTCGTAGAAAGTGACCAGGTCAGCCGGGATAGGGCCTGCTTGAGCGAGCGTGCGAGCCGCCGTTTGATCGTCGCGACCGGCCGGCCGGACCTCGTTGGTACCAGGAGGAAAGCCGTGCCGATGCTCGAACCCGTCCGTCATTGCCGCGAGAGTCCCGGAGACCCTCTCTGTCCACGAGGCCAGCCAGGCGGGTGAAAGTGAACGGTCACTCATGAGGCCGGATCATGGCATGAGTCACGGACATCCATGAGGTGACCAGCGGCCTTGTACCCCAACGTCAGCGCAATGCCGTGAGTTGCCGGTGAGTGATGAGGCAGCAGGCGAGCTTCAGGAACGCTTCGTGGATGTCGGCCCGCCGTTCCCACCGGATCCGCAGGCGTCGGAAGCCGTGCAACCAGGCAAAACTCCTCTCCACGACCCAGCGCTAGGTGCCCAGCCCGGTGCCGTGTCGGGTGCCGCGGCGGGCGATCGCGGGCACGATGCCACGGGCGCGAACCTGGTCGCGGTAGATGTCGTGGTCGTAGCCGCGGTCGGCGAACAGCGAGTCTGGCTTGCGGCGGGGACGGCCGACCCGGCCGCGGACCGGCGGGATCGCGTCGAGTAGGGGCAGCAGTTGGGTGACGTCGTTGCGGTTGCCGCCGGTCAGCAGGACAGCCAGCGAGGTGCCGTGCCCGTCAGTGATCAAGTGATGTTTGGAGCCGGCTCGGCCCCGGTCGACCGGCGAGGCGCCCGTCTGGCTCCCCCTTTTAGACGTCGTTTCTGATGGCTTGCTCTTTGGGCTCGGCAGACACGGCTCAGGGAGGCATGAATCGGTCCAGCTCGTGTGACTTCCCGCGCAGGTTGGCTGACCACGCCTCATGATCAGGCGGTGGATGGCTCGGGAGTTGGATGTCCCTGAGTCCGTCATCCGCGGCGAATCCGGTCGAGTTCCAGTCCACCGCGACGCCAGCCCTCTCCGCGAGGACCAGCACCGTGGCGACGAATCCTTCGGATAGGGCGATCATGACGGCGTGGGTGATCTCGCGGTGCCGCACCAGTAGGGCATCGACGAATGCTTTGAAGTCGGCGGGGTCGATCTGGCACTCGTCGGCTTCCATCGGTCCGAAGCCGGAGGCCAGACCCAGTTCGGCTTCGTAGACGGCCACTTGGCGCAGGAACAGCCGAGAGGCGCCGTTGGACGGGTTCCACAGGGTCTGCTCGGCCATCTCGTAGTACTGGCTCACCGGGCCATCTCTCTCCTGGTCACAGGCACAGCCTAGTCAGCCGGCGATAGCCGCTTCGGGTTCACGAAGGAACGAGGCGGCGATGGCAGATGAGCGTGGCGGCGATACCCGCGAAAGCCAGGAAGTGCTCAGGCTTGCGTTCGTAGCGGCGGTGCAGGCGTCGGCACCCTGCCAGCCAGGACACGGTGCGTTCGACAACCCAGTGGTGTCGGCCCAGTCGGTGCGAGGATTCGACGCCTTTGCGGGCGATGCGGGGTGTGATGCCGCGCTTGCGGAGCCATCGTCGCAGTTGGTCGTAGTCGTAACCCTTGTCGCCGTGGAGCTTGGTCGGCTTGCGGCGACGCGGTCCGCGCCGTGAGCGGACGGGTGGAATGCCACGGACCAGTGGCTCCAGGCCCTGGCTGTCATGGAGGTTGGCGCCCGAGATGCCAATCGACAACGGAAGGGCGTTCCGGTCGGTGATCAGGTGGATCTTCGATCCCAACTAGCCGCGGTCAGTCGGATTCGGTCCGGTCAATAGCCCCCTTTGTCGCCCGCACGCTGACAGAGTCGATCGCGCAACGCGACCAGTCCAGGTCCCCGCGAGCACCCAGCTCATCAAGCACAACACGGTGGAGCCGGGCCCAGACCCGCTCCCGGTTCCACTGGGCGAACCGCCGGTACACCGTCTGCCAGCACGGCCCGAAGACCGGCGGCAACTGCCGCCACGTGCACCCCGACGTAGCCACGAACACGATCGCAGTCAGCACCTCACGATCACCGGCCCGACGCTTGCCGCCGCCCTGCGGACGTATCACCTCCGTCGGCGGCACCACCCGTCGAAACAGCTACCACAGCTCATCCGACACCAGGCGCTCGGCAAGACTCATCACGCAAAATCAACGAGCCGACGCAGCCATCAGAAACGATGTCTTAGCGCCCTGACGTGCGAGGAGTCGACAACGCAGCGGGACCAGTCCAGCCGAGAGGCCGCACTCAGCTCGGCCAGCAGGACCTCGTGCAACCGCTGCCAGACGCTGGCCTGGTTCCAGTCCCGTAAGCGGCGCCAGCACGTCATGCCCGAGCCGAAGCCAAGGTCTTGTGGCAGGTACTCCCACTGGATCCCGGTGTGCAGCACGTACAGGATCCCGCACACCTGCCGGTCCGGCAGCGGCTTGCGTCCCGGGTGCCGAAAGCGTCGCTCGCGCCGCGGCAAGAGCGGCTCCAGGCGGTCCCACAGCTCATCCGACACGATCCACGGCGACTTCCCCACACCGAACCGAACGCTCAACCACCGCCCTGGACACGGCCATCAGGACCGAGCCACCTCATTGTGTTAGCCGCTATTAGCGCAGTTCTCTCTTGACCGCACGGAGCAGGTCTGCCTGAAGGGGTTCCAGGTGTACCCACCAGTCCGGGTACTGCGTCGGGTCGCGGGCTACATCATGCAGTGCCCGGTTGTGTGCGATGAGGGGTCGTTGAAGATCGTCTGAACTAATGATCTCGACCTGCTTCTCGGCCAGCCAAAGTCGTTCAACAAGGCCCTTGATAGCTGATGCGGCTTCCCCGCGCTCCCGGGCATCCAACTCGCCTTGGAGTTTGTGTGCTGCCTCCAGATAGTTGGAGATCGCAGCCTTGACTTCGGCACGGTGTGCGGCGCGCCCCTCCTCGGCGACTCGTGCTCGCGACTCCCGGGCCGCGCTGCGCTGTACGAGCAATGTCGCTGCTGCACCAACACTCACACCGAGGAGGGGTACAAGGCCGACGACCAGGTCAGATGCTATTCCAGAACTCATCCGCTCAGTGTGGCTCTTGCGGGAGGCACCCCGGGGGTAGACCGAACGAAGTGGCCGACGCGCGGCCCGGATCAGGTCGGCTGCTTCGAGATCGGAGGCTTCCTCACACCAGTCACACGCGACCAGGGCACTTCAGCAAGATCCTGTTGTGAGCTATTCGTCGAAACTCAGTGACCCGGCCCAGGCCAGTCCAGGCTCGACGCAATTACCGATTCAGACGCGTGCCCTTGCTGCTGCATCCTCGTGGCGACGATCTGCTGTGCTGAAATGAGCTGACTTTCGCACAGGGCCTTCTTCATTTGCTCCACGCCCGTCCTGTTGGGTAGCGAGCCACAGTAACTGGTGGACTTCTGTACATGCCAGCTCAGGCTGTGGATCGCAGCTGCTGCCGGAGTAGCCGACATAGCAATTATCGCCAGGGTTGCAGCGCCCACCGGGAATCCGGCAGACAGCGCTCTTGCATGTTTCATTGTCAGGTACCTCCACGACTTGCATGCATCTAAGGCAGTTTGTTACGTACGACGCACACAGCATTACATACCTGTCTCATTCGCTTCAGGGTGAATTCGGCCATCCAGGCGGCGAGATTCAGTCATGAAAGCGAGAATTTAGCCACTCTGCTCGATGTGTAGAAACGGAGAGTGTCGCAATTCGCTCACCGTCAATAGGTGGAATCATGGGTTCCGAAAGTCGAAGGAACCTCCAGTCCGCACCGCTAAGAGCAGCAATTAGTTGGAACTTCTTCAGGATTTCCACCCTCCGAAATTTTCCGCTTTACCGGGGCCCTTTCGCGCGACCTCTGCTCTGCGATCTGCTGGGCAGCGGTGGGGTGCGGGAACCGCTCGCCCCAGCGGTGGGTCCGCTGGCTGTCACCGCGGATCCGCGGCTGCCTCCCGCCTAGTCGAACTCCGCGACCGTCTGCCGCTCGCGCTGTGCGTGGCCGGTTCCTGCATAGGGGACCGGCCTGGAAGGATCAGGACCAATGTCGAGGAGCCCGCTTAGCGAGGGCGCTTGGCGCGGCTGCGTGTCGAACGCCTCCTCGACCACTATCTGCAGAGTGTCGTCAACGCGGCCGCCGCATGCTGAATGACGAGTCCGGTGGTGACGAGGCGCCCCAGGGGCTTACGCGCCGAGGCGGTTGATCTCCCTGCTGTCCAGGACGCGCGGGCACTCCACCCCGGGCCGGGTGACCGCCAGCATCGCGCGGCCGAGGTGTTCGGTGGTCGTGGTGTGGGAGGGGGCGATGCGGCGGAGGACGGGGTAGAGCCAGGACACGAGGGTGTACATCACGCGGTAGAGGCGGGTCTTGGAGACGGCGCCGTGCAGAGGCTGGATGTAGCCCGGGCGGAACATGTACGCGTTCATCGGCATCGCCAACAGGGCGTTCTCGGTGCGGCCCTTGACCCGGGCCCACATCGTACGGCCGCGTTCCGTGCTGTCGGTGCCCTCGCCGGACACGTACGTGAAAGTGATGCCGGGGTTCTGCTCGCTGACGGCGCGGGCCGCGGTGAGGGTGAAGTCGTAGGTGATCCGGGTGTATTCGGCCTCGGAGCGGCCCGCGGCGGAGGTGCCGAGGCAGTAGAAGCAGGCGTCCAGGTTGCTGAGGTGCGGGGCGAGGGCGGACAGGTCGGTGAAGTCCTGGTGGATGACCTCGCGGAGCTTGGGATGGCTGACGCCGAGCGGGCTGCGGCTCACCACCAGGACGCCGGTGACCGAGGGGTCCAGGAGGCAGGCGCGCAGGACGCCGTGCCCGACCATGCCGGACGCGCCGAAGATGACGATGTTCAAGTGGGTCTCCGGGGAGGGGAGTCGGGGCATGGAGGTGTCAGTCGCGAAGGATCGCGGTGGCGGTGGCGACGACGGTGGCGCGGCGGCGTTCGCGGTCGGACTCCGGGCCCGGCGCGGGGATGAGAGGTGTGTTGCTCAGTGACAGGAGGATCATGAGGTCGAGCAGTTCCTCGGCGGGCAGCGTCGTGGTCAGGCGTCCGTCCTGCTGGGCCTGGGCGATCTTCGCTCGCTTGGCCAGGTGGCTGTCGACGACCGCCTGGGGCAGGGTGTGCTCGCTCCGTTCGAGCTGGCGCCAGGCGGCCAGGCGTACGACCTTGGGGTGCGCCTCGTAGTAGTCGTAGAGGCGCCCCACGTAACCGGGCAGATCGGACGGATCCAGCGGGACGGCGTCGACGATCTCGGTGACGAGCCGGCTGTAGACGGTGTCGAACAGGTCGACCTTGCTGCCGAAGTAGCGGTACAGCAGGGCGTTGTTGACCCCGGCGTTCTTCGTGATGCGGTCGACCCGCGCGCCGGCGATGCCGTACTGGGCGAACTCCTCGGTGGCGGCGTCGAGGATCTTGCGCCGGGTGTCGTCTGCGTTGCGGGCCATGCCTGGACTCTAAGTAAGTAGGTGCCCACTTGCAAAGCCGGGTGGCCCGTCCTACGGTCGATATGTAGGTAACCACCTACTTTCCTCGTCAGGAGATCCTCATGCCTGCATCCCAGACCTCCCGCACCTTCGGAGCGAGCACCACGGCAGCCGAGGTCATCGACGGCGTCGACCTGCACGGCCGCCGGGCCGTGGTGACCGGAGCCAGTTCCGGCATCGGTGTCGAGACGGCCCGGACCCTCGCCGCCGCGGGCGCCGACGTGACGCTGGCCGTGCGCAACACCGACGCGGGGACCCGTGTCGTGGCGAAGCTGGAAGCCGAACTGTCACCCTCGGCCGGGAAGCTGACCGTCGGACGGCTCGATCTGGCCGACCGATCGACCGTCGGCCAGTTCGTGGCCGGCTGGCGGGGCCCGCTGCACATCCTGGTCAACAACGCCGGGCTGATGGCTCCGCCCGAGCTCACCCGCACGCCCGACGGTCACGAGCTGCAGTTCGCCGTCAACCACCTGGGCCACTTCGCCCTCGCCACCGGCCTGCGCCGGGCGCTCGCGTCGGCCGACGGGGCGAGGGTCGTCTCGGTGAGCTCCATCGGGCACCTCTTCTCCCCGGTCGTCTTCGACGACATCGACTACCGCTTCCGGCCCTACGACCCGTGGACCTCGTACGGCCAGTCGAAGACCGCCAACGCCTTGTTCGCGGTCGGCGCCGCCGAGCGCTGGGCCGACGACGGCATCACCGCCAACGCCGTGATGCCGGGCAACGTCGGCGAGACGAACCTGTCCCGGACCACGGACATGGAGCAGGTGGGCGCCATGCTCGCCGCGGGGGCGTTCGCCCTGCCGCCGGGGAAGACGGTCGCGCAGGGCGCCGCGACCTCGGTACTGCTGGCCGCCTCGCCGACGGTCCAGGGCGTCACGGGCCGCTACTTCGAGGACTGCGCCGAGGCCCAGCCGGTCGCCGAGCGGGGCACCGCGGTCGCCGGCGTGGCCCCGTACGCCCTGAACGCGGACAACGCGGCACGGCTGTGGGCCCTGTCCGAGGAACTCGTGGGATAGCCCCTGCGCCGCGTGCGAGATCGCGTGACACCCGCTGGAGGCGAGACTGCCGGCTGTGCCGTGACCACAGCATCGACCCGCGACAGGACCGGACCTTCAACCGCAGCCCTGAACGGCCGTCAGCGCCACCTCAGTTCTGGGCGGCAGCCGTTGTCAGAGATCGGAGGCCGCGTCGCCCTGGGGACGGCGGTGGAAAGGACGCTGAAAGAACCTGGAAAGCCCGGCCGTGAAGAGTGGGAGCACAGGCCGGGCCGGCAGGGACCGGCAGGCGAATCCCGAACGAGGAGAGTGCCGATGTCCAGGATGCTCAGCGGCATGGTCGGCCGCATGGCCGACAAACTGCTTCCCCAGACGTCCGCGGCCGCGGGCTGCGGGGGCTGCGAGACCTTCAGGAAGTCGAGCGGAGGACAGATCTACTTCATCAAGTGCTGCTGGACTCCCAGCTGCGTGCTGCGGTGTCCGTGAGCCGTGAGGTGTCGCCGCCGTGCTGTGCGCGGCGGCGGTCCCGCCCGCCACGTCGGACCTGACCCGAGGAAGCCGTGGAAGTCCTCGAGGCATTCGGTCGGCTGTGTCTGATCACGGTGTTCGCATGGTCGGGCGGACAGAAGGCGCTCGGATTCCGCGCCTTTCGCGGTCACTTGTCGGCCACGGTTCCACGCCTCGGCCGGCTCTCATCAGGAATGCTGGCGACGGCTGTTCCCCTGATGGAACTGGGTGTTGCCACGTCCCTGGGGCTGCCCCGGCTGGTATCCGCCGGGCTGTCCGCGGCCCTGCTCCTGCTGGCCGCTTTCACCGTCTACCTCCTGAGCCTCGTGCGCACCCGGCCGGACGCGTCCTGCGGCTGTGCGGGAGCGAGCCGCACACCGGTGTCGGGAGCGCACCTGCTGCGCAACGCCCTCCTGCTGGCCCTGACCGCGGGTACCTGGTGGGCCACGGTCTCCACGAGCGCACCGAGCCGGTCCTCCTACGTGCTCGTCGCGGCGCCCGCGGCGGTCACCGGCATCACCCTGCTCTACCTCGCGGAGCTCGTCCCGCTCCTGCGTTCGACGCATGTGAAATGAGAAATGGAGTGCACATGGGCATCGCGCTGTCCGCCCTCGGTCTGCTGCTGGCGTCCGCCGCCTGCTGTCTCTCCCTGGCCGTTGCGCTGCGGGTCAAGAAGCTCCTCGACCCGCTGACCGAGGAGGGACTGCTGAGCGGCCGGCGCGTCGAGGGGCCCGCACCGGGAACCCCGGTTCCCCGGCCTGGCACTCTGGTCGGTGTGGACGGGACGGCCGTGGAACTGCCCGCCGACGGATCGGGGCCCTGGGTCCTGACCTTCCAAGCGGTCGGGTGCTCCGGCTGCAAGGAGCAGCTTCCGGCGTACAAGAAGTTCCTGCGGAACATGGCGCTGGACCGGGGCAGGGTGTTCTCCGTCGTCGTCGGCGACAAGGACGGAGTGTCCCTCTACGACGAGGAACTCCGCCCGTACGCCCATGTCGTCCACGGGGCGGACAACGCGCTGAGGCTCGTGGAGGAGCTCGGTGTCTCGATGTTCCCGACCTACCTCGTCGTGGACGGGAACGGACGGGTGCTGGCCTCGCCCCAGAGCTCGGCCCGGCTGGCCGAGATCGGCGCCGGGCTCCTCACTCCGGCTCCCGTGGGCGCCTAGTCCCCATGTCCCCACACGTCTCGCGGAATCAAGGCGCCGAGTCGGCTCGTACCACGGTCTGCGCGCAGCCCCAGCCGGGTCAGTCCCGACTGAGGGGCGCCCTCTCCCTGGCCTTCGAGTCCGCCGCCCCGAAACTGATCGCCTACGCCGTACTGGACCTGGCCGGCGGTGCCGTGCCGGTCGTCGTCGGCTGGCTCACCAAGATTGCCCTCGACCGGCTCGGCAGTCATGCGCCGGCACACACCTTGATCGCACTGGCCGTCGGGCTCGCCGCCGCCGGCGTGGTCCAGGGCGTCGTCCCGCACATCCTCACCTATCTGCAGGGTGAGGTCGATCGGGCCACGGGGACACTCGCCCAAGGGCGACTCTTCTCCGCCGTGACCCGGTTCGTGGGGCTCGGCCCCTTCGAGGACCCGGCCCTTCTGGACAGGCTGCGCATGGCCAAGGAGTCGGGAAGGAGCGCACCTGGCATGGTGGTCAAGGGGTCGCTGGGAATCGTCCGGGCCGGCATCACCATCTCGGGGTTCCTCGCCTCGCTCGTCGCACTCGCCCCGATGATGGCCGCCTTCGTCCTGGTCTTCGCCCTGCCCGTCCTCGCCGCGGAGATCGTCCTGTCGCGAGGACGCGCGCAGATGCTGTGGCGCATCAGCCCCCGGGAGCGCCGTGAGATGTTCTTCGACCACTTGCTCTCCCATGTCGACGCGGCCAAGGAAGTGCGCCTGTTCGGAACCGGCGGGTTTCTGCTCGGGCGCATGCAGGACGAACGACGGGCCGCAGACGCCGAGCGACGCCACGTCGACCGTCGGGAGCTGGCCACCCAGGCGCTCCTCGCCCTGCTCGCCGCGCTCGTCTCCGGAGCCGGTCTGGTCTGGGCCGTCCACGCGGCGCGGTCCGGAACACTGACCCTGGGCGACATCGCCATCTTCATCGTGGCCGTGGCCGGGGTTCAGACATCGCTCGCCCAGGTGGCGGCGAATCTGGCTCAGACACACCAGGCACTGGTCCTGTTCGGGTACTACCAGGAACTGAGCACGGCGCCGCCGGACCTGGAGTGCGCCAAGGAGCCCCACCCGCTGCCCGCCCTGCGCAAAGGGATCGAACTCCGCGACGTCTGGTTCCGCTACGGGGAGGACCAGCCCTGGATCCTCAAGGGCGTCGACCTGGCGATCCCCCACGGCCGCAGCCTCGCCCTGGTCGGGCTGAACGGGGCCGGCAAGTCGACCCTGGTCAAACTGCTCTGCCGGTTCTACGACCCCACGCACGGGGCGATCCTCTGGGACGGTGTCGACATCAGGGACGCTGACCCGGCCGAACTGCGCCTGAGGACCACCGCGGTGTTCCAGGACTTCATGCACTACGACCTCACGGCGCGGGAGAACATCGCCCTCGGGGACCTGACGGCGCTGCACGACCCCTCCCGCGTCACCGAAGCGGCCCGCGGAGCGGGAGTGCACCGGACGGTCTCGGGCCTCCCACAGGGATACGACACCCTCGTCACGCGCACCTTCTTCGGGGGCACCGAGGAGGACACCGAGACGGCGGGTGTCCTGCTCTCCGGCGGCCAGTTGCAACGGCTGGCCCTGGCACGCGCCTTGGTACGCGAAGGGCGCGACTTCCTGATCCTGGACGAACCCAGCTCCGGCCTGGACGCCGAGGCCGAGTACGAAGTGCACACCCGCATCCGGGAGTTCCAGCGGGGCCGGACCAGCCTGCTCATCTCGCACCGGCTCGGGTCCATACGGGAGGCGGACCGCATCGTGGTCCTGTCCGAGGGACGCATCGCGGAAGAAGGCAGCCATACCACGCTGATGGCGCAGGCGGGAACGTACGCACGCCTCTTCGCCCTCCAGGCGGCCGGCTACACCGAGGCCATGGCCATGCCCTCCGTGGAAGGAGCCGCGCTGTGATCCGCACCGGCCTCCTGGCGGCCGCGATCTGCGCCGGCCTCGCCGTCGTGGCGCTCCTGGTCCTGCGCAGGCGGCTCGTGTCGGTCACGGTCGTGGGGCACAGCATGCTTCCCGCCTACCGGCCCGGTGATCGCGTCCTGGTCCGGCGCGGCGCCGTGCCGGAACGCGGGGGCGTGGTCGTCGTCGAGCAGCCGAGCACGGAACGCAGATCCTGGGACCGGCCCCCGGCCGGACTGGGCAGCACCCGACGACCTGTCACCGAGCGCCGGTGGCTCGTCAAGCGGGTCGTCGCGACGGCGGGGGACACCTGGCCGGCGGAGACCGGCGGGACCGGACGTGTGCCCCCGGGCCATCTGCTGCTGCTCGGGGACAACGCCGCCGTCAGTTTCGACTCGCGCCAGATGGGCCCCTTCCCGGTGGACAGGGTTCTCGGCGCGGTATGGCGACGGCTGTGACGTGCCCGAGCGGCACGCCGGCCGTCCATGGACTCCCGCGTCCGCGGGGGAGGTACCGAAAGAAGGGAGAAGGACCGTGCGGGAAAGCATCCGCGTCACGCAGGACGAGGAACCGGTCGTGTTCGGCGAGGCCGAGGAGACGGGTCGGACCGAACACATCGAGATCCGTCTGCTCGACAAGATCGAAACCATCCAGAACAAGCAGATCGATTCGTAGTCGGCTCGGTGCCGGTGAGCCACGCGCTCACCGGCACCGTCCCCAGGAAGCGAGGCGGTCGTGAGACGACCACGGGTGAAGCCGGAGCACGCAGCCCATCGGTTCGACGACGGAACCATCCGGATCGGCGGCGAACTGTACGGAATCGCAGCGGAGATCACCGACCCCGACGGCCGGGTCTGGGAAGCGCTGACCCTCATGGACGGGGCCACCCCGGTCGAGTGTGTCGAGGCCCGACTGGCCGCGCGACACCCGCGGTTGGGCGCCGACGGCGCACACGAGGTCGTGCAGGCGCTGCTGGACTCCGGATACATCGAGGACGCGGCCGCGGACGGCCGCCCCGCGGGCCTCACCGACGACGAACTCGAGCGCTACAGCCGCAACCACACCTATTTCCGCCGCATCGACCTGCGGCCGGGCAGCGACCCCTGGGCGCTGCAGCTACGGCTCAAGCAGGCGCGCGTGACCATTCTGGGCGTCGGCGGCACCGGCAGCCACGCCGCCTGGGCCCTGGCCGCAACGGGCGTGGGCAACCTGCACCTGGTCGACCCCGACCGCGTCGAGCTGTCCAATCTGACCCGGCAGGTCCTGTACAGCGAGGCCGACCTGGGCCGGCCCAAGGCCCAGGTCGCGGTCGAGCGCCTGCGCGCGGTCAACTCGGCGGGCTCGTTCACCTGCGACATCCGCAGGGTCGACACCGAGGACGCGCTTGCCGAACTCGTCTCGCGATGCGAGGTCTTCGTCCTGTGCGCGGACGAGCCGCGCAACGATCTCATCGCCAAGATGACCAGCCGGGTGTGTGCCGCCCTGGGAGTTCGCTGGGTGGTCGCCGGTTACAACGGCCCGCTGGTGACCGTCGGTGTGTACGGCCCGGACGGCCCGTGCTTCGAATGTGTCGGCGCGGGAGAGGAGGCGAAACTCAAGCCCGGCTGGCACCCGGACCTGGGGAGCCGTGGGGCGCTCGCTCCGGCCGCGGGAATCTCCGGCCAACTCATCGCCTACGAGACGATCTCGCTGCTCACCGGAACGGCCCGGCGCGCACCGGGCTATGTACGGGGCGTCAATCTGATCGCCCCTGATCATGTGGTCGACGTACGGCACCCGGCCCGGCCGGAGTGCTCGCTGTGCAGTCCGTGACGGGGCGACCGAGGTGACGGCACCGCCCGCGAACGACCGCGGGACGCCGGTCGTCCTGCGCACACTGGAATTCCGCCGCGACAGAGGCGAGTGGATCGTCGGCACGCAGGAAGGGGGACAGATCGTCGCCCTGCCCGAGCTGGGTATGGCCGCCGTGCGGCTGCTGGCAGCCGGGAACACGATCGAGGAGACGCGCCGCAGCCTTCGTGTGGACACCGGACGGGACGTCGACGTCCGCGCCTTCGCGGACCAGCTCGCGCAGGCCGGGCTCGTGGCGTCCATCGGTGGCCGGCAGTTCACGGCGAAGGCGTCGGCCGTGTCCTTCCCCCGGATGCGCCCGCATCACGTGCGCTGGGTGATGAGCCCGGTCCTGCAGGGACTCGTCCTGCTCGTCCCGGTCGTCGCCCTGTTGACCGCGCTGTCCCGGCCCCGGGCGCTTCCGGGCTGGGGAGAGCTGTTGTGGAGCGAGTACGGCACGTTCACGGTCCTGGTGCAGAGCGCGACCGCGGTGTGTCTGATCGCTCTGCACGAGATGGCCCACCTCATGACAGCCCGTGCCGCAGGCGTGCCCGGAAGGATCCGCCTCGGGACGCGTCTGCAGTTTTTGGTGGCACAGACGGAGGTGTCCGGGATCTGGCTCAGGAGCCGCAGGAAACGCCTCACGGTCTACCTGTCGGGGATCGCCGTGGACGGAGCGGTGTGGGGCGGCTGCCTACTGGCCCGCTGTCTCGGCGCCGACTGGGAACTGCTGCCCGTGATCATGATGACCCTGCTCACCGCGCTGGCGAGCCAGTGCCTGGTGTTCATGCGCACCGACCTGTACTTCGTCGTCCAGGACCTGACGGGCTGCCGCAACCTGTACGGAGACACGGGGCGCCGACTGCGCCATGCCGTGGCGCGTCTGTGCGGACGTCCCGCCGAGGACCCCCTGAGTTCCTTGCCCGCCGCCGAACGCCGCTGGCTGAACGTGTACGCGCTGGGCGTGGTCGTGGGCACGGCGATCTGCGTGTTCCTCGCCCTCCGCGCCCTCACCGAGGTGACCTGGCCGCTGTTCCACCGCTCCCTCGTTCTCCTATCGGGCCCCGCCGGCTGGGGGGCCCGGATCGACGCGTGCACCACCGTTCTCGTTCTCGCCGGGTTGCAGACCCTGTGGGCGCGCCTCTGGTGGAGGCGGCACGCCGGCCGCGTACGCCGGGCGGGCCGAGCCCTGTGCGCACGGCTCGCCGGCGGCTGACAGGAAGTTCGTTGCCCGCGAGGTACTGGTCGTCTATTTTCTGCTGGTGCCCAGAACCCCGCCCCGGTTTCGCCTGCTCGGCCCGCTGGACGTCCGGCTCGACGGGAAGCTCGTCCCCCTCACCGGCCGGCAACGGGCTCTGTGCGCCGTGCTGTTGCTGCATGCCGGCCGAGTCGTGTCGGTCGAGCGGCTGGCCCAGGGCCTGTGGGGCGACGACCTGCCCGGCGCGGCGGCCGCCCGGGTGCGGGCGCTTGTCGCCGAGGTGCGCCGCGCCATCGGACCGGCGGCCACCGGCCTGCTGGCCACCCGCCGGCCCGGCTATGTGCTGCGGGCGGCCCCGGCCGAGGTCGACGTGTTCGTCTTCGAGGACCTGCTCAGAGAGGGTGCGCGAGCCGCGGAGAGCGGCGCGTGGGCACAGGCCTACCGCTGCCACGACGAAGCCCTCTCGCTGTGGCAGGGCGACCCCCTCCCCGACCTGCCCGCCATGGAAGCGGAACGCCGGCGCCTCAGCGAACTGCGCGTCGCCGCCCTGGAAGGCCGAGCCGAGGCGGATCTGCGGCTGGGCCGGTTCTCGGCCGCCGTCGCGGACCTGGTCCACCTCACCTCGCAGCACCCGCTCCGAGAACGTCCGCACGCGTTGCTGATGCGTGCCCTGCAACGTGACGGCCGGACCTCCGAAGCGCTGTCCGTCTACACCGCGCTGCGCCGCAGGATGGTGGACGAACTCGGTGTCGATCCCTCCGAAGAACTGGAGGCACTGCACCAGCGCTTGCTGACCGGGGAGCCCGCTGCCACCGCGACGGCTGTGCCCGTGACCGTGCGGGAACGGCAGGTGCCTCGCCAACTGCCGCGTGCCCCGCGCCGGTTCGTCGGCCGGAACGCGGAACTGCGCCGGCTCGACGCCTCCCGGTCGGCGCCGGAGGGGCTCGCCCTGATCGTCGGGCCGGCCGGGGCGGGGAAGACGGCCCTCGCGCTGCACTGGGCGCACCGGATCGCGAGCGGCTTCCCCGACGGCCAGCTCTTCCTCGACATGCGGGGGTTCGACGCCGCGGCGGAGCTCATGACCGCGGAGGAGGCCCTCCCACTGCTGCTGCAGGGACTGGGCGCCGCACCACGTGACATCCCGCTCGGCCTCGAGGCGCAAACCGCTCTGTACCGAACGTTCCTGGCTGAGCGTCAGGTGCTCATCGTGCTCGACGACGTCGCCGACGCGTCCGTCGTACGGCGCCTTCTGCCCGGCACCGGCGGATCGCTGACCCTGGTGACGAGTCGGCACAGACTGAGCGGGCTGGTGACCCTGGACGGCGCTCACCGGGTGCTCTGCGATCTGCTGGACAGCGGTGAGGCGCTGGAACTGCTCGGCGCGGCAGTGGGTCCGCAGGCCGTCACCGCGGATCCGCAGGCCGCCGCCCGCCTGGTCGAACTCTGTGACCGTCTGCCGCTCGCGCTGTGCGTGGCCGGTTCCTGGATCGGCGACCGGCCGGGAAGCATCACGACCTATGTCGAGGAGCTCGCCGAGCGAGGGCGCCTGGCGCGGCTGCATGTGGAGGGAGAGGAGAGCGTCGCCGTCAGGGGCGCACTCGACCTGTCCTACGGCACACTGTCCGACGAGGCCAAGCGGGTGTTCCGTTCTCTCGGCCTGGTGCCGGGCACCGGACGTTCGGTGCGCGCCGTCGCCGCCGGCGCGGGACTGGACGGAACCCGGACAGCCGACCTCCTGGGCCTGGCCCAGCGGGTCCACCTCGTGCGCGACAGCGAGGACGGCCGGCCCGCCTGGCACGACCTCGTGCACGAGTACGCCAGGGAGCGAGCGTTTACCGAGGACGGCGAGGACGAGCGGGACAAGGCCGTCGACCGCCTCCTCGACCACTATCTGCAGAGTGTCGTCAACGCGGCCGCCGCATGCGGGATGTACGTCCCGTACAGCCGCCCGGCCGCTGTCGACGGGTCGGCTCCCCGCGTCTTTCGGACCCAGGACGAGGCTGTCGACTGGTTCGACGCCGAGTGGGACGACATCGCGGCAGTGATCGGACACGCGGCGGAGCAAGGCCCCGCGCACTACACGTGGCAGCTCGTGGACGCGCTGCAGGACCTATTCCACCACAGGCGCCCGCTCTCCGACTGGATACGGCTGGCCCGTCTGGCCCGCACGGCGGCCGAACGCGTGAACGACACACTCGGTCAGGCGTCCGCGTGCATCTCGATGGGGAACGCCCGCTGGAGGAACGGTGACCTCCGAGAGGCACTGGGCGAGTACGAGAGAGGTGAACTCCTGGCCCGACGGGCCGACTGGCTGTACGGCGAGGCGAAGTGCCTTCAGGGCAAAGGAGTGACGCTGAAGCTGCTGGGCGAACCGCACAAGGCACCGCCCTACTACCGGCGTACCCTCTCCATCTACCGCACCCTGGGCATGACCGGCGCAGAGAAGACGATGCTGCTCAACACGGCTTCCCTGTACGGCACCCTCGGACAGCTCGCCGAAGCCGAGGAGGCGATCGTCCAGGCACTCGCGCTCACCGATGACGCTGCCGCAGACCACATCCACGCCATGGCCCTCGTGAACTGGGCACTGGTGCTGCAGGAGCAGGCACGATTCGACGAGGCGAAGCACGCCCTGCGCAGGTCCCTGCTCACCTCGCGAGACTCGGGTTCGCTCTACGCGGAGGCGGTCACGCTGGAGACGCTGGCGCGGGTCCGGAGTGACGCCGGGCAGGATGCCCGCGCCGTCCGGGCCTACGAGGACGCTCTCCATCTCGCACGGGAGGTCGGCAACCGCAACTGCCAGGTGGACTCCCTCATCGGCCTCGCCTCGGTGAAACTGCGCACCGGCCAGGTGGGCGAGGCGGCCGAACACCTCGACACGGCCAGGGACATCGCCGAGGAGACGGGCCATCTCACCGGAGTCGTCGAAATCCTCTTCCTGCGCGGCGCGCTGAGCTGTGTCGTCGAGCGATACGGCGACGCGCTGGACCACCTGGACAGATCCGCCGGCATGGCGGTGGAGGGCAACGTCCTCACACTCCCGCGTATTCGTACGGTCGCCGCCGTGGCCCTGCTGGAGACGGGTGCCTTCGTCGAGGCTGGTAACTCCGCTGACCAGGCGGCCGAGTTCGCCGAACAATCGGGCCAACGACTGCTGAGGGCGCGGGCGTTGACCGTCAGGGCGGACGTCCACGAGGCAGTGGGCGAGGCCTGTCGCGCGCGAGCGTCGCGGGAAGAGGCCCAGACCCTGTTCGCCGCCATAGGCACCCCGGTCCACCTGCGGACGTCCGCGTTCTGGCGTACCGAGCCGGGCGCGCGGCACTCGGACCCGGTACCGCGTCGGCCCCGTCTGGAACTGCCGGCCGATGCGGGATCCCGCATCGAGATGTATCTGACCCGCCACTTCGGCGACGTCGCCGCCGAGCCGCTCGCCGGATCATGACACCAGGGCGTGCGGTGCCGGGCGGCCGGTACGGATCCCGTCATCCCGGCGCAGGATCCGCTCGTGCAGGTCGCGCAGGTCGGGCCCGGGTTCGTCACCGAGTCCGTCCACCAGTTCGGAACGGATCCGATGGAAGCACCCCAGCGCCTCATCCTGACGCCCGCTGCGGTGCAGGGCCAGCATCAGCAGGCCGGCGACCTTCTCGTCGAGGGGGTGTAGGGAGGCCAGCTCGTGCAACTGGGGCAGGTAGTCGTCGTGGCGGTTCAAGCGCAGCCCCACCTCGGCGCTGTTCAGCACCGCGGCCCGCCATTCATGGCGCAGTGTGACGCGGATGCCTTCCGCCCACCCGGTGCGGACGCCGGACAGCGGATCGCCGTGCCATAGGGAGAGCGCCTCTTCATACTGGCTCAGCGCCCGCTCGTCCTCGCCCTGGCAGACGGCGCTCCTGGCCTGTCGGACGAGCGTACGAAAGCGGCAGGCGTCGACGGATGCCGCGTCGATCACCAGGACGTACCCTCCCCGCCGCCGGGTCACCTCGCCCGTGCCCTCAGCGGTATGGGCGCCGTCAAGCACCTTCCGTAGCCGGGTCGCCAGCGTGTAGAGCGCGTTGCGCGGGTGAACCGGCGCCGCGTCCTGCCAGATCCGGTCGATGATGTCCTCGTCGGACACGAAGGTGTTGCAGGACGACGCCAGCGCGGCCAGCAGGGCCCCGACCGAGGGAGAGGCCGGAAGCCGGTCCCCGCGGTCGGTGCGCAGCTCGATGCAGCCCAGGAGTTGAACGTTCATACAGGTCCCCCGATGGTGTGTGCCGGTCGTGCGGCCACTGTGCGCGACCGGCGTTCGGGTGCTGCATGGATCGTGCATGGCTGCCGGTGCGGGCGTGCGGGCGTGCGGGCGTGCGGGCGTGCGGGCGTGTGGGCGTGCGGGCGTGGGGGTGTGCGGTCCCGCCGACGCCCGGTGGGGTGGCGGAGCTCCTGCCGTTTCGGGCATTTCAGAGCAAAACCCGATCGCCCATTGCGCTTCCGGTTCGCCGACCACGGACGCGCCGGGAACAGCCGACCCGGCCCGCGCGGTTGCATCAAGCGAGGGGCCGGCGCCACCAGGCGGGGCGCGAAGGCCGTGAGGTCGACGACGCTGCCAGGATCCGGCCCCAGGATCGCGGTACGCCTGCCGCGCACCCGGACTCAGACGTTTTTCCGCAGGAGGAACCGTTTTATGACCACCGACCGGCCCTTGACGCTCATGGCAGTGCACGCCCACCCCGACGACGAGGCCACCGGAACCGGAGGGGTCCTCGCGCAGTATGCGGCGGAAGGCATCCGCACGGTTCTCGTGACGTGTACCGACGGCCGTTGCGGTGACGGACCGGGGGGTGTGAAGCCGGGGGAACCCGGACATGATCCGGAGGCGGTCGCCACGATGCGCCGGAAGGAACTTGAAGCGAGCTGCGACGTTCTGAAGATCAGCGATCTGGAGACGCTGGACTACGCCGACTCCGGGATGATGGGCTGGGCGAGCAACGACGCCCCCGGTTCCTTCTGGCAGACCCCTGTCCAGGAAGGCGCGGCCCGGCTCGCGGAGCTCATGCGGCACTACCAGCCCGATGTGGTCGTCACCTATGACGAGAACGGCTTCTACGGGCATCCCGACCACATCCAGGCCCACCGCATCACCATGGCGGCGCTGGAGATGACCGAGCTGACGCCGAAGGTGTACTGGACCACGATGCCCCGCTCGATGATGCAGCGGTTCGGCGAGATCATGCGCGAGTTCCACGAGGACATGCCGGAGCCGGATCCCGCCGAGGCCGCCGAGATGGCCAAGATCGGCCTGCCCGACGACGAGATCACCACGTGGGTGGACGCCACCGCGTTCAGCGGGCAGAAGTTCGACTCGCTGGCCGCACACGCCAGTCAGGGCGAGAACATCTTCTTCCTCAAGATGGGCAAGGAGCGGTTCGGCGAGCTGATGGGCATGGAGACCTTCGTGCGAGTCCAGGACGCCACCGGCGCGGCCGTGCCCGAGAACGATCTCTTCGCCGGACTGCGTTGATCCGCCCGGGCGGCGAGCGCATCGACCGCACGGCTTGAGCCGGAAGCGGAGGCGGGAGCGGAGGTGGAAGCGGAAGGGTTGGGCGACCGGCTGCCCGATGCCCTCGCCCGCCACCCGACCGTCCAATCTGCTCGCCCCCCGCCCGCCCGTCCGCCGCGCCGCAGCCCGACCGCCCCGACTCCCAGACTTTCCTGGTCTTCGGGGCGGCCGGGTGGTCTTCGGGGCGGCCGGGCGGCACCTGTGCGGCCGCGGCCCGTGGCCCGCGGGCTCACGCGAGGGCGGCGGCCAGCAGGGTGAAGGCGGCGATGATGACGGCGACGCGGACGTAGTGGAAGCGGTCCCAGCGGTTCATCTGCTGCTTCCAGTCCTCGGGCAGGCCGTCGGCGGTCCATGCCTTGACCCGGTTGTTGATCGGGACGAGCAGCAGGATCGACATGACCACGCTGAGGACCAGCAGTCCGGCGGCGGTGACGACCAGGCCGGAGCCGTGGTGGTGCCGTGCGGCGACGGCCCAGATCACGCTGAGGACGAGCGAGCCGATGTACCAGAACGGCATCACGGCGCCGAGCAACCGTGCTCCGTGGGTGCGGCCGCGCAGCCCGTTGTCGCCCGGAAGGCCGTTGAGGATCGGGTTGACGAAGAAGGCGACGGAGAACTCCACCCCCACCATCACGCCGACGACCACGGTGGTGAAGACCTCGAGCGCGTTGAGCATGATGACGACCCTTCCTGGAATCTAGCGTTGCTAGCTGATGAGGCAACGCTAGCCCTACTGCCGCTCGATTGTCTAGCAGTGCTAGGATCGAATCATGTCGGTACAGGAACGCAAGGAGCGTGAGCGGGCGGGCCGCGAGCGCCTCATCGTGGCGACGGCCCGCGAACTCGCGGAGCAGCAGGGCTGGGACGCGGTCACCACGCGTCGGCTCGCCGAGCGCATCGAGTACAGCCAGCCCGTTCTCTACAGTCACTTCCGCGGCAAGCGCGAGATCATCGGCGCCGTCGCCCTGGAGGGCGCGGCGGAGATGGCCGCGGCGCTGCGGGCCGCGGCCCGTGCCGCGGACGGCCCGCGCGCTCGCGTCACCGCCCTGGCCCTCGCCTATCTCGACTTCGCCGAACACAACCCGGCGGTCTACGACGCCATCTTCCAGCTCGACGGCGGCCTGGCGTTCGCGCACGAGGACACCCCGGAACCGCTGAAGGACGCCTTCGCCGCCCTGTTGGAGAGCCTTGGTGAGGTCGCCGGGGACGGCGTCCATCCGGCGCTGTTCACCGAGGTGTTCTGGGCGGCCCTGCACGGGCTGGCGACCTTGACCCGCGCGGGACGGCTGCCGCCGGGCGACGCCGAACGGAGGGTGGCGCTGCTGGTGGACCGGCTCGCCAAGGTCTGAGGTCCGTCGGTGCGCGGCCGGACCGGAACGGAGAAGCCCCCGCCCGTCGGGCAGGGGCTTCCAAAGCCCTTTCTCGGGCTTCTCTCCCGAGCCTGGCTCTCGGGCCTCGCTGTCGGGTCCTTTCTCGGGCCCTTCTTACGGCCTTCGAGAGGCCCTCTCTGGGGCACGCCCCTGGCCGCGACGATGGTGCGAGCGTGCCAGGGGGAGTCGCGAGCGTGCCGGGGGAGTGGGGCGGCAGTCACCCGCGGACCGGGTCAGTGCCAGTTGCTGATCCGCACGTCGTGCGGGTGCGGTGCGCCGGCGCCCGTCTCCGCGAAGGATTTCAGGCTCATCAGGAACAGTGCCCACTTGGTGGTGCAGTGGTTCATGAACTCCACCTGCTCGCGCCACCCTTCGTGCGCGAACAGGATGATCGTCCACTCGCCTTCCTGCTTGAGGTCGAAGGTCACCGTGGTGCCGATCCACTCCTCGGGACCGTCGACGACCTCCCACCGCACCAGGGTGCCCGGCTGCAGTTCGAGGACCTTCATGTCGAAGCCGCCGACGTCGCCGAAGCGGAACTGCAGTACGTCGTCGCCGCTGCCCTTGGTGTCGGTCGTCCACCACGCGGCCAGACCGTCGACCGTGGTGAGCGCCTGATAGACCGTGTCTCGGGCCGCCGTGGTACCGACCCGGTGCAGGATGTCAGCCATCTCGATCTCCTCGCTTCATCGCGTTCTCGGCTCGTTGCTTCTTCTCGCTACTTCACTCGTTACGTCTTCTCGTTCTTGGCTCGCTGGATCGCCTCGGCGATGTTCTTGATGCGGTTCAGTCGGGCGTCCCACAGCGCCCCCACCGACTGCAACTGGGCCACGGCGCGCGCCAGTTGCGCCTCGTCGACGTGGTAGCGCCGCTCCCGGCCGGCCGACGTGGAACGGACGAGTCCCGCCCGGTCGAGGACCGTCAGATGCTTGGTCACGGCCTGCCGGGTGACGGGCAGACGGGCGCTGAGGGTCGTCGCGGTGCCCTGCCCCTCGGCCAGCAGCAGGTCGATCATGCGGCGGCGGGTCGGGTCGCCGATCGCCGACCACAGACCGTCGTCGACACCGGTGTTCATGGCGTGCCCGCCACCTGCTTGGCGGTCGCCGCCAGGCGGGGCAGGTAGAAGTCCCAGCCCTGCCGGTGGTCGTTGTAGTGCGCCTCGAGCACCGCGGCCTCCCAACCGCGTTCGCGGTACCCGCTCTCGCGGAAGCGGAGCGTGGTCCCCTCGCCCGCCGGGGCGAGTTCGAAGGTCACCAGCAGCGAGTTGTCCGGGGCCGCGGTCTCCCCCTCGTCGTAGGTCCACCGGAACGACAGGGTGTGCGGCGGATCGGACTTGACGACCGTGAACGGGGCGGACGTGCGGGTCCCGCTGCCCTCGTCCGTCCACGTGAGACTGCCCTGCCTGCCGGGGGTCGCCTGGAAGTCGTTCTCCGCGCTCCACCAGTCCCGGATGTGCTCGGGGTCGGTGAGTACGTCGAACACCACCTGAGGCGGGGCGTCGACGTACAACTCGCGCTCGATGCTTCCGTACTCCATGACCGCAGCCACCTTTCGCAACCTTAGGTTGCACATCACGATAGGCGACTCCGGCGCCTATCGCAACCGAAGGTTGCTCATTGGTTCCGGGCCTGGGCCTTCCGGTCAGCGTGAAGCGGCCGCGCGCAACGCCCACTCGTGTGCCGCCGCGGTGCGCAGGGCGGCCTCCAGATGGAAGACCTCGTCCGACAGGTGATCGTCACCGCCGAAGACCTGGTCGGCGACCTCGGTGAGCGTGTCACCGTCGTCGACCGCAGAGGTGAACAGCGCGCTGTACAGGGCGTCGCAGCTCTCGGGTTGGACCTCGGCCGCCCTCACTCCGGTCCAGACGTCCGCGCACCGAAGCCGCGCCAGCGTGATGAGCGACCGCAGAGCTTCCCACTGGCCGTTCCGGTCCGCGGAGGCTTGCAACCGGGCCTGCAGGTCCGCATACAGTTCCGGCAGGCCCAGGCCGAGCACGCGCGTACCCGCGTACGTCCACAGCGCTGATCCGGTGCCGGTTCCGCAGGCCTCCCAGCGGGTGTCCCACAACAGGCGGGTGAAAGCGGCGCGTGCAGGGTCGCCGTACAACGAGACCCCCAGGATCAGACCGCCGTTGCAGTCGACCGAGGCGGCGTCCTCACCCCACGCGACGAGCCGCTCCAGCCAGGCCGGGTCCTCGGTCTTCGGGGCGAGGACGGGCAGGAACTCCGGGAACAGCGCGGATCCCTCGTGCTTCTCCAGCGCTTCGGCGATCGGGCCCCGCAGTTCCTCGCACGGCAGGTGCAGCAGGCCGAGGCACGCGTCCTTCGAGACGTCGTACGAGCTGTCGACGTGCTCCCAGAGCAGGGGTGTGGCCGGGGTGTACCCCAGGCGCCCTACGGCGTGGAGTACGCCGGACGGTACGTCCTCGCGCAGCCGGCCTCCCTCGACCGTCGCCTCCAGCAGGCGCACGGCCAGCGGCCGGTCGCCGTGACGGGCGAGAACCGGTATCAGCGCCTCGTGCGCGGCGGGCGCCGAGAGGAACAGCGGCAGCAGGGCTTCCGCATCGGTCGGCCCCCCGTGCCGGAGCACGGCCTCGGCGGCCAGGGACTCCCACTGCCGCGCCGCCTCCGGGGCGTCACCGTCGGCGCATCGGTCGAGTATGGCCTGCGTGGCCGGGGACAGCGTCAACGTGGCAACCGCCTTCGTATGGACAACATCGCCGCACATCATGGCGGAGGCCGCTCACGCGGTGCCACGCGGTTTCCGCCTCCTGCCAACTCCGTTGTCCTGAAAGCCTGTTGCCTGGCTCCTGGGCGAGTCGTCGTGCTCGACGGAGGGGAGTACCGGTCACGGGCCGACCGGGAGCAGGAGCCCGCCGGTGAGCCGGAGCAGTTCATCGACGGTCGTGGGGAACACGGTGCGAGGAGTTCCGGCCGCGGCCCAGAGTTGCGGGTAGTCGGTCAGGGCCGCATCGACAACGGTAGGGAGCACCCCGGGGTGGCCGACCGGAGCCACTCCGCCGATGGCCTGTCCGGTGGCCTGTCGTACCTGGTCCGGGGTGGCGCGTCGGAGCGGACCGCGGTTCCAGCGGGTGGCCAGTGCCGCGGTGTCCACCTTGTGGCGGCCGCTGGTCAGAACCAGGACCGGTTCGTCGTCGGAGATGAAGACGAGGCTGTTGGCGATCGCGCCCACGTCGCAGTTCAGGGCGGCAGCGGCTTCGGCGGCCGTGCGCGTCGAATCCGTCAGTTCGCGCACCTGGCCTGTCACGCCGACCGCGGTGAGGATGCGTGCCACCTCCCTGCTGCGGGCGGGCAGGGACGTGTCTTCCCGGGACTCCATGCGATTCTTCCTCACATCAAAGGGGCGTTCCGTATACGGAACGTTCTGTATGTGGAACGATAGATCTCGCAAGCCATCGGAATCAACCGGCTCTCGCGCAACGGACAGGGGCACCATGGATCTGGCAGCCGACGTCGGTCTGCGCCTGAAGAGGCTGCGTGAGGAGCAGCGGGTGTCGCTGTCCGAGCTGGCGCGCAGGTCCAGGATCGGCAAAGCGACGCTCTCCGAACTGGAGGGCGGACGCCGCAATCCCACCCTGGAAACGCTCTACGCCCTGACCACCGCACTCAAGGTGCCGCTGAGCAGCGTTCTCCACGATCTCGAGTCTCCTGCCACGATCTCCGGGGACGCCGTCGATGCCGTACTGCTCGAGAGGTACGAGACCGACGCCGCCGTCACGGAGACCTACCGGATCCGCATCCGCTCCGGAGCGACGCAGGATTCCGCGGCCCACGCCCCGGGCGCCACGGAGCACATCATCGTTCTCACCGGCACCGCCCTCGTCGGTGACGCCGAGGATCCTCTCCTGGTCGGCCCCGGGATGCACGGGACTTGGGCCGCCGATGTCCCTCACCTGTATCGGGCTCCCGCCGGAGACGTCGAGGCCGTGCTGCTCGTGCGCCACCCGCGATGACCACCCGCGATCGGTGCCGCCGTCGGGCAGACATGACGTGACGCGGGGCGCTGCCTCCGTCGGCTGCGCCTGCTGCGCGTGCTGCGTCTGCTGTGCTGCTGCGCGCGACGGTGGCCGACCTTGTTCGGGGCGGGCGCCCGTCGCATCCGGGGGTGACGCGCGTCACGGGAACTGAGTGCGGGGCACGGAGAGTACCGAGTGTGAGTCAAAACGAACCAGCGGAATCCATGCGTGCGCGCATACGGGCGGGGGACCGGGCGGCATTCGCCGAGCTCTACGACCAGTACGCGCGGGCGGTCTACAACCATGCCCTGCGGCTGACCGGCAACTGGTCACAGGCCGAGGAGGTCATGTCCGAGACGTTCCTCGCCGCCTGGCGCGGCCGGGAGCGGGTCGAGCCGGAGGGCGGGGTGCTGGGGCCCTGGCTGCTCGGCATCGCCACGCACAAGGCGCGCAACGCCAACCGGAGCCTGCGCCGGCGGCTCGCCTTCCTCGCGCGCAGCCCGCAGCCGCGTCCCGTCGAGGACTTCGCGGAGGAGACCGCGGGGCGGATCGACGACGCCCGCCGCCTCGCGCTGGTCCATCAGGCACTGGGCCGGCTGCGCCGCCAGGAGCGTGAGGTGTTCGCGCTGTGCGTGTCGGCCGGACTCGACTACCGGCAGGCCGCGGAGACGCTCGGGATCCCCGTCGGCACCGTACGGTCGCGGCTCTCGCGTGCCCGGGCCCGGCTCGCCCGGCTCAGCTCCGAACAGGCCGGCGCGAGGACGGAACCTCCCGGTCCCCGAGGAGAGGTGGAGAGTGAGGCCGCGTTCGCGGCCCTGTTCCTGAAGGAGGAGACCCGATGAACGCCGACCGCCGATCGACCGAGGACGCGCTGGAGTTGCTGTCCGCGCCGGCCGAATGGGACCTCCCGCCGGAGCGACACCTCCACCACAAGGACGTCCTGATGCAGCAGATCGACCACGACCTCGGCCATGCTCCCGCCCCAGTCCGAGTCCAGGGACCGCGCCGCAGGCTGACGCGCCGTCCGGCCATCCTGGTGCCCCTCGCCTCCATGGCGCTGGCCGCAGCACTGGCCGTCACCCTAACCGTCACCGGCCACGACCCCGCGCCGACGGACCGGGCGGCTGCCGGCGGCACCCGCGCCCAGAGCGCCTCCGTCACCCTGAACCGGATCGCGGTCGCCGCCATGGCCAGTGACGTCACGCCGGTCAGGGACGACCAGTTCGTGTACGTCAGGAGCCTGACGGTGTCGAACAAGGGGACGTTCGAAGGACCCGTGGAACTCGGCGCCCCGCACACCGTGGAGACATGGACCTCGCAGGACCCGAGGCCCCGCAAGACTCTCGGCTGGATGCGCGAGTCCGGCAAGGACGCCGTGATGCCCGACGAGACGATCCCCATCCAGTCCACCGACGCGGTCCCGGCAGGCATCGACCACCCCACGTACACCTGGCTGGCCTCACTGCCGACCGATCCCGACGCCCTGCTCACCCGGCTGCGCCATGACGTCCGCGTGTTCGACGGGGAGTCCAGGGAACAGGCCGTCTTCTCCCTGATCGGCGACCTGCTGAGCGAGACGCTCATGCCACCGCGGAACACGGCCGCCCTGTACAAGGCGGCCGCGAAGATACCGGGCGTCAAGGAGATCCCGGACGCCGTCGACGTGGCCGGCCGGCACGGGATCGCCATCACACGCGAGGACCCCTCCTCCGCCACACGCGACGAATGGATCTTCGACAAGCACAGCCTGGCATTCCTCGGCGCGCGCGGCTTCATCACCCACGACCGGCAGAAGGGCATCACGTCCGACACCCTGATGGGCAGCACGGCCGTACTGCAGCGCGCCGTGGTCGACCGGCCCGGCGAGACGGCCGCTGCGGGAGCCGAGAGCTGAGCCGCAGGGGGTGACGCACGGGGGCTGGGCCGGCCCACTCGGTCCACCCCGATCCATCCGGGTCCGCCCCCTGCCTCCGACATCGCGCGAGGCGCCCGGTCTTCGGGCCGGGGTGTAGTCGGGCCGGGGCGAATCCCCTCCATGGCCTGCGCCGACGTCAGCGGTGGACTTCGGGAACGGTGGGATGATCGTGTCCTGTCCAGTCCGGTACGCGGGGCGATGCCCCGTGTACCGGATCGCCGGATGACCGACGAGGAAGACGAAGGATCGATGACGCTGAACGTGGGCCGACGGGTGCGGCTGGCGACGGATCTCCGGCTGGCCGGGTCCGTGACCCCGGCCGGGGAGGAGCCCCTGGAGGAGACGGGCGCCTTCGCCGCCTCCCTGGCCCTGGCCGCGGGCATCGAGGGAACCGTCGAGCGTGTGGACGAGCACCACCGTCAGGAGAGCCACGAGGTCCGCGAGTACCAGCGCCTCAAGTCGCTCCTCGACGACTTCGGCCACCAGATGCCGCCGGCGAGCAGAACGCAACTGGAGGAGCAGGTGGGGGCCTTGGAAGAGCAGTGGGCCGCCTACCAACGGCAGAAGCTCCGCGTCACGGTCCGCGTCCGCCTCGACAACGGATTCGTCCTCGACGACGCCCCCGAGGCGTTTTTCACCTCGGCCTGACCGGCCGGAGGCGCCCGCTTCCCAGGTGCCGTCCTGTCAGCCGGGCGGGACGCGCCACCTCATCGAGCTCGGCGCGCCGCCGGCGTACTTCTCCTGTCTGCCGCTGGCCTCGCAGATGGTTAGGCGTGACTGCAGTTGGGCCGACACGTGATGGGCCGAGGATCTCGTCGACCGTGGAATGTCCAGCCTGGTCGAGTCCTTGATCCGGCTCCACCGATGAGTTCTTGCGGGCTGCCGGGTCTGTACGGACATGACTGCTGAGAACATGCCGCCGGTCGTCTCCCGCCGGGAGTGGCTGGCCGCCGTCGACACCCTGCGTGTCCGGGAGAAGGCACACACCCGGGAGGGCGACGCGATCGCTGCCACACGGCGGCGGCTGCCCATGACCGAGGTGGACCCCTCGACTCCGCTCGCAGGAAGCAACGGAACCGTCCCCCTGATCGACGTCTTCGAGGGCCGCGCCCAGTTGTTCGTGTCGTATCACATGTGGCACGACGGCCACACCGCCGCAAACCAGTGCGAGGGTTGTACCTTCTTCACCGGCCAGGTCCGCGAACTGGCCTATCTGCATCAGCGTGACGTCACCTTCGCCGTCTTCTGTCAAGGCCCCTACGAGGAATCCGACCGCTACCGCCGCTTCATGGGCTGGAGCATGCCCTGGTACTCCGTCCCCGCCGAGTCACACGAACGGCTCCTCGCCGGCCGCCACTTCGGGATGAAGGCGAGTTACCTCCGCGACGGGGACCGCGTCTACGAGACGTACTGGACCACCGGCCGCGGCGTCGAACCCATGGCCCCGTCCTACGGCATCCTCGACATGACCGTCTACGGACGGCAGGAGAACTGGGAGGACTCCCCGTCGGGCTGGCCGCAGCCGTACGCGACCCTCGGTCAGCAGTTCCGCAAGGACGGACGGCCGACCGCGCAATGGGCACGGATTGCCGCCGGTCACGACGACGGCCTCGACGGCGGACGGCCCGACACAGGCGCCTCAGGCTGTTGCTCGTGAACCGGTGCCGACGGCCATCGCTGCGGCGGCGTGGTCACATGCCTTGGGAGGACTCCCGCTACCGCCCTCGCGTGTAGCGCGGAGCCGGGCGGGCTACGTCGCGCAGCTACCGGCAGAGCCCCAGCGCAGGAACGTGCTGGATCCCGCATCGTCGACGACCGTGACCGCGTACTGCGCGTACCGCCATTCCTTGCGGGCCCGGGATTCCGCGAGGACCGTCTGGCAGGCCGTGTCGGCTGCGAGCGCGGCCCACCGGTCTCGGGTCGCCTCGTCCCAGGCGGGCTTGTCGGCCCAGACGTACATCACGGCCTCGTCGCGGGCGAAGCCGATGGACATGTTGTCGTCGTCGAGCCAGTTGGGATCGCTGATGATGCGGGAGTTGCCCTGCCACTCGGAGATGATGCTGTCGACCGTCTGCCCGGCGACGCGGATCTCCTCCTTGTCCGTGCTGGGGATCCGCGCCTGCTCCAGTCCGGCCTCGGTGGGCTGCCAATCCGCGTCCTGGCCCGCGGCGGAGGGAGCGCTCCGGTTCTGGACGGATGTGTCGCACGAGGTGTTGGTGCGGAAGTCGTCCTCCCACACGATGCCCGGGCCTTCCGTACGGGCGGTGTCCACGACGATGTAGTCGTCGTAGGGGAAGTCGGGGTAGGACTTGACGAGGTCCCGCAGGCCCAGGCACACGGTCGAGGCGACTTCCTGCACCGCCACCGGGGTCAACTCCTGGCCGCTCGTCGCGACGTACACCTCCCCCCTTCGTCGGTGGAAGGTGATGGCACGGTCGAAGTGGGGATAGGCGACGGGATCCAGCCAGGCCCCCGTCCCCATCGCCCCGAAGGCGTCGTTCTCGGCAGGAGTCCTGGCCTGCCGCGATTCCCTCCACGCCGTGAGGGAGGCCTCGCCCGGATCGCCTGTTGCCGTAGCGGCGGGGCTGTGGCTTCGGGCCGCGCTCTGTACGCCGTTCGTCGCGTCCGCGGTCGGGCTGGACAGCGACGAGGGGCCGCCTGCGGAACTCTGCGTCCCGGGGTTGCCGCTTGCCTGGAACGTCTGGAAGAGGAGAGTGCCCGCAAGTGCCCCGCTCAGGGCGGCGGCTCCGACGACAACGGCGATCGTACGGACCCTGCGCCGTCCGGCGGGAGCCCGCCAGGCCGGGTCGTCCAGGGCGGGCAGGTCCCACTGGGCTGTCACCAGGTCGTTCACGGCGGTCGGGATGTTGGTGGCCGGGTGCAGGGCCCGGGTCGTCTGGGTGGCGAGCAGCGCTGTGCACTCCTCGGCGAGTGCCGCGGCGGAGGGACGGTCGTCGGGTGCTTTGGCCAGTGCCGACGTCACGAGCGCCAAGAGGTCGTCGGGCATGCCGACGGTGTCGGGCTCGCCGGATATCACGCGGTAGGCGACCGCGTCGGGAGCTCCGGTGCCGAAGGGCAGACGTCCGGTGGCCGCGTAGGCGATCAGGGCTCCCCAGGCGAAGATGTCGCCGGCGGGGCCCGTGATCCCGGTGCGGTAGGCCTCGGGGCTGATCCAGCCGGTGGTGCCGGTCATGACGCCGGTGCGGGTCACCGAGGTGCCGTCCAGGGCATGGGCGATGCCGAAGTCCAGCACGCGGGGTCCGGAGGGGGCGAGGATGACATTGGCCGGCTTGACGTCGCGGTGGGCCACCCCGGCCGCGTGAACGGCTGCCAGCGCGGCCGCGGTTCCGGCCGCGAGGGCGTACAGTTCGGCTCCGCCGAGCGGGCCGTTGACGGTGACGTACTGGCCGAGGGTGGGGCCCGGGATGTACTCGGTGGCAAGCCACGGGGCGGCGGCATCGGTGTCCGCCGCGAGCAGCGGCACCAGACAGGGACCGGCGACCCGCCGGGTCACCTCGACCTCCCGCCGGAACCGGGCGCGGAACTCGTCGTCGTCGGCCTGTGCGGGATGGATGAGCTTGACAGCCACCCGGAGTCCTTGGGGATCCAGGGCCGCGTGGACCGTGCCCATGCCACCCGAGCCGAGTCGCCCGATGATCCGGTAAGGGCCGATACGGGCCGGGTCACCTGGCCGTGCTGGGTGGACACGCGTGGGCAACGAGGACTCCCGGAAACAAGTTGGAACAGACCGTGCTGGCAGGTCCGTAACCTTCCCATGCCGCGATTCCGGGCGACAGCCCTGTCTCGGGTCAGGAAACGCCGGAGCGCCGACTGCCCGGGCCCGCGCAAACCCTGCCTTCACCCGGCAGGGTCGATCACCACGCCCCAAGCGTCGCCGGGCGGCGGCGGTCTCGCGAGCGTGGTGGTGATTTAACATGATCGGGACGTATGTGCGTACGAGTGCCGGGGGGTACGGCGTGGCCGTCTACGAACTCGAGAACCGCTTGGTCGTCGGTATCGCCTCCAGCGCCCTGTTCGACCTGGCGGAGTCGGACGCCGTCTTCCGTGAACAGGGAGAGGAGGCCTTCCGCGCCTACCAGGAGGAGCACCTGGACGAGACGCTGGACAAAGGGGTGGCCTTCCCCTTCATCCGCAGGCTGCTGTCCCTGAACGACCTCTCGCCCGATGACCCTCTGGTCGAGGTCATCATCCTGTCCCGCAACGATCCCGACACCGGGTTGCGGGTCATGCGGTCCATCCAGTCCCACGAACTGTCCATCAGCCGGGCCATCTTCATGCAGGGCCGGTCGCCGTACCACTTCATGCCCGCCCTGAACATGTCCCTGTTCCTGTCAGCGAACGAGGACGACGTCCGCGAGGCCGTCGGGCTCGGGCTGCCCGCCGGCCGCGTGCTCGGCCCGGCCGTGGCCGACGAGGGCGATGACCAGGATCTGCGGATCGCCTTCGACTTCGACGGAGTTCTCGCCGACGACGCCTCCGAGCAGGTCTACCAGGCCCGCGGCATCGACGACTTCCGCTTCCACGAGTCGGCGAACGCCGCCACCCCGCACGACCCGGGTCCCCTGCGTGACTTCCTCGCGGGCGTCAACCGGCTCCAGCGGCGTGAGGAAGAACGACGGGCGCAGGACGCCGACTACAAGATCCGCGTCCACGTCTCCCTCGTCACCGCCCGTAGCGCACCAACTCACGAACGCCCGGTGCGCAGCCTGAAGGACTGGGGCGTGGCCGTCAACGACGCCTTCTTCCTCGGCGGCATAGACAAGAGCACGATCATGGAGGTCCTCAAGCCTCACATCTTCTTCGACGACCAGGTCGGCCACCTGACCGGCACCTCCCGCAGCACGCCCAGCGTCCACATCCCCTTCGGGAAGCTGAACGAACCGGACCACCCGGAGACGGGCCAAGCGCGGCGATGATGCAAGCTCGGCGTCTCGACGTCGACGCGGGGGAGTGGCACGGCGGCCCGGGAGGCGTGCCCTACCCCCGGCGACAGAGGGAAGCCGACACGGGAGTCTCAGTCACCCAGGCCGGTGTGTCCGGTGTTCGGCTTCAGTGACGTGATCAAGAGCGAAAGGACGCCTGTAACGGCCAGGCTCCCTATCACGACCAGGCCCACGCCGACGGCGAAGAGCCCGCTGCTGTCGTCCGACCAGTCGAGCCAGGCCGCGACGGCCAGTCCGGCAGTGGTGCCGACCACCGCGGCCGACACGTACGCGCGGGAAGCGGCCCAGTACACGGGCACCAGGAGGGTCAGCACCAGCCCGATGACCTGCCACGCCTCGTAGGGGCCGGTCGTCGAGCCGTCGGCGTGCACGTCGCGCTGCTGGTCCCAGCCCAGCCAGCCGGCCCATGCCGCCGTCGCCAGCCCGGCCAGCACGAGCGCCGCCAGGGTCCCGGGGATACGATTCCGCGCTTCTCTGTTCATGGCCCCAGCCTTGTCGATCCACCTGAACACGCATCAGGGTCCGGATACTCATCTCCACCCGAGTAGAAACGCCGACCGGTACTTACGAGGAGCGCGGGATCACAGGGCTGACGGCCCCGGCGCCTCGACGGCAGGCCCCTCGACGAGATCCGGCAGCAGCCCGCGCAGCGCCTCGCGCTGGGCGGGCCCCATGAAGCGACCGAGCGCGTCGGTGACCGTCTCGGCGAGCGAACCGGAAGCTTCCTGCAGGAGGCTGCGCGCCTGCTCGGTGAGCGCGACCTGGACCCCGCGCTTGTCGCCGCACACCGACTGACGGGTGATCAGGCCGGAATGCTGGAGACAGGCGATCTGGTACGTGAGCCGGGTCTTGGGCCGGCCCAGGAGCTCCGCGACCTGGGTCATGCGCAGACCCTCCTCGGGCTGCGCGGCGAGCAGGCACAGGATCAGGAACTCGTCGTGAGAGACGCCGAGCCTCTCCTTCACGACGGCGCGCAGCCGCTGCTCTACGGCGCCCGTGGCCGCCAGCAGCAGCATCCAGGCGTGCAGCTCGGCGGGCAGCAGGCCGCCCCCCTGAGCGGACGGGCAGCCGGGCGGGCCCGCAGGGTCCTTGTCGAGGTCGGCCATGGGATCGAGTGTACCTGTTGTCCAATTTTGAAGGACGAAGGTTGTCCAAATTTGAATGATGGGCTAGCGTCGCTCATACAAATTTGGACAACTGATTCGAGAGGGGCAGTCATGACCGCCGTCGTGAAAACCGGACTCTGGCAGCTCGACACCACCGCCTCCACCGTCGCCATACGCCACAAGACGATGTGGGGCCTGGTCACCGTCAAGGGCACCTTCGGCGTGGTCGGCGGCCAGGGCGAGGTCCGGCCCGACGGGTCCGCCGTCGGCACCCTGACCCTCGACGCCGCCTCGCTGGACACCGCGAGCGCCAAGCGCGACGAACACCTGCGGTCCGCCGACTTCTTCGATGTCGAACACCACCCCGAGATCACCATCGCGGTCCGCAGCGACGAACCCCGCGACGGCGACACGGCGCGGTTCGAGGGGGAGTTGACCGTTCGAGGCATCAGCAGGCCGCAGTCCTTCACCGCCCGCGTGGCCGAGGCGAGCGCCGGAGAGGTCACGCTGGAAACCGAGTTCACCGTGGACCGGGAGTCGTTCGGCATCGGATGGAACCAGTTGGGCATGATGCGGGGCCTGGCCACGGCCACGGCGAGCCTGCGTTTCGTCCGCGTCGACGCCTGACGCTGAACGCCTGATGCTGAACGCGTGACGCTTGACGTGATGCCTGATGGCTGACGGCCCGGCAGGGCTGCTTCTCGCGCGCGCACGCTGATCGCGTCGGGTGAGGGCCGCTCAGGCCGAGCCGTGGACCGGGCTTCGGTGTGAACCGGACGCCGGGCCGAGGGGCAAGGTCGCGTGCACGGTCTTCCCGCCGAGCGCGGGGACTGTCTTGATTCTTCCTCCGAGGCCCTCGATGAGGAGGAGCCCGAAGCCGCCGCGCTCTCCCGGGGTACCGGATCGGTCCAGAAGCATCTCGCCGTGGTCGGCGACGGCGACGTCCAGACGGCCTCCGTGCCAGGTGAGCTGGAGGGTGCAGGGCTCGTGCGTGTGCCGGACGGCGTTGGTGACCAGTTCGGACACGACGAGCACCGCATTGCCCATGCGGGAGGCCGGAACCCCTCGCGCGGCCAGCCATCGGGCGGTGATCTGCCGCGCCACCCGCGGGGTGTGCAGTCCGTAGGGCAGGGCGACGGTCAGCTGATGGCCCGTAACAAGGCTGTGGTTGACGTCGGTTGGGGGTGCCGGAGCCGGCGTGGTGACGGTCATGGCCGGTGCCTCCTCTCTGGAGGGGCGTGTTGTGGCTCTGTCGGTGATCCGGAGCCGTGGCCCTCCTGGATGGCGAGAAAAACGTGTGAAAAGTAAACATTGCTGTCTAATCATCTTTCTTCCTCCTCAAGTCATCCGGCGGTGCTGTCGCTTCGAATGCCCTGTGACACACGAGGCGATGGATCATCGCCTTTCCTTCGGAGGAGGATTCTCGATGAGAGCACTCACTCACGTTCAGCGCCTGATGGCCGGAGCCGCGGCGACCGGTCTGCTGGCGGGCGGTGCGGCACTGGGCATGGCGGGAACCGCGTCGGCGGCACCCGTTTCCGCGCCGGCCGTCACGGCCGGACAGCACAGTGATCATGGCGGACACCAGTGGCACAAGGGCCACTGGGAGAAGAAGTGGGTCAAGGGCCACTGGGAGAAGAAGTGGACCAACCACATGTCGTGGCACAACGGCTACCGCGACCACCACGGCACCTGGCACCACAGCTACTGGGACCACGGCTACAAGTGGGTCTACGTTCCCGGCCACTGGGACTGGTTCTGGAGTGATGGCTACTGGGACTGACCTCTGTCCTTGAGCTTCCCCTGTCACCCGCCGGATTTCGCTGACGGCGGGTGACAGGCTTGAGGTCGTCGCCGCCGAACAAGCCGGCCTCGGGCGGACGGGGCTTCTCTCCCGTCTGGACACCACGTTCGACTCCTGACGCGGTGTCGGCCACCGCCCGAACCTCTCCTGGTGTCACGTGGTGATGAGGAGCAGTTCGGCGTTGCGGTCGCCTGGTGTGCCCGCCCACCCCGCGTGGACTCCGCCCGCCATGCCTTCGGCGAGCCCGGGGGCGTTGTACGCGAGTTCCCGGTAGAGGGAGGCCAGACCGGTCGCCGAGAGGTCGGAGAAGTCGGGGGAGGTGCGGTGCGGGGCGGCGGACTCGATGAGCGTGGTGAACAGGGAGACTGTGCCGTCGCCGTTGTCGGTGAGTTCCAGTACGCGTGCGTGGTGCGGGTAGTCCACGTGGGAGGCCGTGTTGACCTCCCAGAAGGAACGGGCAGGCACGGGATGCGCGTGCGGAGTGACGCGGTTGACGTGGCTGTGACCGTTGATCCACGCCAGGACGTTCGGGAAGCGGGAGAGCAGGGCGATGACCTCGGCGCCGTCGTGCCGGGGTTCGTCGCTGCGGGCGGCGTCCGGGCGGCGGGTCATGCTCGGACTGTGGTGGTGGCTGAACACCAGGATGTGGGCGTCGTCGGCACCGGGACGGCGGACGAGGCGACCGTCGGTGTCGTAGGAGCGTGAACTGTGTGCGGCCAGGGTCCGCTCCAGCCAGCGCAGTTGCCGGGTGCCGAGCGATCCCTCGTAATGGCCGCTTCGGTACGTGGTGTCGATGCTCATGCCGACGACGTTCTCGGCGATCCGGAACGTGTAGTAGAGGCGGTCGTCGTCCAGATGGTCCGGTGTGAAGCCGTGGCCGAGGGGGCCTGGGCCGGTGTGCGACGGGTCGAGGTGGGCGGTCAGGTAGTCGCGCGGTGTGCACAGCCGACGCCGCTCGTCAGGCGTGACCTGCCGTGCGTCCGCCGCGTGCCGGCGCAGGATCGCGGTGAGTACCTCGCTCTTCGGGTCGTCGCCCGACCGCAGCGCCTTCGCGTAGGCCGCGGCGTCCGTGTCGGACACCGAGAGCAGCTTGCGGGAGCCGGTCGCGATGTCTCCGAAGGCCGGTGAGAGGCATCCGCCGGGCAGCGCGTCGTGATTGCCGGCCGTCGAGTACCAGGGGATAGGCAGCCCGGGGCTGGTCACCGGCCGGGTCGCCGCGGTGAGGAAGCCGGGGATCGACGGCAGTCCGCGCCGCTTGTCCAGGTCACGCAGAGAGGCGTCCTCCGGGTGCCAGTAGAGGGGCAGGCCGGAGTTCTGGACGCCTTCGTACGCTGTCGGGTCACCGGTCGTGGGCGTGATCCGGCCGCCGTTCATCAGCGTGAGGAACCACTCCAGCTCGATCGCCGCGTTGTTGTCGAGGTTGTCCCCGGTCGTCATCACGAACGCGGGCGGCAGTCCGGAGTGAGGGCCAGCGTGCAGAGCGTTCACCTGCCGTACGAGCGCCACCGCGCCCGCCGACGTCAGCGCCTCCTGCGGGCGCCAGGCGCTGTCGGACCTCGCCCGCAGGAACTCGGTCCGCAGCGGGTTCTGCACGTCGGTGAGGTGCAGGTCGGTGAACTGGACGAAGCAGGCCAGCGGAGTACGCCGGTCGGCCCGCCCGGGACGGGCGGGGGTCAGTTCCTCGCGTACGACGAGCGGCCAGCCGGGACCGGACACCAGCCGCCGGTAGCCGCCCGTGCGGGCAGGTCCGGCCAGGCGGGCCGTCGTCTCCAGCGTGGTGAACGCGGCGGGCTGTGGAGCCTGCGTCGGCAGGGCGGCATGGGCGGGCCGAGGAGCGGACGGCTGGACCCGCTGCCGGGGCAGCACGACACCCGCCACCGCGGCCGCGCCCACCGCGAGAGCGGCGCCCGACCCCAGAAGCAGACGGCGGCGGTCGATCGTGGACGCGGGTTCGGTCCCGGCCATGGGAAGCCCTCCGGAGTCGCCGAGTGACACTGAACGGAACCACTCATTCAGGTCCTGCGAGCCCGGCGCATGGCGCGACCGTGAACGGCACGTGATGGCTGGACGAAGCCGACGCCTAGGGCGATGACGGCGGTGACGCGCTCGTTATCGTGCGGGCAGGTCGGGCGAGCCGAACACGGTGGTCCACCGGCGGGCGAGGACCGCGTTCTCCTGGGGTGTCAGGAACTCGGGCGCTCCGAGTGCCAGCGCGGCCGCGTACGCCGCGCCGAAGGCCCGCAGCCAGGCCGGGTCGCTGAGCACCTCGACGTCGTCTTCCTCGTCCCGGCCGAACAAGTGCGGGCCCACCCGGTGGGCGGCCTCCATGACTGCGTCGTCGAGAGCCGTGAGGGCACATCCGACCGGAGAGCCGGTGCGGCTGTCCCGCGACCAGCGAGCCCACAGCGTTCGTGTCAGAGGCCCCTCGTCTTCGTCCGGCAGCGCGGCAAGGGCATCGACCTGGGCTCCGGTGAGCGCTCGCGTCCGAGTGATCACCCACTCCACGACGTCCCCGTGAGGACCGGCGACCAGCCAAGAGGGCACCTGCTCCACCACCGTGAAGGCCCGGCAGCGCACCCACCTGTGGAGCGGTGTCGGCCGCACCGGTTCGAGATCGGCCACGCGCCACAGGCTGGACGGCCACACCAGGACATCAGTGGCGATCTCGTCCACCACCAGCCCGTCGTCGCCGACCGACTGCCGGTCCACCCGTCGCCCCGTACGGCGCGCACGAGCAGCCGACAGTTTGTCGGGAGCGAAAGCTACGCGCGCCCCGGGAGCCGGCTCCGGCTCACCGTAGAAGGACTCGGCGTCGTACAGGGCGAAGAACGGCACGCGGCCACAGTAGGCACCCCGACACAGCGGCCGCCTCCGATTTACCAAGCGTCGAGCCGGAGCCGCCGGGCATGCTCCGCCCCGGACCAGGATCGCGCTCCTGCACCGGTACCGCTAAGGGCGGAAGGAAGCGGCGTTGCGTCGCGTCTCCGTGAGGTGCACGTCGATGCACCGCGTGAGAGCGAGCGCGTCCTGCGGCTCATCGGCCTGGAACGTGAGGCGGCGCAGCAGGCTGACCTCGTCGAGCGCTACGCCCTCGCGGGCCAGGACGAAGAGGAGGGCGAGGAAGGCGGACCGGGCGTTGCCGTCGTCGAAGGGATGGAAGAAGCACACGTCGAGATAGGCGCGTGCGGCGCGGGCGGTGAGGGGGATGGGCCGCTCGGCGGTGTGCGCGCTCTCGGCCAGACACGCGTCGAGGCGGGCTCGGGTGTCCGGGCCGATGCCGTACCGTTCCCGGCCCCTCTTGGCGAAGGCGGGCAGGTCGCGGAACGCCGGCGGCTGACGTGTGCCCAGGACGTGCTGCTGCCAGTGGCGGAGCCGCTCGAAGTCGAGGCCGGCGCCGCGCGCCGCGTCGGCCCGCACCAGTTCCAGGGCGGTCAGCAGGCCTTGTGCGCGGGCGGGATCCAAGGCGCCGTCGAAGGCGCGTATGTCCTCCGCCGCGCCGTCGCGCGACGGGACCACCGGTTCCTCCCGGCCGTCTTCGGGAACCTCCGGCCAGGGAACGCTCTCGCGCACCGTGAGCCAGCGCTCGAGGTGGTCCGGCGCCGGCCCGGTGGATCGTGCGGCGTCGTCCGGCCGCACGGACAGAGCGAGGCGCTCCGCGACATCCTCGACCAGCTCCGGGGCAGGGCCCGTCCAGCTCGCGAACCGTCCGCCGATCGCCTCGTCGACCAGATCCTGTGCCGGGCCGGGAGCGACACCCCCCCGGCTGAGGAACCAGGTGAGCACTTGACCGCAGTGTCCGTGCCAGCCGCTGCCGCAGCCGGTCCGGTCGGTCACCTGCAGGATCAGGTTCCGGGCGGCACGTTCCCACAAGATCCGCTGATCCTCGACCTCGGCCAGGTCCAACGGGTACGCGTCGAACCACCCGGCGAGGCTCTCCAGCCACTCGCGCCACTCGCACAGCGCGGCGACGACACGGGCGACCGTCTCCTCGGGTGTGGTGATCGAGTCCCTCGGGCAGCACCAGTTCCCGATCGGTCCTCCGTCGAAGTCGCCTTCGTCGTGCGCCCAGCGCCAGCCCGCGGTCCAGCGGCCGTAGTGTTCGGCGAGGGCGTGTGACATGGCGTCTGCCCAGGGCCCTCCCTCGTCCGAGCTCCAGGCATGCATCGCCGGATCGCCCAAAGGGATGTCGGGACGGCTGGGTACCCTCCGCGCAGGTCCGAGGGACCGCACCACGTGCGGCGCCGCCTCCCTGTCGAAGGGATGGCGAACGGGATCCACATCGCCCCAGGTCAGAAGACGGGGGGCCGGCTCGACAATCACCGGGCAAGCCTGTCACGTCCACCCGGCTGTGGTTCAAGGGGATGACCGGGGCGGTTGACCGCTCGGTCGACGGTGGCGCGTTTCCTACGAATCGGTTTCGATTTCGGCCGGTGATGGGGCACTGTACGCAGTCGGGCAATCATGTGAACATGCGCCGGCCGCTCCACCCCCGCACCCCCGAGTGGTTCACGGCCGACGATTCGACCCTGAACGTCGCGCTCGTGTACCCGATGCAAGGTCCTGCCGGCATCTTCGGTCCCGGAGCACGGGTTGCTTCCTGGAATCCGTGTCCATCGGTATCTCGCCGAGGCGCTGGTGGCAGTGTCCGGCACCGCCCCCGCGCCACGGCTCTGTACCGGTTCGGCGAAGGACGAGGCCGATGCGGCCGACGCCCTGCGCGCGGAGGTCTTCGGGCTGCCGGCCCAGGTCCGTCACCGAGACGTTGATGGAAGCCGTTTGCATCGGCGCCGACGGAGCAATCGATGAGCCTGACTTCGAAGGCTGGACTGCGAATAGGGTGACGCGCGTGCGTCCCGCTCCACTCCCTTGCAACAGGCTTCCCCACGAAAGGGGACAAGCGCCGACCCGGCGAAAAAGTCGCTGTCGTTCACGGCGTCCAGCTCTTGTCCGCCCACGTTTCGCGGGTTGTGCACCAACGCGAACAGGTGGACACCTGGCGGGATCGCCCCGTGCACCCGCACAATTGGGAGCGGCCTCGGTGTCCGCGCACGCCGTCCGTAAACTCGCCGAATCAGGGCAGCGTCACCTGGCCAGGTTCTTGCATCGTGTGAACAGGCGCGCCAACTCTCATACCTACGAGGGCATTTCAAACGGATCGCGAGGCTGGGAAACGGTACCGCATCACGGACGTGATGGCGGGTACTCGTGCATGAGCCCTTACCGGGCATCCATAGGAGGCTGAAGCAGCCATGGTGACCCACTCCCTGGAGCGCGGCGTGCTGGTCCTGACCCTGGACGACGCCCCAGGCTCGCAGGATGAGGACGACATCCCCGGGCGCATAAGCGATCTCGTCCATGCTCATGACCCGAGGCCTGTCGTCATCGTTCTCGGCGGCAACCCGCCCGCCGCGGCGACCAGTGCGGTGCTGCGTGCTCACCGCATGTGCGGCGACCTCGGCGTGCCGATGTCCGTGGCCACCCACAGCGCACCCGTTCGGCGCAGGCTTCAGACCCAGGCCCCGGTCCTGGGTGCGCGTCTGGTCGTCCATGCCCGCACGGATACCGCCATCGCCACAGCCGTCACCATCGCCTGACCGGGGAACGCCCAGTCATGGTCACGGCTCCCAGCCGTCTCGCCGCTAGAGCGCAGGACAAGAGCACCTGCCCTCCCGTCCTGGCTCGCTCGAACACGGGGCGAGGGATGGGGGCATGGGCGAGGGCCCGCGCCCGGGCACCAGGTGCCAGGGTGACGTTTGGACCCAGGGCTGTTCATCGGCGTGTCCTTGGTGCGGGTTTTGTCAGGTCTGCTCTGTTGTGGAACCCCCCGTGACGTGGAGGTGGCAGGTCAGGCCGAGTGGGTGGAGCGGTCCCAGACGCGGTGCCGGTCCAGTAGGGCGATGAGCTGTTCCAGCGCGGCGGCGGCCGTGTCAGTGGTCACCGCGCCGGGCGCCTTTCCGTGGCGGTGGACCTCCATGACCATGAGCAGCAGGCGCGGGTCACGGCCCCCGTGGCCACTGCGACGTCGTCACTGCCTTGGCTTCCCGGGCTCTGTAGGCGTCCGCACCGAACCGGGGGCGGCCTGCTGCAGCAGGATCGCGCAGGCCTCGTCCACCGCGATGCGCAGATCCTCGATCTCGTCGAGGGTGAAGTCCAACCGGGCCGCCGGCCCGGCCGTGGCCGTGCGCAGTACCGATAGGTAGGCGTCCGCGGGCGGCAGCCGAACTTCCGTCAAGGAGCGCGACGAGGAGCGGCCGGTGACCGGAACGGTGAGCAGTAAAGGCGAAAGCCCCCCGATTGCGGAGATCGGGGGACTTCACTCCAAGCGGGTCGGTCCGGTGGACGGGGGTGGGCCGGCCGGCTCCTTGGTGCCCGGTGTCCGCTTTACGCGGCCGGGTCCAGTTCGGCTCGGCCGAACAGCAGGGCGTAGCCGGTGGGGAGCTGGTGGAGCATGCGGGTGATGAGACTGGGGCCGGCGTGGGCGGTCACGGCGGCGAAGACGGATCCGGTGTCCCAGCGAGTGGTGGCCAGCGAGGTGCCGGAGCGGGCGGCGAGGTCCTTGACGAAGGCCCAGCCGGTCAGCGGTCGGGGACCTGGGCGGTCAGGACACGTGCGGCCTCCAGGGGCAGGCAGGCGGCCAGGTCGACGCGTTCCTCGCCGGTCAGCTGGCGTCCCAGCCCCGCAAGGACTTGGCGGACGGCTTCGTCTGCGCGCTCGCGGGTCGGGTAGGCGCCTTCGTAGCGGACCTTCTCCAGCATCTGCTCATACGCCGTCCCGTACGGCTGCTGGTGCTCAAGCGGTACGCGCACGTCGGTGATCACTGCGGTGCATGCCTCTCGTCAAGTCAGGGTTGGGTGGTGCCGGTGCGCGGCACCGGTGGTCAGATGGGTAGAGGGTGGCCGAAGAGCAGGTCGTAGCCTGCGGGGAGCTGGAGCAGGATCTCGTTGAGAAGGTCGTCGCCGGCGGTGTCGGCCACCGTGGACAGCACGGCACTGACGTCCCAGGTCGCGGTCTGCTCGGTGGCGCCCTCGATCCATGCCGCGGTCGCCCGCACGAACCGCTCCGTCGGCAGTGGTTCGGCGCTTTGCAGCGGGTTGAGCAGGATAAGGGCGAATTCCTCAGGAAGGCGTGCCGCGAGCCTGGCGCGGACTTCACCGACCAGATGCGCGCCGAGCAGGGCGAGTACCACGCGGGACGCGCGTTCGGCTTCCTCTACAGTGCCGTACCCGCCGCGTTCTTTGACGTGGTCGAGGAAGGCTTCGCGTCGCAGAGTCATCTCGGTCGCCATCCCTTCTTGTTCTCAACCTGTCCGCGAGGTGCGGAGGGCGGGACGAAGGGGAGATCAGGTGCCCGCTCCCCGCACCCGTTCGTGTCAGCCGGAGATCTCCTTGCGGCCGGCCCCGACGCCGATGGAGATCTTGCGGGGTTTGGCGCGCTCGGCGATCGGGATGCGCAGGGTGAGCACGCCGGCGTCGTAGTCGGCCTTGATGTGATCGGTGTCGAGGGTGTCGGCGAGCACGATCTGGCGGGAGAAGGCGCCCAGCGGCCGTTCGGACAGTTCCATCTGCACGTCGTCGGCCTTTGTCATCGGCCGCCGCTCGGCCTTGACGGTCAGCATGTTCCGCTCGACGTCGATGTCGATCGTGTCCGCGGTGACACCGGGGAGATCGAAGGCCACCACGTACTCGTCGCCGTCGCGGTAGGCGTCCATCGGCATCGCCGACGGCTTCGACCAGGGGCCCGGGCCCATCATCTGCTGCGTCAGCCGGTCCAGCTCACGGAAGGGGTCAGTGCGCATCAACATCGTGAAAACACCTCCAGCAGGTTCAGGCAGTTACTGCCAATGCGCCTCACTGACACCGTTGTAACATGTCATCCAATGGATGACAAACGCATTGTCATCGGCTCGATGACAATCTCCGGCAGGTGTCCCGGGACCCGGCCGACCAGCCGTCCACGACCGGCACCGGTGAACTCCACCCGGCCCTCGTCCACGACAGATCCCGCCGACCTCATCGCACCCTCGACCGCTGCCCGTCCCACTACTGCCTCTCCGGTCCCCATCGCCGTTTCCAGCAGCGGCAGGATGACGTGAGCCGGCCCGCCCCCCCCGGTCAGGGAGAGTGATGCGGACCGGCCCACGCGTCTCGCCGTGCCGCGCAGCGAGTACATCCTGGGCCCGCCGCCCAGGATCTTCTTCCACGGCCCCCACAGCCGCAGCGCATGAGTAGCCACCTTCCTGTTGCCGAAACCCTGCTGTGCGGCGCTGTCTCGCGACCGGCAGCATCCGGGGCAGGTGAGGCACTCACAACAGCGGCTTCCGGCCGGGCCCGATCGCTTCGCGGCCCGCGAAGGAGCGCACCGGGGAGCGCGGATCACGATTCAACCCTGGCCCGGATCGGTGGCAAGTGAACCGATTGCGCGGGCGTGACGGCGGCGCGCAGAGGGTCCGCTCCCTTCGTGGCTCAAACCGTCGCACGTGGTGATGGTTGGGAAGCGGGAGTAAGGGGCGTCCGTCCCCGACATTCTTCGGAGTGCGCCCGGAGCATTCATCGCGGCTTGCCCTGAACCTGCCCGTTCAGGAGTGGCCGCACGTGCCGAACGAAACCACCGCCAGTCGACGGCCCGCTCAGGCCGACCCCCGCCCACTTCGCGCAGGCTTCCGCCCTGGTCACGGAGGAGATGCTGGCCGACGCGGTCGTCTGCGGCGACGGCAGGGGCGCACATCTGGACGCTGTCACGGACTTCGCCGACGCCGGCTTCGATGAGGTCCATGTCCACCAGATCGGGCCCGACCAGGAAGGCTTCTTCGACTTCTACCGCGCGCAGATCCCCCTTCGGCTGCAGTGATCCGGCCGCCTGGGCCGGCACTGGTGTATGCCGCCCCACCGATCAAGTGGCATGGCGAGCAGGGCCTGGGGCTCCGGAGTCGGTGTAGAGGACTCGGGGACCATCGCTATCAGGGTGACTAGCGATGCTCCTGGCACACCCTGTGGTACTGACGCGCTTGATCGAGCGGTGCGAAACGCTGCGGATTCTGCGTGCCGAAAACGGCGGCAGCCCCGAGGTGCGTCGGCGTATGGACGGCATCGCCTACACGCTGTGCGTGTCGACCGGCCCCCGTGACATCGACACGGCTCTCATCGCCGCCCGCCGCCGGCTGCCCGGCGCACGCCCATATGAAGTCTCCCTCGTCACACTCTGACTCTTCCCGCGTTTGAATTGCCGGATTCACGCGCTCGACGCCGGGCTCCCTCTGCGTCCCATCACCAAGCCAGCAGGATTGAACGGGCTGCCCTGAGAGAACCCTCCCCAGATGGGAGCGAGCCTCTAGTCCATCAGGGCGCCACCATGCCGACGTACCTCACCCCTGCCCAGGCGCCGCTCACCAGACGCGGGAACGGCGTTCGGAACTGGGGACGCAGTCACCGAGTCAGGCCGGGTGCTATGCCGTGTTAAGCATGACCGTGGCGATGATGCGTTTGCCGGGCGGGGTCGCATCGACAGTGACGGTCTTGGCGAGGGCGGTGACGATCTCCAACCCGTGCTGTCCAATTCGCCTGGGGTCGGGGGCTTTCACGGCGGGCGGCTGGGGGTTGCTGTCCCACAGTTCGATGCGCAGGGCATTGCTGGCGACTTGCATCTCCAGGAGGGCCGGGCCGGGAGCGTACTTGCGAGCGTTGGTGACCAGTTCGCTCACGATCAACTGGACGATCTCCACCGTCGAGTCTGCCACCGGAATGCTGTGCACTTCACGCACGGTGGAGAGGAAGGACACGGCGAGGTGGCGAGCCTGCGCAATGCGGGTGCCGTCTACATCCAGGGGCAGTGAGGCCCTCATCGGCGAAGGCGCCGCCACCTGGTCGCCCTCGGTGTCCTCGGATGAATGCCCCATCTTGGCCCGCTTCCCTGTTTTCGTCGCCTAACCCGCCCGGAATCGCCCTTCACTGTCCGGCACGTTACCTGTGACACAGTCACGGAGACGCATCGTCCCTATGATGTGGTTCTTGAGGGGCCTTCACATCGAGGGCGATGACTGGGCGACGACATTCGTTGAGGGCACGTGGCAGACATCCACCATCCGGCAGGGCAGACTGCTCGCCCGTCGATCACACAGACCACCGTCGGTGAGGTCCGCGTCTTGGCCGTGGCCGGCGAACTCGATGCCGACAACGTCGGCGCACTGCGCCAAGCGCTGCGCATCGAGGAGGACAGCACGTTCGCCCTGACGGTGCTGGACATGGGCGCCGTCACTTTCATGGACTCCAGTGCCATCAACGTCCTGGTCGCGGCGAAGCGTGACGCCGATGCGGCGGGTGGTCAGCTTCGCATGGCGGCTTTGAGTGAGCCGGCCCGAAGAGTCGTCGAAATCGTCGGCCTCGACACGATCATCGCCTGTCATCCCACCCTCGCAGAGGCTTTCACGATCTGACAGGCCCCCGAGCGTCGGGCACCGTCGAGCCGGCCCTGACCGTGAGCACTCGCCCGGCACCGGCCGGAACCGTCTCGCGACGGGCCGCTGCGTCTCATCTCGGCAAGGTGAACTGGTGCACAGAGGGCTGTCATCGACGAGCTTCCGCAGTCCGGGACTGCTGCATATCCGCGCTCGCGCTCGATAGCGGCTGGGCTTGTGGAGTCGGCCTCTATGAGGGACGGAGCGCGGGCCGCCGCCTCGGACTGGAGGACAGGCGATCTATGCGGCGCGACTTCAGGGCGCTGTTCGCGGCATGCCAACTCTCACGGCCGTCGAGTCGTACAACTCCGTCTGCCGCGTCGCGCTTCGCCGCGTGCCCGTCAGGGGAGAGGGGTTCCGCCGGTGGCGCGATCTCCCCGGTGATGTAGCCGGCTTGGGGGGGAGGCGAGGAAGACGTAGGCGGGAGCCATCTCGGCCGGCTGGGCCGGCCGGCCCAGCGGTGACTGCTCGCCGCACGTGGTGGTGTCGGGCATCGTGGCGGGGATCAGCGGTGTCCAGACCGGGCCGGGAGCGACGGCGTTGGCGTGGCCACGCGACCGAAGCGTCGGGGGTACGCAGGGCACTCGTCACGCTCGACTGCCTTCTCGTGACTTGGGGATTCGGACGGTCGACGGAGCCACCGTTTCGCGCCGGGTACCCGTCTGCGCGGGCGGCAAAGGTGAGTCTTTGCGCCGTGTCGCATCGTGGGCAGTCTCGAGATGCTGCCGCGGACCCGCGCGGAGTCGAGGCCGAGGCGGCAGCGCTCGGGGATCTCAGCCGTGGCGGGCGCTTCAGCGTCTCCCGGCCCTCCGTGCCCGGTTTGGACGGCGACCCCGAGATTCCGCTGCCGGTACGCGCACCGGCTGAGGAAGCCGCCGCCGTGCAGGTAGTAGAGCACCGGCCGCGACGCGGGCCGGACGTGACAAGGGTGGCCCGCGTCTGCTCGGTCAACTGCTGATGTACCCCCTGCTCGGCCGCCGCGACAACAGTGCCTCGGCCGTGCAGATGGACGGGATCGAATTCTGGGAACCGCGGCTACAACGGGTTCGGCTGGGCCTCACTGTTGGGCGGTGCCTGCGGCGGAGCGGACCGCAGTACCCTGCACCTGTCGGATCAGCTCTCGCGTTCGCGTTCGCCGCTGCGGACGCTGATCTTCCGGGGCTTGGCCCGTTCCGCGATCGGGATGCGCAGGGTCAGGACGCCGGCTTCGTAGTCCGCGGAGATGTTCTCGGTGTCGAGGGTGTCGGCCAGGACGAGCTGCCGGGAAGACGCCCAAAGGCCGTTCGGACAGCTCGGTCTGGGCGTTCTCGGAACGTGGCAGCGGGCGGCGCTCCGCATTGACGGTGAGCATGTTCCCTTCGACGTGGATGTCGAGCGCGTCAGGGGCGATGCCCGGCAGGTCGAAGGCGATGACGTACTGGTCGCCGTCGCGGTAGGCGTCCATCGGCGTCGCGGAGGGGCGGGACCATGTTCCGGACCCATCAAGTGCTGGGCCAGGCTGTCGAGTTCGGGGAACGGGTCGGTGCGCATCAATACGGTGGACACCTCCAGATGAGTTCAGGCAGTTGCTGGCAATGCGTTTCACTTGATTCCGTCGTACTATGTCATCCAAACGACGACAAGCGTACATGTCATCCAGTAGACGACATGTACGTCAAGGGTAGCGGAGAAGCGCAATGAGCGACGGCGAAGTCCCGGCACCGACCTCCTTCGAAGCGACAGCTCTCGCACTCGAAGCCATCGCACAGGCCATGCGGACCGCACGGGCCGCCGAGGACGCCTCCACCGACGACCCTGAAAAGGCCATAGCGGCCCTCCTGCTCCTGCGTCAGGTACGCGAGCAACTCGTCCTGTGGGAACCCGCACTCATCGAGACGGCCCGGCAGTCGGGGGCCAGTTGGGCCGACCTGGCGCACCCGCTCGGTGTCGCCAGCCGGCAAGCCGCCGAGCGACGCTACCTGCGGCTACGCCCCGGAACAGACGGCACTACCAAGGAACAGCGTGTGCAGGCCACTCGCGACCAGCGCGCGGCCGACCGCTCCGTCGTGACCTGGGCCCACGACCGTGCCGCCGCGCTGCGCCAGCTCGCGGGAACCATCACCGCCCTGCCGGACCTTCCGCCCGCGGCCGCCGGCGCCCTCACCGCCCTGCAGGCCGCGCTCGGCGACAGCGATCCCTCCCAACTCCTGGGCCCCCTCTCGGACGCGGGCCCTCATCTGCGCCCGGCTCATCCCGAACTCGCCGACCGCGTCACCGACATCGGCCGCCAGGCCCGCGAAATGCGCGAGAACGAACACCGCCAACGCTCCTCGAACCGGCAGTGACAGCGATCGGAGGCCTGGTCGTCCAGGAGAAGCCCCCGCGGACGTGGGAGAGCATGAAGGAACGCCGGGCTAGCGGCGGCGCCGCATGGTTGGGGCCGGCCTGCGGTTGGGCCGCGGTGGCGGTCGCGCCAGGGGTAGCTGGCGGTTACGGGCCGGGCGGCGGCCACGGCGTCGGGGTAGCCGCTCCAGCGGTTCAGCGAACCCTCCGGGACCGCAGCGGGCCGCCAGACAGCGACGGTGGAGTCGTCCGGCGAAGAGGTCAGGTTCGGGTCGATCTCGAACCTGATGCTGGGCAGGTTGGTTCCGCCGAGGCTGCCGTCGTTCGGATCGCCGTATCCGAGGTTCTCGGTGGTCTGGAAGACGTGGAAGCCGACCCTGTCGACCTGGAGCAGGTTCTGCCCGGCGAAGTCGACCGCGTTGCCGAAGTCCGCCTTCTCGGCGTCGTTGGTGTCTGGGGCGGACCTGCCGCCACCTCGATGCCGAGGCAGCCGTTGCCGCAGGGGGGTCTGCCGTTGTTTCCGGGGACGACCGGGCGGTGTCTGAGATCGGCGACGGGGGAGCCGATGGTGTTTCTGGGGATCTCTCCCCAGTTCTACGACCGTGCCACCCGATTGCCGTCCGCGGCGGCGGACATTGTTCCCGGGACGGTCGAGGCGATGATCGTGGTGAGCGCCGTGGCGGCGAGCACCTTCCAACGGCTGGCGCCGAGACGAACTTTGACACCTGCTCCTTGGTTGGGCCAAGGGCCCGCCACGCACGTGTGCCGGTCGGCGGCGTGGCATGGGCCTTCGGCGTTTTCGTCCGGGAGCCCTACGTCGGTCTCCTCCGTACCGGGACCATGCCCTGGTCCACAGCCTCCCGAACGGCATGCAGCTCTCACGGGAACGGCTATGGACGAGGGTTGCGCGAGGTGATCGGTCCGACCCTCGGTGAAGGCCGGGATCGTCCCGCGGTACGGAGGATCCTGGCCGGGCCCGGGACTCTCGTGATCACCGTGGCATGCGGTGATCATCACCGCATCCGGGATGACCCGCGTCCGTGCCGGGCCTGTGCCGAGGGGCGCGAGCGCTCCCGCCAGGACCCAAGCGCACCTCTGCTTTGACGACCGCCGGCGTGTGACCGCCCTGCCGCCCCGGCTCACCGCCCCGTACTCGCGCTGACGGGGCTGACCGGCCATGCTGGTGCCGGCGCCGAAAAGTCGTTGGTCTGGGACCTTTCGGGGCTGATAGACACTGGTATGGAAGACAAGGTCAAGCTCTCGGTCGAGCGAATGCTCGCGGAACGCGCCTGCGAGCGCATCATCGTGGATTTCGTCCACCGCCTCGATCTCGGCGATCCGAGTTCGGTGGCCGAGCTGTTCACCCCCGACGGTGTCTGGCACTGGCCGTTCGGGGACCGGCGCATCGAGGGGCGCGAGGCGCTGCGCGCCTACTTCGCCTCTCGCCCGGAGGACAGGCTTTCGCTCCGTCTGATGACGAGCATCCTGGTCACAGTGGAGTCCGAAGTGACAGCGCGTGCGGTCTCGTATCTGACGACATACCGGGTCGATGGCTACTCGGGTGGAATGATCGGGCCCAGACTCCCGGCGAACATCGGCCACTACGAGGACACTTTCCGGAAGATCGACGGCGCTTGGTTGCTCGCGGGCCGCACGGTGTTCCTCCCCTTCGCTGGTGGAACGGAACGGCTTCCTGTCAATGATGCATCGCCCGCCTGACGGCACCACGTCGCCGCCGGTGACCATCGGCCGGCCGGGCCCGGGTGATCGGTGAGGGGCAGCTGGAGTCCGGCTTCCCGAGCGCCCGGCCGACGCGCCGACCGCGGTTTCCGACCCCTCATCCGTGCCACGGTCCGGTGCCGGCTTGTGCTGGACGCTGACTGCGCCGCTCATCAACCCCCGGCCTCGGACGTGGACTTCGGGCCGCTGGGCCGCAGTGAAGGGATTGAGGCGGCCGAGCGGTTCGTGCCGGACGCCCGGAGCCGTCCGGCGGGGACCACGACGACGGGGAGGGCCCGGCGGTGGACACGCCCGACGAGTGGCCACACCGAGCGGAGGCCCCCTCTGGCAGGATTGGACGTCGTCCATCCACGCCAGTGCATCATCGATCAGATCACTGCTCCCCGTGGCCGACTTCGTCACCCACCCAGGCGCGCGGGTCCTGATCCGTCACCCTGCGCCGCCGCGGCGGCCCGCACCCGCTGGTCCTCGCGAGCAGAGCCCACGTCCCGTTCCAGGGGTGTACGGCTCACGGCCGTCGCGAGGTCTTCCAAGGCCCGCTTCTGCAGTTCGGCCTCGCGCCGCCCGACCGGGCTCCCGTCGCCGGCGCCGTCCTCCCATGCGAGGAGCGCCTCCTCCACGCGACCCCAGTCCGGATTCCTGTGCTCACGCACGTCGACTGCTGCCTTCGCGGTGTCCGCCTCCAGGGCCTCGGCGAACCGCCCCGCCTGGGGGACGAAACGACTGCCGGCCGGCGGGACGTGGCTCTCCATGAGCATCGCAGCCCGGCCGAACCCCTTCAGCGCCTCCTGCGCCTCCTCCGCCTCGCGCGAGGTCAGACCTCTGGGGCGGACCGGTTCCCGCCTCGCCCGGTCGTATGCCTCCTGCCAGGCTGCCCGTGCCTCCCTGCTCGCCAGCAGTGCCCGGCGCATGTCGGAGTGATGCTCCCGGGTCGGTTCGGCGTAGTTGCGGAGCACCGCGGCCGCGTAGCGGCCGTTGGCGGCGAGCCAGTCCGCGAGCCGGCCCGGCAGCCGGGGAGTCTCCCACGCCGGCAACACCACATAGGCCAGCATTGCCAGGGCCCCGCCGAGCAGGGTGAGCACCACCCGCTCCGGGACCGTCTGCTCCCATGCCTGGCCGCCCATGCCGAGCAGGAAGACGACGTACGCGGCGGTGAAGCACTGCGAGTAGGCGTAGCCGGTACGGATCAGCGTGTACGACAAGCCTGCCGAGAGCACCGCCAGCGCGCCGAACACATGGGCGTCCGGGCCCAGGGCCCGGACCATCCCGGTGGCGAGCGCGACCCCCGCCAGGGTCCCGGCGAAACGGGCCACCGCACGCGCGTACGTCTGGTGGAAGTCCGGGCGCATCACCATTACCGAGGCGATGGGCGCCCAGTAGCTGTGGCCCAGGGGCAGCCGGGCGGCGATCAGATAGCCGAGCGTGGCCACCGCTGCCAGGCGGACGGCGTGCCGGCACACGGGTGAGTCCCACCGGAGCTCACGGCGGACCGCCCGGACGACGACCGGCACCAGCCGGTGCAGTGTCGGGCGCAGCAGAAGATCGGCGTCGGCGGGGCCGGGCGGCGTGGGCGTCCTTCCGGGCGCGCAGCCGCTCCCGGCGATCTCCAATGCCTCGCCGAGCAGTTCCACGAGCCGTTCGGCGGCCTGTCGCGCCGGGCCCTCCAGCACCTCGTGCTCCTCGTCGACGCACAGGATGTCCGTGCTCTGGGGCCGCACCTCGGCGGGAGTGCCGCGTCGGATCGAACGGGCGGCCGCATCCAAGGCGTCGGCGGCCGCGTCGAGCAACTCTCGTGCGCGGTCCCGCCCGGGTCCCTCCGCGGGGGCACCCACGTCCGGGTCGGCCAGCGCGGCGACCACCGGCCGAATGCGCTCGGCGAGTCCCCGGGGGCCGTGCAGGACGGGGGGACGGGTGCGGGCCTGTGACGGCGTCACCGCGGCCGCGTCCCGGGCCGTCATCAACGGCTCCGGGTCGAACGGGGCGGTCGGGTCGTGCCGCAGCCGCCGGGCGTAGTCCGCCACGGCGGCCAGGGCGTCGGCGAGCGCGTCACGATGTGCCCCCCAACGGCGGATCGGGAACAGCAGGATCAGCACGGCTTGCACCACGCCCCCGAGCGCGATGACCCCGGCGTGCTCCAGGGCCCGCCCGACGCTCGTGGGGAGCGTGACGGTCACCAGCATGCTGCCGACGGTCGTCGCTGCGATGATCCCAGCGGTCGGTCCGGCGGCCCAGGCCATCCCCGCGGCGAAGGCCCATACGGCCAGCAGCGGGAGGAACGTCACGAGTCGCCCCGCGGCCAGGTAGCCCACGAAGGTGCTGAGCGCCAGACCCCCGCCGGCGCCGAGCGCGATCACCTTGCGTGGACGCCAGGTTCGCTGGAAGGTGGCCCCACCCGAGGAGTAGGCACCGAGGGCGGCGGACGCGGCGTACGCGGGGGAGACGAGCCACAGCATCGGCGCGACCACGATCGCCACCCCGGCGGCCGTGCGCAGCGCGGGGAGAAGCTCCAGCCGCGTCTCCTCGATCCTGAGCCCGGATCGCACGACCTCCCCGAAGGCCCGCAGCCACGTCATGGATGTCCGCCTGACCGGAATGCCGGGCCGGGATGCGTCGGCCTGGTCGAGGTGTCGCAGCCGTCGCGCAAGGAAGCCCTCACACACGGTCCGCCGACCGGCCGACGGCGGCAGCCGCTGGGCGGGGTGCCGTCACTGTGGACACTGCTGGGTGTCCACCTCTGTCCGTGGGGCCGAAGTGCGGGCAATCGCCGTTGGTTCACGTCCGCACCGGACGTGGCCGACCGTCCCAGCCCTGGTCGGGGGACGGGCAGATCGCCACCCGTCCCCGGGACCGGTCCAGGGCAATCAGGGGCCATGGTGGCTCCGAGTCTCTTACCGCTTGTGGCCGTTGCCAAGTCCGTTGGGATGCAGGACCACCTTGGTCCAGCCCTCGTCACGGGCGTCGAAGTGCTCGTAGGCGGTGGGGGCCTCGTCCAGGCTGAGTTCGTGGGAGACGACGAAGCTCGGCTTCGCCTTCTCGCCGGCGATCACATCCCGCAGCGCCCGGTTGTACCTCTTCACCGGCGCCTGCCCGGTGCCCATGCGCTGGCCCTTGAACCACATCAGGCCGAAGTCGATCGGAACCTTGCCCTGCGCCTCCAGCTCGCCCTGGGCCTCCTCACCTCCGGGGTCCTGGGGCAGGAACACGCCCACCACACCGATCTCGCCCGTGAACCTGACCGAGTCGATCAGCCCGTTGAGCGTGAGGCTGGCGTCCTCGTGTCCGTCGGGGTCGTGCGCCTGGTAGCCGACGCACTCGCAGCCGTTGTCGGCGCCCAGGCCGAGGGCGGCTGCCTTGACGACCTCCGCAGGGTTCTGCGCGGCGGTGTTGATCGGGATGGCCCCGATCTCCTCCGCCTTGCGCAGCCGGTCGGGCTGGTGGTCGGCCACCCAGACGCGGCCGGCGCCCTTGATGAGGGCGGAGTAGGCCGCCATCAGCCCGACGGGACCGGCCCCGAAGACGATGGTCTGGTCGCCCGGTTTGACGTGGGCCATCTCGGCGGCGTGATACCCGGTGGGGAAGATGTCGGCGAGCATCACGTAGTCGGTCCGCCGCTCGGCGGCGTCCTCGCCCAGACGCAGCGCGTTGAAGTCGCCGTAGGGCACGCGCAGCAGTTCTGCCTGGCCACCCTGGTAGGGGCCCATGTCGGGGAATCTGTAGGCTGCTCCGGCGAGGGCCGGTTCCGGCTGCATGGTCAGGCAGTAGTCGGTCAGGCCCCGCTCGCAATGCTTGCGGAAGCCGCAGGCCATGTCGAAGGGCAGGACCACGTACTCGCCGACCTGCACCTTGCGCACGGCCGAGCCCACCTCCACCACTTGGCCCATGTTCTCGTGACCCAGGGTGCGGCCGGACTCGAACGACGTGCGGCCCTCGTACATGTGCAGGTCCGAGCCGCAGATGTTGGTAGTGGTGATCTTGACGACGATGTCGCAGGGGTGCTCGATCCTCGCGTCCGGTACGTCCTTCACCGTGATGGTTCGCGGACCTTCATAGATTGCTGCTTTCACGAGGATTCCCTCAGTGCCGCGGCATGACTGCGCACGGCGGTGATGGAGACGGCGCGAAGAGCCTGACTCCCCGGGAGTCGGTGTGACGGGGTCCGTGGCTCAGGCGTGCCTCTGCGGGCCGCTCACCTGGTCCAGGTGCAACGGTAATGCCGCCGTCGGCTTGCCGGGCGGGAGCCTCGGCGGTCCGGTGGCGTGCTGTCCGAGTCCCCGTCGGCCTCGATGTGAAACGGCCACGCACCGATCCATCAACGGCACCTTCCGACGCGGACGAAGACCGATCGCCGGTGAACCTCCGACTCAGGTCACCGGCTGGTCGCCGCCGTCGTCCTGGAGCATGCGGCGGCGTTCCTGTTCGCGCTTGGAGTAGGCGGCTGCCCGGATCGCCTCGTCGCTCTCCAAACCGGATCCGAGCGCACCGCCCACCGTGGCGACCGAAGCGACGAACCAGGACAGGGTCCAGTATTCCGTGGCGTCAAGCGGGGTTCGTGTCGTGGAGGCGAATACTTCGCCGTTGAGGATGAACAGCGCCCACAGCAAGTTGATGACGATCAAACCCGCGTAGCAGACGAGCACCCCGATACCCACGGTCATGACCGTCGACGCGTTGTAGAGCCTCGCCCTCCGCCTCGCATCCTGTGAGACCTCCGCTGATCGATGCCAGAGCTGCGCGTCCACGATCAGCCAGCCGATCATGAGCGCGACGGACCCGACCGCGGCGATGACCAGGCGTGGCGTGCTCAGGGACTCGGCCAGGTTCCAGATGGTGGCGTTCACGGTGGCGGCTGCTCCCGTGGCGAGTGCGGCCGCGAGGGCTTTCGACAAGCCCGGCACCAAGCGCCACGGTCGGTTGGCGCGCACCATACCGAGGAGCACCCGGAGGTAACCGCGCGGCCCGCTGATGATGTAGCGGAGATCAGCGGGCTCCTCCTCACCGACCTCGCCCGGGTGGATCGGCGCGAGACGACCGACGAAGGGCGCCGGATACGGCTGACTCCGCGGAGTTCCCTCAGCCCCGGCGCCCCGCGGGCCGGCCAGGTTGAGCACGACTTCTTCCACGGCCCGCCGGGCCCTCGTCTGCAGACGCAAGCCTCCCAGCGGAGGAAGCGACAGCAGCGCCAAGCCGTGCGCGTGACTCAGATCCACCACCAGCTTGCGCCCGTGTGAGTGCAGCGGAAGATCGGTGAGGGCCACGACGATGTCCCAACTCTCCTCACTTCCACGGCTCATGATCCGGCGCATGAGCGCGGCCGGGTCCTCGGTCCCCGCGGAGAAGGGCTCACTGACCACCTCGACGTCGAACCGTCGCCCCTGGCCCGCCCTGTCGGCGAGCCGAGCAGGAAGTATCCGGGCCATGCGCTGTGCGATCTCGGTGGGCGCGTCCGGATCCGCCAGAAGAGCCACGACCGTAACGCCCTGAAACGACACCCGCGGGACTCCTCCTCATCGGCTGCCCCCGCGCGCACGTGCCCACAGGATGCCCCCCAGGTCACGCCGGCGCAGCTTGACACGCTGGGCCTCGCCGACGGGTGCGGTGCCCGGTGACGGCGCCCGTCGCGCGGTTCGCGGCGCGATCAGGTAGTCAGGAACGGTGAACAAGGACGCGACCGACCCCTTCGTGCATGTCCGGGGCGCCGGGGAGAACAACCTGCGCAACATCGATGTCGACGTTCCGCGGGACGCGATGGTCGCCTTCACCGGCGTCTCCGGTTCGGGCAAGTCCTCGCTCGCGTTCGGCACGCTCTACGCGGAGGCCCAGCGGCGCTACTTCGAGTCCGTGGCACCGTACGCCCGAAGACTGTTGCAACAGGTGGGCGCACCGCACGTGCAGGAGATCACCGGACTGCCGCCGGCCGTGGCCCTGCAGCAGCGACGCGGTTCGCCCAGCTCGCGCTCGACGGTCGGCACCATCACCACGCTGTCCAATCTGCTGCGCATGCTGTACTCCCGCGCAGGCACCTATCCGCCCGGGGCCGCACGGCTGGACGCCGAGTGGTTCTCACCCAACACCGCGGCCGGCGCCTGCCCCGAGTGCCACGGACTGGGTGTCGTGCATGACGTCGCCGAGGACCTGCTCGTCCCGGACCCCTCGCTGAGCATCCGCGAGGGGGCGATCGCCGCCTGGCCGGGCGCCTGGCAGGGCGCCAACCTCCGCAGTGTCGTCAACGGCCTGGGGATCGACATCGACCGACCGTGGCGCAGGCTCAGGAAGAAGGACCGGGACTGGCTGCTGTACACGGACGAACAGCCCTCCGTGTACATCGAGCCGGAGGAGGACCGCGTCGACTACGGCTACCAGGGCAAGTTCTGGAGCGCCCGCAAGCACGTCATGCACGTCCTCGCCGATTCCAAGAGCGAGAAGATGCGCGAACGGGCGCTCCGGTTCGTCAGAGGTGTGCCCTGCCCCGCCTGCCACGGAAGCGGACTGAGGCCCGAGGCGCTCGCCGTGACCTTCGCCGGACGCAGCATCGCCGAGATCAACGCGCTGCCATTCACCGAGGTCGTGGCGCTGTTGCGGCCCGTCGCCGGGCGGTCCGAGGCCGACGCCGCCACGTCGACCGCCCGGTCCGGGGAGACGACCGAGGTCGCGGTCCGGATCTGCGGCGATCTGGTCGCGCGGATCGACGTACTGCTCGACCTGGGCCTCGGATACCTCAGCCTCGGGCGCCGCTCGACGACCCTGTCACCCGGGGAGGCGCAGCGCCTGCGCATCGCCACCCAGCTGCGCTCGGGGCTGTTCGGCGTCGTCTACGTCCTCGACGAACCCTCCGCGGGCCTGCACCCGGCTGACGCGGAACCGCTGTTGGACGTGCTGGACCGCCTCAAGGCGGCGGGCAACTCGCTGTTCGTCGTGGAGCACGACATGGACGTCGTACGGCGGGCGGACTGGGTGGTCGACATCGGCCCCGGTGCGGGCGAGGGCGGCGGACGCGTGCTGTACAGCGGCCCGGTCGCCGGTCTCGAGCTGGTCGGGGAGTCGGCCACGAGCCAGTACCTGTTCGGGCGGGCCCAGCCCCTCGATCACCGCCGGCGCACCCCGCACGGTTGGCTGCACCTGCGCGGCGTCTCCCGCCACAATCTGCGCGACGTGTCCGTCGACGTACCGCTCTGCGTCCTGACGGCGGTGACGGGCGTGTCCGGTTCCGGGAAGTCGACGCTGGTGACGCAGGTGCTCGCCGAGGTCGTCCGTGGCCACCTCGGACTCGCACCCGAGGAGCCCGACGAGGCGCGGCTGGAAGTCGACGTCCAGGACGCGTCGGGGGTCGAGTCCTTCGACCGGCTGGTCCTGGTCGACCAACGGCCCATCGGCCGAACTCCCCGGTCCAACCTGGCCACGTACACAGGGATGTTCGACGCCGTGCGCAAGCTGTACGCGGCGACGGACGAGTCGAGGGCGCGCGGCTACTCGGCCGGGCGGTTCTCCTTCAACGTGCCCGAAGGGCGCTGCGAGACCTGCCAGGGCGAAGGATTCGTCGCGGTGGAACTGCTGTTCCTGCCCGGCACCTACGCGCCGTGCCCGACCTGCGAAGGTGCCCGGTACAACGCGGAAACGCTGGAAGTCACCTACCAGGGCAAGAACATCGCGGAAGTGCTGGCGCTGTCCGTCGACGCCGCCGCCGAGTTCCTGTCCGCCTTCCCGGCCGCCTCCCGCAGTCTGGAGACGTTGCGCGAGGTGGGACTGGGGTACCTGCGGCTGGGCCAGCCCGCGACGGAACTCAGCGGTGGTGAGGCGCAACGCATCAAACTGGCCACCGAATTGCAGCGAGCCCGCCGCGGACACGCGCTCTACCTCCTCGACGAGCCGACGGCGGGGCTGCATCCCGCGGACATCACGCTGCTGCTGCGACAGCTGCACCGGCTCGTCGACGCGGGCAACACGGTCGTCCTCGTCGAGCACGACCTGGACACGATCGCCACCGCCGACTGGGTCATCGACCTCGGTCCGGGCGGCGGCGACGCGGGCGGGCGGGTGGTCGCGGCGGGACCGCCGGCCAAGGTGGCGAAGGCCCGCCGCAGCGCCACCGCGCCCTACCTCGCGGCCCGGCTCACGCGCTCCTGACGACGGCGCGCGGAGCCCGCCGGTCAGCCGGCTTCGGGGCGCGGAGTCGCCATGCCGCGTCCCGGCTTGTGGCGGAAACGGCCCTCGATCTGTCACGTCGGGGCCCGCTCCACGAGGACTCCGGCGCGACGTGGAGCACCCTGATGTGGACGTGGGCGTGCCGGCATTCGGCGGCGGCGCGGTGCTACGGACGGCAGCCGTACGGAGGCGGCCGTCCAGGCCGACCGGCCCGTGGGGTGGAGAGCGGGGCCGGCGGGCCCACCCGCTCCGTGCACCGACTGCGACCAGGCCGCCGGGTCAGCCGGGCAGGGGGTGGTATGCCCGGGCGAACTGTTCCACGACGGCGGCGCAGAAGGCGGGCAGGTCAGCCGGGCTGCGGCTGGTGACCAGCTGCCCGTCGACGACCACCTCCTGGTCGAGGACCTCCGCTCCCGCGTTTCTCAGGTCGGTGCGGATGCTGGGCCAGGACGTCAGACGGCGGCCGCGCACCGCGTCGGCCTCCACCAGGGTCCACGGGCCGTGGCAGATCGATGCGACCGGTTTCCCGCTGGCCATGAAGTCCTTGACGAATTGCACCGCGTCGCGGTCCATGCGGAGCTGGTCGGGGTTCATGGTGCCGCCGGGCAGGAGCAGGGCGTGGTAGTCGTCGACGGACGCATCGGCGACCAGGCGGTCCACCGGGAAGGTTCCGGCAGCGTTGAGGTCGAACTGGCGGGCCTGGATCTCGCCGGGGTGCAGCGAGACGATCTCGGTCTTCGCCCCTGCGCCCTGCAGCGCACCGCGCGGTTGATCGAGTTCCACGCGCTCGACGCCGTCGGTGGCCAGAATCCCCACCCGCATCCCCCTGAGTTCCTGTGTCATGGTGCGGCTCCTTTCACGGGCTCGCTGTTGCTGGGCCGGGAGCGGTCGGAACACCCGGCAGGTCTACCGCCTTGTCGACTACGAGTTCGTGGGAGACGATCCGCAGCGGCCCGGCCTTCCGGGGCCGAGACGAGTCCGGCGATACGTACCGGGACGCGAGTGCTACAGCAGATGGTCGAACACCGCGGTCACGCCCTCCCAGTGACGGGTCTGCGGGTTCTTGACATCCGGATAGATGATTTTGAACGTCTCGGCCAGGGCGACGCTGAGACCACCGATGATCTCGGGGTAGCGCTCTTCGGTCTCCTCAGTGGGTGTCCTGTCGAGGGGAGGGTGGGTGGCGAGCTGCTCCAGGACGGGTTTCAGATCGACCTCCTCGTCGAGCTGCCGGAACCGGTGGATGCTCTCCTGGAGACCCTTGGTGATCGGTAGATCCCACGGCTCGACGGTATCCCTGCCGTTGGCCTTGGCCGACGCCTGGCCGACGACCATGAGGTCGTAGAGCTTGGCGTCGACGAAATCGCCGTACCGCTTCAGGTCGTTCTTGTCCACGTCGAGGCTCGCGGCGGCGCGGAAGAACCTCTCGAACTTCGACACACCCATCACGGTCATGCCTCTCGCCTCCTCACCAGTAACGGACGGCGCCGTGCGTTTTCGCCCGCGCCGCCGTCGGCTGTTACCCGTTCGAGATTCGCAGAGCCCCCTGCTGAGCGCTTCCGCTCTCCAGGCCGAAAAACGGCGCCCCCTCCTCCCCTGGCAGAGCAGCATGGGGCGCTCAGACATCCCCCGGCCAGTCGTGCGGCCCTCCGCAGGAGGCTGCACGGCGTTGCGATGCCTCGTAGGACAACTACCGACCGGACGACACGATCAGCGTGCCCGCTCGGCGTCGGCACACGCGACGGGGTGCGCGGCGCCCCCTCGTTCCGCGACGAGCGGGCCGTGCCACCTTGGCAACCCCTTCAGAGCATCTCCAGGGGCCCGGGCCTGTCGGGCGGCGGGAACGCCTCGTCGAGGGCGTCGAGCGCCTCGGTGGGAAGGCGGAGGTCCACCGCGCCGCGGTTCTCCCGGACGTGGTCGGGTGATCTGGAACGCGGGATCCCGGCCACCCCCTGCTCCAGCACCCAGGCGAGTGCCACCTGGGCCGGCGTCGCTCCGAGGGCCCGGGCCACGGCGCCCAGTGCGTCGGCCCTCAGGAGCCGCCCCTGCTCGATCGGGGAGTAGGCCACGGCCGTCACCCCGGCCTCGCGGCACCAGGGGAGAAGATCCCACTCGATGCCGCGCCGGGAGAGGTTGTACAGCACCTGGTCGACGGCCGCGGCGTCGCCACCGGGGAGGGTGGTCAGCTCGGCCATGTCGGCGACGTCCAGATTGCTCACGCCCCAGTGACGGATCTTCCCCGCCTCCATCAGGTCGGTGAATCCCGCGAGGGTCTCCTCCAGCGGCCACCGCCCCCGCCAGTGCAGCAGGTACAGGTCCAGCCGTTCCGTGCACAGCCGCCGCAGGCTGCCCTCGCACGCGGCGACGGTGCCCTTCCGGTCGGCGTGGCCGGGCAGCACCTTGCTGACGAGGAAGACCTCTTCCCGGCGTCCCCTGAGGGCCTCTCCCACGAGTTCCTCGGCTGCGCCGTCGCCGTACATCTCGGCCGTGTCGACGACGGTCATACCCAGGTCCACGCCCAGCCGCAGGGCGGCGATCTCCTGTTCACGCCGGCCCGGGTCCTCGCCCAGGTACCAGGTGCCCTGCCCGAGCGCCGCGATCTCCTCACCGGAGGGGAGCACAACTGTTCTGGCCGATTCCACAGACATCTCGGGGCCTCCCGTCCGCCGCGGATCCGTGTCGCGCGACCTCCACCGGGTGCCCAGGTCCGCGCCTCCCAGACAGTGGTGGCGCATGGGCCACGCGGAGGTCAGAGCGGCGGGTGGACCGCGCCTGGAGCTCGCCGGGACCGGGTGCGCGATCGCGCAACGCGACGACCACCGACACGACGGCGCCGCAGGAGAGGAGCGTCGCGGAGCCGGTCAGCGCGGTCTGCACGGCGAAGTTTTGCGGGGCGATGCCGAACAGGACGAAGGGCAGCCCCGTTCCCAGGTACGCGACGACGAAGAACACGGCGAGGACCTCCGCGGGTGAGGCGGGCTCGGCCAGTGAACCGGCATTTTCTCGATTGCTCGAATGAGACGAGTATGCATGTGTGAGCAGGCCCGGCGTGGAAACCCGGGGTGCCCCACCACAGGGAGGCATCATGGATGCCCATGTCACTGCCCAGGGAAGCCCCATCGCCACGGTCAACCCGTACACGGGTGAGAGGATTCGTGAGTTCCCGGCGCTGAGCGCGGAGGAAGTGGGGCGCGCGATCGACGCGGCCCACCGTAGCTTTCCGAACTGGCGTGCCCGGTCGACGGCGGGGCGGGCGGCCGTCGTGCAACGCGCCGGCCGGCTCATGGGGGAGCGCAAGGAGGAACTGGCGCACCTGCTGACGCTTGAGGTCGGCAAGCTGATCAGCTCGAGCCGTGCGGAGGTCGACCTCGCGTCCGACATCCTCACCTACTACGGCGAGCACGGCCTCGAGCTGCTGGAAGAACGGCCTCTGCCGGTGCCCGAGGGCACGGCTGTGCTGGTGAACGAACCGCTCGGCGTCCTCCTCGGCGTGATGCCGTGGAACTTCCCGCTGTACCAGGTGGTCCGGTTCGCGGCTCCCAACCTCGTCCTCGGCAACACGATCCTGCTCAAGCACGCGAGTAGCTGCCCCCAGTCCGCACTGGCACTCGAGCAACTGTTCAGGGACGCGGGTGTGCCGAGCGGGGTCTACACGAATCTTTTCGTGCGGGGCAGAGACGTCGGGAAGATCATCGACGACCCTCGAGTGCAGGGAGCGTCACTGACCGGAAGCGAGCGAGCGGGCGTGAGCCTGGGCGAGATCGCCGGCCGCAATGTCAAAAAGTCCGTCCTCGAGCTGGGTGGCAGTGATCCATTCGTCGTGCTGGACGGTCACCACCTCGAGCGCACCGTGTACGCCGCGTTCCTCGGCCGGATGGGCAACACCGGGCAGTGCTGCGTGGCGGCCAAGCGCTTCATCGCCCTGGGCGAAGTCTACGAGGCCTTCCTCACCGGGTTGCGTGACCGGATGAGCGAACTGCAACCAGGAGATCCGGTCGATCCCGCCACCACGCTCGGCCCGCTGTCCTCCGAGGCGGCGGCCGAACTGCTGATGGAGCAGGTTCGTGACGCGGTGGACAAGGGAGCCACGGTGGTGCTGGGCGGCGGGCGGCCCGACCTGCCGGGTGCCTTCGTCGAGCCGACCCTGCTCACCGATGTCACACCGGACATGCGGGCCTACCGGGAAGAGCTCTTCGGCCCCGTCGGCACGGTCTACCGGGTCGCCGACGAGGATGAGGCCGTGGCACTGGCCAACACCTCCCCCTATGGCCTGGGAGGCGCGGTCTTCGCCGCCGACCCGGAGCGTGCTCGCGGGGTCGCGGACCGGCTCGAGGCGGGCATGGTGTGGATCAACCACCCGACCGCGTCCCGACCGGAGTTGCCCTTCGGCGGCATCAAGCGCTCCGGCTACGGGCGCGAACTCGGCGACGTGGGCATCATGGAATTCGCGAACCGCAAGCTCGTGCGCTACGTCGACGCCGACGCCCCGATCGGAGAGGTGCTGGGCTGAACCATGAGCCGGCCCACGGCTCCCTCGCGGCGGGCTTCCGGAGCGGGACATGGTGGCGTTCCGGCCGGCCCACCGAGGCCGCGTCCGGACCGACTGGCCGTACGCCCGGCGTCGGGCGGATGAAGGCGCCTCTGTCGGTGGGCCGGTCACCGTGGCCGGTATCCAGGACTCCCCAGCCGGCCCCCGGCCGCTCGACCAAGTCGCAGCCGGCCCTCCCGGCATCGGCGGAGCGGCCCAGACGCTCCACCGCCGTCCGGCCCACCCACTCCAGCGCTGCTGACACCACACCCCCATGAGTTCGAGCGACGCGTCAGCCGCGTCCGCCCAGAACGATCCTCCACACTCGGGTCGCCACCTGGAGGTTCAGCCGGTCCTCGACGTTCGCGAGGTCGTGGCCGCTGATGTCGCGGATGCGCTGGAGCCGATAGCGCAGTGTGCTGCGATGGATCGTGAGGGAGTCGGCGGTCTCGTCGTAATTGCCGCCGCAGTCGAAGTACCGGGACAGGGTCTCCACCATCGCCCCGTGGTGCCGGGCGTCGTAGTCGATGAGCTGCCCGAGCCACTCGTGGACGAACGTCTCCAGTTCTCGGTGATCGCTGCCGGGTCCCAGGATGCGGTAGAGGCCGAGCTTGTCGAAGAACGTCGCGCCGTAGCGCTCGCGGGAGTGGCGGCGCACGTCCAGGGCGCGCCGTGCCTCCTCGTAATGGCGGGGGATGTCGTCCACGGCGTCGCAAGGGGCGCTCACCCCGATCGTCCCGGACCGTGTTCCGGTCTCCCGGGCGAGCGCCTCGTACAACGCGCGGGCGTGCGGCCTGTGGCCGGTGATGAGGATGACGTGATCGGCGCGGTGCGTGAGCAGCGAGCGCATGCCCAGCGCAACGGCCGCCCGACTCACGGTCTGCGCGAAGGAATCGTCCGCCGCCCGGTTCGACCACTGCACCACCACGACGTAGTGGCTGCCGTGCAGGTCGTGTCCGACTGCCGCCGACCGGGCGTAGGCGCTCGGCTCGTCCGTCCCTGCCAGGAGGTCGTCGGCCAGCTCGCGGTGCAGCCTCAATTCCACTTCGGCCAGATCGCGCAGGTGCGTCAGCTCCAGGGAGAGCGACGCGGCGGCGTGTCCAAGCGCGAGTACGGTGTGCTCGTCGGCCTCGTCCCGGGCATCGACCAGCGCCAGCACGCCCAGGATCTCGCCGTGCGGGCGGATCAGGGTGATCAGCCGGTCCTTTATCCGCACCGGGCCGGCCTGTTTGGCGATGGCGTGCAGCATCTCGTCCTGGCGCAGGGGGTCCGGTTCGGGATAGGGGACGGGACGGTCGGGACCGGTCCAGGACCTCAGCCGGCCGAAGCGGTCCTCGATCAGCGCGGGAAGTCCGGTGAGCCCGTGCAGTGCGCGGGTGACGGCTTCCTCGCCGCCACCCGAGGCGGCGACGTCGGCCATGAGGGTGTGAACGGCTCGCTCGTAGCCCAGCTCAGCCACCACAGAGATCAACTGCCGCTGGAGGGCCGTGTGTTCCTCCCCCAGCCGGCGCAGCTCCAGCGCGTCCTCCCGTAGGCGGCGGTGTGCGAAGACCACTGACAGTGCAGCAGCGGTGTGCCGGACGAGTAGGGCGAGCAGGGATCGCTCGGCCCGGGTGGGTTGAGAGCGGGACGTGACCACGAGGTAGCCGTGGAGTCCCCCAGGTCCGCGTAGCCCCAGGGCCCGGCTCCAGGGCCTGCCGGGCAGGGTCACGTCGCCGTCCTGTCCGGCCAGCTCCCGCACCCTCCGGCCCACGGTCAAGGCATGCGTCTGCCCGTTCCTCGGGCTAGGGACCAGGTCACCGCCCACCTCGAGGTATCCGGCCTCGGCGCTGTACGGCCCCGCGGCGCCTATGTGGTCCATGGTCAGGCGCAGGATCGCACCTTCGTCCGGAGCGCTGGTCAGGGCGCGGAAGAGCGCGACCAATTCGTGGAGGTCGTGGTCGGCTGGGATGCGAGTGGGCAGACGGGGCCCCCTGCGCTTGGCCGTGGGGTGCCGCCCGGCGCTGCCCCGGGGAAGGCTGCCCTTCCGGTCGGCGTGGCGGTGGTACAGGCCGTACGCCCGGCTGCCGACCATGGGATCACTCCGTTCGAGGCGGTCGGCTTTCGCGTACCCGCTTCCAGGCCGGCGTACCCGAGACGTGTGGTTTCTTTCTCTCGTGCTCGTGGGGCGACTGGACCCGCGCATTCCTGGCTTGCCAGGCGCAGGCGTGGAGCCACTCGGTTCGTCACCCTGGGGAGTGCTCGAGATTCTCCGTGCGCACCGGTGGGAAACCGGCTGAGATCCCCCCGCCACCTGAACGTATGCGATCCGGAGAGTCGACGCAGGCGCCGCAGCGGGAGGAGTTCCTCATGGCCAAGGCAGTGGGCATCGACCTGGGCACCACCAACTCGGTGATCGCCGTGTGGGAGGGCGGTGAGCCGTCCGTCGTGCCCAACAGCGAGGGCAACCGCACGACACCATCCGTCGTGGGCTTCACCGACACCGGGGAACGTCTGGTGGGCCAGCTGGCCCGGCGCCAGGCGATCCTCAACCCGAAGGGCACCATCTACTCGGCCAAGCGGTTCATCGGCCGGCACTTCGACGAGATCTCCGACGAGGCGAGGGCGGTGGCGTACGACGTCGTCGAGGGCGACGGCGGGGCGGCCCGCTTCAAGGTGCGCGACAAGCTGTACGCGCCTGAGGAGATCAGCGCACAGGTGCTGCGCAAACTCGCCGACGACGCGTCGAAGCAACTGGGGGAGAAGGTCACGGAGGCGGTCATCACGGTGCCCGCCTACTTCAACGACGCTCAGCGCACCGCCACCAAGGACGCCGGACGGATCGCCGGACTGGAGGTGCTGCGGATCATCAACGAGCCGACGGCGGCCGCCCTCGCGTACGGCATGGACAAGAAGGAGCACGAGACCGTCCTCGTCTTCGACCTGGGCGGCGGCACCTTCGACGTGAGCATCCTCGACGTCGGCGACGGCGTGGTGGAGGTCCGCTCCACCGCCGGTGACAGCCACCTGGGCGGCGACGACTTCGACCGGCGTCTGGTGGACTACCTCGCGGACGACTTCCAGAAGGAGAACGGCATCGACCTGCGCAAGGACCCGCAGGCGCTGCAACGACTGTTCGAGGCGGCGGAGAAGGCCAAGACCGAGCTCAGTTCGGTGACGCAGACCCAGGTCAGTCTGCCGTTCATCACCGCCGACGCCTCGGGTCCCAAGCACCTCACCGACTCGATCATGCGGTCCACCTTCGAGCAGATCACCGGCGACCTGGTCGAGCGTTGCCTGGGACCGGTGCAGCAGGCGATGGCCGACGCGAAGGTCGGCGAGAGCGACATCGACGAGGTCATCCTCGTCGGCGGTTCCACCCGCATCCCCGCCGTCCAGACTCTGGTCCGCCGGCTGACCGGCGGCAAGGACCCGAACATGAGCGTCAACCCCGACGAGGTCGTGGCCCTGGGCGCCGCGATCCAGGCCGGGGTACTCAAGGGCGAGGTCAAGGACGTCCTGCTCCTCGACGTCACACCCTTGTCGCTGGGCCTGGAGACGCGCGGCGGAGTGATGACGAAGATCATCGAGCGGAATACCACCATCCCCGTGCGCCGCAGCGAGACCTTCTCCACCGCCGAGGACAACCAGCCGGCCGTCGACATCGTCGTCCTCCAGGGCGAACGCGAGCTGGCCGCCGACAACCGGGTGCTGGGCCGGTTCCAGCTCACCGACATCCGGCCGGCGCCGCGAGGCGAACCGCAGATCGAGGTCACTTTCGACATCGACGCCAACGGCATCCTCAATGTCAAGGCCCGTGACCGGGACACCGGCAAGGAACAGGGCATCACCATCAGCGAGAGCTCCAACCTGGACCGCAGTGAGGTCGAACGCATGGTCCAGGAGGCCGAAAGCAACCGGGGCCAGGACCAGGCACTCCGCGAGGCCGTCGACGCCCGCAACGAACTCGACGCCGTCGCGTACCAGGTCGAGAAGCGCCTCGCCGAACTGGGTGACGCAGCGCTCGCGCACGAGAAGGCACGCGCCGAGATGCTCGTGTCCGACGCCCGGGCGGCGGTCAAGGAAGAGGCGGGCGTGGAGCGCGTGCGGCCCCTGGCCTCCGAACTCCAGCAGGTGCTCGCCGGGCTGGCGGCACATCAGGGCGCCGCCGCCTCGGACGGCGGTCCCGGCCAGGACGCCGCCGACAGCGGTCCCACGAGTGGCGGCGGCGGTGACGATGATGTCATCGACGCCGAGTTCGACAAGGGCTGAGGCGCGCCATGCCCACCCACCCCCAGCAACCCGACAGGGCCGCGCCGGATCAGGGCGTACGGGTCCCGGAAGGCGCCGGACCCGCTCCTCGCGGGGATCTGCCCCAACCGGGCCCGTCCCGGCCCCGAGCGGCGGACGGCGAACCGGGACCCGATGCCGCCGGCCCCGCGCCTGCCGAGGACGAGTACACGACCGCGATCCAGGAACTGGAGGACCGCTGGCGGCGCGCACTGGCCGACCTCGACAACCTTCGCAAGCGTCACGCCAGGGAACTGGAGCGAGAACGGGCGGTCGAGCGGTCACGCACGGCGGCCGCCTTCCTGCCCGTCCTCGACAACCTGGAACTCGCGCTGACCCACGCCGGCGCCGATCCGGGCGCGATCGTGGAGGGTATCCGAGCCGTACGCGACCAGGCGGTGAACGTCCTCGAACTGCTCGGCTACCCGCGGCATGCGGAGACCGGCGTCGCCTTCGACCCGGCCCGGCACGAGGTGGTCGGTGTCGTCCAGGACCCCGACGCCCCACCGGGCACCGTCGTCGAGGTGCTGCGCCCCGGCTACGGGGACGGTGAGAGGCAGCTCAGGCCCGCCGCCGTGACGGTCGCGAAGCGGGAGTGACCGGTCATGGCACGGGACTTCTACGAGGTGCTGGGCGTATCGCGGAGCGCGAGCCAGGACGAGATCCAGCAGGCGTATCGCAAACTCGCCCGCCGGTACCACCCGGACGTCAACAAGGACCCCGGGGCGGAGGAGCGGTTCAAGGACCTCAACGAGGCATACAGCGTCCTGTCCGATCCCAAGACCCGGGCCCGGTACGACCGCTTCGGCGAGGACTTCCGCAAGATACCCGAGGACTTCGACGAACGGGTCGCGGCCGGAGCGGGCGGCGGCTTCCGCGGCCGGACGACCGCGGGCGGTGGCGGTCCCCACGTCCGATACGCCACCGGCTTCGGCGACGACTTCGGCGCGGAGGGCATCGACATCGAGGACCTGCTCGGCTCCATGTTCGGAGCCGGAGCCACCCGAGGCGGCGTCCCCGGAGCGGACCAGGAGGCGGAAATGCCGCTCACCGTCGAGGAGGCGTACCGCGGCGGCCGTCGCACCGTCACACTCGCCGGCCCCACCGGGCAGCCGCGGCGCTACGAGGTCGACGTGCCACCGGGCGTCACCGACGGGCAGCGCATCAGGCTTGCCGGTGAGGGTGGCCAGGGCAGTGGTGCCGCCACCGCGGGCGACCTGTACCTGAGGGTACGCATCCAGCCCCACCCCCGGTTCCGGCTGGACGGCCGTGACGTGCACGTCCAGGTCCCGGTCACCCCGTGGGAGGCGGCCCTGGGTGCGACCGTGCCGGTACCCACGCCCGGCGGCGGCACGGCAAAGGTCACGGTGCCCGCGGGCTCGTCCAGCGGCCGACGACTGCGACTGCGCGGCGAGGGCATGCCGAACCCGCGAGGCGCGAACGGCGACCTGTACGCCGAACTCCGCATCATGGTGCCTCCCACCCTCGGCGACCGGGAGCGCGAACTGTTCGAGGAGCTCGCCGCCACTTCCTCGTTCGACCCCAGGAGGACGCGATGAACGACCGACCCCCGGGAGCGGGAGGCATAGGCTGGGCCGGCGCGGGCGCCCGTCCGGTACGAACGGGCGCCGACATCACTGCTTCGACGGCCGTCCGGTACGCGCTCGTGCCCATCCCCAGGCTCTCCCTGGCTACTGTGGCCCTTCGCTCCGGGCTCCACCCCGATCTGATCCGCCGGTTCGTCGCCCTCGGCCTGGTCGACGCCGAACGCGACTCCGGGGGGCGACTGGTGTTCGACGCCACGGCCCCGGCGGTTCTCGCCCGGATCCAGCGGCTGCGCACCGGACTCTGCCTCAACTACGCATCCATCGGCCTGGTGCTCGACCTGCTCGACCGCATCAGTCTGCTCGAAGCCGCCTTGCGCGGCCGCGGCACGAGGAGTGAAACACCCCCATGGACATGAACCGTCTCACCCAGAAGTCCCAGGAAACCCTCCAGCAAGCCCAGAGCGCGGCCGTCGGCATGGGGCAGACCGAGGTCGACGGGGAACACCTGCTGCTCGCGCTTCTCGATCAGGAGGACGGTCTGATCCCGCGGTTGCTGCAACAGGCCGGCGCCGAGCCGAAGGAACTGCGCGCGGCCGTGCGCGAGGAACTCTCCCGCCGCCCGAAGGTCACCGGTCCCGGCGCGGCACCCGGCCAGGTCTTCGTCACCCAGCGCCTGTCCCGCCTGCTCGATGCCGCCGAGCGGGAGGCCAAGCGCCTCAAGGACGAGTACGTGTCTGTGGAACACCTCCTGCTCGCCCTCGCCGAGGAGGGCTCGGCGACCGCCGCCGGACGCCTGCTCAAGGAGCACGGTGTGACCCGGGATTCGTTCCTGGGTGCGCTCACCCAGGTCCGCGGCAACCAGCGTGTCACCTCCGCCAATCCTGAAGTGGCCTATGAGGCTCTGGAGAAGTACGGCCGCGACCTGGTCCTCGATGCCCGATCCGGGCGGCTGGACCCGGTCATCGGCCGGGACGCCGAGATCCGCCGCGTCACCCAGATCCTGAGCCGCAAGACCAAGAACAACCCCGTCCTCATCGGCGATCCCGGCGTCGGCAAGACCGCCATCGTCGAGGGCCTGGCCCAGCGCATCGTTCGCGGCGACGTCCCCGAGGGCCTGCGCGACAAGACGGTGTTCGCTCTCGACATGGGCTCCCTGGTGGCCGGCGCCAAGTACCGCGGCGAGTTCGAGGAACGGCTCAAGGCCGTCCTGTCCGAGGTGAAGGCCGCCCAGGGGCGCATCCTGCTCTTCGTCGACGAACTGCACACCGTCGTCGGTGCGGGCGCCGCCGAGGGGGCCATGGACGCGGGCAACATGCTCAAGCCGATGCTCGCCCGCGGCGAACTCCACATGATCGGCGCCACCACCCTCGACGAGTACCGCAAGCACATCGAGAAGGACGCCGCCCTCGAACGCCGCTTCCAGCAGGTGCTGGTCGAGGAGCCGGGCGTGGAGGACACCATCTCCATCCTGCGCGGACTGCGCGAACGCCTGGAGGTCTTCCACGGCGTGAAGATCCAGGACACCGCGCTGGTCTCCGCGGCCACCCTCAGCCACCGCTACATCACCGACCGGTTCCTCCCCGACAAGGCCATCGACCTCGTCGACGAGGCGTGCGCCCGGTTGCGCACCGAGATCGACTCGATGCCCGCCGAACTCGACGAGATCACCCGCCGCGTCACCCGCCTGGAGATCGAGGAGGCGGCCCTGTCCAAGGAGACCGACGCCGCCAGCAAGACCCGCCTGGAGGAACTGCGCAAGGAACTGGCCGACCTGCGTGGCGAGGCGGACGCCAAACACGCCCAGTGGGAGGCCGAACGGCAGGCCATCCGCCGCGTCCAGGAGCTGCGCCAGGAACTGGAGCAGGTCCGCCACGAGGCGGAAGAGGCCGAACGCACCTACGACCTCAACCGCGCCGCCGAACTGCGCTACGGCCGCCTTCGGGACCTGGAGCGCCGGCTGGCCGCGGAGGAGGAGCAACTGGCCTCGAAACAGGGACAGAACCGGCTGCTGCGGGAGGTCGTCACCGAGGAGGAGATCGCCGAGATCGTCGCCGCCTGGACCGGAATCCCCGTCGCCCGTCTCCAGGAAGGCGAACGCGAGAAGCTGCTGCGCCTCGACGAGATCCTGCGCGAGCGGGTCATCGGCCAGGACGAGGCCGTCAAGCTCGTCGCCGACGCCATCATCCGCGCCCGCTCCGGCATCCGAGACCCGCGCCGCCCCATCGGCTCGTTCATCTTCCTCGGCCCGACCGGCGTCGGGAAGACCGAGCTGGCCAAGACCCTCGCGGCGGCCTTGTTCGACTCCGAGGAGAACATGGTCCGCCTCGACATGAGCGAGTACCAGGAGCGGCACACCGTCAGCCGGCTCATGGGCGCACCGCCCGGATACATCGGCTACGAGGAAGGCGGCCAGCTCACCGAGGCCGTGCGCCGCAAGCCGTACTCGGTCGTGCTGTTCGACGAGGTCGAGAAGGCGCACACCGATGTCTTCAACACCCTCCTGCAGGTCCTCGACGACGGCCGCATCACAGACTCCCAGGGCCGCACCGTCGACTTCCGCAACACCGTGATCATCATGACGTCGAACATCGGCTCCGAGCACCTCCTCGACGGCGCCACCGCCGAGGGCGAGATCAAGCCGGACGCCCGCGCCCTGGTGATGGGCGAGCTGCGCGGGCACTTCCGCCCGGAGTTCCTCAACCGCGTCGACGACATCGTGCTGTTCAAACCGCTCGGCGAGCGGCAGATCGAGCGGATCGTGGAGCTGCAGTTCGACGAACTGCGCCGCAGGCTTGCCGAACGCCGCATCACTGTCGAACTCACCGAATCGGCAAAGGAGTTGATCGCCCATCAGGGCTACGATCCGGTGTACGGGGCCCGGCCGCTGCGCCGCTACATCTCCCACGAGGTCGAGACGATGGTGGGGCGCGCCCTGCTGCGCGGTGACGTCCAGGACGGCGGGACGGTCCGCGTCGACGCCGAACACGGGGAGCTGGTCGTCACCTACGACCAGGCCGAGGACGTGAAGGGGGCGCGGGCGGCATGAGCACGATCCAGGCGACGACCATCAAGTGTCCCCACTGCGGGCGCAGGAACCGGGTCCCCGCGGCAGCGGAGGGCCGTCCCAAGTGCGGCCACTGCAAGCAGCCCCTGCCGTGGATGGTGGACGCGGGCGACGACGACTTCACCGAGGTCGCCGAGCGGGCCGACGTCCCCGTCGTGGTCGACCTGTGGGCCACCTGGTGCGGCCCCTGCCGCATGGTCAGCCCCGCACTGGAGAAGGTCGCCACCGATCTGGCCGGCCGAATCAAACTCGTCAAGGTCGACATCGACAAGAACCCGCGACTCTCGCAGCGTTTCGAGGTCCAGGCCGTACCGACACTGCTGATCCTCAATCAGGGCGAGACGGTGGCCCGGCAGGCGGGGGCGGCGCCCGCCCCTGTTCTGCGCCAGTGGGTGGAAGAGTCGATCACCACCCGGAAAGGGTGATCCAGATGACTTTGCATGCAGATCCCCACCTCGCGCTTGTCCGGCCGGTCCAGCCGCTGACCCCGGAAGGGTGTCAGGAGTGTCTGATGCTCGGCTCCCCGTGGGTCCACCTGAGGCTCTGCCTGACCTGCGGGCACGTCGGCTGCTGCGACTCCTCGCCGAACAAGCACGCGCGCAGGCACGCCGGTGCCGTCGCCCACCCGATCGTGCAGTCGTTCCAGCCCGGCGAGGACTGGCGCTGGTGCTACGTTCACGAGGCGTTCGTCTGATGTCCGGCGACCAGCCGCTGCCGGGCGGCGAACCGGCACCGGAGGAAGCGAACGAGGCTGTCTCCTGGGAGACTCCGGACATCCACGGCGCGTATCCGCGGCTCACGGAGGACCAGACAGCACGTCTGGCGGAGCGTGGGCAACGCCGGAGCATGGCTCCGAACGACGTGCTGATCCGTGAGGGGGAGCGCTGTGAGACGTTCTTCGTCGTCCTCAGCGGTACCGTCGCCGTCGTCGAAGACTACGGCACTGCCGAGGAGCACGTGCTGCGCGTGCACGGCCCCGGTCGTTTCATCGGCGAACTCGGCCTGTTGTACGGACAGGTGGCCTTCTACACCGCTGTCGCCAGGGAGCCCGGCGAGGTCCTTGTCGTCCCCTTGGACGAGCTGCGTCACCTGGTGTCCCAGGACGCCACCATCGGGGACATCGTGCTGCGCGCCTGTCTGTGCCGTCGCGCGCTGCTCGTCGGACAGGGCGCCGGCTTCCGCATCATCGGCTCGCGCTACTCGCCCGACACCAGACGGCTCCGCGAGTTCGCCGTCCGCAACCGGCTGCCGCACCGCTGGATCGACCTGGAGACCGACGAGGAGGCCGAGGAGCTGCTGCGCCGCTTCGGCGTCGGCCCGGAGGAGACACCACTTGTCATCTGGCGCGACACCACCCTGTTGCGCAACCCCAGCAACGCGGAACTGGCCCGGCTCATCGGCCTTCCGTCACTACCCGCCGGAAACCATCACGGCGACGTCCTCATCGTCGGCTCCGGACCCGCCGGCCTCGCTGCCGCTGTGTACGCCGCCTCCGAGGGACTGAGCACCACGGTGGTGGAGGCGATGGCCACCGGCGGCCAGGCCGGCACGTCGTCCCGCATCGAGAATCTCCTCGGCTTCCCATCCGGCATCTCCGGCGCCGAACTCACCGAACGCGCCGTGCTCCAGGCCGACAAATTCGGCGCCGGGATCAGCCTCCCGCTGGAGGCGACCGGTCTCCATCCCAAGGACGAGGACCACTACGTGGTGGCGTTCGCCGACGGCAGCGAGATCGCCGCCCGCGCCGTCGTCCTGGCCATGGGTGCCCGCTACCGTCGGCTCAAGGTGCCCGGCATCGAACGCCTGGAGGGAACGAGCGTGCACTATTCGGCGACCCTCTACGAGGCACAGCAGTGCCGCACCGACCCGGTGGCCGTCGTCGGCGGAGGCAACTCGGCCGGCCAGGCGGTGCTGTTCCTCGCCAGGCACGCGCCGAAGGTGCACCTGCTGGTCCGAGGAGCCGGCCTTGAGGCCCACATGTCCCGTTACCTGATCGACCAGGTCGAGCGCCATCCGCGGGTGGAGGTCATGCTGCACACCGAGGTCACCGAGGTCATCGGCCAGGAAGTGCTGGAGGAACTCGACGTGGTCGACAACCGCACGGGCGGGCATCGCCGGCTCGCGGTACGGGGCCTGTTCGTCTTCACCGGCGCCGCCCCCCACACCGAGTGGCTCGCCGGCATGATCGCCCTCGACTCCCGCGGCTTCGTCCTCACCGGGTCGGAGGCCCGGGAAGCCTGCGCCTACCCCGAGGTGTGGCGCGGCCGCGGGCGATCGAGCATGACCCTGGAGGCCAGCCTGCCCGGGGTCTTCGCGGTGGGGGACGTCCGCAGCGGTTCGGTGAAACGGGTGGCCTCCGCGGCCGGTGAGGGCGCGATGGCCATCCACTTCGTGCACCGGCACCTGGGGCACTCGGCCGTACCGGGTACCGCGGGCACGTCGGCCGTCGCGGGCCTCTCGGACGTCTCCTCACGCGTACGTCCCAAGGAGTCCGCATGGCTCGCATGACGAACGGCGCCCGGCCGGGGGCCTGCCTCGTCTGGCGAGGTGACCGGCAGCGGCGGCGCCGGCCTCCTCGTTCGAGGCGCCGTCGGCGCGCCCCTAAGCAGCTTCTCCGGCTGTGACCACGCTGTGACCACGCATCAACCGGCCGCACCGATGCCCCGCGCGGCGAGGCGGGACACCAGGCCTGGTTGTCTCCTGGGCGTTCCAGCGGGGCGGTCAGTCCCGCCATGTACTCCAATGCCCGCCCGCGCGGCTCCTATCTGGTGAAGCGCGACGCGAAGCGGGCGTGGAATCCCGCCGGCACCGCCTTCCACTCCTCGACCTGCCCCACCCCAAGATCAATGATTCGCCAAGTCAACCATGATCAAGTGCGGGTGCAGTACCAGACGCCACCGTCACGTCGTGGGCGCACCGGCAGCGCCCGGGGTGGGCTCGTCGTGCTTGACGATGGCGGGGTCGCTGGGGTGCCTGGTGAGAGGCACAGTCTCCGAAGTCAGCCAGTCGGCCGCCGTCATCGGCAGCGAACCCAAGGCCTTTTGGAGCACGTCGGCCGCTGGCGCTCGCCAGAGACTGAGGTTGCGGCCATGCCCTGGCAGTGTCCAAAGGCGGACAAGGCGGCCTTCCGCGGCCAACTCCCGCGCGCGCCGGGCCTCACTTGACTCCATCTCCTCAACGGCCTGCGAGTCCGTGCCTTCCGGTATGGCGACGTTGAACGTGATCAGGTATTCCCCTTCGTCCGCCGCTGGCGGCACGGTGCCGCTCCCGGGGTCGTTGGCGTGCGCGCCGAGTGGAGTGGGCTCATCCGTTCGCCAAATCCGCAGGGGCATGGATGCCAGCGTCCGTTCGAGATCATCAGGTCCGTCCGCCGCGAACAGCCCGATCGTGCGCCACTCTCGCGGCCCCAGAGGTGGACGCCACAGACGCAGGACCCGCCCCTGAGCTGCGAGCTCGCGGGTGTGCGCGGCTTCACGGGCCCGGATTTCGTCAACCTCGGGCTCTGAAGTTCCGTCGGGAACTCGGGTGGTCATCGTCACGAGGTATTCCATGGGACGTTTCCTTGGAAGGTCGGTACCGATCAGTTGCCTGTCGTTTTAGGTCAGCCGACTTGTGTGCTCAGTCGAGTTTGGAGACCTGGTAGAGCGCGACCCCGTTTCCGTCGGGCGTGGCGACCGCGAGCACGGCGAGGAACACCGGCAGTGGCGGCCTGTCGGTCACCGCGGACTTCCAGCGCTCCAGGACGTCACGCAGCACCGCTTCGTCATCGGCCTTGCTGCTCGTCGTGTCGCTGGTCGGCCTCTCCATCGATCCTCCGTGTGCGTATGTCACGCATCGCGTCCGGAAAGTTTCAGAAGCCGGCGCTCTGACCGCCGTCGACGTGCAGGATCTCGCCGGTGACGAACGAGGCCTGCTCCAAATACATGATCGCCTCCACGACGTCCTCGACCTCGCCCATGCGTCCCATTGGGTGCAGCGCGGCCAGTACGCCGCCCGGGTCGTCAGGGTGCATCGGGGTGCGGATGACGCCGAGCGACAGGGCGTTGGCGCGGATGCCGCGGGCCGCGTACTCGATGGCCAGCTCCTTGGTGACGGCGACGAGGCCACCCTTGGTCAGCGAGGCGAGTGCCGCAGGGTTGCGCGCGTCGGCGCGGTCGACCAGGGACGTGGACACACACAGCACGTGCCCGCCGTCGCCGCCCGCGAGCATCGCGGGGATGGCGCTGCGGGTGACGTCGAAGAAGCCGCGCAGATTGACGCCGGCCACCAGGTCGTAGTCGGCATCGGTGTAGTCGGTGAACGGCTTCTCGATGTACACGCCGGCGTTGTTCACCAGCGTGTCGATCCGGCCGAAGCGAGCCATCGCCTGGTCAACGATCTTGGCGCCGGTACCCGGCTGCGACAGGTCGCCGGAGACAGCGAGGACGTCCGGATCCTCCGACGCCGGGATGGACCGCGCGACCGCGACGAGCGCGTATCCTCGGTTGCGATATGCCTCGGCGACACCTGCACCAATGCCTTGGGATGCGCCGGTGACGATAACAACCTTCTTCGTCGAGCTCATGTCGTCATCCAAACTGCGGAGCAAGCCGACTGGTCCGGGCCGATAGTCCGGTGTCTCCGGCCAGCTCCCAATTACGTTACGTCCCGACCGACTCCGGCGCCGCCCGAACCATTTCCGGACGCGGTCGGCGCCGGACCGCGCCAGGCTGGATTCGGGAGCCCACGAGATGGACATGAAGCTCGAAGTCGTCGTGGTACCGGTCGCGGACGTGGACCGCGCCAAGGACTTCTGTTCGGGACCGGGCTGATGGCTGGACGCCGACGTCCCCGTCGGCGAGGACTTCCGGGTGGTGCAGGTGACCCCGCCCGGGTCGCCGGCGGCGGTCACCTTCGGCAGGTCCGTCACCGCGCAGGCGCCGGGCACGGCCCAGGGTCTGCACCTGATCGTCGACGACATCCAAGCGGCGCATGACGAGGTCAAACGGGCCACACCGGCACCGTCCGCACGCTGAGCGAGATCCAGGGCCGGGACCCGTTGATCCTGATGCTTGCACGTGGCAACTACTGCCCGAAAGAGCATCGGCAGCGCCTTGAGCCGGACACCCCCGACGCGTTCCTTTTCGAGGAGTCCTGCGAGAAGTTCGCCAAGCCGATCGAGACGGCGCTGGAGAACCGCACCGGCACCGGCTGGGACGTCAGGCTCGCGCCGATCCACTAAACGTCGGCACGAGCGGCGGTGCGGCGGTTCTCGCGCAGCAGGAGTGCGCCGACGCCGCCGGGTACGGCGACCTCGGCGCCTACGGCGTCAGCGTCGCTCTCCTGGAGGAGAACACCTGGCACCGGGCCCACATCCTGAAGTCCCCGTCCAGGACCACGGATTCCCAGGGAAGGGCGTACCCCGTAGAACAGCCGGCCGCCCTGAGCGCGGCCATCACCTCCGGGGCCGTGATGTACTGCGGCGCGCACTTCAGCACCGGCGGCGCGCACTTCAGCAGCGGCGGCGCGCACTTTGACGACCCCGCCTGGCAGTACCACGGATAACAGCGGGACGAACTGGCGGCGGACGAGCAGAAGGCCAAGGACAACGGCTACCGCGAGGTGTTCGGCGGCGACCTGAACGTCAACCCGCCGCTCGGGGCTGGGACGGCCACCAGGTCCTGAATTCCGTCCACGAGACCTACCGCGAGTGCGCCCAGCTCCAGGACGCGACCAGCGCCCGTGACGGCCAGAACACCGTCAACAACTCGAAGATCGACTACCTCTCCGGCGCCGGCCGCACCTTCTGCGCCGTCTCCGCCATGAGTTGGGGCTCCGGCCACCACGTCCTGCGCTCGACCACGCTGCTTCCCTGCCCGACCGGTCCGGCCGTCTGGTACCGTTCACGACGCTGGTCTGGGAGCTGTTCGAGGCATGAGGAGGTGGGTTGATGACCGTCGGGTTCGGCGCTGCCGTGTGCAGTGCTTCCGCCATCCCCGCCTTCCGGGCCCGGGGCTGACGCCGCGACCCTTCGTCCGTCCAGTTCTCCGGGTCCTTGATCTCTCGACAAGGAACCCTTCTCTCGCCATGAGCGACTCTTCGTTCTACCTGACAAAGCTTCAGGACCTTATCGCCGTCGAGGGTGCGCCTCGCGCCGCGACCTACCCGGCCGACTGGGTACTCGAGAACCAGATGGGGCCCAACGCCCTCTGGCTCGTCGAGGAGCTGACCGCCGCGATGGATCTCCGGCCGGGCATGCGCGTCCTCGACCTCGGCTGCGGGCGCGCCCTCACGTCCGTCTTCCTCGCCCGCGAGTACGGCGTCCACGTCACCGCGGCAGACCTGTGGATCGACCCGTCCGAGAACTGGGAACGGATCCGCGCGGCCGGCGCCGAGGACTCGGTCGTCCCGCTGCGCGTCGACGCGCACGACCTGAAGTTCGCCGAGGAGTACTTCGACGCGGTGGTCTGCGTCGACGCCTACGAGTACTTCGGCACGGACCACTGGTTCCTGCAGTCCCTGCTGCGGTTCGTCCGGCCCGGCGGGCAGATCGGCGTCGTCACCCCGGGCACCACACAGGAGCTGGACGGACGCGCGCCCGACCATCTCGCGCCGTGGTGGGACTGGGAGTACAACGGCTGGCACACCGCGCAATGGTGGCGGCAGCTCTGGGAGTCCTCGGGGAAGGTGGATGTCGACCGTGCGGACCTCCTCCCGGACGGCGCGGCGAACTGGCTCGCCTGGGAGGAGGCGGTGCTCGCGGCCGACCCCGAGCGAGGCTCGGCCGGCGTCGCCGCGATGCTGCGCGCGGACGCGGGACAGACGCTGGGATTCGCCCGGATCGTCGCTCGGAAGCCGGAAACGGAAGCAACCGGGGACGGCGGCGAGCGGACCTCGCTCTGGAAGCCACCCGTCGCCGAACCCGGCGTGCTGGCCGAGCGGTTGACGCTGCCGCAGTATCCGCGGAGCGCGGCGTACGACCCGGCGTGGGTCATGGCCAACGTGATGGGCCCGCACCCGCTGTGGCTGATGGAGTGGCTCACCGGCGCGATGCGGCTGGAGCCCGGCATGCGGATACTCGACCTCGGTTGCGGGACGGCTCTCACCTCGGTGTTCCTGGCCCGCGAGTTCGGGGTGCACGTCACGGCCGCGGATCTCTGGATCGGGCCGGGGGAGAACTGGCGGCGCGTGCGGGAGGCCGGCGCGGGCGCGGGATCGGTGACGCCGATGCGCGTCGAGGCGCATGAACTGCCATTCGCCGACGGGTACTTCGACGCGGTCGTGAGCGTGGACGCCTACCACTACTTCGGGACGGACGTCCGCTACCTGCCGACGCTGGCACGGTGTGTGCGGCCCGGCGGGCAGATCGCCATGGCGGCACCGGGCACGCTGGTCGACCTCGACGCCGAGCCGGTGCCAGAGCATTTGTCGCCGTGGGCGGCCGACGCGGACTTCTGGACGTTCCGGACCGCCCAGTGGTGGCGGCGGACCTGGGAACGCAGTGGGGTGGTCACGGTGGAGACCGCGGACGCCCTGGAGGACGGTTGGCGGGAGTGGTGGTTGTGGAACCGCACCTGCGCGGAGTTCGCCGATCCGGAGTGGACATCCGGCCCGGCCCAGGAGGACCCGATCGTCGCTGACACGGGGCGTTTGCTGACCCTCACCAGGGTGGTGGCATCCCGGGACTGAGCCCTCCGACGTCGCGCGCCGCACGACATGGCCGGGCCCCGGACCCGCGGGAGCCCGGGGGCCCGGCCGGTGTCGTGTCCGCCGCGCGCCTTGCAGGAGGGTGTGGATTTTCTCTGCTTTCGCGCGCAAGGGTCAGCTTGGGTACCCGGTTCCGGCGCGTGTTCGGGCACGTGTCCTCCAATCACCGGGCAAGCCTGTCCCGTCCACCCGGCTGTGGTTCAAGGGGATTACCGGGGCGGTTGACCACTCCTTGGACGGTGGCGCGTTTCCTACGAATCGGTTTCGATTCCGGCCGGTGATGGGGCGCCGTACGCAGTCGGGCCATCATGTGAACATGCGCCGGCCGCTCCACCCCTGCACCCCCGAGTGGTTCACGGCCGACGATTCGACCCTGAACGTCGCGCTCGTGTACCCGATGCAAGGCCCTGCCGGCATCTTCGGTCCCGCCTGTGAAGCGTGCGCGCGGCTGGCCGCCGAAGAGATCAACAAGAGCGGCGGCGTACTCGGCAGAGAGCTCCGGCTGCTGGAGGTCGACGGCGGAGCCGAACCGGAGAAGGTCGCCGAGGAGGTCGAGGCCCTGGTGGCGACCGGCGCGGTCCACGGGGTGACCGGCTGGCACATCTCCTCGGTCCGGCAGGCGCTGGCGCCACGCGTCGCACACCGGGTGCCGTATGTGTACACCGCCCTGTACGAAGGCGGGGAGCGCACGGACGGTGTCTTCATGACCAGCGAGACGCCGGACTGGCAACTGCAGCCCGCCATGCGGCTGCTCGCCGAGACGCGGCGGTTACGCCGGTGGTTCGTCGTCGGCAACAACTACGTCTGGCCCCGGCGCACCGCCCGCGCCGCCCGCCGCTACGCCCGCGCGCTGCGGGGTGGACGGGTCTGCGGCGAGGCGTATCTGCCACTGGGGACCGAGGACTTCGCCGATGTGCTGCGGCGCATCGAGCACGCGGACGCGGACGGGGTGCTGATGCTGCTCGTCGGCAGCGACGCGGTCCGCTTCAACCGGGCCTTCGCCGCCTCGGGCCTCGACCAGCGCTGTCTGCGGCTGAGCACGCTGATGGACGAGAACATGCTGATGGCCAGTGGCCCGGAGGCGACCGGCGGCCTGTTCAGCACGGCCGGTTACTTCGCCTCGCTGGCCAATCAGGACACCTTGGACTTCCACGGTCGGTATGCCGCCCGCTTCGGCTTCGAGGCGCCGGCCCCCGGCAGTCTCGGCGAGTCGTGCTACGAGGGGGTGCTGCTGCTCGCCTCGCTCGTCGAGCGGGCCCGCACCCTGGACGTCTCGGCGATCTCGGCCGCCGCCGAGACCGTCTCCTACGAGGGTCCGCGCGGCCTGCTCCACCTTCACGACCGGCACGTACGCCAGCGCATCTACCTGGCGGAGGCGGCCGGGCCCGACTTCAACGTGCTGGCCCAACTGCCTTCCCCGTACGATCTGCCGTGACGCGTGCCGGGTCTGCGGTGAGCCGTCCTTCCAGGGCCTCGGCAAGACGTGCGAGCAGGTCGTCCAGCTCCTCGCCCGCGAGCAGAGGCTCCAAGTCCCGCCAGTCGGCGCGCACTTCACGCGCCAGCAACTGCCATCGCTGCTTGCCCCGTGGGGTGAGCTGGGCCAGGACGCGGCGCCGGTCGGCCGGGTCGACACGACGGTAGACCAGGTTCTGGTCGACGAGTTGGTCCATCAGTTTGGTGAGGCTCGGAGCCGGCAGGAAGGCGTGGTCGGCGAGGGCCGTCATGTTGTGGCCCTGCCCGTCGGAGAGCAGGTCGAGCACCCGCCACGCCTCCACGGAGCACTCGAACTCGTCGAGGACGGCCTGCACTCGGCGCACGGCGAGACGTTCGGCCCGCGTGAGCAGGTGGAGCAGGTCCTGGGGTCGTCTCGCCATCATGCTCCTCCACTCGTGCTCGCCGACCGGTGCCTGAGCCTACCGCCGATCACCGGGCCCTTGAAAAGGGGAATCAGAATAACTGACCCTTTCCATGGGAAGCATTGATCGCCGTTTCTGTGAAGTCCTCGACCGGACGTATTCGGAAGCTGCTTCTTCGATTTTGGCCGGCCACGTTACTTTCACTGGAAACTGTTCTTCAATTGCTCCGAAACGTGGTTGAAACAGTTTCCCAACAGGCTGTGGTCGCACTTCAGCGACCAGCCCGGACACCACCCCGGAACGGCTGGGGAACCCGTGCGTCGACACCGCCGCCTCTGAAGCGCTTTCCCCTCATCCCCTCCCCAGAGCCTTTCCGCTCTCTTCGTATCGCCCTTCGGGGCAAGGAGGTTGTGCATGTCCGGGTTCAGCATCAGCCGACGCGGTCTCCTCGCCGGAATGTCGGCCGCCGGCGCATCCGCCGCCCTCAGCGCGTGCGGCGCCAAGACGGGCGACACCACGTCCACCGGCTCCGGCGCCAAGGCCGACACCTCCGGTGACACAGTCAAGGTAGGTCTGCTGAACTCGCTCTCGGGCACGATGGCGATCAGTGAAGTCACCGTCCACAACGCGTTGTTGCTCGCGGTGAAGGAGATCAACGCCGCCGGTGGCGTGCTGGGCAAGAAGCTCGAGCCCGTCAGCCAGGACGGCGCCTCAGACTGGCCCACCTTCGCCGAGAAGGCGGAGACCCTCATCAAGGACGACAAGGTCGTCGCCACCTTCGGCTGTTGGACCTCGGCCAGCCGAAAGGCCGTCAAGCCGGTCTTCGAGCGGTACAAGTCGCTGCTGTTCTACCCGGTGCAGTACGAAGGCCTGGAGCAGTCGCCGTACATCTTCTACATCGGCGCGACCACCAACCAGCAGATCGTGCCCGCTCTGGACTACCTCAAGAAGCAGGGGCTGACCAAGCTCTACCTGGTCGGCAGCGACTACGTCTTCCCGCGCACCGCCAACAAGATCATCAAGGCGTACGCGAAGGCCAACGGCATGGAGGTCGTCGGCGAGGACTACGCCCCCCTCGGCTCCACGGAGTTCGGCACCATCGTCAACAAGGTCAAGGACGCCGGCGCGGACGCCGTGTTCAACACCCTCAACGGTGACTCCAACGTGGCCTTCTTCAAGGAGTACAAGTCCGCGGGCCTGACCGCGAAGAGCCTGCCGGTGCTCTCGGTCTCCATCGCCGAGGAGGAGGTCAAGAGCATCGGCACCCAGTACCTGGACGGTCAGTTCACGGCCTGGAACTACTACGAGACCACCCCGGGCGCGGCCAACACGAAGTTCGTGGCCGCGTACCAGGCGGCGTACGGCAAGGGCAAGCCGACCTCCGACCCGATGGAGGCCGCCTACATCTCCGTGTACCTGTGGAAGGAGATGGTCGAGAAGGCCGGGTCCTTCGACGTGGAGAAGGTGAAGGCGGCCTCCGACGGCATCGAACTCGACGCCCCCGAGGGCAAGGTGACCGTGGACGGCGCCACCCAGCACGTCTACAAGACCGCCCGGATCGGCAAGGTCGGCTCCGACGGTCTGATCACCGAGGTGTGGAACTCCGGCAAGCCGGTCAAGCCGGACCCGTACCTCAAGGGCTACTCCTGGGCCTCCGGACTCTCCTGACCACCACCCCCCGCCCGGCACCGGACCCGGCCCACTCCCAGGGCCGGGCCACGCCCATGGCACACGCGTACACCCGCACCCCTGCCCCCGACCCGGAGCCGACCCATGACGGTCATCCTCAACCAGTCCCTCACCGGCATCAGCATCGGTGCCGTCCTGTTGCTCATCGCCCTCGGTCTGACCCTGACCTTCGGCCAGATGGGCGTGATCAACATGGCGCACGGCGAGTTCATCATGGCCGGCGCCTACACCACGTACGTGCTGCAGAAGTCGATCAGCAGCGCGGGCGTCTCGCTGCTCGTCGCCCTGCCGATCGCCTTCCTGGTCGCCGGCGCCATGGGCGCCCTGCTGGAATGGCTGCTCATCCGCCGCCTCTACACCCGCCCCCTGGACACGCTCCTCGTGACCTGGGGCGTCTCGCTGATGCTCCAGCAGCTCGCCCGCGACATCTTCGGCGCCCCCAACGTGCAGACCGCCGCGCCCGACGTCCTCACCGGCAACATCGCATTGGGCGGCGGCATCACCTTCGCCAACAACCGCCTGTTCATCCTCGGCCTGGCCCTGCTGAGCGTCCTCGCCCTCACCCTCATCCTGAAACTCACGCCACTGGGCCGCCGTATCCGCGCCGTCGTCCAGAACCGCGACCTCGCCGAGGTCTCCGGGATCGCCACCGGACAGGTCGACCGCATCACCTTCTTCATCGGCTCGGGCCTCGCGGGCGTCGCCGGCGTCGCCCTCACCCTCGTCGGCCCGATCGGCCCGACCATGGGCACCAACTACATCGTCGACGCCTTCCTGGTCGTCGTCGTGGGCGGCATCGGACAGCTCAAGGGCAGCGTCATCACCGCCTTCGCGCTGGGCATCCTCCAATCGGTCCTCGAATACTCGACGACGGTCAGCGTCGCCAAGGTCGTCGTGCTCGTCGCGATCGTCGCCTTCCTCCAGTGGCGACCCCAGGGCCTGTACACCCTGCGCACCCGGAGCCTGGCATGACGACGACGACCACTCCCACGTCCGCCGTGTCGACGCCGTCGCCGACGCCCCTGCTGCAGCGGTTCCGGGTCCCCGCCGGATTCGTTCTCGGCGCCGCGCTCCTCCTCGGCGTCGCCCCCGTCGTCCTCTCCGACTTCCGCCTCAACCTCCTCGCCAAATACCTGTGTTACGCGATCGTCGCGGTCGGCGTCAGCCTCGCCTGGGGCCGCGGCGGGCTCATGGTGCTCGGCCAGGGCGTCTTCTTCGGCCTCGGCGGCTACGCCATGGCCATGCACCTCAAGCTCACCGACGCGGCCGCCACCGGCGAGACCCTGCCCGACTTCATGCAGCTCTACGGAACCGGCGACACCCTGCCCTGGTGGTGGAAGCCGTTCGCCGATCCGCCGTTCGCGCTCGCCATGACGGTGCTGCTGCCGATGGCGGTGGCCGCGCTGCTCGGCTTCTTCGTCTTCCGCCGCCGGGTGAAAGGCGCCTACTTCGCGATCCTCAGCCAGGCGCTGGCCGCCGCCCTGTCCATCTGGCTGATCGGCCAGCAGGCCACCACCGGCGGCACCAACGGCCTCACCGACATCCACGGCTTCCTCGGCTACTCCCTCGACGACCCCGTCAACCAGCGGATGGTGTACTTCATCATCGCCGCCGTGCTGCTGCTCCTGATGGTCGGCGCCCGACAGTTGTTCGTCAGCCGGTTCGGTGAACTCCTCGTCGCCGCACGGGACTCCGAGGAGCGGGTGCGCTTCCTCGGCTACAACCCGGCCAACGTCAAGCTCGTCGCGTACGTCCTCGCGGCCGGCATGGCGGGCCTGGCCGGCGCCCTCTTCGTCCCGGCGGTCGGGATCATCTCCCCGGCGCTGATCGGGATCGTGCCCTCCATCGGCTTCGTCATCGGCGCGGCGGTCGGCGGCCGGGCCTCGCTGGTGGGCGCGGTGCTCGGCGCGATCGCGGTGGCATGGGCACAGAGCACGCTGTCCGACGCCTTCCCCGCCGCGTGGACGTACCTCCAAGGCCTGCTGTTCGTGGTGGCGGTCGGCTTCCTGCCCGGCGGCCTGGCCTCGCTCGGCGTCGTCCTGCGCAGGCGCCGCAACGCTTCCGCCACCGCCACCGCCACCGCAACCGCTACTCGTACGACGGGAGAGACGGCATGAGCGGCGAGGGACTGACCGTCCGCGACCTGCGCGTCACCTTCGACGGCTTCACGGCCGTCGACGGCGTCGACCTGGACATCCACCCCGGCGACCTGCGCTTCCTCATCGGCCCCAACGGCGCCGGCAAGACCACCCTGGTCGACGCCGTCACCGGCCTGGTGAAGGCGACGGGCTCGGTGCGCTTCGGCGACCAGGACCTGCTGGGCAGGCCCGTCCACAAGATCGCCCGCATGGGGATCGGGCGTACGTTCCAGACGGCCACGGTCTTCGAGGAACTGACCGTCCTGCAGAACCTCGACATCGCGTCGGGCGCCGGACGGGGCCCGTGGACGATGCTCCGACGCCGCAAGGACATCCCCGAGCCGGTCGCCAACGCCCTGGAGACCACCGGACTGACCCACCTGCGCGACCGCCCCGCCGGCGTCCTGGCCCACGGGCAGAAGCAGTGGCTGGAGATCGGCATGCTCCTCGTCCAGGACGTGAGACTGCTGCTGCTCGACGAGCCGGTCGCCGGCATGAGCCACGACGAGCGCGAGGCCACCGGCGCGCTGCTCCGGCGCATCAGCGCGGACCGCACGGTCGTCGTCATCGAGCACGACATGGACTTCATGCGCTCCTTCGCCCGCAGCGTCAGCGTCCTGCACGCCGGCAAGGTCCTCAGCGAGGGCACCGTCGCCGAGGTCCAGGCCGACACCAAGGTCCAGGAGGTCTACCTCGGCCGCACCGCCGAACGCGAACCCGAGCCCGCTCCCGCCACTCCCGTGGCCGTCGCCGAGGAGGCATGAGTCAGATGCTGGAGATCAGCTCCGTCCGGGCCGGCTACGACCGCACCACGGTCCTGCACGGCGTCACGGTCACGGTCCCGAAAGACGGTGTCGCCACCGTCCTCGGCCACAACGGCGCCGGCAAGAGCACCCTGCTGCGCGCCGCCATGGGCCTGATCAAGCCCAAGAGCGGCAGCGTCCGGCTGGACGGTGAGGACATCACCCACCTCGCCCCGCACCAACGGGTCGCCCGCAGGACGGCGTACGTCCCCCAGGGCCAGCAGTGCTTCCCCCACCTCACCACCGCCGAGAACCTCCAACTCGTCGCCGACGGACGCCCCGACGGCAGAGCGGCGACCGCCGAGGCACTGGACCTCTTCCCGGTCCTGCGCGAGCTGTCCGGCCGCCGCGCCGGACTGCTCTCCGGCGGCCAGCGCCAGCAACTCGCCATCGCCCGCGCGCTGATCACCCGCCCCAGGCTGCTGCTGCTCGACGAGCCGACGGAGGGCATCCAGCCGTCGGTCGTCGCCGAGATCGAGGAGACGATCCTCGCCCTCACCCGGCGCGGCGGCCTCTCCGTCCTCCTGGTCGAACAGCACGTCGGGTTCGCCATGCGCGCCGCCCAGCGGTACTACGTACTGGAGGCCGGGCGGGTGACGTCCTCGGGCGAGGGCGGAACGGCCGCCGAACAGACCGTACGAACGGCGCTCAGCGTGTGAGCCCCGGCGGTTGAACGCGCCCTCGACCGAGCGACCGGGAGGTCGGGCGAGGGCGCGTTCGGCTGTTCAGCGAGTACGACATGACGCGGTCGTCACCCTCGTCCCGCTCGTGTCGGGGGGACGGCCACACGGGATGGACGGATCTCGGCCGTGTCTCCTCGTGCTGCTCGGGTCGGAGGGAAGACCAGAGGGGACGGATGGGCCCCGGCCGTGGCGACTGCGCCTTGCTCGGGCCTTGCCGACGCGGTGAGGAAACCGATCCGGGTCACCCTGTCTTCCGCGGTGCGCACCCCTTGCCCTATCTGTCATGGACCCGCCATGCTTTCCGTGAATCTACTCGCATAGATTCGCGTTTCGACGTTCCACCTGCCAGCGTGCCCGTCCGCACTCTCCCGGAGGATCGCCCAGTGAGACCTCGTGAAACGCGCCGCCGTGGCGCCGTCGCCGTCGTGGTGTCCTTAGTCGCCCTGTCCGTCGGCCAGACCGCTGCCGCCCTGCCGGCAGCCGCCGCTCCCGCAGCCCCTGCCGCTTCGGCAGCCCCCACCGCGCCGGCTGCCGCCTCCAGGGTCGCCTCGGCGCAGGACCAGGCGGCGCGTGCCATAGCCCGTTCCCTCTCCGACCCCGCCTGGCGCGCCCGCGTTCAGCATGCCGCCCTGACCACCGACGAGGTCTCCGTCACCTCTCTGGCCGGCCGCGCCGAAGGCGACCTGAAGTCCACGCTGGCCACGGCGGACCGCCGGATCGCCGCCGCCAAGGGCCTCGACGCCGGGATCGGTTCGCTGCTCCGGCTGCGCCTCGGGGACCGCGCGATGCGCGGCGGCCTGTCCGCCGGAAAGGTGCCCTGGGTGGCCCCCGCCACCGCCGACGATCACGCCGCCACGATCGTCGCCTACGACGTCCAAGGCCGCGCTCACGTACTCGACGCCCGCCACGCACCCGCCCGTCCCGTGTACGTCGTGGACATCGACGGCTCCAAGGCGCTGGCCGCCGGCCTGGGTGTCCTGAACAGGCAACTGCGCCACTACGGCGTGGACTCCGCCGCACCGGAGGTGGCAGCGGCAGCGGGGCCGAGGACGGGCGCCACCCGGAAGCCGCAGGCACAGACGGCAGCCGGCGGTTTCTGGACCACCCGCATCAGCGCGGTGGAGCTCTCGGACGACGAAGAGCCGTGGATCAAGGGCGACGCCGAGATCTACACGCTGGTCACCGGCTTCGGGCAGGACGGCGCCGTACGTGTCGACCCCGTCGACATGCCCTACCTCGACAATGACGGCACGGTCTACCGGCCCGGCCAGATCCTGGTCAACTGGTCGAACTACAAGTACGACCTGGCCGATGCCGTGATGATGGAAGAGGACGGCAGCACCAACTACCGCGACCTCGCCAAGGCCATCGCCACCGCCCTGCTCACCATCACCGACCAGGGCACGTACATCCCCCTGGTGAACGCCATCCTGGACGCCATCCCGAACGACTGGTGGACGGACGATCCCGACTACGTCGACTCCTGGTACACCCTGGCCAGCAGCGACAACGGCACCCGCTACGGCGCTCGTGGCAACGGCTGGATGACCGTCGAACCGTACTTCGTACAGCAGTTGTCAACTTGACCCGGCGCTGATCCACCGGGCTTGGAGGTAGTGTCCAGCTGGCTGCTGGGGTGGACTCCTCCGTCCAGACACCCCTATGGGGTGGTAGGGACGCGTGACTCACGCCCCGCATTCCACACGCTCTCGCCACGGGTGGCGATGTTGTGGGAAGCATTCCGGTCGGCGTGGGCAACGACCCCGCACCCCCGGCAGATGAAAAGCCCCTGGTCGACACGGTTGCGCTTGTCGACGTGGCCGCACTCGGCGCACGTCTGCGATGTGTACGCGGGATCGACGAAGACCAGGGGCACTCCGGCCCGCTTGGCCTTGTAGACGATGAAGTCTCCGAGCTGGACGAAGGCCCAGGAGTGGAGTGCGACCCGTTGGGGCTTGCGGAGCCGTACCCGGTTGCGGATGCCCTTGAGTTCTTCGAGGGACAGGCCGCGCCCGGTGCGTTCAGCCTCAGTCACGATCGTCTTGGAGATGATGTGGTTCTGGTTGGCGGCGTGCCGCGTCTCTTTGCGGGCACGGGCCTTGAGCCGCCGCTTGGCGCTCTTGGTCCGCTTCTTCTGGAGCTTGGCTCGCAGGGCAAGCTGTCGCTTGCGGTACCGGTTGAGTCCCCGCCCGGCGGCTAGGTAGCCGGTGGAGGCGGTGGCGATGTTCTCGATACCGAGGTCCACGCCGATGAAGCCGTCCGGCTCGTACTGCTCGGCCTCGGGCACGTCGCAGGTGGCGACGAGGTAGAACACGCCGTCGCGCGCGATCAGGTCGGATTCGCCCTGCCGGTGCGTCTGGAGCATCTTGAGCGCGTCGGCGGAGCAGGCGAAGCGGATGTTCTTGACCCGGCCGTCCACGGTCCAGATGGACACGGTCCGCTGGTCGTACTGCCAGCTCAAACACCGGTCGTCATACGGCTGCGCGGCCCGGGGCCGGAACGTGATCGGCTTGGACTCGGCCTTGCGGCGACGCCTGGAGCCGTCCTTGCCGAGGTTGCCGGCCCGGATGTTGGCCTTGAGCGAGGTGTACGAGTCGCGGACCTTCTTGATGACGTGTTGCGCGGCCTGCGCTCCCAGCCCACGGGATTTGAGTTCGGCGTAGGTGTGCCTGCGCAGCTCGTACTCACGCGGCACGCCGTGCTCGAACGCCACCTCTGACACCCAGTTCGCGGCGTCGTTGACCGTGCCTAGGGTGCGCTCAAGCGCGGATGCCTGCGCGGCGTCCGGCATGAGTTTGACCTGTGTCACGATCTTCACGGGCGTGATCGTAGCGTTGATCTATGTTATTACGCTGGGAGTAAAGCCCGGTATCCGTAGGGGCCGTAGTGTCGGCCCTGCACCCTCCACCCTGCACGCGCACTTGGTCTTCACCCTCCGAGTATCGGCGCGGACCGTTCACCGACGAGATCCTCCGGCGCTGGGAAGAGGTCATGCGCGACGTGTGTGGCGACTTCGGCGCGGAGCTGCTGGAGTTCAACGACGAACGCGATCACGTCCACCTGCTCGTGCACCACCCGCCCACGGTCGCCATTTCCCGGCTCGTTGGCTCCGGCGACGGAGGGTGGGTCTGGCGAACGACATCACCGGCCCCACCCGCGGCCCCCGACCCGTGGCCGCTGCTCCCCGCCCCGATCTCAGCTTCGAGCAGCAGGTAGGGCCGAAGTGCCCTGTGTCGCGTTGCGTGCCTCAGTGAGGGCTCGCTGCCTGAGGTCGCCGCCGAACAACTGAATCGCGGTGGCGGCCAGGATGTCGTCCCTGCCGATGGTCCGCGGGTTCCCCCTGCGGGTGGACAGGAGGCGGAGGGAATCATCGAGAAGGGGCGGTGGGGTCGGTTCACCCGACACCACCGGGGTGACCGTACCGAAACGTTTGACCCAGCGCTCGCGGGCGACCATGGCCGCGTCCCGGGCGAGGTCCGTCAGGAACACGCTCGCGATTCCGTCCAGGTCGCGGACCATCGCCGGGACGGCCGTCACCCCCTGACTCCACAGCAGCTTCTTGACCCCGGCCTCGAACCTGTGGGCGCCGACCACGGCACTCGGTTTGCGCGACCTGCTGCGTTTAGGAGAAGACACGATGACACCGTCGGCGTCGTACAGGACACCGGTCAGGCCTCGGAAGGTCGGGCTGTGGTTGAACCACCGGGTCCCCACCTCGAGTTCGACGTTCCGGTCGATCGCCGAGAGAAGGTCCCTCGGCATCAGCTTCCTCCGGGCCTCCTCCGCCGCCGCTCTCCTCGCGCCGGCGATGATCTCCGTGAGCACCGTCCGCGTCACCGATGCGGCGGCCCACGTGGCGGACCGAGAGACGGGCATCGAGGTCACGTCACTGAACACCGCCTTGACGAGCGAAGGCTTGAACGGCGAGACACCCATGACCGAGGCGGCCTCGGGACCGATGTGCTCAGGGCGGGCGGGCTGCGGGGTCATCGGAAGACGTGTTCCCTGCTGTCGGAGTCGTCAGAGGCCCACACTCCACCACACGGACACGCTCGCTTTCCGCCTTCCTCCGTCGAGGAAGCACCCGGTCAAGCTCCTGACGGGACGGGCACACCATAGGCGCGCATGTATGACTATTTGCGCAGAATGAGAAATTGCTTGGCATTTCTTAAGAGGGGGTTTTCCGTGGCGATTTGCCCGTGCCCGACGGTGAGGATCAGTGCGTGCCTGGCCGAATGGTCCGGGCAGTGCCGGGGCGTCGGCCCCGGTCCGTACGGAAAGGTCTGAACATGATCAACGGGTTGAAGAGGGCCGCGGCCCTGGGCGCGGCGACGGTGGCCCTGGCCGCGGGCGCGGTCGTCGGTACGGTCGGTACCGCGTCGGCCGCCCCGCAGGACCACCGGCCGTCGCGGGCGTCGCAGGACCACCGGCCGTCGGCGGGGTCGCGCCACTGCGTGAAGGTGGCGGGTCACTGGGTGCGGCAGTGGCAGCCGGCCTTCCGGGACCGTCACCACCACTGGCACCCCGGCCACTGGACCCGCGTGTGGAGCCCCGCCCACAAGGAGTGCCACCACGCACCTCGTGGCTGACGCCGACATCTGCTCCTAGGCGGCGCCGACGACACCAACCGGAACCGGCCCCGGCACGCCCTTCGCGGGCGCGCCGGGGCCGGTTCGTCGTGTCGCACCCGCAGTTCGGGCCGTACGGCAACACCAGGAGCCCCTGTGACACACGGATGCCGCTGATCCTCAAGTACGGCCGGTACGACGTTCCCCAGCGCCCGGAACCGTCACCGAAGGGCGTACTCCAGAGACGGTTCCGCCGGCGCCCGACAGCCCTTGTCGGCCCCAGCAGCAGACGTCTGCCTGGGCAAGGGATGATCCGACCGCCGCCGAACCCTGGAGGTCCTTGCGTGGAACGAGGTGCTTGGCGACGATCCGGCGGGCGTGCCTGTATGAGATGGAGTGTCGGCTCCCAAGTCCTCGATCGACCTGGTCGTTTCAGGGCGAGCTGCCGCGCGGTGGCTGTCACCCCCGGACGATGACGCCCCTCCTGCACGCCGCCACCGCCGGGCTTGTGGCCACGAGGCCCGCGTCGGAGCCCCGTGGGCCGGGACGGGACAAGGGTCGGCTCGTACGCCTCGTACCCTGTGATCATGCTGAACGCTGATCACATTCACCTGCGCCCCGTCACCGAGAAGGACCTGGACCAGCTCGAACGCCTTCACGAAGATCCCGCCGAAGCCGGAGACCACGGCTTCTTCGGATTCCGCAATCCAGGGCAACTTCGACGGCAGTGGGCTGACGGATTCCTGTCCGCTCAGGGCGGCAGGCTCGTGATCGCCGGCGAAGACGACCGGTTCGTCGGCGAGGTGCAGTGGCACGAGGTGATGCAAGGCCCGGCGTCTCCATGCTGGAACATCGGCATCTCCCTGCTCACCGTCGGACGCGGCAAGGGCTACGGGACGCAGGCGCAGCGCCGGCTCGCCGCCTACCTGTTCGACCACACCAAGGCCAACAGGGTCGAGGCGAGCACCGAACTGTCGAACATCGCCGAGCAGCGTGCCCTTGAGGGAGCGGGCTTCACGCGCGAAGGCGTCCTGCGCGGGGCCTGCTTCCGGGCCGGTGCATGGCGCGACATGGTCCTGTACTCGATGCTGCGCTCGGACCAGGCGGCCTGAGTCCGCCGCTGTCCGCCGCAGCCGCGCATACGTGATCGAACCCGACCACCGCATCGACCGGGCTCCGGTCGGTGCTGGTGGCGATGGTGCACGCACCATCCTTCGAACAGTCTGAGCTCACAACACGGCCGGCTCGATGAGGAGGCCGCTGGGGCGCCTGGGAACGACGTCGGCGGCCGCACTCAGAGGATCGAATCGGCTCGTCACTTCCGGAACACCAGAGAAGGTCCGGCCCAAGGTGGTCGCGGTCCGGAGCCGCACGTTCATTTGGCGGGCCTGATTGGCGTATCCGCCGTGCTGGGCGACGATCTGCTGGAAACGTAGTACTGCGTCGTCGAGCATCCCACGGTCTCTCGAAGCCGTCGCGTACAGAACGGCCAAATCGCAAGCCGCCAGCTCTCGGTTGGCTTTGCCGATCCGAAGCGACAGATCGATGAACCGCTCGAACGCCCTGTCGACGCGGCGGAGTACCTCGGGCCGAGACGGATCCAGGGACACATCGGAACGGCGGACACTGAACCCCAGTTCGACTTCCAGTTGAGTGCGTGCCAGCGTGTAGTGGATCTCCGGATCTTCCTGAGTCGCGGCGATGCGTTCCATTCGGGCGACGGCTCGATGGGCACGTTCCCGGTTTCCACCGCGCAGCGCCTCGTGATGCGCGATCCGTCCGTACGCGTCGCTGAGATCGGGAAGGTACCTCCCCTCGTACGGACGATGGCGCTCCAAGTGGCGGGTGGCGGCGAGGTAGCCCTGCACAGCGGCACCATGGTGGCCGAGCGCGCCCAGCATGAAGGCACGGCCGGTCATGCCCTTGAAGACGCTCCAATCCTGGACTCCTCTGGGGCTGTACCGAAGTGCTTCGTCCTGCCGCGCTCGGGCGAAGCGCAGAGCGTGGACATTCTGCGGCTCGAACGTGGCGAAGTAGGCGAGACCGAGGTAGCGCAAGCGGGTGTCCACTCCGGCCGCGGCAACGTCGGGAATCAAACGTCCTGCATGGTGGAGCAGCAGTGGCAGCACCTCACGCTGATTGCTGTGGATGGACCTCTCCAACTGGTCGAGTGACTCGTGCGGGTCGTCAGCCAGTTCGACGGCGTCGGCCGTCACGAGACTGCCGGTCAGCTCCGCCGGATTCCGAAATGGCGCCAGCGGTGGCCGGTGCGCGGTCGTCGCAAGCCAGTTGACGGCCCGTCCCGCATCTCGATATCGCGCATCCTTGTTCCCTGCTCGATACACGGGAGCGTCGTCATCTCTCCGTGACGACGGTGTGCGACGGCTGCCTGAACGATTTCGCGACAAGGCCAGCAGGGCGTCCGCTGCCCGGTCCGGATTCCGCGACATCAGGCACTCGGCCCGTACGGCCTCCCAGAGTTCTTGCGTATCGAGTCTGTCAGGTGCAAGCGTTCCCTCGACAACCGATGCCGTATCGGTACTCGTGAGCAACTGTGCTATCGATGCGTCGACGGCGAGGATCCGGCGATGAACCTGGCGCGTCGACAGCCCCATTTCTCGCGCGAGACTCCGCACATCCGTTCGCTCGCCACGCAATCCGGCCGCATCGATCCAGAGCGCGGCGTCCAAAGCGGTGACGCCGGCAACGGCTCTCTCGCTCACCAGCAGGTGCGCCAGGTGCGCCCGCACGGCAGGCGGCTCAGCCGAGCCGAACACCCTCCTGGCCAGTTCGGGCTTGGGCACGTCGGTCAAGTCGATTACCTCAGCCCCGTTCAGGGCACGCACCTGGCGCAAGTCCAGCAGGAGCCACTCACGAATGGCCCTGACGTCAGCAGCCACCAGCGCAATCACCTCGGGTTCGGTCATGCGTGCCTCCGGGCTCACCAGGCTCGTGTACGGACGATCTCCGAGTGACTTGCTGTCCGTCATCGCATCAGCAGGGTCAGTATCGTTCCGGCCGCGGTGACGACCGCAGCAACGGCCGTGAGGTACGCAGCGACTACGTGATGGTGTGCAAGGTTCCTACCAGCATCTGGCCGAGTGGGATCCGAAGCGGGAGCGCAGTCTGCCTGGTCGCCGGGTGCCGGGACGCGCACACCACCCCTCGTTCCAGCCGCGTTTCGACCCTGAGCGTTCGATGACTCCATCGTGATCCACCCCATCTGTCCGGCGGGAAAGGTGCCTAGGACAGAGCGAATCAGGGCCGCATGAGCAGTAGTTGACAGTTCGCGATTGTGCGACATGGCGGGGACAGTGAGACGAGGGTCGTAGAAACGGAAGCCCTCCGGGAGCCCCGCAGCCGAGCGTGCCCGGCTTTACTTCCGACCGAACGAGGTACGGCGGAAAGTCGCCCCCCTTCCCTTCCACGAAGACCAAGCCGTCCGGTCCCTTCTCGGCGGACCAGGCGAGGTACTGCCCCACCTCCTTGTGAGGGAAGGCCAGAAGGGCGACGGCGCGGACACCGGCGTCCGACTTGCGGAGCGGTGAGACCCTCTCGCGACGCGGGAGGCTGTGGTCGCCGACGTACCCGACGGGATCCTGCCGGTCCGGCCGACGTCGGAGTGACCGGCGGGAGCCTCCTGTAGTCGTCCGCACCCGTGGAGTGGCACATTCCCGGTCCCCGACCAACGGGCGGAGTTGAGCACGCCTGCTCGGTCTGTTTCGCAAGGCTCCGATCCGGCCGGTGATCCGTGCCCGATCGGGGTACACGGCCCCGCATGGCACAGAAGACCGAGCGCGTCATGTTCCTGCGGGCCGTGCGGCAACTGCACCGCGTCCGAACCTTCTACGGGATGGGCATCCTGGTGTGGAGCGCGTCCACCCTCTGGACGGCCTGGCAGTCCGCCGGGAGTCGGCAGATGTGGGTGTCCGCCCTCCTCCTGACCGTCTTCGCCGGCCTCCTCCTCACCGCCACCCTGTCCCTGCGGAGCCTTCAGCCCCCGGAGACGGGCGGCCCGGCTCACCACGCCCCGTCACGCAAGGTCCGCGCCGGGTCCGTCAAACGAGCGACGTGACTGGGTGGTCGGCGGCGGATTCCCGCTCCCGTCAGCGGGCGATCGATAGGGCGAAGGGAGCGAATCCGCTGGACCGGATCACGTGGGGTACGAACAGGACCGCGGCCTCGGCGGCCTGCGCGGTGCCGATCCCGCCGAGGTCCGTGATCCACTCCTGGTGCCAGCCGAGGTCCTCGAGGAGCCCGCGGACGGCCTGCTTGGCTCCCGGGTCCTCACCCGAGAGGAACGCGGTGGGCGGCTGGGCGAGTGAGGTGGGCGCTGTCATCACCGTGTAGAGCATGGTGTTGAGCGTCTTGACGACGCGCGTTTCGGGGATTGCTTCCTGGAGTTGCCCGGCCAGGCTGGAGCCGGGGTAGATCAGGTCGGCGGGAAGTCCGTCCGGGCCGTCGACGGTGGCGTTGGAGACGTCGACGAGGATCTTGCCGCGCAGTTCCTCGCGCAGTGCGGCGAGCCGTTCGAGCGAGCCTGCGCCCGGGGTGGCGTTGATGACGATCTGGGCCGTTCGGGCGGCGTCGGCGGCGGCGCCCGGAGCGCGGTCCACCGCGGTCACCTCATGCCCTGCCCGGGTGAGGGCGGTGGCGAGGCTGCCGCCGACGCGGCCGTTTCCGAGAACTGCAATCGTGGTCATGGTGATCTGGTCCTTTCGTACGTACAGGTAGTGGTGCTGGTGGTGCGCGGTCAGCGCGAGAGCGTGGCGACGGCCTCGGCGTGGATACCGGGCGCGGCGGCCAGAAAGCTCTCGCTCTGCGGGGTCCAGGGGCGGCCCTCGGCGTCGGAGATCCGCCCGCCGGCCTCGGTGACGAGCAGGGCTCCGGGCAGCAGGTCCGCGCGGGCGCCGGAGTACTGCCAGAAGGCGTCGATCCGGCCCGCGGCCACGTTGGTCAGGTGCAGGGTCGCGGGTACGGCGGTGCGGACGACGAGCGCGTCGAAGAGCATCGCGGTGATCGAGGAGCCGACGCGCCGTACGACCTTCTCGTCCTCGTCCGGCCGGGCCTGGCTGGTGGCCACGATGCTCAGGCCGAGGTCCGCGGTCTCGGCGACGCGCAGCGGCCGGCCGTCGAGGTGGGCGCCCGCGCCGCTGAGCGCGGTGTAGGTCTCGCCGGTCAGCGGCAGGTGGACCACGGTGAGCACCGGCTTGTTCTCGCGAACGAGGGTGGCGGTGACCGCCCACTCCGGCAGGGCGTGCAGGTGGTTGACGTTGCCTTCTGCCGGATCCACGACCCACCATTCGCCGGCCGGCAGCGCCCCGCCGTCCAGCTCGTCCTCCACCCAGCCTGCGTCCGGACGGAGGCTGGTGAGGCCGGGGCGCAGGATGTCGAGGGCCGCGTCGTCGTTGGCGGCGAGCGCGTCCATCAGCTCTTCGCGGGTCTCGTAGCGGACCACCTCGCCGAAGCGCTCGCGCAGCGCCGATCCGGCGGCTCGCACGACGGCGGTGGTCCGGCTGAGCAAGTCGGCGTCGGAGGCGATGACGTCAGCGGCCTGAAGCGTTGCGGACATGGTGGTACTCCCTTGTCGATGGGGGGTGTTGAGGCTGGTCGGGCCGCGCTGTGCGTTCCGTCCTGCGCTCTTGATTCGAAGGTATAGAGCCCCATCGTTAACTTCAAATGCATGTCAAGCACGGCTAGGATTACTCACATGCAATTGGACTTGAATCTGCTCACGGCCCTCGACGCGCTGCTGGAGGAGGGGAGTGTGGCCGGGGCGGCCGCGCGCCTGCACGTGACCGCCCCGGCGATGAGCCGCAGCCTGGGCCGGATCCGGCACACGACCGGGGACCAGATCCTGGTGCGCACGGGGCGCACGATGACCCCGACACCGTACGCGATCGCCGTACGGGAACAGGTGCACGAGCTGTTGCAGCAGGTCCAGGGAGTGCTGGCGCCGAGCCGTGAACTCGATCTGGCGACGCTGGAGCGCACGTTCACCCTCCGCTGGCACGATTCCCTGGTCGCCTTGAGCGGCCCCGCGCTGCTCACGGCCGTTCGCGCACAGGCGCCGGGCGTGCGGTTGCGCTTCGTCGCGGAGTCGAGCATCGACACACCCGAGTTGCGACGCGGCGAGGTCGACCTCGAGGCGAACGCCAACCGTCCGAGCGCACCGGACATCCGTGCCGAGAACGTGGGCGAGACCCGTCTCGTGGTCGTCGTGAGGCGAGATCACCCCCTCACACGCGTCGAGTCCCTCACGGCCGAGCAGTACGCCGCCGCTGAGCACGTCACCGTCTCGCGCCGTGGAAACCTCACCAACGCCCTCGACGACGCCCTCGTACAGTTCGGCCTCACCCGCCGAGTGGTGGCCACCGCGCCCACGGAAGCGGCCGCGCTGGAGTTCGCGCGCGGATCCGATCTCCTGATCAGCGTCCCCGAAGCCACCACGCGGTCAGCGGTCGCCGACCTCGGCCTGGTCGTGCTTCCCCTCCCGCTCGAACTACCCCTGGCACTGATATACCTGTCGTGGCATCAGCGCTACGACACCGACCACGCCCACGCCTGGCTGCGGGGTCTGGCACGAACCGCGCTGGCCACGTGCGGAGAGTCGTAGCCGGCGCCCTCGGCCCGCCGATCGGGAGCACCGGCTCAGGGGATGTCCCCACGCTCTGGGTCGCGTACAGGCCGATGGCGATGCCTGCCTCGCGCGCTCTTGCGCAGGGCCCGGAGCGTGGCCCGCCGTGCACAACGGTCCCGGATGCGAGGCTTCGGCGCGGTCGTCCGGGCGTCGGATCAAGCCTGCGCCAGGACGACTTGGGCCAAGTCGAGGGTCTTCGTATCGCGCATGCCGCTGAAGGGGGGCGATGGCGCGCCCCGGCCTGCCGAGTGAAGTCGCTGCCCACGGCTTGCCGCGCCGTTGCTTCATGTATCGATATTCGATAGATTTCCATCGTAGATCGATGGAAGGATGAAGCATGGGGAAACTCACCGTGCGTGCGCTGCGTGCCGTGCTCGTGGTGGTGCTCACCGGCAGCGTGTTCGTACAGGCGTTGATGCTGTGGGCGTTGATCAGCGGGAAGGACCCGGAGGACGGGTCGCTCCCGCTCACCCCGCTGCGGGTGATCACGATCCTGGGCATCGGGACGGCTCAGGTCGCCCTGGTCTGCGTATGGCGGCTGGTGACGATGGTGCGACGTGGAACCGTGTTCTCCCACGCCGCCTTCCGGTACGTGGACATCATCATCGGCGCGATCGTCGCGGCCGCTCTCGTGTGGTTCACGGTCACGGCCCTGAACGCGCCCGGCCAGCGGGACGACCCCGGGGTCACCCTCATCATGGGCGGGATCGGCGTGGCCATTCTGGGAATCGCGCTCATCGTGCTCGTGCTGAGGATGCTGCTCGCCCAAGCCGTCGCCCGTGACGTCGAGGCGGCACAGATGCAGGCCGACTTGGACGAGGTGATCTGATGCCGATCGCCGTCGACATCGACGTGATGTTGGCCAGGCGGAAAATGTCGGTGGGTGAACTCGCGGAACGCGTGGGGATTACCCCCGCCAACTTGGCGGTACTGAAGAACGGCCGCGCCAAAGCAGTGCGCTTCACGACGCTCGCCGCGCTCTGCGAGGCGCTGGAGTGTCAGCCGGGCGACCTGCTTCGCTGGGAAGCCGAGGAGGTAGAGGGTGCCGAGGACGAGTCAGAGGAGATCCCGAACACCGCCGAAGTGTCAGGCCGAGGTGCCCGACCCTTGTGATCGGCGCGGTCTCGTTGACGGCGCCACCACGGACACCGTCCTCGCTCAGATCTCCGCCTTGCTCGCGGACGTCGGCCTCGACCACAGCGCCCGGCGCCTCACCCGCACACCCACCCTGGACTCACGGCCTCAGCTCGACGGCTACTTTACTGATCCCTACGCCAGGCTCGGCGGCCTGGAGGGCTTCGGACACCCCTTCACCCCCCGATCCACCACCGCTGAGACACCGTTCAGCTGTGCCAACTCGGCGCCCTGCGCCGCGATCACTCCGGCAGCACTCGCCTGTGGGACCCGCTCGCCGACCTTGAGTGGAGGGCCGCCAGATGCCGCACACCCCCTGCGTCGTCGGTATCAACCTCGGCCACGACGGCGGCGCCGCCCTGATCACCTACACCACGATGGTCGCGATCGGCGAAGAACGCCTCAACCGCACCCGCTACAGTCCCGGATGGCAGCCCTCCCTTCTCTACTGCCTGCGCGCGGCGGGCCTGACGCTCTCCGACGTCGACCTGGTCGCGGTCAGCGGCATCGGCCGCACCCCGCCCACCCGGGCCGAAACCGGTCTCACCCACCTCGGCATCGACCCGGCCAGGATCATCCCCGTCGACCACCACCTCAGCCACGCCTATACCGCCTGCTTCCTCAGCCCGTACGACGAAGCGACCGTGCTGGTCGTCGACGGAGGAGGCAACAACAACGACATCGAGACCTACTACCGGACCACCCTCGCCGGCATCGAACGCCTCGGCGACAACCTCACCACCCGCGCTAGTTCCGCCGGGATCGGCGCAACCTACGAGGCACCCGCACCCACGCCCCCGGCGTCGCCGACCTCGCCGCCCGCACCGGATTCGACTTCGGCCCGCACGGCAGCCGCGGCAAGGACGAACTGGGCATCAACGCCGCCGCCTACGTCCAGAGCCAGACCGAGCGTGCCCTGTGCACGTTCGCCGAACAGACGATCGCCGCAACCGGTCTCGGCAACCTGTGCCTCGCGGGTGGCGTAGCCCTCAACTGCGTCGCCGCCGACAAGATCCGCCGCCTGGACACGGTCGCCGGCTACTTCGGCCCACCCGCCTCATCCGACCGCGGCCAGGCCCTCGGCTGCGCCCTGTACGCCTGGCACCGTCTGGCCGGCGACCTGCCCCGCAGGCCGCTGTCCCACGACTACTTCGGCCGCGACTACACCCCTCAGGAGATCGAACAGGCCCTGCGCCGCGATCCCCGCTCGGGGCTCGTCGAACGCCGCAGGACTGCGTTCACGTGGCGCCGCGAGAGTGACATCGCCCGGACAGCCGCCCAGATGATCGCCGCCGGAAAGATCATCGGATGGTTCCAGGGCGGCAGCGAGCTCGGCCCCCGTGCCCTCGGAGCCCGCAGCATCCTCGCCGACCCCCGCACCACCGCCAGCTCCGACGCCCTCAACCAGAGGATCAAGCACCGCGAACCGTTCCGGCCCTTCGCGCCGGCCGTCCTCGCCGACCACGCCTCCGCCTGGTTCGACCTCGATGTGGCCAGCCCCTTCATGCTGCTGGCCCCGCCCGTCCGCCCCGTTCGCGCCGACGAGATCGCCGGAGTCGTGCACGTCGACGGCACCGCACGCGTCCAGACCGTCGACCCGGCCACCACGCCCGCCTACGGAGCGCTGATTCAGTACTTCCACCAGCTCACCGGAGTGCCCGTCGTCCTGAACACCTCCTTCAACGACCGCGAACCCATCGTCGAAACCCCCGCTCACGCCCTCGCCACACTCCAGGACTGCGATCTGGACGCCGCATGCATCGGTTGGCTTTGTTCATGAGAAGCGACAGCAGATGTTCACCACTTCGGGAGGCACGTCAGCCGGTGGTTGTTCGATTCGGTTGAGCCGGAACTCGCCCGTTGAGCGGGCTGTCCTACCGGACGGTACGGACAGCAGCGTGGCTCCAGCTCAGCACGAGCTGGAGCCACCAGGGCGCGTGTGGGACTACTCCGCTCGCTTCGGCGGGCGGGCAGTTCAGTATGGCGTTACTCGACAGGCACGGTGGGGTCGCTCACGGCGATGAGCTCGTTGTCGCAGATGACGCGGACACGCAAGCCGATGAAGTCGTCGATGGTCGTGTCCTCGAAGTCGTGTTGGAAGGCTGAGGTCCCCGGGGGGTTGATCGTCGCGCCGATGCCGCTGAAGTCCACCGGCGCCAGATCGCCGATATAGAGAGCGCAGGACGCGTTCGGGTCGGCAAAACCGTCGTTGAACTGGCCGTTCATGCGGACCGCGCTGGTCTCGGTCTGGGTGAACGTGACCCGGCCGCCCAGGAAGTCGGTGTAGCTGACGTCACCGATGTCTCTGTGCTGGACCGCGCGGGCGGCCGACGCGCCCGCAATCGCGGTTGTCCCAGCTGCGGATGCAGCCGGCGAGGCCACCACCGAGACGAACCCCGCCAGCACGGCCGCGGTCACCGCGGACCGCCAGGCAATCCTTCCGAACCTCATGAGCTGCTCCTTCTACGTCGAGACGGAACGCCCCGGACGCGGCTGCTGCCGCAGGAGGTCCGCCTCCCGACGGTGACAGAGAGTAAGAGCGAGATCGCGCAGTGACATCAGGTGATCACTCGCACCGGCTATTCCTCGCATCAGAAACGGATACAACGCGCGCGCTGCGCCGGACAGACGCGCGCGAGCCCATCCCGTTCGATTCCACAGACGCCGCAAGTGCCTCCGGGAGTCGTTCACATCTGCTGCTCGTTCTCGTGAACAAAGCCAATGGGTTAGCCTGCGCGCATGCGCGGACAGTTCACCGGCTGGCCGGAGCAGGCCATGGACGTGTTGTGGCAGCTCCAGGGCGAACCGACCCACGCGACCCGCGAGCGCTACCGCGCGGACCGCGAACGCCTGGTCCGGCAGCCGATGATCGCCCTGCTCAACGAGGTCGCGGACACCGACTCCCGGTACGAGGACTTCTCCGTCTGGCACTACCGCACCAACTCCTGGTGGTGGCAGCACCAGGGCGCGGTGATCCGGCTCGGCCGCAAGATCGAGATCGGTCTCCGGTTCTCCCTGGATGGTCTGCGGATCCAGGGCGCCTGGTGGTACCCCGATCCCGGCCAGGTGGACATGTTCCGCAAAGCCGTGGCCTCCGAGGGGAGCGGACGCGAACTGTCCGCCATCGTCGAGGACGTACGGAAGAAGGGCTACGACATCTCCGGGGACGTGATGAAACGCCCCCCGCGCGGCTATCCGACAGACCACTCCCGTACGAACCTGCTGCGCCACCGTTCTCTGATCGCCGCCCGTCCCCTCGGCTGCGAGGAGTGGCTGCACACCCCCGAGGCGGTCGACCGAGTCCTCCTGGCCGCCGCTGACCTGGACGCCCTGCTGATGTGGCTGGTCCGCTACGTGAAGCTCGCCGTCTGACGTCACGAGGGCCCCGCGCGGCACGGGAGGAACCGCCATCGGCCCCCGCACTCAGAAGGTGACGCGCACCTTCAGCGCCGACCGGTGGTCCATCGCCCGAGGGCCGTCAGGCACCTCGGCCAGGGAGACGGCATAGTCGAAGACGGGCCCCGGATCGAAGACCTCGGAGAGCACGTCCGGCAGGAGTTTGGGCATGTAGGCGCGGATTGGGGCGATGCCCCCGCGCAGCGCGATGATGTGGTCGAACATCCGGCGCAGAACGCCCCCGCGTTTTCCGCCATACGGCGCCACCGCACTACCGACCGCACCGCCGTCCTGGGTGATAGCGGGCCGTGAGACACCGCAGGTTAGCGGTCTGCCCGTCCGGAGCGGCCTCAGTAAACCCGGCGGGGATGCACCGAGAGCTGAGACAACCGCAGATGAAGCAGTGGCCCGCAGGTCTGTGTTGTGGTGGGCGGCGTGCAGCTACAGCATGCAGAATTCTGGCCATATTCTTCGGGAGCTATGCGAGGCGGAGCCCGAGGGGGCACACTCGTCGTGTAGCGCCCGGAGAACCGGGTGAGAATTCACCGGAAGACTGAATGAAGATCACCATTGAAGGCGCGTCGGAAGAATTCGAGCGCAGACTGCTCGCACTGATCGCGGACCACCGCCACGAGCTGACCCTCGCGGTCGGCACCGAGTGGGACGTCGAGCGGGCGGTGCGCTACCTCACGACGCTGTCGGACAACGCGCTCCGCTTCGCCCGCCTCATCGTCGACGCCGACGGCCACAAGGCCGCCGAAGAACTGCGCACGGCATTCCACGGCGAACTGCGGGGCCCAACCATCGCACTGTCCCGAGCAGTGCCGCGCGGCGTGCGCATGGGCTGGTGGCCCGAGGGCACCGCGGCGCCCATCACACCGCTCTACGACCCCGCGCACCCCTCCTGGCAGAAGGTCCTCGCGTACACGATGACCGCCGAGAACACGGAGGTCTTCCGCGCCGCCTTCGCGCAGCTGCTCGACGGCAGCGCGCGCCAGCACCTGTCGGCCGAGGCCTTCGGCGGACACACCGTTCCTCGCGCCGATCTCGACGCTGCTGATGGCGGCCAGGGGGAACGGTCGTGAGCCTGCATCTGATCGTGGGAGCCCATGAGCCCACGGACCCGTCCCTCGGATTCACCCACACCAACAAACAGGAGACATCGTGACGTTACCTGCTGCCGCCCGCCTTGCCGCCGCCAAGGAGACCCTCTGTATCCCCGTCGTCGTCGCCATCTGCGGGTCTACCCGCTTCATGGCAGAGATGGCGGAGGCCGAGGTGACGGAATCCGTCGCCGGGCGCATCGTCGTCAAGCCGGGCTGCGACATGAAGGAGCCCCACCCGCTGTGGGCCGACCCCGCCGAGGCGGAGGCCCTGAAGACCCGGTTCGGCGAACTGCACCGGGCGAGGATCCAGCTCGCGGACGAGGTCCTCGTTGTGAATGTGCGCCCGAGTTCCCCATTGCCCCGCTCCCCGCGGGCGGTGCGCCCGGTCCTGCGGAGTGCGTCGACGGCCCTGTGTCACCCTCAAGGGTGAACAGCGAGGAAGTCTCAGAATTCATGAGCTTCCATCCGGCACTCTGAGGTTTCGCTGGGTATGGCGAAGTTGAGGGGGCGGGATGTCGCTCGCTGTCGTTGCACCAATCCGATCTCGACCGCTGCTGGAGTCGCCGCAGGACATCGCGGACTTCGAGCAGGACCTGCTGTCTGAGTTCGTGCTCGCCCGGGCTGCGGCCGGGATCGCCGACGAGACGATCTCCGGCGACGTGGATGCGCTGATGGAGGTGCGCGGCTGGTGCGGCCGCCCTCTCTGGGAGCTGGTCCCGACTGACCTCGACCGGTTCTTCGGTGAGGACCAGCGACGGCTGGCCACGCTGACGAAGGTCCGCAAGGCGCAGTCCCTGGCAACGTACTTCGAGTTCCTGGAGGTGCGGCATCAGGCCGATATCCACGCGGCGACTGGCGTGCTGGTGCAGTGCCCGGTTGATGAGATCAACCGCCCACGAGGCAAGACCAACCTGCGCGTGCGGATCCCGCCGCCGGCCGCGGATGTCGATCGGCTCTTCGCCGGATGGCGCGACGATCTACATTCGGCTCGGAAGTACGCGCCGTGTGTCCGTAATTACACCGCATGCCGCCTGGCCAGCCTCATCGGCCCGCGGGTCTCGGAACTGTGCCTGCTCGAAGTCCACGACATCCGCTGGGACCTGGGCACCTTCGGCAAGGTGCTGCTACGCGGCAAGGGCAGCCGCGGTCAGAAGAAGGAGCGCCTGGTCCCGCTCATCAACGGTTCTCGTGAACTCCTCGAATGGTGGCTCCAGGGCCCGCGGTGGGAGTTCGACGGGCACCTCGATGAGCCCGGTGCACCGCTGTTCCCTTCCGAGCGCCGCGATCCCGCTGGCCGCTGCAAGCGCGTGAGCACCAGCGCGATCCGGGGCGCGATGGCGGAGGCAGTGCAGCGCCACCTGCCTCGCTGGTCCGGCCGTGCTACTCCGCACGCGCTCCGGCACTTCGCCGCGTCCGATCTGTACGCACAGGGCATGAACGTCGTCGCTATCCAGGAGCTGCTCGGTCATCGCTGGATCAACACCACGATGATCTACGTGCACGTCAACAAGACCCACATCGAGGATGCCTGGACTTCCGCCGGTCAGCGGGCCGCGTCTCGGTTCACCGGATAGCCCAGGACAGGAGCCGGAATGAAGTGGAACCTGCGGCTGGCCGCCGCGCAGCGTGACATCTGGAAGTCCTCGCAGCTGCAGTCGATGCTCGCCGACGCGGGCCTGACGATCAGCGCGGGGAAGATGTCCAATCTGTGGTCCGGGCAGCCGGTCACCATCCGTCTGGACGACCTCGACATCATTTGCGAGGTCCTGGGTTGCCAACCCAACGACCTTCTGGCCCCGGAGCCCGAGAAGGCCCGCGCTCGTCGTCCCGCAAGCACGTCCGCCCCGGCGGCGGTCGCGGGCGAGCACCCCAGGATCGAACGTCGGGTCGGTCGGACGGAGCCACCGCTGTGAACCTGAGGCCCAGGCCGTGCAAGCAGTGCGGCGACAAGGTCGCGGAGTACGGCCGGCTCCGCTGCTTCAGCTGTCTGCATCCCGAACTTCCGCCGCCGACCTGCAAAGCATGCGGCAGCGACGCCCACTACGTCGGCGGCTACTGCCGTCGCTGTCATCCCCGCGTGCCGTACGCGGACAGCTGCAGCGACTGCTTCGCCTGGGGCACCTGGCACCGCCACGGCCGCTGTGCCGCCTGCACCTCCTTGCGTAACCGCGGCCACGAGATCGGCACTTGTGCGACCTGCCGCCGCACCGTGCCGCTACTCAAGCACGGGGTGTGCCGACTTTGCCGCTGCCAGGCCCAAGCCGTTCCTCGGACGTGGCAGCGACCGGACCTCACCACCGCGGCTACCACCGGGCAGCAGCTGTTCATCGCCGATCTGGTCCGGCGGGTCCACCTTGCCACTGGACCGCAGGAACGCGGCTCACCCGAAGCGCACCAGCACACTGGCCTCTCATCCTGGGTGATGCCTCGGTGGCGGCAGGATCCGCTGTTCGTCGCCGAGCGGGACATGTCGCGCGTCACCGTGCCCGATGTCGAGCCCATCGATCCCGCCTTTACCGCCTACGTCTCCGCGCAGGCCGAGGTGAGCGCCGAGGCCCAAGGCTGGTCACCGGCCTTGCGCGAGCGGGTGCTGCGAAGCCTGTACCTGCTGACCGCCGTGCACGGCCGGCACGAACGCATCAAGGCCAGCACTGTCGCCACTCTGCCGCGCCAGCGAGCCACACGTGCCGTCACCCGGGTCACTGAGGTGCTCGCTCACCTCGACCTTCTCGACGACGACCGCATCGACCCTCTCGACGCGTGGATCCAACGCCGACTCAGCAGCGTGCACCCGGAGATCCGTGCAGAAGCCCTCGTGTGGATCCGCATCGTCCGGCATGGTGGGCCTCGCCGCCGTCCCCGCTCGACGGCCACCGTCCGTAACCAGGTCGACGCCTCGATCCCATTCCTCCTCGAATGCTCGAAGCGCTACCGCACCCTTCGCCAGGTCACCCGCGCCGACCTCACGGAGTGGCTGTCCCAGTGCGCGGCACCGCACCATGAAGCAGTCGCGCTGCGCAACATGTTCAAGACCCTCAAGAGCCAACGGCTGCTGTTCGCCAACCCCGCACGCGGCGTGAGCTTGGGGGCGAAGCCCAGCTCGGTGTCCACGCCGCTGAGTCCCGAGGCGATCCAGGCATTGGCCGCGGCCGCCGAGGGCGACCCCGCCCTAAAGCTGCTGGTCGCCCTCATCGGCATTCACGCGCTCTACCCCCACCAGGCAAGAGCACTGCCTTTGGCTGCCGTCGACTTCACCGGCGGCCGGCTCGTGCACGGCGATATCGACCACCCCCTCGACGCCTTCACCCGTCAGGCCGCCGCCGACTACATCCAACTCCGCCACTCACGCTGGCCACACACCCGCAACCCCCACCTGTTCCTCAGCTCGCAGACCGCGCACTCTCGCACGCCGGTCACCATCGGCTGGATGCAGCCCTTGGTCAAGGATCTTCCGGTCACCGCCCAACGACTCCGCGAGGACCGGATCCTCGAAGAGGCCGCCGTAACCGGCGCTGACCCGCAACACCTTTGCGCGGTATTCAACATCACGCCCGACACCGGACTGCGCTACACCCGGACGTTCCACCCTGACCCCTTGTCCGGCCGAGATCAGGAGGGCACGCCGTAACCGGCAACCGCCCCGACTGCGCCCGACTACGAACGCCTCGTCCAGCACTCCGAACCGCTGATTACCTGGGCCGCGATCACCCTGATGAAAAGGCGCACCACCGTCGGCGGTCCCGCCGGGCCAGCCAGCCGGCCTCCCGCGAATACACACGCGACTGAACGCGGTCACCACCGCGACCGCCAACCGCACTTCCCGCCAAACCCGCCCTCACGCCGAGCCCAAGGACCGTCAGCCACTCACTCGCACATCCCTGAACCGGATGGCGAGAGGTCCAACTCAGGGCATACCTCCTCACCAAGAGTCCCACCCGACCACGGTTCTCACGAATGGATCAGGATCAGGTCCTCAGGAAGACCTGGCCGCCTTGGTTCAGGTCGCCGTTCGGGGAGTCTGCTCGTTCACGCGGCCCTCCCACGCCCCGACACAGCGGGCGAGGTCCTCCGAGAGATAGACGTGAAACCGGCGTGGCGGGTCGATGACCGTGGCCATGTACACCCGCATGTCTCCTGCATCGTGGAGCCCGTCCACAGCCTGAGCCAGGCTCTCCAGCCGACCCGGATCAAATTCTCCGGTCTCCACCAGCATGTCCAGCCGGTCGCACCAGATCGCCCACAACGTGCGGGCCGAGGCCGTATTCGCAGGGACCTCCCACCGCGCGCCCGACAGCAGAGCGGCCAAGGCCGCGGGCCCGCTCATGGAGCCATCCCGGGCCAGAGCGGACCTCAACGCCTCGAACGTCAAATTTCTCCCCTCGGTTTTGATCTTGGCGCTCAGAACCCGTCGCCCCATCCGAAAGTGACGTTGTACGCGCGCTGGAGCGCGTGTCGTCCGTGGTCCCCGTCGGCGTAGGCCCATGCGAGAGCTGTGGAGAACCAGAGCAGAAAGACTCCGCCGACGATGCCCAGAGCGACCAGCTTCCCGTTCTAGCTGAGGAGGACCAAGGCGATGGTCACGATTGCCGCGCCAAGGTGGGCTCCCCGCGAGTCGAGCGACGCAGCCTTGCGTGCCTCTCAGCGCTCGGCCCGTTCTGCGGCGAAGCGTTCCTCTCGAACAGACTGCGGTTCGTTCTCGTCGAAGTTCAACTCATCCCCCTGGCCCTGACGCTACATGGCCCCGGACCACGTCGGCAGACGAGCACCGATAGGGATACGAATCAGGTACTGACGGCTGGGTCGGCGCCATCGATGTACTGGCGGCGAGGACTGACTGTGGCGCGGAAACCCCATGGGGCAGTCGCGATGGTTGCCGGGGAGGTCAGTCCCAGCGCGCGATTGTCTTTGCCGTCCCGCATATGGTTGAGCCACCGTTCGTACCACCTGAGGAAGTCCTGTGCGGAGGAGACGTTCGGGGGCCAGAAGCCGTCCGCGTTGCCCGTGACCACACGGCCGGTGAGGGGGCCAGTCACTGCGATCAGGCACAGATCGCTGCAGCCCATCTCGATGATGTGGAGAAACAGGTCACCCTGCAGCGCGTCCGGTTGGTCGACATGAGTGAATCCCCGCGGGCTGCCGTCCGCCGGTTTCCGGTTCAACGTGAACAGCCTGCACTCCGCCAGCGGAAGGAGACCGTAGAAGGGACCGGCACCGCTGCCCCCGAGTTCGATGAGAAACGCTCGGTAGGCCGCAGGAAGGACGATGCGGTGCTCCGCCTCGAAGGCGTCGGCTTCCGAAGCGCTGATGCACGGGCCGAGGCGGAACTGGTGGCGCTCCGCGCACACCGAGTGGCTTCGTTGCGCCTGGTAGGGGATTTTCGCCAGCTTGGAGCGTATGCGGGTGATGCGGGAGTCCATCGGAGGATCTCTTCTCTCGTCTCCGAGACTCTACCGATCGTTCTGGCAGAGACACATCCAAGCTCTGGAGAGCTCCTGCATACGGGTACGGGCGCAGCCAGCGACCTGGTCGCGGCTGGCGGCGATTCTGGTAGCGCGGTGCGCAGAGCGTGACGCCTGGGGTTCGGAGTACATGTCCGCACCAGGTCAGCGGCACGCCTCCCGAACTCGTGAACATCGACTTGGCCGCCTTCGGGGTGCCTCCCGCGCTCATCGGCAAACGACTCGCGTTCTCTTGGAAGCACTCACTGACCTGAACACCGAATCAGTCCGAACCGAGCCGTACACAGCCGAGGATCCCGGGAGGCAGGGCCAAGTTCGTGGTGCCAGCGCCTCAGAAATCTCGAACTCAGGCGCTTTCGTGGGCAACTACATCGGCGACTCCACCCGCGCCGAAATCCGCTGTGCCCGAAGCCTGGGCAAGCCGGTCCGCTTCACGCACCCCGCGGTCGACCCGGATCCCGTCTCGCTGCCGCTTGTCCCGTACAAGCTCGTCATCCCCGGTTTCGACCGCGCAGTCACGCTGCCGGCCATCGAGCCGGCGCCCGGGCTGTTCGTCTACGAACTGCCGCTGGAGCACCGCGAGGGTGACAGTGTCGCCAACCCGTGGCGGCTCGGCCATCACTCCGGCAAGGCGCTCGCGGCCTTCCCTTCCGAGGACGACGCGCTCCGGGCCGCCCGCGAGGTGGCCAACCTGGCCGACTGGACCCGTCCGGCCGATGATCTCCGCGCGGACGCGGACTTCGACTTGGAGCGGTACTTCCTCCGCATGGAGGTCCGCACGAACGGCCTGTTCATCCTCGGGACCCGGGAGGGGACGCGATGACTCTGCACGATCCCATCCAGACCGCGCTGGAAGCAGCTCATGGAACATCAGTCCGCCGTCGCGGTCGCGCTCGCGATGCACATGCGCGGCCCGCCTGAGGACTGGTCTCGGTGCCTCCTCGGCACCGCGCGGCCGCAGGACAGGGATGACGACGACCAGCACCCCGCCGTGCCCGGAGTGCTCCACCGCGACCGTCCCGGCGACGGTCGTGGCGAGGACATCTGGCGCTGCCCCGACCCCGAGTGCGGGCGCCGTACCTACGGCACCGGCAACGACGACGCGCTGCCCTCGTATATCGAGACCGGCACCGAGGAGCCGTGTTCAGCGCCAGCCACCTCGACCTGGCGGCGCCCGCCGAACTTGCCGCGCACGACGGGCCGGACGAGGACGACGAGGAGCCCGCGAACTTCCTGATCGGCCCAGCCGACCGCCCAGGGACCGCAACTCCACTACGTGCCGGTGCGGGAACCCCCGGCAGGGCGCTGCCGGGGTGCTTGCGCAGCTTGGCGATGTCCCGCTGGCGGTGACGTGCCGATCGCCAGGGCGGCGGGGTAGAGCACGTTGTGCCCGTACCGGGCGCGGGCGCGGTCGGTGACGGCTTCGATCACGAGCGGCTTGTCGTCGCTGTTGTCGAGGGTGAGCTGTCGGCTGGCCCGGTCGTCGGGGCGCAGGGCATCGGCGCGCAGGGCGATGCTCCGGACCCTCGCTCGCTGGAGGCCGAGGGATGTGTACAGCGCGTAGGCGGTGCGGGCCAGGAGCACGGTGTGCTGTGTGGCTTCGGGCAGGGTGCGGCTGCGGCGGGTGGAGCTCGCGTCGGCGTAGCGGACGGTGCAGGTCACGCCGGTGGCGATCTGCCCGGAGGTGCGCAGGCGGGCGCCGAGGTCGTCGGCGAGGGCGAGCAGGGCGCGCCGGTGCTGGGCCGCATCGAGTTCGTCGCGTTCGAAGCGGTGCTCGCTGCTCATGCTGGCTGGCGTGGGGGTCGGGTCGACGGTGGTGGTGTCGTGTCCGTGGGCGCGTTCGTGCAGGGTGCGGCCCGGGCGGGCGCCGAGGAGGCGTTGCAGGGTCACCTGGGGGATGTCGGCGACGTCGCCGACGGTGTGCAGGCCGTAGTCCGCGAGTGTCGTGGCCGCTTTCGCGCCCACGCCGGGCAGTTCTCTCACCGGGCGGGTCCGCAGGAAGTTGGTGATGGCTTCGGGGGTGTCGTCGATGACGGTCCGCCGGCTGGGCCCGGTGAGCGCGCAGGCCATGGCGGCGAGCATTCGGCTCGGCGCAGTGCCCGCTGCGCTGCGTACGCCGAAGTGGGCAAGGACGCGGAGCTGGATGACTTCGGTGAGGCTGCGGGCGTCGCGCTGGAAGTAGGGGAGGGAGCCGGTCATGTCGAGAGCGGCACCGTCCGGTTCGATCAACTGCACGCGCGGTGTGATGGTCTCCAGCAGGCGGCGCAGCTGCTCCATCAGCTCGACGTCTTTGCCGGGCGGCAGCTCGAACCGCAGGTGGACGATGGTGCGGCCGTTCCCGATTCCGTTCATGGCGTTCACCCTGCGCTTCCTTGGCTGCGGTGGCCGAGCCGGCGCAGGTCTGCTGCGCGGGTTCCGGCGGGCTGGAGATCGGCGTACGGATGAAGCCGGGCGCCCGCGGTGCCGTCGGTGAGGGTGCGCTGGGGCGCCGGCGTGGCCGGCTGGGCGGGGGTGGGGGCGGGGGAGTGGCGGCCGAGGAGGTCGAGGGCGGCCTGGGGTCCGTGGTCGCGGCGGGTGGCTGCCACCTCTTCCAGGTCCCAGACCATCGTGCCGACGACGGTGCGCCGGGGGCCTCGCGCTTCGACGGTGCCCCGGACCAGCAGGAGTCCGCTGTGGAAGACGGTGTGGGCGCAGGCCTCGTGGGAGTCCTCGAAGAATGCGATGTCCACGAGGCCCGAGCCGTCCTCGAGCGTCACGAAGATCACTCGCTTGCCCGAGGGGATCGGCGGGGTCTGGGTGGAGGCGCGTACACCGGCGACGAGAACGCTCTGGCCGGGGACCATCGCGCGCAGGTGGGCGGCGTCGGTCGCGCCGAGCTCGCGCAGGAGACGGTGATGGTGGTCCATGAGGTGGTGGGTGACGTCGATCGACAGGGTCTCCAGTTCCGCGCCGAGCTTGTCCCGGCCCGTCATCTCCGGCAGGCCGCTGGGTTCCGCGGTCACCAGCTCCCCGCCGAGCGGGAGCTGCCCGTCGGTTGCCGCCCGGTTGCGGGACTGCCGGTGCAGCTCGGTGGCCTGCAACAGCAGGTCGCGCCGTGTCAGGTCACCGGCGAGCGGTCCGAGCGCACCGATGCGGATCAGGCGCTGCGCGAGCGGCAGGGAGGGCCGGGCCCGCTGCCACAGATCCTGCAGGCCCGTATACGGCTGCCCGGCGACCAGTCGGTTGGTCTCGGCGTCGCTGATGCCTTTCACCGTCGAGAAGGCGAGCCGTACGCCCCAGTTCTCGTTGGTCTTCTCCACGCGGTGCTGTGCTGAGGAGTGGTTGATGTCGACGGGCAGGACCGGGACGCCGTGGCGGCGGGCGTCGGCGACGATGACGCGCATCGGCCACATGCCGGGGTCGTGCTCGAGGAGCCCGGCGTACAGGAACGCTGGGTAGTGGGCTTTGAGGTAGGCGGACTGCAGGGCGGGGACGGCGAAGGCCACGGCGTGCGCGCGGCAGAAGCCGTAGGCGCCGAACTGGGAGACGGTTTCCCACACCTCGTCCAGGACGTCCTTGGTGTAGCCGCGTTCGCCGGCGGTGCGGCGGAACCAGTCTTCGACCTTCGCCAGCCGGTCGGGGTCGGCCAGGGCCCGGCGGGCGACGTCGCCGGCGGCCCGGTCGCAGCCGGTCAGGGTGGTGAGGATGGCGATGATCTGTTCGTGCCAGATGACGACGCCGTAGGTGTCGTTGAGGACCGGCTCCAGATCCGGGTGTGGATACCGAGGGGCGGCTCCGTGCCGGGCGGCGATGAAGAGCGCCGGCATTCCGCCCTTGACCGGGCCGGGCCGGAAGAGCGAGATGTCCGCGACCACGTCCTGCATGTGCTGGGGCTGCAGACGCCCGACCAGGTCCTGCTGGCCGGGGCTTTCGAGCTGGAACAGGCCGACGGTGTCGGAAGCCTGGATGATTTTGAACGCCAGCGGATCGTCGAGGTCGACGTGATCGGGGTTGTCCAGATCCAGGGCCCGTCCCGTCGTCCGGTGGATCTCGGCGACCGCGTGGGCCATCGAGCTCTGCATCCGTACGCCCAGCACGTCGAGTTTCAGCAGGCCCAGCGCCTCGACGTCCTCTTTGTCGGCCTGAAGCATGGGGTAGCCGGCCGGGGTCGGCTGCACCGGGACCCGGTCCAGCAACGACGCGTTCGAGATGATGACGCCGCAGGGGTGCATGGCGTACCCGCGGGGCAGCGCGTCCAGGCCTTCGGCGAGTTCCCACAGCGGAGCGAACCGGTCCGCCTGGGCGGCGAGCTGCCGCAGCTCCGGCAGTTCGGCCAGGGCACTACGGATGTCCCGGGCCCGGATGTGCGGGAAGCTCTTGGCGATCTCACCGACCACCTGCGGGGGCAGCCCGAGCGCCAGGCCGGCATCGCGCAGTGCGTGCCGGGCCCGGTAGGTCTCGGGCATGCCGGTGACCGCGGTCCGCTCCCGCCCGAACCGGCTGATGATCGCGTCGTACACCTCCAGGCGCCGCTCGGACTCCACGTCCAGGTCGATGTCGGGCAGCGAGGTACGCCGCTCGCTCAGGAAGCGTTCGAACAGCAGCCGGTGCTCCAGCGGGTTCGCCGTGGCGATGAACAGCGAGTGATTGACCATCGAGCCGGCGCCCGACCCGCGCGCGGCGACTCGGATCCCCAGGCTGCGGGTGTCCGCGACGACTTGGGCGACGGCCAGGAAGTAGCCCTGGAACCCCAGCCGGCCGATGACGTCCAGCTCGTACTCCAGCTGCCGGACGGCGGGCTCATCGCGGTCCAGGCCGCGGGCGGCCATCCCCGTCTCGCAGCGCTGCCGCAGCAGCCCCATCGCCGAGCCCGGCTCGGGTCCGGCGCCCACCACGGACGGTTCGGGAAAGTGCGGCCGCCCCAGACCGAGTTCGGCCGGGGTGAGGGTGCACGACTGGCCGGTGGCCTCGGTCTCGGCCAGCAGGCGCGCCGCCCGGGCCCGCTCACCCCCGACAGCCTGGGCGATCCGCGCGGCGGCCGCGGCCATCATCTCGGGGCCCTTCAGCCACCGCTCGCCGCCGTCCACCTGGCGGCGGTCGATGGGCCGCAGCAGACGGGCAGCGTCGAGGACATCGGTCAGCGGGCGTTGCCCAGGATCGGCGTAGCGGACCGCGTTGGACAGGACTGTCCGGACACCGAGCTGGTCTCCCAGGCCCACGGTGCGCGCCGCCAGCCGCAGCGAGCCGGCCCCGGTTCCTTCCCGACCCAGGTACACGCTCTCCAGCCGCAGCCGGTCACCCGCCAGCTCCCGCCACGGCGCCAGTAGCTGTTCGGCCACGTCGAGACGGCCGGCGGACAGGGCCCGCACCGGTTCGGAGGCCGGGCCGAGCAGTACCACCAGGTCCTGATCGGCGTACGCGCGCAGCGTGGGCCAGGACACGACAGGCGCCGCGCCGTCGGCCTCGGCGTGCGCGGCGGACACCAGGCGGCACAGCCGCCCCCACCCGGCCGCGGTCTGCGCGAGCAGGGTGATCCGCAGGGGCGGTTCGATGACGTGCGCGCCGCCGCGCACAGGCGTACGCGGCCGTCCGGCGCCGGGGCCGGGAAGGGTGAGCGGGGCGACAGCGACGTCGACTCCGAAGACGGGCCGGATGCCGGCGGCCGCGGCGAAGCGGACCGTCCCCGCGACAGTGTCGCGGTCGGTGAGAGCGAGCGCCGTCATCCCTCGCTCGGCGGCGCGCTGGACCAGGGCCCCGGGGAGGGCTGCCCCGTATCGGGCCGCATAGCCGGAAGCGACGTGCAGATGAGTAAATCCACCACCGCGCACCTCCTGACTCTCGTGTGTCCTCCCCGTTACCGGTGTCCCTTCAGACGTCTCACCATAACCGAAAGTTTGTTCGAAGTCGTGATGCGGTGCTGCCCGCGTGCCGCCACATCCGTTCGCCAGCCCGAGGGGGCCGGGCCTGTCGGGTCTGCGGGATGGAGCCTGCAGACCTGGGAAAACGGCAGTGCTGCGGTAGCCCACCCGGCAGAATCGGGTGATCAGCACGCCTTTTCTGGGGGAGCTATGCAGGAACTCCGCTTCGACGACGACATCCGGTTCACCGCAGCGGTCAGCAACGACCAGACGCGGCTACAGCGCGCTCTGGGCGCCCACGAGCTGAGCCTCCAGGTGGCCGTCGGAGTGTCGCCCTTCGTTCAGGCCGGGAAGATCCTCGCCCTGGAGGCGGACCTGTTCGGCTTCGACACGAGGGGGCAGCGCTCCCGGCTCGCCCGGACCACGGCAAACCTGGCGTACACACCGAAGGTGACTGTCCACCGTGTGAACCTGTCGTTCCCGCTGACGTCGTTGCAGGTCCACGCGATCGAAGAGGGCCGCACTGGCGACGTCCGGTTCGAGATCGACCTCAATGCGACCCTGCCGCAGGCTCCCGGTTACCCGGGGAGCGCCCAGGTCACGGAGTACGTCACCATCGCCAAGAGCCGGTGGGAGCAGCAGCTTGTGCAGTTGGGGCCGTCCGCGGCGTTCGAGATGGCCGTGCCGTACCCGCTCGGTGATCCGGAGCGGGATGAGGTCGGACGGACGCTGCGGGAGGCACAGCGGCTGCTGACCGTGGGTGAGGTGCGGGGGGCGATTTTGGAGGTCAGGCGGGCGCTGGAGTGGGTCCGGGAGAATGCTGGCTGGGAAAACCCCGGGTCGAAGAAGCTGGGCAGCCAGTGCAATCAGGCCGAACGCTGGTGGCGGATCCAGGACGCCCTGTACAGCCAGACCTGCGGCGCCCTGCACAACGACGCGGTCACCAAGACCTTCACGTACGACCGGGCCGAGGCGGAGACGCTGCTGGCGATGACCGGCGCACTGCTGCGGAACGTGCGCAGCACCAGCGCGTGAGGGGGTGGCCCGGCCAAGAGCCACGCCGCCGGAACGAGGACCACGACGGACTGCCCGCCCTGCACGCAGTGCCGACGCCCCCACCGTCCTGACGACCGCCGAGAAGCAGCGCACCCTGTTCGGCACGGGGCTCGACGAGGAACTGCGCAACGTCGAGGACCAGGCGGCCGGGCCCGGGCGACCGTCCAGCGGGTGCTTGAGCAGGTCCCGCACGGCCCGACCGGCCGGGAAGGGATGCTCGACATCATCTACGAGCCGCGCGACGACCCGCGGGCCACCGCCGGGGTCATCGCGCTCACCACTGCGGCGCCGCGCGAAGTGGCCCCACAGCAGGGCCCGGCCCGGCTCTGACAGTCGGGGGCGTCATGCTGTTGAACAACGCGCCGAGGACGACGAACTGCCGTGGGAGGGCGCACCTATGGCTGTACAGCCCCGTCCCTGGGCCGCCGACGGGGTCGGTCTCGCGGCCACGGCGCTGACCACGGACGGCAGCTAGGAACGGTTCTGGGTGTCTTCGGCCATCGGGTCCCGGGCCCGGACGCAGGGCGGTAGGGTGCGGGGCAGTGGCCGGCGCATAGGCCCAAGCCAGTGGCCCGGCCCATGACCGGGGCGCATGGCGGCAGAGGTGCCCGCGGGTCCCGTACGACGGGTCCGGACTGTGCGCATCAGTGCGAGACGAACACCAACTCCCAACGGTTGCCAAGCTGTTGAAGCCTTCCGCATGCTGCTCTTCGTCGCGCGCATCGGGTCATGGGGCCGGGGCGCGGGAAACGAGAGCCGTATGACCAAGAGCCACGGCCGCAAAAGCCGGGCGCGCAACAAGAGCCGGGCCAGGGGAGCGGCGTTCGCCTCCGCCAACGCCGGCACCCTCCATCAGCACGACAGCGGTCCGTCCGGCAAGAACCTCCAGCCGGCCGACCCCACCCGATGGGGAGTGGCGAGTGCGCCGGACATGAGGACCGCGGCCGCGCTGATCGGCGCGTGCATCGAGCGGTGCACACCGTGCCGGGAATCCCTCATCGCGAAGCTCCTCGACGAGGACCCGGTCGTGCTCGCGATGACAGCAGCGGCCATCTACAACCTGCGCGTGATCCAGGAGCCGAACGCGGACAGCCCTGCCGCCAGGCCCGTCCGGATCTTTTACTTCCTCGTCAAACACGTCCGCCTGCACGCGGGCGACGCCCGGCTGTTGACAGAGACGGTCGAGCGGATGACGCCGGCTGACCGTGCACTGCTCCTCGATGAGGCGCTGGACTTGTGGGCCTCCTACGGCCGGCTGTATCCCGACCTCATCCGCCGCGAGAACCTCGCGCGCGCTCTTCCCTGGGCCGACACTCCTGTCACCGCCGCCGTGAACGGAAGCGGCGCCGCCCCCGGCCGCACCGGACACCCTCAACCGGACAGTTCCCTTGCAGCCCTTCGCCGCACCCATGACCGTCTCGAGTACGGCGACGCTCCCACGGCCCGTCCCGCCGAGCCGCGTGGTCTTCAACCGTCTGCGCCCCGCCACCCCAGCAAGGAGAACCTGGTCCCCATGAGCGAGCGCACCGGCGACATCACCGAGAACGCGGAGAATGCTGCCCGCGCCTTCGTCGAGCTCGTCGCCAGCCTCCAGCATCAGGGGATCGAGCACCCGGCTCAAGCGCACCGCGTTTACGCTCTCCTCACCCGCAGCGCAGGGGAGTTGAAGACGGTCCTCACTCTCCTGAGGAACTCCTTGAAGGAGCTCCAGGAGCAGGGGCTCCTGATGACCGACTACCGCGGTGAGCCTCTCGACCGCGTGCTCCAGCGCCACACCGACGCCTCCATTGCCGCCGAGCAACTCGCCGGAGAACTCGGCCAAGCCGGTGACGTCACGATCGAGCAGCCGACACACGACGAGGGGCCGGGCGCCGACTACCTCCTGGCCGTCCTCGCTGCCGACCTCCAGCAGCAGGGAATCGAATACCCGTTGGAGGCCTACCGGATCTACAGCTTCCTCACCCGCTGCGCGGGGGAGATGCGGGCGGCTTTGGCTCTGCTCAAGGTCTCGGCGCAGGAGGAGCGGAACGAGGTCGATGCCCGGCGGTACACCGGCTCGTCCGTCACGGCAGTGCAGCTCGCGGGAGTTCTGGGCACGGCGTACTCCGCTTCCGGGCACCTGGCCTACAACGAGGAACCGAGCCGAGGAGCGTAGTCACCCCGATGGGGCCTGACCGGTCCTCGGGCGCATGCGTGATCGCCCGTCTGCGGGCGGTGTGAGGCGGAGGCCGGGGCCAGGAGGTGGCCTCGGCCTCCGCCGTGTCGCACGGCTGGCGGCCTGAGAGTAGTCGGACCGTCAACCCACTCCGAGAAGTCACATAAACGAGTGAGATTGATTCGAAGAATGTGTGACTTTGGCCCAGCGGGTGAGTGGATTCGGGTATTCTTGAAGGGAGTTGACTATCGGGAGGGTGAGTGAGCCAGCCACCGCAGGCAGAGAACGCGATGAACGTCAGTGACGCCCGCAGAGATCTGTACAGCCTGGTCAAGAGCGCCGAGGACGACGGGATCACGACGCTGATCCACAAGCGGGACGAGCGCGTCCTGCTGGCCCCGCTGGACCGGTTCCCTGCCGCCCGGAAGGCAGGCGCCTTCCCCACCTGGACGCTGAGCGCGGCGCAGAAGGACCTCGGCACCCTCATCAGCCGGGCGGCCGTCGGCGAGCCTCAAGTCCTCCGCCGGAACAGCACGCCTGTCGCGGTCCTGCTCCCCGCCGACGCCAACGCAATTGCCCTCTCATCCGACCCGGCCGTGCCTTCGGGCGTGGCGCCCGCAGGAGGTGCGGTGACCAGCCAGCCCACTCCCACCCGTGAGCGCGGCCGCCGCCTCGCCACCCTCGGCGACGCCATTGGCGACGTCCTCTCCTCCGGCTCTGCCCCCGGCCTCTCCTTCGGCCTCGCCAGCCTGGATGAGGCGACCGGCGGCCTGCACCCGGGCCGGCTGGTCCTGGTCGCGGCCGAACCTCAAGTGGGCGGCAGCCTGATCGGTCTCGCTGCCGCCCGTACCGCGCTCGCTCGAGGCGCCCGCGTCCTGTACGCGGCGTCGGGCCCGAGCAGCGCGGACATCACGCGCCGCATCATCGCCGCGGAGGCCGGTGGCGACTACGCCCGTCTCAAGACCGGCGTCCTCACCGAGGACGAGAAGCAGGTCGTTGAGCGGCTGCGCCACGCGCCGCTGCTCATCGACGACGGCAGCGACCTGACCGCCGAGGCCATCGCCGATACCGCTGCGGACACGGCGCCGCTTGACGGCGGTCTGGCGCTCGTGGTCGTGGACCGGTTGCAGCGGGCCCGCAATCCGCGCCTGCCGCTGTCTGGGGAACACCTTCCCGAAGCCAGCCAGATCCTGCGCGAACTGGCCCGCACCCAGCACGTACCGGTCATCGCGGTCCTGGACACCGACGACCCGGCCATCGTGAACCTCCTGGACGCGGACGTCATCCTCACCCTCACCACCGCGCCCGGCCAGCAGGTGACGACCGTGACCGTCGCCGAACGCGACCTGGGCATCATCGCCAGCACCAGCCTGCGCCCCGACCTCGCCCACGCCCGTTTCCTCGACACCACGCCCGCGCCCCCCGGGACCACCACTGCCAAGGCCGACAGTGGTCTGCCGGACAGCGTGGGCACTGCGGCCGACCGCGAACTGGCCGACGCCGCCCTGCCCTTCACCTCCGGGGCAATCAAGGGACTGGCCGCAGAGGCGGCCCACCTGCTCGCAGCCCTGCGCACGGCGCTCGCAGGCGGCCAGGTGAAAGACCTGGACGAACTCCACACCCAGCTCAAGGCGATGGCTGCGGCCGGAGTGCGGACACCCGACAGTGCCGAGGGACGGCGTCTCACCGCAGCACTGCACGCCTACAACGCCGCTGTCCCTGCCGTTGCAACCACCCAGCCGCCGGCCGAAGCCGCGGCCAGTGGCGCCCCGTTGGCCGTGGTCGACGCCACCGCCGGAGGCGAAGGCGACGAGGAGGCGGCGCGGGACGACGATGACGGCCTGGCACCCGGAGATGAGGAAGACGAGCCGGAGGGCGCCGTCTTCCCCGGTCTGAAGATCCTCAAGGACGCGGTGAAGCGTTCGAAGATGCACCCGATCCCGGTCATCCGTACCGAGGACCGGGAGAGCGGGCCGTGGCCGCTGATCAGTGAGGACATGTCCGGCGAACCGAAGTGGGTCCACCCGGATGTCACCAGCACCCGCGTCGCCCACATCCGGGACAACGGCAAGCGGGTACGCCGCGACCAGCTCGACGTACCCCCCTCCTTCGGAGACGGGCTGATGTGCCTGATCGACCGCAACGGCTCCTACCCCTCCGCCTGCTCAGCCGTTCCGCTGGCCCCAAACAAGCTCCTGCACACCGGCCCCCTGAACGCCTTCGACAAGGGCCAGGCCGGCATCTACCTCATCGACATCCCGGAGTGGAACGTCCCGGGCATGCCGCACCCGCTCGGACAGCTCATCGACCGGACCGACGAGCAGGGCCGGGTGTGGGTGAGCACCCCGCACATCAAGCAGCTGGAACGCCTGCACCGCGACGGCCACCTCACCCAGCGGGTGAGGATCCACGACTCCTGGACCGGCAGGGCCAACGAGTCGCTGTTCAAGCCCTTCTACACCGCGGCGCGCGAGGCCCGCGCCGACCTCGTCCAGGTCGGCGGGGAACCGTACAAGAACTACAAGACCCGCCTGTCCATCGCCTTGCGCCTCCTGTGGCCCAAGCGGGCAGAGCAGCGCTCCCCGTTCTGGCGGCCGGACTGGCGCATGAGCATGGTCGCCGAAGCCTCCGTCCGCCACTGGATGGCGGCCTTCAAGGCCGTCCAGGAAGGCCACACCCTGATCGCCCTGCGCAACGTCGATGCCGCCGTTTTCTGGACCCCCGACCAGATTCCGCCCGACACCTACCGCATCGGCACCGGCTTCGGCGAAGTCAAAGCCAAATTCATCCAGCGCGGCGAGTTCATCCCCGAAGGTGACGACTGATGGCCGGGCCCACCGGGCGCGGCACCTCCCTCGGCGCCGCCCTCAACGACCTCCTGCGTGCCCAAGTCACCCCACGCCACCGGCTGTCCACCTACAGCGCCAAACACTGGCACGCCCAGCTCAGCCAGCTCACCGGAACCCGCCGCGGCTACGAGGCCCTGGAGAGCGCCGGCCTCGATGTCCGGCCCGACACCTTGTTCAAGTGGCTGTCGGATCCGGAGTACAACGTCCGTCGCAGCTACCGCGATCTCATCCACACCGCCTACGAGAACGTCGCCATCGTCCCTGCCGACCCCATCCCCGACCACGTCAAGAACGGCCAGTTCGAGATCAGCGGCCTGGTCAAGACCGGCAACGACGAACGCGAACGCGGCACCCGCCGCGCCGCCCCGCTGCGCATCGACGGCCGCCGCGGCGACTGGAGCGACATCGAGAGGCTCTGGGTGGCCGGCGACCTGCGCGACGATGACTTCGAAGACCGCTTCATCGACGACATCATCGTCGCCGACATCGGCGAAGGCACCGACGGCTGGGAGTTCAGCGGCGACTCCTACGCCGTCGAGCTCAGGTAGCGCATCAGCCGACAGGATCCGCGTAGGAGATCAGGGCAGCTGGACCTGACCTACCGCAGATCCGGAACTTGATCATTGTCACGGGCATACTCGCCGACATGAAAATGACGCGCCGTACCGGCCTGTACGCGGCGTTGGCGCTGCTCATCGGCTGCACGACGGGCGGTGGCGGCTACGCGGGCTTCTGCGTTGGCGGTGTCTGGGGTGCAACGGCGGGCGCCTTCGCGGCCGCCTGCACGCTTCTGTTGAGCGTGCGCATCTCGATCTTGCTGTGTGACCTCTCCATGCAGGAGATCATGAGCTCTCTCCAGGATGACGACGTGCGCATGGAGCTGACGGCGGAGGCCATGCTGCGGGCAGTCACTCTGTACGAGGCCGCCGTGTTTCCGCTGACATCGGCGGGCGTGAGCCCTGAGGAGCGCCAGGCCCGACGTACGGCCGCCTACCTGATGGCCGCCGACGACAGGCTGCCGCGCGCCACACAAGTCGCGGCAGCCGAGGCTCTGGAAGCCATCGACCTTGGCCAGGACCGCAAGCGCGTCTCGGCCGACGTGTTGGTCCTGCGCCATACCGTCCGCGAATGCCGTGTCGGCAACGCCCGCCTTCGCCGCGATCAGCGCTCATGAGACCTTGCCCTCACCGCGTCCCCGGGGTGGTGCCGCGGGCAGCGCGTAGCCCAGTACGCCCCGGGGTGCGCGCCGCAGAGGGCCCCGATGGAGCCAGTGACGGCTTCGGGCCTTCCTGCTTGCGGTACAGGTTCTGGAAACGAGGCTGTCCGCCGGACTCGAAGTGGTCCCCTGCTTTGGGAAAGTGTCGTACCGTGCCCGGACTGTGCCTGTCCCAGGGGGTGGGGAGGCCGGATCGGGGGGGGCAGCACCACGATGGTCGAAGACGACGGTGACTGGGGCGAGCGGGCCCTGTGCCGGACCGCTGATCCGGACGAGCTGTTCGTCGAGGGTGCGGCTCAGCACCGGGCGAAAGCGCTGTGTGCTGGCTGCCTGGTGCGGCTGGAATGCCTGTCCTTCGCGCTCGACAACCGAATCGAGCACGGCATCTGGGGTGGAGCGACGGAGCGGGACCGGCGAGCCCTGCTGCGGCGCCGCCCCGCGGTGGCGTCCTGGCGAAGCCTGCTGGAGGTGGCGCGGGCCGAGCACGACCAGCGGGCTGCTGGGTGAACCTGCGCGGCACCCGCGCCGACGGCCCGTACCGCAAGAACGTCGACTACGACTCCACCCTGTGGCGCAAAGCCCTCCACAAGGCGTTTCCGAACAGCGCTGGCAAGCGGACCACCGTGTTCACCACCGCCAGCCACGTCCGCTCCCTGCGCAACCGCGCCGCCCAGCACGAACCGCTGTTCGACGGTGTCCCCTCCCGGGCCAGAACGACCGCTGCGGCAACACCCGCCAGCTCACCCTGCCCTACGCCCACACAGAGGTCCTGCGCCTATGAGTACATCGACCAGGACGATGCCACCTGGCTCGGACAGACCAGCCGTGTCCCCGAACTGCCGTGCACCCGGCCATGATCCAGGCGCAACAAGCGGCGCACCGGCACCGGCAGCTGACGAACGAAGTGAGGGCCGCCCGGTAATCCGGCCGATCTCCCGTGGCGCTGGAGAGCTTCAGCGTGGCCGTGATAACCGTTGACGGCATCCGTGTCCTGGCCGTGGCCGGCGAACTCAATGCCGACAACGTCGGCACACTGGGCCAGGCCTTGCGCGTCGGGGAGGACCTCGCGTCAGCACTGACGGTACTGGACCTGGGCGCCGTCACTTTCATGGACTCCAGTGCCATCAACGTCCTGGTGGCAGCGAACCGGGACGCCGCTGCGGCGGCAGGTCAGCTTCGGATGGCGGCCCTGAGCGAGCCGGTCCGCCGGGTCGTCGAAATCGTCGGCCTGGACACGATCATCGCCTGCTATCCCACCCTCGCCCAAGCCCTCACTACCTGAGCAGGCCCACAACCGCCAGGCGGCGACACGATCCTTCATGGCAAGCACTCGGCTGTCGTGCCTGTCCTCGTCTCCTTCGCCCTCTCCCACGCTTGACCCCATGGCCCCGACCGCACGGCGAGCACCTCGTCCGACCGCAGTTCCGTGAATGGCCGGAGACGGCGTGGTGTGACGCAGTGGGACAGGCCGGCTTTGCTTCGGCGTTGCCGCATCGGTGGCGTCTTGGCGAAGCATGCCGGAGGCGGCACGGGCCGAGCATGAGCAGTGGGTCGCATCCGTGCACGGCTACCTGGACGCTTTGGCTGTCGTGGGCTGGCTGCCCGCAACGAGTGCCGGAATTGCGTGACCTTTGCTGCCCCAGGGCGGGACGCCCCGACCGTTGACCTGACGGTGGCTTCCATGGGCGAGCTGGAGTCGTTACTCACTTTCGGGTGACGGCGGGCAGCCCGGTGGGGTGGCGCTACCTGGCGGACTGTGCCTGATGGCCAACTGCCGCAAGCCTCCAGAGGCTCAGGGCTCGTCAACTCCGCACACCGGCAAACAGGATGGCTACTACATCCAAGTGTCTCGGCAGTGCGGTTGATCGGTAACGCCCCCCGGATCGCGTTCACACTCAGACGAGTTTGGATGCAAAGTGTGAATGCGCGGCCGGTCGGCCGCCACCCGCACACCGCACAACCCGGCACCCACCAGGGCGTTTTGAGGCTGTGCCCGCACATTGCAGGGGGATTCCTGATGACCGTATCCACGTCTGCCCGCCGCCTGACCGCCGCCGCGCTGACCGCTGCCGCCATCACCGCGGCGCTCGCGGTTCCGGCATCGGCTGCCGACCCGCGCCCGCAGCGCCAGGCGGTGGAGATCAGCGACGTGCAGTACGACTCGCCCGGCCGTGACGACCGCTCCAACCGTTCCTTGAACGCGGAGTGGGTGGAGATCACCAACAACAGCCGCCGTGGCGTGAACCTGGATGGCTGGACCCTCTCCGACCGGGACGGCCACACCTACACCTTCGACCACTACCGCCTGGCCGGCCGTGCAACGGTCCGCGTCCACACCGGCATCGGCCGCGACAGCCGCACCGACCTGTTCCAGGATCGCCGCGCCTACGTGTGGAACAACGACCGTGACACCGCGACCCTGCGCAACGACCACGGCCGCTTCATCGACGATGCTTCCTGGGGCCGCCGCCACTTCCACCACTGACCAGCCCTGAACCACCAGTGTTCCCCCGGCCCGCTCCTCGCCGGGGGAACACTGGTGGGCGGGAGAGAGTTTCAATGGGCCCCCTACAGCGCCTGTTCGAAGGTGACGGTGGTGGCCGGGCAGGCTTCGGCGAGATGAGTTCCAGCGGTCAGCGGCGCATGTGCTACCACCCTGCTACCATTCGAGTGTGACTACCGGAAAGAAGCAGACGCAGGTCAGGCTGGAACCGGATGTGCTGGAGGCCGGCCAGGCCGCCGCGCGAGCCCGACAGCTGGACTTCAACCGCTACGTGGAGCGACTCATCATCGAGGACACCACCGGCGCCCGCGCTGCCGGCATGGCAGCCGCCCAACGGCTCATCGATACTCACGGCAGCTTCCTCGACGATCTGGAGCAGCAGCTCGACGCCCCGTACGCCGATCCGCAGCCGGGCGCCGCCGCGTGATCTTGCACGTCGACGAATCCTGGATTCTCGAAGTGGCGGAACGAGCCGGGCACCGCGACCCGGCCCCCGACGACTACGGCGTGCCCATCGCCGCCGTTGCCCGCCACCGCGGAGAACTCCTCGACACCGCCGTCTACGACGGCCCCTACGCCCGTGCCGCCGCTCTGGTGCACACTCTGGGCCGCTGCCGCTGGCTGGAGCGCTCCAACCTCACCGTTGCCTGCGCCGTTGCCGTCATGTACCTCGAGGCCAGCAACATCCCCGTCAGCCCCACCCGCGAACAGCTCACCGCACTTGCCCACGAATTGAACAACCCGCGCTGCACCACCGACCGGATCTCTTCCTTCCTGCGCACCTGGAAGCCCTGACTGACATACCGTTGGTGAGCCAGCCTCAAGACGCGCCGGATCAGTGACTGGCGAAACGACGGCGCGCGGGGCTCCAGAATCCGCTGCATACCGGTGTGAAGTAAGCGCCGGGATTTCGCCGTCAACTACGGCGCAATGACGAGCAGTCCGTGTTGCCAGTTCGCGCAGCACCGGACGTTGCGCAGGACCGCGACGGCACCCGGCGACCACTCGGTGGGCACTGACGCGACCGCCGCAGATCCAAGTGGTCCCCGTGGGTGTGTCGACGCCCCCACAGCTGTCAGGCATCCGCCTCGGACGGGTTTTGAGAATTGTGCAGTCGCACCTGCCGTGCCCCCACAGCCGCAGCGGCCAGGGCAGCGGCGACAGCGAACGTCGCCGGGACCATCCACGGACGGGCCAGACGGTACCCGATTGCATGGTCCAGGGAGAGCGTCCCTGGCCCGGTCAACGCAATGCCGGCGGCAGCTACGCCGTAAATGATGTTGAGTTCGTAGCCCCCCGCGTAGCCGAAGAAGCCGTGAGGCACGAGCACTGCGGCCGCACCCGCCATGCCGGCCGATACCGCCGCACCGCCTGCAGGCGTGGCAAGACCGAGCCCCAGGAGGGCTCCACCGCCAGCTTCCGCGACGCCAGCGGCGACAGCGCTCAACGTGCCGGGCCTGTAGCCGTGATCCTCCATGAATTTCGACGTGCCCTTGATGCCGGGCCCGCCGAACCAACCGAAGAGCTTCTGTGTTCCATGGGCGATCAGCGGGCTGCCCACTCCGAGACGCAGAACCAGCAGGCCAAGGTCTCGACGAGTCGCACACCTCACGGCGGTACCTCCAGCGGGGTCGCGGATGTACTGGCGCTGCTTCAACCATCGCACGGCAAGAACTTCGGCGCCGTACGGCCGAAGGTCTCAACCACAGTGCCGGTCCGGTGCTGGCGCCGCGTTTTCAGCCAGGCGAGACCAGCAGCACTCGGTCCTCAAGGTGAGAGCAAGCTGGGTTCGGGCACGCCGAACCGACCGGGTTCTTCCGTCAGCGGCACGGCGGCACGGCGGCTCGGCCCGCGGAGGGCTCGCAGCTGCCTTGGGGCAGGTGGCGCCTTCGTGCGTTGCGTGCCCGGCGGCCCGAATCAGGGAGCGGCTCCCTGGGAGCTGTCCCCCAGCGTGCGCCGGTCACCCGCCGAACGCGATGAGGGCCGGCCTCGCCCGCCTCCAAGCCAGTCAGTTGAGCCACTCGTTCGCTGCCGCTGTCCGGTTGACTGGCGCCCTCTTCCGGCCGCCCGACTCATCGTCGGGCTGGTCTTAAGCCTGTCGCCGTGGTGCGGAGCACGGTGCTCTTCGACCCTTCTCCCGCGATTTCGGCAGGATCAGTCGATAGGCGGTTCTCTTGCGATCACGCCCGATCACTGGATGTCAGCCTCGGAGATACTCCGTTGGCGACTTGGGCGCGAGCATACGGTGCGGTTGCGCGGGTGGAACGGCCTTGCCGTTCCACCCGCGCATCCGACAACCAAGGAGAGACGCTATGGCGAGTGTGGAAGTGTCGCTGAAGGAAATGATGACCGAGGCCGACGGCGCAGTGGGGGCGGCCGTTGTCGACTACACCAGCGGCATGGCACTGGGGACACTGGGAGGGGGTAAGGACCTCGACATGGCGATCGCCGCCGCTGGCAATACGGACGTCGTCCGCGCGAAGGTGCGCGCCATGGAGCAACTGGGCCTCAAGAGCCAGATCGAGGACATCCTGATCACCCTCGAAGATCAGTACCACCTCATCCGGCCGGTCGCCGGACGCAGCGGCAACGGGCTGTTCCTCTACCTCGTGCTCGACAGGGCGCGATCGAACCTGGCGATGGCCCGCCACCACCTCAAGCGTGTCGAGGGGCAACTGGAAATCTAGGCCAACCGGAACCCCGGAGCTCACGCATGCCCACAATATGAAGACTTCTTCAAGTCGCCATATCAGCATGATCTCAAACAGTGAATGCGCGTGGCCGTGAGCGAGGAGGGCCGGGGTGGACACACTCCGCGGCGGCGCCCTCCCGGGCGTCGCCGCTCGGAGGCGGGCAACTGGCCACCGGGCAGAGCGACTCCCGCAGGACGCCGACCCGGATCAATCCGCGGTGGAAGTGGCAGGACCCCGCGCTGCCGCCCGGCGTATACCCGGCCCTGGAAGACGTCCTGGACGGCCAGCACCACCCGTCTCCGACCTGTATCTCCGAGGGGCAGGCATCCGGGCGTGCTGTCCGCGGAGGCTGCGGCTGTGCGAGTGCTCGGCGGGCATGCTCACGTGATCGCCGCGGCCTCTGGTCGGAATCTGGCCGTGGCGGACTCAGCCGAGGCCGGGCGCGGAGACACGTCGGCCGGACAGCACGTGCACCCGCAGCCTGCTGGGAACGGAGTGGCGGCGTCGTCTAGACTTGAAGAATTCTTCAATTCACTAGTTGCCTTAACAGGCAGGTTGGATGGGGTGGTCCGGGGTGGGCGGGTTCGTCGAGGCCGTGCTGGAGCGGGTTCGCAAGGCGCGGGCCAGCCTCGCGGCCGCTCTCGATGCCGAGAGCCCCTACGAGGTGGCCGTGGCGCAGGACGAGCTGGATGACGCCCTGCGCCTGGCCCGGATGCATGACGTTGATCCCGGCGAAGAGGCCCTGAAAGGGTGATCGTGGTACCGGTTCCGCTGTATGAAGCGAAGGCCGAGTTCTTCCGGATGCTCGGGCATCCCGTACGTATACGGGTCCTGGAGCTGCTGCAGGACGGCCCGAAGCCAGTGCGCGACTTGTTGGCCGCGATGGACGTCGAGCCCTCGAACCTGTCCCAACAGCTTGCGGTGTTGCGCCGCTCCGGGATTGTCACCGCCACCCGTACTGGCTCGACGGTGGTCTACGAGCTGGCGGGCGGCGATGTGGCGGAGTTGCTCGCAGCGGCGCGACGGGTCCTGTCCGTGCTGCTGGCCGGCCGGCAGGACCTGCTGAATGAGCTGCACGGCTCCGGGCCGGTGCGGTGAGGGGCACCGGCAGGTCCCGGCCCCCCTGGCATCGGGGCAGGCCCGCGGCGGTCGTCGAGCAGGTGCCGTCACCGGCACAGCGGCACATCATCGCGGTGCGTGTGGGACCCGGGGCGGTGACCCGGGCCCGCGAGGCAGTGACCGGACACTTCGCCGATGCCGGGGTCGCTCCCGGCTCGGCGTTCGCGGACGCGGTGCTGCTCGTGGTCAGCGAGCTGGTCACCAACGTGCTGCGGCATGCGGCCCGCTCGCCGGTCACGGACGTGGGGATCACGGTCGATGCCGGGCATCTGATCGTCAGCGTGACCGATGCCGAGCCACGTCTGCCTGACCTCACCCCCGCTGGCATGGGGGCCGGCCTGCTCACGGTGGCCGAGCTCGCCGCCTCGCTCGGCGGCACGGTCAGCGCGGAGGCGGCCGCAGGTCACGACGGCAAGACCGTCCTCGTCCGGTTCCCCATGACCTCATGAGCACCGGACTTCGTGAGCACGTACCGACTACAGGGAGACGACACGTTGGATGACAGGACGGCCGACCGGACCGCGAAGAGGAAGCGCCAAGGCAAGGCAGCCAAGGACCGGGAAAGCTGGATCGAGCGCGGCGTCGCGATCCGGGCGGGCTTCTACATCTTCGGTACCCATCTGTTCGCCGGGTTTGTGTGGCTGCTCTTCTACCTGGGCGACCACACGCACAAATAGCCGACAGCGCTTCGGCCACTGGCCAGTCGACGGGGCGCCGGAGCCATCCACGCCCAGCGGCCAAACGCCTGGAGGGCCCGGTCCGGGCACGGCGGACCGCAAGGCCGCGGGAGATTGCTGCTGCTGTCGCAGCAGTCCGGTTGCTGGAGTGCGAGCCTGGCCGCGGGAGTTCGTGCGGGGGCGCGGGCGAAGACTAGTTGCGGGGCTGCATCCGGGTCCTCGAGGCCAGCGAATCGGCGTGGCCTCTGTGCTCTCCGACCCTCTGGCGGAATTGCGTGTCGTAGACCGCCAGTGGTGATTACCGCTCCCGCGCCCGCGACCGCAGCCATCGCCAGATGCGGCCCGGCCCGCGGCATGGGGTTCGGGAATCCGGCGGCCCGCCGTTGCCCGCCCAGTGCAGCCATACCCTTCGCACAGCCTGCCACCCTCGCTCTCGTCGCGCACAACCCGCTCGTCGGGGCAGCGCATCTGTATCGAACCGCCGAACCCTCGGGCCGGGATACCGCTCTTGGGCGACAGGGAGGCACCAGCTTCACCGTCCGTCCGGTCTGGCTGGTCATGCGCAGCAGGCGCATGAGCGCTCGCTGTTGCGGTGGGAATTGTCCAACAGGCCTTTCCGCGGATGATGTTGCGACATCCTTCCGGGACTCAGTTGCCGGATTGGCTGAGGAGAGCGGCCGCCTCCCCGGCACCCAGAGTGCTGTCCACCTTCCCGGGAGGCGGCCGCCGACTGAGAGCCGTCGTTACGACGGCGGTTCTGCCTCCTGCTGAGCGGCCTGCAGGTCGGCGAGCAGCTCGGCCTGCCCGGTCAGTACCCCGGACAGGATGATCCGTGCGACCTTGAGCAGTTCCGCCACGTAGGGGCTGGTCAGGGAGTAGTACACCGTCGAGCCCTCTTTGCGCGTCACCACCAGGTTCGCCCGGCGCAGCACGGCCAGTTGCTGGGACAGATGCGCTGGTTCGATGCCCACCTCGGGCAGCATTTCCGCGACGGCGTGTTCACGCTGGCTGAGCAGTTCCAGGACGCGGATGCGGGCGGGGTGTCCGAGTGTTTTGAAGAACTCGGCCTTCAGCTGGTAGAGCGGCGTGCTCATCGCGCCGTCGCCTCCCCGGAACAGCAGTCCGACAGGGCCGGTCGGCCCTTGGTGCATCGCATCCACCCACTCATCAACAACATGGCGCCATCTTCGCCCGTGAAGGCGGCCGGGCCGAATCCGGGGGCGAGGACTCGTCCCCTGAATCAAGCAGTGGCGACCTCACGACTTGCTAATATTAGCAAGTCCATAGGTTGCGTGAGGAGGCTTGAGTGCGAATCACCCCTCTGCACGGTCTGGGCGTCGTCTGGCTCACGTGCCCCGCGTGCCGCCTCAAGTGCCGCCCCGGCGCCGTCGGCCAGGACGGACAGTGTCCCCGCTGTGGCGAGACTCGCATGCTGAAGCTGTCCTTCGGCGGCCGGGCCAAAGCCCCTGCCGCGAACGTGAACCGGGGCTGACGTTTCTCGAAATGGCAGGGGAGAAGGGGCGGGGATGATCGACTGGGCGGCGCAGTCAGGCAGCGGGATCCGTTTCGAGTGGGGGCATGCCGGGGCGAGATGTCTGGCTGCCGAGGCTGCCTGTCTGGTGATGGTGGACGTGCTGTCGTTCACGACGGCGGTGAGCGTCGCTGTCCAGGCGGGCAGCAGAGTTCTGCCGTTCTGGCTGCCGCCCGCCAATGCCACCGCTGCCGAGCGAGCCGGCGCCGAAATGGCTGCCGCCATCTACGCCCGCCAGTCGGGGGCACGGCTGGCCGGCGCCCGCAGCGCTATCACACTCGACGAGTCGTGGTCCCTGTCCGTGGCTCAGATGCGCAGGGCGCCCTTCGCCTCCCGCCTGGTGCTGCCCTCCCCGGTCTCCAGCACCATCACCGCTGCCGCGCGGCCCGGCGCACCGGTCATCGCGGCCTGTCTTCGCAACATCACCGCGGTCGGCAGCTGGATCACCTCGCACGGCTACGGCACCCCCGAGCGGCCGGTCGCCGTGATCGCCGCGGGTGAACAGTGGCCAGACGGCAGCCTGCGCCCGGCCCTGGAGGACCTCCTCGGTGCCGGCGCGCTCATTTCCGACCTGCACGCCCAGGGGGCAGGCCCGCTCTCTGCAGAGGCCGCGGCCGCCCGCGCATGCGGTGAATGCACCGCCGACATCCCCCACGCGATCACCGTCAGCGTCTCGGGCCGTGAGCTGGCCCTGGCGGGTTCCGCCGAGGACGTGGCGATCGCCATCGAGGAAGACACCTGCCCGGTTGTACCAGTCCTGGACGGCGACCACGGTTTCACCGCCAACGCACCGTGACACCCACGAGCCGGGATAGTGGCTGCCGGGTCGTTGCGCCGCGGGGTCAGGAGCTGGTCCGGATCTCCGGTTCCAATTGGCGGACGCCGCTCAAGAAGCAGACGGCCCCAGGCCGTCACGGGGATGAGACGACCGGGGACCGGCGTGCAGAGCACGCCAAAACAGTCTCCCAGGGGTGCTGCCGTCCACACCAGACCGTTCCCGCTCAAGTCCGCTGTCCGACCGGCGTGTTGAAGCGCGTGGGGCGCTCACTCTCCGGGCCGGGCGAGTAGTCCCGTGGCGGTCCCGCCCCGATCCGCCTCCACGGCTCGGTATGGGTGGCCGGGGCAGGCGGTCACATGCCGGTCTGAGTGGCCGGGATTCAGAGCCAGCCGCTGGTGCGCCACTGCCGTTGATCGTCACTGCCCTGGCCGTGGACGTCATGTTCCGCGACGGCCGCCGCTAGGTCGGTGTGGATGGTGATGGGCGGGCAGTTGCCGTCAGGGACGAGGGAGCCGTCGGCGGGGATCGCGGCCAGTTCCAGGCAGCGTCCGCTTGCGCCGAGCCGACGCGCCGCCTCGATCACGGCGAGCTGGCCGCTGACCGACCAGCTGCGCAGCCCGCTCATGTCGACGACGACCGGGCCGGTGCCGCGGGCCAGGACCCAGCCGATGGCACCGGTGAAGCGATGCGCGCCCTCGGGTCCGAGGTGCCCGGAGAGGGAGAGGACACTGAAATCCTCTCCGGCGGTGTAGTGCCATTCGATCGTCATGGTGCTGAACCTTCTTGTGGGTGGTGCCTGTTCGGCTCGCCCTCCTGGATCGGCGCTGATCACAGGGGCAGGGTGATCCAGATGCTTTTGCCGTTTCCGTCGGCGTCGCCGCGGACGACGGCGGTGCCGCCCAGGCCGAGGGTGAGTTCCATGACGGTGCTCAGACCACCGGCCCCCGTGCCGATCGCGGCGCCGTACAGCGCCGGCTGGTGGGGGTGGCGGTCGTGGACGGCGAAGGCCAGGCAGTCGGAGCCGGCCGCGTAGATGACGGTGAGCTGGGGGGAGAGCGTCACAGCGTGCCGGACGCTGTTGGTGACCAGTTCGCTGAGGATCAGCAGCGCCGGGTCGATGGCGGGGTGGCGCAGGCTGATCCCCCATTCGGTCAGGGCCTGTTCAGCGGTCTGGCGGGACAGGCGGACAGCGGACGGCTCGTTGGGCAGGGTGAGAACGTGACGGTAGGTCAGGTCGTACAGCCCAGGCATCAGTTCTCCGTCTCTGGGGCCAGCCGGAAGCCGGATACCGTCTGGGGGTGGATGCGGATGACCGCATCGTGGGGGCCGTGGCTCCAGCCGGCGAGGGTTCGGCGGTAGTGGGCGGCCTCGTTCGGGTCGGTGATCACCTCGGCGGGCCCGGCGACGGTCACCGTCCAGCCGGTGCCGGTCGCGGCCCGGACCTCGTCCACGTGGTACGTCGCGGACAGCCGGCCCGCTGCAGCCTGCACGGGGGCGCGCACCACCAGCCGCCCGAACTCCCATACGTGCCGGGCCGGGCGGACAATGGTCAGATCCCGCTGCACGATGATCAGACGGCCCAACGCGGCTCCCTCCAGCAGCCACAGTGCCTCCGCGCCGGAGACCTCGACCAGGCGCACGGTGGGGGGAGCGGTGCTCATCGGGGTCCTTCCTTTCTCGTCTCTGTGCCGTTGCGGGCGGACTGCCGGGCAGTGTGAAGGAGCCCGGTCCTCTCCAGGTGGCCGCGAGCCCCGCGGATCGCTTCAGGGGTGGTGGCGTACTCGGCGCCCTCCCTCTGCAGAAGGTCCAACACGCCGACGGAGTCGAGGACTTGGCGCTGCCCCGGCCTGATCCCGGAGATCAGCACGACGATGCCGCGCCGGTTCAGCTTGTGGACCGCGTCCTTGAGCACCAGTGCCCCGGTCGCGTCCATGGTCGACACCCGCGACATGCGAAGGATCACCACGCGTACGTCGGCGACTTCGGTCATCTCCAGCAGGAAGCGGTGCGCGGCGGCGAAGAACAAAGGCCCGTCGATGCGGTAGGCAATGATGTGCTCGGCGAGCAGAGCATGTTCCTCGGCGGTGTGGTCGCCGTGGTCGAGCGGGACCCTCTGCAGGGCAACGGCACGCAATGCGAGAGCGCCCGCGACGACCAGGCCGATGATGACGGCGTACACGAGATCAAGAGCCAGCGTCGCGGCGGCGGTCAGGAAGAGGATCAGCGCGTCCGAGCGGGTGGCCTTCGCCATCGCCCGCAGCGAACCGACCTCGACCATACGGATCGCGGTGGCCAGCAGGACACCGGCCAGGGCCGCCAGCGGGATCTTCGAGACGAGAGGCGCGGCCGCGAAGACGATCACCGCCAGGATCGCGGCGTGAGTCAGGGCGGCGAGCCGGGAGCCCGCACCGGTGCGCACGTTGACCGCGGTGCGCGCGATCGCCCCGGTCGCCGGCACGCCACCGAACAACGGGGCTGCGATGTTGGCAAGGCCCTGGCCGAACAGCTCCCGATCGGGGTCGTGCTGCTGGCCGACGGTCATGCCGTCGGCGACCGAGGCGGACAGCAGCGACTCCAGCGCGGCCAGCGCCGCGACCGCCACTGCGGGGGCCAGCAAGGAGCCCAGCGAGCCCAGGTCGAGGAAGGACAGCGAGGGCGCGGGCAGCCCCGAGGGCAGTTCACCGATCGGCTTCGCCCCGCTCAGCCCGGCGGCCTGCACCACGACCGTGGCGGCGATCACCGCGACGATGGAGAACGGCACGGTCGGACGCCACCGGGCGCCTGCGAGCATGACCACAGCCACCGCGACAGCGACGGCGACGGCCGTCCAGTTCGGGCGCCGCACGAACTCCTCGAGGGCCCGCCAGGTCACCACCAGTACCCGGTCGCCCGCCGGTTTGGGCACACCGAGCGCGGCCGGAATCTGCTGCAGCCCGATCACGCACGCGATGCCCAGTGTGAAACCCTCGACGACCGGCGCGGGCACAAACTGCATGTACCGCCCGGCCTTCAGCACAGCGAGACCGACGAGCATCACGCCCGCCATCACACCGACCGTGAGAACGCCTGTCGGACCGTACCGGCCCACGATCGGCACCAGCACCACCGTCATGGCGCCCGTCGGCCCCGACACCTGCAGATTCGATCCGCCGAACAACGCGGCGACGGCGCCCGCGACAACGGCGGTGGCCAGGCCCGCCTCGGCGCCCAGCCCGGAGGAGACACCGAAGCCGAGGGCAAGCGGCAGCGCAACGATCGCCACCGTCAGCCCGGCGAGCAGGTCCCGACGGGGACTGCGCCCCATCTCCGCTAGGTCGCCGCGGGCAGGCAGCAGCGCGGCGATCCGGGCCAGGACCCGGCTGATCCCCGAGGTCATCGCGCCGCGACCTCGGGGATCAGCAGCTCAGCCAGCAGTTCGTTGCGCCCGGACAGCATCTGGGTCAGGATCCGGCGCGCGGCCTTCATCAGATCCGCCACGTCCCCGCCGGCCAGCGCGTAGACCACCGTCGAGCCGTCCCGCGCGGCGGCGACAATCCCGGACCGGCGCAGCACCGCCAACTGCTGCGACAGGCTGGACGGCCCCACCTCGATCTCCCCGAGCAGCTCCCGCACCGACCGCGGACCGTCCTGAAGCAGCTCCAGAACCCGTATCCGCACGGGATGCCCGAGCATCCGGAAGAACTCGGCCTTGGCCTGGTACAGCGGAACCGACACGACCCCTCGACTTCCCCGGACGACGCCCCACCCGGGGCAGACACAAAGGGCTGCGCCTGCAACCACCTGCAAGTACAGCAAACACAGCATCTAACCAATTGCTAAATTTGGCAATTCCGCATGACACTGCCGCCCCGGTCACCCGCGAGTCACGGGTCAGGCCTTCTTGACCACGCTGGACTTGAGCTGCATCGCCCCGAAACCATCAACCTTGCAGTCGATGTCATGGCCGTCGACGCCGTCGACCAACCGGATACTGCGCACTTTGGTGCCGGCCTTGATCCCCGAGGGGCTCCCCTTGACCTTGAGCGCCTTGACGACCACCACGCTGTCCCCGTCCTGCAGCACATTGCCTACAGCGTCCTTGACGACCCGCTCCCCGGCGGTGGCTCCACTCTCGGCACCGTTCTCGGCGGGAACCCATTCGTGGCCGCACTCCGGGCACACCACAAGGGCGTTCATCTCGTAGGTGTACTCACACGAGCACGTCGGACAGGGAGGAAGATTTTCGATCATTCCATCAGGGTATCCGGCCCCCGTCGCCGCCAGGCCCGTCGCTCCGGCCCGCTGGTTTCCGGGCGCATCGACGGAAACCGAGTGCCCCGCCCCACTCAGCGCAGTGCCTACTTCTGCCGCCGACGGCCCCGTCGCGGGAGAGGAGAGAATGGCGAAATGCCTCGGCCACCAGCACCGCACGATGTGATCAGTCCGGTCCACGTTCTGGCCGTGGTCCGGGGCCTGATCGAAGAAGCCCGCGACCCCCTGCACGCGGACAGATATCGATACCTCAAGTCACTCTTCGGGGCCGACCTCCATGAAGCAGCCGCCCTCCACTGCGGTCTGGTGGAGCAGTCGGACGGCGACCTGCGGGCCACGTCTGCAGGTGCTGATCTATACGAACGCCACCTGCGCTGGCTCCCCAACATGCCAGCGAACTACTGGCACGAGAAGCCCAACCCCCACCTCCCCGAGGCGGTCGCGGAGATCGAGCGGCTCTACGACCAGGCCGCAGACACAACCACCCCGTGATCGACAACACGCCTTACGAGGCTGTGGGGGTGGTGGTGGCGGGTGCGGCGGCGACCGTGAGTTCGACGGTCAGGGTCGCCCCGCCCGTGGTGGTGACGCGGAGCAGGAAGGTGCCGGTGGTGTCGTCGGCGTACAGCTTCGGCAGCTTGAGCAGGCCGTCCGCGTCGGTGGTCAGGGCGCCGAGGGTGCGTACGGGCTTGCCGTCCGCGTCCTTGAAGTAGGGGCCCTTGTCGTTCTCGGTGGCGTCGTCGGCGGACTTGACCAGGGTGGCGGTCGCGGCGACCTTGCCCGCCACCGCGCCCTTGTAGGTGGCCTTCACCTCGACCTGGTCGGCGAACTCGCCGCCCGGGACGCAGGTCAGCGCGGTGTCGGCGGTGCGGGCCAGGGCGTCGGCCTGGCGCGCGGTGACGCTCGCCGTGTAGTCGAGGCCGGCCAGGACGCGGCCCACGACGGTGACGCGGACGGTGAAGTCGCCGGTCTTCTCTCCCGCCACGAGCGCGGGCGCGGTGGCCATGCCGAGTATGTTGGTGACCAGTGTGGCGACGCTCTCGCCGCCGGTGAAGGTGGCGTCGGTGTCGCCGACGATGGTGAACCGCACCCGGACCTTCGCGACGGCCTTGTCGGCCTTGTCGTCGGTGCGCACGGCGATCTTCTGCGCGAAGGTGTCCCCGGCGGTCGCCGTGAGCTTGCCGGCGCCCATGTTCGTCAGGTGGTCCACCGTCTCGGTGGGCGTCGGCGTCGACGTGGGCGGGGTCGTCGGGGGCGGTGTGGCCGGCGGGGTCGAGGGGGCGGGCGGGGTCGGCTTCGGAGCGGGGCTCGACGGGCCGCCACCCGGGCCGGGAGTACTCGGTGAGGACGGCGGGGTGGGGCTGGGGCTCGGCGAGGTGGGCTCGTCGCTGTTGTCGGCGTGCTCGCGCTGGCTGTGCATCGCATCGCTGGTCACGACGACGCCCGCCAGGTCGGCGACGGCCGTCAGCAGCGGCCGGAAGCAGGTGATTTCGTTGGTCTTCTCACCCACGTCGAGCTGTGCCAGGACCAGGCCGGTGGTGTGCTCACAGGCGGCGAGCAGGTGGATCTTGCGTCCGGTCGCCCTGGCGGCGCCGCGCAGGCTCTTGCCGTCGACCGCCAGTCCGCGCAGCCGGCCCTCGGTACTGCCGCGCCGGTCGGCCAGCCAGCGGCCCACCGACTGGTCCAGCGCGTCGCCGTCGATGCGGCCCAGCAGCCGCCGCACCGTTGTTTCCGCAGGCAGACACCGCTTCGGGCATAGCGGATCGGGTCGTACGCCAAGGTGTTCCAGGAGATACGGCGGGGCATCAGCGATCCACTCGCCGACCGCGAGCAGGGAAGTCGCTCCGGCCAGCACCGCGCACGCGGTCAGCGCGAGCACGACGACCAGAGCGTGCCGCACGCCGCGCGGATCTCGCGGATCGGGCACCTCGCTCAGCCGCTCCAGCAGGCCCGGGATCTCCTCGGGCACGGCCCCGGGATGACGGCGGAGTTGGTCAAAGGCAGGCGGGATCGGGGATGATGCGTCGGCAGGCACGGTCTTCCACTCGGATCACGGGGCGTCGAGAACTCCATGATCTTGGAAGCCGTGCCTGTCACGTTCCCGGAACCCCACCGAGCCAGCAGACCATCACGAACCGGACGTCAAGCAACTACGCCGGAGCCCTGGGTTCGCTATCGGTGCGAAGGGTCGGCCCAGTCCGCCCCCCCCATCGCTGCCCTGCGGCACGCCCAGACGCAGGTGATGGATGCCATCACGGGCGGCGTACTGGGCGGCCTTCGTACTGCAGGGCTGGTCGACTGGATGAGTGACCGGTCCCGGCATTGCGCCTCATGTGGCGGCGAGGATGTCGAGGACCGAGATCACAGTGGCGCCGGGCTCCAGACCCTTCGGGGGATGCGGACCGTACGCCAGCTTCGCGGGGATGACCACGAGGATCCGACTGCCGACCCGCTGGCCGACAAGGGCGCGGTCCCAGCCCGCGATGACGTTCCCCCGGCCGATCACAACCGGCAGCGGGCCTCCGTCCGCCCGGGAGCTGAGGAAGAGGTCGGCCTCGTCCTTGCCGCGGGCGGCCTCCCAAGCAGCCGTGGAATGCTGGAGGACCAGGGTCTGCCCGGCCTTCACCACCAGGCCAGTACCGTCCACCAGACGCTTCACGACCAGGCCCTTGGGGGCCGCCTGGTCGGGGACGGACAGGGCCGCGGTGCCGTCGCCCTTGTTCATGTGCACCTCGGGCAGCGCATCGGAGACCGAGTGCTGCTCGCCGGGGACGGTGGCGTGGGCGCCGATGACGTTCAGGATGTCGACGGCGAACACGATGGTGTCCTTGCCGGTGACATGGAGCTGAGCGCTACCGGTCGTCCCGTACGCGGCCGCGGGGGGTGCGACGACCAGGACCCGGCTCCCAGCTCGCTGACCCTGCACGGCCCGGTCGAGGGCGGGCAGCGTCGCGTCCCGCCCTACGGCGAACACCCGCGGCCGCGTGCCCTTGCGGTATGAGCCGGGAAGCGTCTTGTTGGTGCGCCACACCTTGGCGGTGTAGCGGACGACCACCACATCGCCGGTACGCGCCGAACGCCCCCGCCCCCGCGTCTGCGGCGCCACGACGAACTTGCCGCTCGGCGCGGACTTCGGGATCGAGATGGTGGCGGGACTGCCGACCTTCCCCGAAACGGTGGGCAGTACGGCATCCGTGCGCACCACGGCGGGCACGGCCTTCGCGTGAGTCGGCACCGAAGGGGCCGCAAACGGCCGGTGCCAGCCGTCCGGCCTGGGCTTGTCGGATGAATGATTGCTGCTGCACGCCACGAGCACGAGAGCGGGTGCTATCAGCAGTGCTGCGAATCTACGCATTTCTTTCCTAGGGTTCGGGCGAGTACGACCGCCGAGTATTCGGATCGCTCGCCGCACGTGAATTTTCTTCCGATCAACACCGTGTCCCATGACCCTTTTCGCATTCCGATCTAAGCCCAGGCGAGTGAGCGTCGTTTCCGGCGGATGACGAAGTTCCGCGCACCAACTCGGTGATCACGGTGAGTGTTCTTCCTCATCTCGTTGACTCCGTTCAGCCGTGCCGGCATGCGTTCGTCGCTGTGGTTTGCGGCGTCCACGTGCGACCGCGTATGCCATGGTCGCCAAGGCGCCGAGCGTCAGCAGGCGGAATATCAGGAGCGTTGTTTCGCCCCAGTGGTCAATAATGTATTGGTGAGACTCTAGGTCGACGATTCCTAGCAGGAGGGCGATCCATCGGAGCGGGTTCTTTTCTCCCTTAGTGCACGAGATTACGTATACCGAGGCCCCCAGACATGCGAGGCCGACCGCGAGGTTTGCGTAGTGAGCGACATTCATGTTTGTAAGGAAACCATTCTTCGACTAGCTCGCTGCTGCATGTGGCATGCGACGCGGAGAGATCCCGTAAGAAGGAAGGGTGTGGCCGGCGGGGCGGAATTCCGCCCCGCCCCGCCGACCAATGGCGACAGGAGCCGTCATCGACCCGTCGGTTCAGTTGTATAGCTCGTTGCCATCTCTCCATGAGGTGGTGAAGACGTAGTCTCCGATGAAGTAGACGGAATACTCGAAGCGGCCCCGCTCTTCCCAGTATCCGGTATAAACATCCTTGTAGTATTTATGGTCGTTGTACCACTTGTAGTACTTTTTGTGATGGTACCGCTGCTGCCATGCGGATCCAGTCACCGAGAAAGCGCCCAACGTGGCGGCGTCCATGAAGTAAATGAACGCCTGTCGCAGAAGCTTCGGCATCTGGCTATAGAGGGAGGGGTGCCAGCTGGAGTTCTTCCAGTAGGTCTTGTACCAGATCCAACTGGTGTTGTAGTGGTGCTGGCAGCGGGTGCCATACCAGCCGCGGGCGCAGGCGATGGAGTTGCCGTCCAGGTCGTAGGACATGACCGGGTCGGCCGCATACGTGTAGGCGTTGGGGGTGCCCCCGTAGATGGGGTCGGTGGACAGGAAACGACCAGTGCTCGGGGTGTACAGGCGCACACCCATGAGCGTCGCATTGCCCAGACCGTCCCCGGAACGCAGGTACTTGCCGAGCCAGCCGTAGCCGGTGGTGGCGCCGTCGACAGGGACGCCGAACTCGTCGTAGTGCTGCACGCTGGCGGTGCCCGGGGAGCCCAACGGGAGCTGCACGATGTTGTCGCCGTGCAGGTTGGACAGCTGCAGCACCGCGGCACCACCATCAACGGTGCTCGCAGCCAGGCCGCCGGTGAGATCGATGGCCGTGCGGGTGACGGACCCGGTGGCCGTCTTGGACCACGTGGGGGTGTCGCAGTCGCAGCCGTAGTGGCTGGTGGTGGAATTGGTGGTGCTCCAAGCGCCGTCGGTGCCTTGGGTCTTGGAGGTGGCGGTGGCCAGCCGCTGCGCGGCGTCCAAGGTCCACTCCGTGCGGTTGGTGCCGCTGGTCTCGCTGTGGGCGAGGTCGTTGGCGTAGTAGGTGAACGTCTGCGTGCCGTTCGTGGTGGTGCGGCCGAACGCGTCGTAGGCGTATCCGCTGTCGGTCAGGCGATCGGCGCTGTCGTAGGTGTGACTGGCCGAGGTCGTCTGGGCGTCGTTGGTGGCGGGATCGCAGTCGTCCGCGCTGGCCGTTTGGCCGGTGCGGTTGCTGTTGGCGTCCAGGGTGTAGGAGCGCGTCAGGCAGCCACCGGTGGCGGTGTCGCTTCCGGCCGTCAAGCGGCCGTCGTGGTCGTAGGTGAACGCCGTGTCGGTGGAGGTGCCGTCGGTTATGGTGTGGCCGGCCTGCTGGCCGTGGATGGTGTACGTGGCGTGGTCGGACAGCACGATCGTGCCGTCCTGCGCCGTGTACTCCTTACTCGTCTGCTCACCAACTGGGTCGGTGGTCAGGTTCAAGGTGTAGTTGCCGGGCAGGACCTCCTTGGTGAGCTGACCGTCGGCGTCGTAGGTGCCGGTGAAGGCGCCGGCGGACGAGTGGGTCTGCGTGTCGCGCTGGCCGGCGGCGTTGTAGGTGTAGGTGACGGTGGACGGCGCCGAATCGGTGGTCTTGGTCAGCCGGTCCAGCGTGTCGTAGGCGGCGGACGTGGTGTTGCCGGCGCCGTCGTTGTAGGTCAGCGGCCGCCCGAGAGTGTCGTAGGAGTAGGCGATCGTCTGCCCGTCGGCCGCCTGCGTGGCGATCTTTCCGGTCGCCGGGTCGTAGGTGAAGGTGTCGGTGGCGACGCCGGTGCCGACGCCTCCGGTGATGGCGGACTGGGTCGGGCGCCCGGCCTCGTCAATGGTGAGGGTGGTGGTGCGGGTGACGCCGTTGGCGGTCTCGGTCAGCTTGGCGATGCTGCCCCACCGGCCGTATTCGGTCGTCTTGGTGGGCAGCTGGGTGGGGTTGGTGCCGCCGAGGGTGATGTCACCGGCCGGTCCCACCGAGCAGACCAGGTCCGCCCACTCGGGGCGCCCGTTGCACGCACCCGTGCCTGTTGCCGAGTAGTAGGTGGTCACCTTCGCACCGGCGTCGTTGCCGTTCGACTTGGGCAGGGTGGTCTTGATGACCCGGCCCTGGGCGTCGTACGTCGTCTTCTTGACCAGGTTCAGGCCGCCCGGGTCGTCCGTGGTGGACGTCGCAAGGCCCTTGGCCCAGTCGTACGCCGTTTTCGTGGTGCGGGTGTCGCCGTCGGACGGGTAGCCGTCCACATAGGCGCCGACGGTGACGGTGGTCGGCTGGTTGGTCACCGTGGCCGTACCGTCAGTCGGCCGGCCCTCGTCGTATGCCGTGACGGTGTGCTGGCGTGCCGCCACTTCGCTGCCCGCGGGCAGGTCGGTGCCACCCGTGCCGGCGTGCAGCGCGCCGGTCAGTGTGGTCGTGTGCAGCGGGCCGAAGCTCTCCAGCTCGCGCTGGCCGTCGCTGGAGTACACATGCGTGGTGGACAACTGCTGCGCACGGTCCGCCGCGGACAGGCCGCTGATCCCGAGCAGAATCTGCTCGGACTGTCCCGCACCGCTGGTGGCGAGCGCCAGCTCCCGGTTGCCCGCGGTCAGTTCACGGACCGCGTTGCCGAAGTGGTCGTACTCGGTCGTGGTCAGGTGGCCACCCGGTGTCGCGCTGTTGACCTCACGGCCGGACGCGTCCGCGTACGAGATCGAGGCGCGGGTGTAGCTCGTCGACGTCAGGGCCGAGCCGTCGTGCGAGGCGGGCACGGCATCGGCCGGGAAGACCGCGGTCACGTCGGACGGAATGTCCGTCTGCCCCCAGGCCGCGACGCCGGTGGCGCCCATCGAGTACGGGGCATTGGAGCCGGTCAGCGGTACGTCGTAGACCATGCTGGTGGTGGCCGTGCCGCCGTCGGTCTGCGTCTTCGAGCCCGCCGCCAGGGTGGGACGGGAGGCGGCCAGCAGCATGCCGGGGCCCGCGGTGGCCGCGTTGCCGGCCGTGCCGTAGGTGAAGGTCCACGGCAGCTCACCGGGCGGTGTGAGGGTGGCGACCCGGCCGGCGCTGTCGTAGGTGTAGGCGGACTTCAGCGCCGGCGAGGTCCGGGGGTCCCAGCTCTCGCGGAGCCGACCGGAGTCGTCGTACGCGTACTGGGCGATCACGGTCGCGGTCGCGGAGGCCGCGCCCGGGTCGGTGGTCCACAGCTTGATCTGCTTGACCTGGCCGTTGTAGTCCGCGAACACGGAGGACGTGGCGGTGGTGGAGGTGGCGTACACGTACTCCAGGACCCGGCAGCCCTTGGTGGACGGCGTCGTCTCGCACGTCGAGGACGACACCGCCGAGGTCGGGGCGATGACGTACTTCGGACGGGCTAGCGTGCTGCTGGGGGAGGACTTCTCCGAGACCACCTTGGTGGTGGAATTGTCCGTCGGCAGATACGTGGTGGACACCTGCCAGGTGGTCGCAGCGGGGTCGACCTTCGCGAACGTGGTCGTCATACCCTGGGTGTCCTTCAGGGTGAACGAACCGGTCAAGGAACCGGTCAGAGTCAGGTCCTCCGAACCCGGCTCGCTCTTCCAGCCACCACCGTTGGTGGCGGTGAACCCGGTCTCGTCGCCGTCCACGTCCACGACCGCCACCGAGGTGGAGGAGGTCTGGCGGAGGTAGGCGTAGTCGGAGTCGGTGATCTCCGGGGTGATGCCGGAGGTCCACTGCGGGCCGAAGATCGCCACCTGGCCCTGGGCGTCCGCGCCCGCGGTCGGCTTCCGCGACGAGGCCGTACGCGAGACGTTCATGTCGAACGCGGACGCGTCCGTCGCCGACAGCGTGTAGTCACCGGTCAGGTCGTTGACCGAACCCGGGCCGACCTCGTCCGACGGCGCGGTGCCCGCGTTGCGGTCCACGGTGACCGTCGATATCGGCGAGTACCCCGTGGTCGTGCCGTCGGTGAACGCGACCCGGATGTCGACCGGGCCGTCCTCGGACAGCGACGTGGTGATATTCCACGTCAGCGCGGGCGGCGCACCGTTGGGGGCGGCCAGCGGCCAGGCGGTGACGGCCGAGCCATCGCTGTTCTTCGTGACGTCCGCGAGCGGCACGTTGTGCCAGGGGGTATCCGCCTCACCACGGCGGTACTGGTAGGTGACGCCGGTGTAGGTGGGCTTGCCGGTGGCGGCCAGGGCCACCCTGCGGGCGGGCCGGTCGCCGTCGCCGGGGCTGAGCAGCGCGGCGCCGTCCGCGCCCACGCCGAAGGAGTACTTGGTGTTGGTGGCCGACAGGTTGCCGCCCGAGTCGATGGTCTGGGCGTACAGGGTGTGCCAGCCGTCGGCGGGCGTGATGGAGATGGTCAGCGGGTCACCGCCGGTGCCGTCCACGGTGTCATAGACGCTTTTCGCCATCGACGGGTCGTCCAGGCCCCACTTGAAGGCCTGCCCGTCCGTCGAGGTCGTGTCCAGGGTGCAGGTCACCGCGCCGGGCGCCTTCGCCGACCAGGTGTCCTGCGGATACGAGGGACAGCTGATGGTCGGGGCCGCGGGCAGCCCCGTGTTCAGCACGAAGGTGGTGTAGCCGGTCCAGGAGCCGTAGTCGGTGGAGTCGTACCCCCGCACCCGGAACCGCAGATGCGAGCCCGCCGAGAAAGCGTTGGCCGAGGGGACGGCCAGGGTGGCCGTGGAACCGGACGCCACGCCCGCGCTGGTCGCGGTGTAGGTGTAGGTGGTGTCGTTGTACGCGGGGTCCGGGGTCACCTCGAACTGGGCCTTGACCGTGCCGCCGTCCGCGTCCGTCGCCTTCGCCGACAGGGTCGGCGTCAGCGAGGTCACGTACCGCTTGCCGTTGTAGGCGTTCACCACGCTCGGGGCGATCGCCTGCGAGGCAGTGGCGGCGTAGGAGTTGTAGGTGACCGTCAGGTGCGGCTCGACCGAGTTGTCGCCCGATATGTAGTTCGCCGAGCGGAACCGTCGCCAGGTCAGCGAGTCGGTCTCGCTCGCACCGCGGACCTGCAGCCCGTAGTTGGCCGAGCCGTCGGCCCACGCCTGCACGATGGCGTCGATGTCGAAGTTCATCGTGCCGGCCGGGCAGGACGAGTCGTAGCCCAGCGCCGCCGTGTTCGTGATCGCACCGGTGGTGGTGGTCGACGGCTGGCTGCCCCACGTGATCGAGGACGAGTCCCAGGAAGAGGTGATCCGCCTCACCTGGGTGCCCGCCCCGGAGGTCGAGCAGGTCGAGGAGTAGTACGAGTACAGCGCCAGGTTCGTGTCGATGATGTGCTTGCCCTTGAAGGGCGACACGTCGAACTTGAGATAGGAGCGGGCCACGTCGGTGCCAGCGTCGTAGGTGCCCGACTTCAGCTCGGGCGAGGAGACCTGGGAGTCGGGGTAGTCGGGGTTCTGGACCCAGGTGTCGGTGGTGACCGCCAGCGTGGAGGTCGGGTCGATGGTCACCGGATAGGTCGCGGTGGCCAGGAAGTCCTTGTCCGGGCTGAGGACCAGGGTCTGCGCCCCGTCCTCGGAAGTTTCGATCTTCGTGTCGACCCGCTGCTGATGGGCGGACTCACCCGAATCGGGATCCTTGGAGTCGTCCCACATCATCGGGGCCGGCGCCTCGGCGACCAGGTCCCCGTCCGCGTTCTTCAGCAGCAGGTGCCCGGAGTCGGCCTGGGACAGCTTCAGCCCGTCCAGGTTGAGCGGGATCCGGTAGGTGGGCGTGCTGTCATCCAGCTGCTGGGACAGCTTGATGTCCTCGGAGAAGCCCTGCGCCAGGGCGGTCACCGACAGCTTCTGCCCGTCGCCCAGGTTGTAGGAGGCGGTGCCGTCCTTCACCGACGGGGTGGGCAGCTTGTCCTGCCAGCCCAGCCCGAACGACTCCTCGCCCTTGCCCACCGACGCCAGCTGCGTGTCCCCGCCGTCGGAGACTGCGATGTCCGCAGCGGCCGCGTTCGGCTCCAGGGCGTCACCGGTGTCGGACAGGGAAGTGTCGATGTCCTTCCAGTGCCCGTCCCGCTTCACCCGGATCGGTCCGCCGTAGGACTCGGTCTGCAAGGCCCCGCTGGGGAGCGCATACGTCGTCGACTTCGACGTCCGCGCCGAGAGCACCTCGATCTTGCGGTCCTGCAGGCGGGCCATCAGTACCGCCGAAGCCTCATCCTGGGCCTCGGCGGGTCCCGTCGGAGCGTCGGAGGCCGAGGCTGACAACGTCTCAGTTGCCCCGCTTTCGGGGGTGGTCGCGAAGGCCATGCCGCTTTCCGCGACCAGGGCCCCCTCGGCAACCATGGCCATCACCAGGCCGATGGCTATCTGCCGCAATCTTCGCCGGCGCGCTGGCGTCGGCCGCGACCCGATGAGGGTCGCGCGTCTTTGACGCATAGTCGGGTGTCCTTCCAGGTCAGCTCTCCAGCCGGGTCACCCCGGCCGGGAAGCTGATCCTCTTCAGTTGGAACACCCGTGCCATCACACCACCACAGCAAGGTCAAGCCGATGTAATGCTTCGCAAAGACTTGCAAAACTTACGTGGACCTTACATAGGCCCGATATGAGCAGAAGATGCCGCTTTGATCTCTTACTTGCGAGGCCTGTCAGGACGTCAGATCTCGAAATGGTTCCGAAGCGCCGGTGAAGACTTTGTAAATCACTGAAGGAATATGCAGCAACACTCTCCGGAATCGCACCAAAACGATCGCCGAGATCCCGGTCAAGTGGCATCCTCGCTGCTCACGGGCCCGGAGCTAGAGATTCCGGTCATGGTCCAGGGGAGACCTGCGGTGAACAGCGAGTAGCGCATGCAACTACCGCGCCAATCTTTCGAGTTACCCCTTGACAGCGCGGCAGCAGGCCAGCGCATGTAACCAGCATTCCAGTTTCCGATACGCCCGACGGGCTGGATACAGCCGTTGAGACGGGACGGCTCACGGCGCCGCCCGGACGGCACTGCGAGAGTTGCGGAGCACGCCAGACTCTGGCAAGGGGTCAACGATCAGCGTTTCCGAGCGAGGCAATGCCCCCCACTGGTTCATACGGTCGTTGACCGCGGCTGAACGGGAGGTGACAATCCGCCTGATGAAAGGGGGGACGATGGATCTCAAGGACGCCAAGGACCACATCGAGCGCGAGTATCCCGAGCTCACCGGGACCGAGAAGATCAAAGCGATCAAAGCGCTGAGAAGTCAGACAGTACGGGCCGGGGGAACGGGTCAGTGGCCATCGGTCGCCGAGTCCTGGGGACTCGTCGCCACTGCCTTCATCTGCATGCGCGCCCTAGCCTGGGCTGAGTGGGGCGTCCCCTTCGACGCTCGGCACTGGTACGACGTGCTCTACGTCGTGCAGTTGGTCTTCGGCGTCGTGCTGCTCACCCGCGCCTACAAGCGCCGCCGAGACGCCTCGCCTCCTAATTGAAGCTTGCCCAAACAGAGTCAGCTACGAAGTCTGCGGCTACTTTGGGCCCTCCCCGCCCGCGCCGCAGCTTCCGGGAACGAGGCTGCCCGCCAAATCCCGAGTAGCGTGCGTTCATCCCTGTCGGCCGCCGGGCGTCGGCGGACGGCGACAGCGGAGCCACTTCGCCGCGCGACTCTCCCTGATCGCGGCCGCATGGAAGCGCCGACCGCACTGCGGTCGGGGCTTCCATGCGCCGCAGGTCGTGCCTACGTGTCTGACCGCTCGGTCTCGGCTTGGGCGGCCTCGGCCTCGCGACGTTGTTTCCGCCGCGCGCTCGTGCCAGTGCCCGGGGTTGGTCGCCGCCGTGGTTCCGGGGCGGCTCGTCACCGATTCCCGCGTTGCTGGGGAGTTTGGTGACCTTGAGGCCCGCGATGCGGCCGCGGGTGGCTTGGCTGGTGTCGCAGGTCAGGAGTCGCAGGTCGCGGCCTGCGATGCGCTGGATCGTTGCGGCTCGGTCGATGATCTCGTCGTCGGCGATGGGTAGGCGCACGTGGCCGGGTTGGTCGAGGACGATCTCGACGGTGACCCGGCCGCGCATGGCTTGGCCTTCGCCTGGCGCCTGGGGGTGGAGGGTGCCTCGGGTGCCTGAGGTGATCACTTCGTCGAGTCGGCCGAGGGTATGGCCGGCCCGCCACCTTGGGTGGGTGGGGCCGGTCTCTTTGAGGCGGTCGAGTTCGTCGACGACGGCGATCGGGAAGATGAGGTGAATCTCTTCGTCGGGCGGCAGGCCCATGGTCTTGTGGAGATCGGTGTCCTTGAGGGGCTGGGGGCTGTGGAGGTAGAAGCTCGGGTCTGCAACGGCGAGCCAGGCCGGGCCGTCCCAGCGGGTCATGTGCTCCTTGAGCGCCGTGACCGCCGCTTCGAGATCGGTTCCTCGGTCGTTGAGTTCCTGGTCGACCAGGCCGTTTACAAGGAGTTGCTGGGCAGTGCCGGCCATGGTTCCGCAGGCTTCCAGCAAGGCGTAATAGCGGCGCGTCTGGAGGAGACGGTCGACGTCTTTCGCGCTGACCTGGGTTTGCAGACGTCGAGTGGCGCCCGTGACCCACTCCAGGTACGCCAAGAGCCGTGAATATGCGGTGTTTTGACCGGCCGCGCGCAGGTTGGTGGCTTCCAGGTGGAGCTTCTGGAGCGTCTGGAGGATGTTGCCCCGGTCGGCTCCGGGCCGTGGAGTGATGCACATGGGCTGGATCGTGCCAGGGCGCGACTCGGGACGTGGTGGGCATGGCGAAAGACCCCGGCGGTCGCGGTGCGGCGAAGAGGGCGACGGGGCCCACGGCTGGTGGTGCGGTCGTGGCCGCCGACACGGCGGGCAGCCAGCCTGGCGTCTCGCCTCAAGGTGAGCAATCCGGCTGATTCGCCGCCGGTACGCACGGCAAGATTTCCCCATGGACCCAGGCGTGATAGCTGCACTCATCGGCGCTCCGACCGCCGTTCTGGCCTCCGCGGCCGGCTACGCCGCTGGCCAGGCCCAGGCGCGAAGTGCGCATCATGGGCCGATTGATGCTGTGCGTCGGCAGCACCAACGGGACGCCTATGCCGATCTCATCCGGGCAGCGTGGTCGTATCTCGAGAGTGCGGGCTCCGTCTCGCACCTAGTAGGCGCAATGGCTAGGGCCGAACTGCCCCGGGAGAGCTTCCCTCTGGGATACCACCTGCGAGTTAGGGGCGCGCTGACTCGCCCGATTCGCAGGGCTGACCTGGTCGACGCCTTCGCTCCGGCACCTGTCCCTCGCGCGGTCGACGACGTCCTGGACGAGCTCGAAGCGGCGTCACCGAGCTGGCAGCGGGACATCTACGACTCCTGTCAGCCCGGCGACCTGCGCCGCGCCGAAGTCGTGGTCTCGCTCGAAGGTCCCGACCACATCGCAATGCTGGCAGAGCAAGTCCGTCTGGCCGCCAATCCCATCCGGGACTGCTGGGCCAGGGTTGCCCTGAAGCCCTTCTTCGCGCCCCAGGAGGGCGAGCCTCAGACATTACCCAGCACCCTTTTGATGAGCCTCATGAGGTCCGTTCAGGGGTTCACGGAGGTCGCGCGGGACCATCTCAACGATCACTAGCAGGAGCCTCGTTAGGCGTCCCGTCCCTCGATGATCGAGCGTTGGCACCGGTTCGCTTGTCTACGACCGCACCCTGGCGGTCACCGCAGCCAGAGTTCAAGGAAGCCCAACCCGCGCGTCAGGTTCTTTCTGTACAGCACCGAGACGCCCAGCATGCCCACGCTGAAGATCAGGACGACCGTCACTGGATCGGACAGCGCGAGGAGGCCTACAGCAGCGGCCCCGATTGCGATCACGACGGCAAGGCCTGCGAGGCGCAGCGCTCCCCAGTCTCCGGCCTCGGGAAACATCGGTACAGCGGTTGGCGCTGAGATTGATCATGGTCAGGGCGTGAGCGCCGTGACCCGGTTCCCGTACTCGCGGCGGGCCTTGCGCTGGGCCGGGACCGCGGGGAGGCCCTGGCCGCCGTCGAGCGGCTGGCAGCGGGCGAGGAGCCCTCGGTGTACGGCGGGGATGGCGCTGACGCGCAGGGTGTAGCCCTGGCCGCGCCGTACGGTCATCCCCTGGTCGAGCGCGCCGCGCTCGGCGGGCTCCAGCTCGGTGGTGCGGAGGTAGTCGGCGACCTTACTGGGCATGTCGAGGGTGACCGCCAGCGGGGCGGGCGCGTCCGCCCCGCTGGCGGTGTGCTCGGGCAGGAGGTCAGCGACGCCGGTCCGGATCGCGCCGCGGCTGACGCCGTGGTCGCGGGCGAGGGCGGCGATGGAGCGGCCTTCGAGGTACGCGGTGCGCACGTCGGCGGCCGTCGCGGCCGCGACGGCGCCCGCCCTTGCTGCCCTTGGCCTCGGCGGCGCGCAGCCCGTCGTAGGTCAGCTCGCGCTGGAGTTCGCCGGTGCGCGGGTGGCGGGCGGTGAGGTCCATAGCGGAGAACATGAGGACCTGGAACGTCCAGGTCCTCATCGATGGCCTTCGCCTCCAGGTGCGTTCAAGACGGGTGTCGAGGCCGAGGACGATGACTCCGCCGCCCCCGTTGGCGAACCCTGCGACGTCCTTGGTCAGTTCCTCGACCGCCTTGGGGTCGGCCAGCTGATACGGGTCCCGCTTCACATCGATCCACTGCGTCTCGCGCAGTCCGAGCAACGAGGCCGGCTCATGTGTATCCAGCGCGGCCAGCGTGCTCTTCAGATCCGTCGGCACTTCGGCAGTATCCACCAGCGCCCCAGCGCCCCGCCGCCAGGTTTCACAAGCCCACTGACTCCAGGACGACATGGGCGCGCGCTGGTCCGAGACCCCCTGCAAGGAGTCTGCCGCTCCGCGCGGCGATGCCGACCATCTGCAGCGGGATTGATCCACCCGGGTGAGGCGGCCCCTTGAGGGTGAAGGGGGTTGCTCCAGACGCAGTACGCCCTGTCAGTTTCCAAACCTACGGTCCGAGCATGTCCTCTCAGTCCACTCCGCCCGCTGCCCTGACCGGTTTCACGGCTGGCCGCTGCACCGCGGAAGTACACCCCACCGCATCGGCCGCGTCCATCGCCGAGCTCTGCCTCCCTCAGCCCCAGCTCCCTGTGCTCGCCGCGTACCTGCGCACCGCCGAGGAGCAATGCTCCGGGCTCCGCCGAGAGCGGTGGGGGTATGCCGCGGCCAACGCTGAGGCGGCAGCCAACGCGCACGACCCGGTCACCCGACGCTGGCTGTGCGCGACGGCCTGCGACTACGCACGGCTCGCCAACTCATCCGCTTGCGAATTCACCGCTGAAGGTGATCTGTCCGCACGTCGAGTTGATGGCTGGCACGCCGGGAGCCGCGCTCGTCCCAGACCCAGCACGATCATCACTTTGCGCCAGGACAGCGACGGTACGGCTACTCTCCGTGCCCGGTTGTCCGATGTGGACAGCCTCCCCACTCGGAGGGCACGAGGATGACCACGCCGTCCACGTCGTACTGGACCGAACCCCAAACCGCGGATGAAGCCGGCTGCACGCCCTCGGAGTTCGAGGAGATCGAGCGCATCGTCACCCGCGGAACAACGACCGGACGCGCATTCCGGGCCACCCGCTTCGCGGTAGGGGACTGGCTTCTGGCGAAGTTCGGCCCGCCGGCCAAGGCCGGGTCCCGCTACGCCACCGAGGCGCAGCTCGATGCGCTTACCGCTCGACTCAAGCTGTCACCGCAAACGCTGCGTAAATGCCGCCTGCTGGCTCATCGGTGGACGCCGCAGCACCGTGGTCCCGTCCTTGACTCCAAGGTGTACGTCTCGTTCACCACCCTGCACCAGGTCGCTCTCAGCACCGAACCGGGTGTATTCGACCCGGAGCAGTTCGAGGAGAAGGTCAGCATCCTGCAGGGCCTGATGGCCCTCGCCGAGGAGCACGACATCCTCGAAGTCACCGAGAGTGACTACCTCAAGGCCGTCCGCAAGGCCATTCCGCCCAGCAGGCGCCCCGGAATCCAGGCCGGCCGCAATGCGGTCGTCGCGGCAGTCAACCAGTTCGAGGCCAACCAGCCAGAGGTCCGCGAGGCGATCCTCGGCGCCGTGAAGGCCGATGCGGACGCCACCCGCACCATCACCGCCGCATACCTCGTGCAGCGCCCCGAGCTGGCCCGCGCCGTACTGCGGGAAGACCCGGACCTGATCCCGGCCGCTGCGCAGGAAGCCGCCCACCAAGCCGCTGGAGGTGACGCACTAGAGGCTGAACCGGGAGAGGCCGTTTTCCGCGAACTCGTTCAGGTCCTCGGCGGCAACCGGCCAAGTGAGGAACTGCTCCTGGCCGAGTGGCGCCAGGACTTCGCCAGAGCCGTCGGCCGCTTCAACGCCTTCGTCACCGACTGGTACCCCGCCGACAGAGTCATCGCCAGCGCTGACGACGACCTCCTTCGGCTCGTCGCCTTCCTCGCCGACGACGTGGCCCAGTGGGCCGCCGCCATCACCAACGCGCGCAAGCCCGGGGGCCTGCGCCTCGTAGAGAGCACCACCGCATGAACAACGACGTCCCCGCCGACGACCACAACGACGTCCCCGCCGACAACGCGCCGTTCTACTTCGACCGCTACCCTCCTGAGACCGCTCACTGGCTCGCCGAGATCTGCGACGACGCCACCGTCAAAGCCGGAGACAGTCCCACCGAGTTCCGCAAGGTCATGTGCGAGCGCATCAAGATGGGAATCCGTGACGGCGTCATCCACGCGTTCCGCGCAGCGGATCAGATCATCGCGGCGAACGCTCCCGGAGCGAAGCACATCGAGCAGCAGTACCTGAAGTACGACCAAGCCCGCGCCGCAGTGATCGAGACGGGACCGCAAGCCAAGCCGGGCCCCACCACCACGGCCGGACCCAAGACTGACGACCCGGGCCAGCCGGCATCCGGCACTGAAGGCCAACACGGACGCGACGGCAAGACACCGAGCGGCCCCGGCTGCGGAGCAGGAACGATGGCCGGCGCTGGAACTGCCGTGACCTTCATCGAGGGCTCCGGCCGCAAGACGACAGAGAACGGCAAGGGCACCGGCACCGGCACCGGCACCGGTCACCAGGGAACCCTCTTCATCGTCCAGTACGCCGATTATCGGGCGAGCATCCCCGCGCGCCGCAAGAAGGCCCAGACCGAACAGCGACGCCTGTATGACGTTCAGTCGGACGCGGCCCGGCAGATGCGCGTCCATGAAGACGAGTTGGCCTTCCTCGACCGCCTGGAGGCGGCGGACCCGGTCCTGGAAGATCTGATCAACACCCATCGCGCGGAGACGAGCATCGCCGGGGTCCTGTCTGCCGCCGGCCGGACGCCCGAAGACCTCGGCCTCACCAAGGAGACGGTGGCCTGGCTGGACCGTCAGCTCAAGGCTGCCTAGTGCCCTCCCTCACACGGTGCCCAGAATGCGGGGCACACCTTGGCCCCTCCCGCGTACGCGGCGAGGGGCCCTGGAACCAACGCTGGCGCACCGGACTGAGCAAAGACCAGCAGTTCGTGCGGCGTGGCGAGTTGGAAGCCGACGTGCTCGCTCCATGCGGGACCATCGTCGAGCTGCAGTACGGGCCTCTGTCCCGCATCGAAATCGATCTCCGCGAACGCGTCTACGGCGACATGGTCTGGCTCTTCCACGCCCGCGACGCACACCTCCAGAACCGCCTCCGCATCGGTCCGGTCCCTGGACGTCCTCACGTCAACTTCGTCTGGAGCCGGCCCCGGGAGACCCTGCAAGCCTGCCGCCGCCCAGTCCACCTCGACCTCGGAGAGTCGATCCAGGCAGACGGCCTGCACGTGGTGCTGCGGATCAACCGGAGCCACCCCAGACAGCCAGGCCGTCATTCAGGCAGCGGCCTCCTCTACACCGCGGAGGCGTTCCACAACTGGATGGCGCACGGCCTTCCACTCACCCCACTCATCCTCAAGGCCCCTGCCCATGATGTCGCCTGACCTGCTGAAGCTGGACCACCTCTTCACCCACCACGTAGACACCAGAGCCGTCGACTTCGTTCGGCCTGCCGACACCGATCGCCCGACCTGGGCGGTCTACGAAGAAGCGCGCTACCTCGGCACCGTCCACGCCCAGCACAGCGGCTCCGACTGTCACTGGCACGTGCAGCGGCTTCGCGAGCAGCACTGCGACCTCGACGACGCCATCCGCGTCCTGCGCCGCCCGCCAACCTGGCAAGCCGATCAGTCACGCGTCCACCGATGGGCCTGCGGCATCCTCAACGATCCACACATGATCGTTCTCGATACACAGACCACCTCCCTCACCGACCCATGGGCCGTGCAGATCGCACTGACAGACCACCGCGGCCGTGTGCTCTTCAACGAACGCCTCAACCCCTTCGCTGAGATCACCCCGGCAGCAACCGCACTGCATGGCATCACTCCGGAGAAGGCCACGGCCGCAGCGCCCTTCTCCGCATTCGTGCCGCGCCTCACCCGACTCCTGCACGGCCGACGTTGCCTTACCTACAACGCGCCCTTCGACTGCAAGGTCCTCGAGCGCGAGCTCCACAGGCACTTCGGCAGCGCCGCGCGGGCTCGGCACTGGATGACGAAGTGCACGTGGATTGACGCCATGCGGCCCTACGCCATCTGGAAGGGCCTGTGGTCAGCCCACCGCGGCGGCTACCGATATCAGCGGCTGGGCAGCAGCTACGACGCAGCCACAAACTGCCGACTTCTCCTGACCACACTTGAACAAATCAGATGACAGCCGATCGACCGACACAGCTCACCTCGCTGGCCTCCGCTCCCGACCGTGTGCCGGCGCCGCGACTGGCCGGCCGCGTGCGTCGTCATCGAAATCAACGCTAGGCAAGTCCTCGCATGCCTTGCGTGAGAGAGTTGCGGATCCGGCCGAGACGGCCGGGGGTGTTCTTGCCTGTGGGGGCGTTGTTGTCTGCGCGTGTTCATCCATCACGGCCTGGTGATCCGGGCCGGATCGGCCCGTACCGGGTCATCGGCCGGCTGGGTTCGGGCGGTATGGGGACGGTTCATGCGGCCCTGGATGCAGGCGGGCAGCGGGTGGCGGTCAAGGTCGTCCATCCGGCGCAGGCCGGCGACGAGGAGTTCCGGTCCCGGTTCAAGCGGGAAGTCGAGCTGTCCCGGCGGGTCACGGGGCCCTGCCTGGTGCCGCTGCTGGCCGCGGACCCCGGTGCGGATGTTCCCTGGCTGGCCACCCCGTACGTGCCCGGCCTCACGCTCGGCGAGCACATCGCCGCGCACGGGCCGCTGTCCGGGGCCCGGTTGTACGTGCTGGCGGTCGGGACCGCGGCCGCGCTGGCCGTCGTTCATGCGGCCGGGGTGGTGCACCGTGATGTGAAGCCGGGGAACGTCATCCTCGCGCCGGACGGGCCGCGGGTGCTGGACTTCGGCATCGCCCACGCGCTGGACGGCACGTCGGTGACCCGGACCGGCGTGATGACTGGCACTGCGGGGTGGATCAGTCCCGAGGGCTACCGAACCGGAGTCGCGGGACCGGCCGGCGACATCTTCGCCTGGGGCGCACTGATCGCCTACGCCACCACCGGACGCCTCCCCTTCGGCACCGGCGCACCAGACGCGGTCGCAGCCCGGGTGATGTCCGCCGAACCCGACCTCGCCGGGATACCCGACGACCTCCTGCCGGTAGTGACCTCTGCACTGGCCAAATCCTCGGAGGAGCGGCCCACGGCCGCCGTGTTGGCCGGACAGTGCACGGCGCTGCTGGCCGCCCAGGCCACGCAGGTCCTGCGGCCGGGGGGCGAGGCGCCGACGCTGGCGGGTGATCTGGTGGCGGCCGGATGGGAGGGTTGGCCGGTCGCCGAGGGTGACCCGGCCTGGACGCTGGCCCGACGCCGGATCGCCCGCCGCCGCATTGGGCTCGTGGCTGCGGCCGCCGTCACCGGGTTCGCTGTGGCCGCTGCCGGCACGATCCTGATCGCCGATCAGATCCGTGATGGGCAGCGGGGCAACACGCTGGCCGGGGACGGCACGACGCCGTCCGCCACCATCACGCCCGGCAGCCGATCCAGCGCCGTGGCTGCCTCCCCAGCAGCAGGCGCTCCGGAAGCAAGGCCAGGGACGAAGCCCCCGGCGTCCGGGTCCGCCACGTGCCTGCCGGTCACCTACAAGGCGCCCAGGGGCTCGGCGTTGTGCAAGTCCAAGAAGGACATCTGCGCCGTCGGAGCCGGGTACTACATCAAGGACATCAACCGTCTGTGCGGCGGCCCGCCCACCCTGCAGAGGGTCAACATCATCTCCGAGCCGTCCACCGGCGGCGATCCAGGAGTCTTCTACTGCGTGGCCTGGACCGGCAGCGCCAACGACACCTCCCGCGACGCTGTGCTTTTGATGAACGCCCCCGGCTACCAGTGCGGCGCCGACCTGGTGAGCCCGTCCGGCACTCGCGATGCACAGGGGCAGGCGATCGTCTTCTACGACACCGAGCAGGACTGCACACCTCTGTACGCGGGAACACGCCAGACTTACCCAGCCGTCCTGGACTACAGCAGCCTCGGCGACCAGGAAGCTCCCACGTATGTCTGCCTCAGCGAACATCTCGGTGCCTGACACTCCAACACCTGTCACCCGGTTGGGCCTTCCCCGGCGGGTGATCGTCTCAGCGAAGCCGTAACAGCCGATCGCGGCAGCGGTTGTCCGGGCATGACGCGACGAAGATCCCTGTCTGCACTGGCTGCCGCTGCCGCGACCGTGCTCGTCCTCACTGGCGTGCTGGCGTCACCGGCAGCTTCGCGGGCTTCGTCCCGGCACGCCTCGGCCGGGGACGTGTGTGCGACGCAGTACCGGGTGACGGGACGGGTGGTCGCGGTGCGGCGGCCGGCGTGGAACGACGGTCCGGTGGCCAAGCCGAACAGCCCGGTCGACCGCTACGTCCACCGCGGCGACGTCCTGTTGTCGTGCGTCGAGGCGATCGCGCGGACCCGGGGAGGCCCGGCGTACCGCAAGTGCGGCCGCTCCGGCTCGGTCTGGCGCGTGGTCCACGGCGGGCAGATCCCCGCGACCTGCGTGAAACGAGCCTGAAGCGCGGCCGCCGACGGGCGACCTGAGTCTCTGCGCGCTCAGGTCTGCTGATGCGGACCGCCTCGATGGCGGCTGCACCGCCGAAGCCGCCGGTCCAGCCGCGGCTCCGACTTCCGTGACGGTCTAGGGTCTGACGGGCAGCCCGGCCCCCGTAACGCTCTGGCGGGGTCGGGCTCGCTCTGCTCCTGATGCCTCCCGAAAGGCACTGGAGGACACCGTCGGCAGTCGGCTCCGTGCACGAGAACCGATCCCTGCTGGAGGTCACGGTGCCCCCGTTTGCCCTGCCTGCCCCGCTTGCCCTGGCACGCGCGGTCGAGGCCGTCCCCGAGTCATCGGACTGGATGCTGGAACCGAAGTGGGATGGATGGCGCTGCCAGATCCACACCGCGACCGGGCGGGTGTGGAGCCGCCACGGCACTGATCTGTCCCGCCCGTTCAGCGACATCGCGCGCGCTGCGTCGAACCTGCCGGACGCCGTCCTGGACGGCGAGCTCGTCGCGGTCCTCAACGACGGATCCGGGCTGGCTTTCGACCGGCTGCAGAGTCGGACCGGCAGCCGCGGCCCTCGAAGCGGCGCCGACTTCACTGTCCACGTCGCGCTCTTCGACGTCCTCGCGGTCGGCGAGCAGGACTGGCGCCAGCGCCCGTACACCGAACGGCGTCCCGGACTGCTGTACCTCCTCGAGCAAGGACCGCCCACGCTGCGCGCGGTACCGGCCACCGAGGACCGCGCGCAGGCTCTGGAGTGGGTCGGTGCGCTGGGCGGGGTGGAGGGCCTGGTGTGCAAGCGGGCCGACGGGCGGTATGCGGCGGGCCTGGCTTCGGGGTGGGTGAAGTGGCGTCGGCGTCACACCACCGAGGCGGTGGTCATCGGGGTGACCGGCCGGACCCCGGCGGCCCAGGCCCTCGTCCTGGGCCGGCCTCACGGCGGGAGGATGCGTGCCGTGGCTGTGAGCCTGCCGCTTCCTCCGCACGTCCGAGCCGCCGTGGCGCCGCTCCTGCACGCGGCGGGCGGGGAGATGCGCGAGCTGCCGGGCACGGTGGGTGGCCTGCCCGGCGCCGACCCGGTGCGCTACCTGCCTGTGGAGCCCGAAGTGGTGGTCGAGATCGAGGTCGACCAGGACCGGCTGGAGTTCGGCCGCTACCGGCACAGGCCGCGCGTGCGGCGCGTACGCGGCGACCTCACGCCGAACCTCATCGACGACGGAACGTAGCCAGAGCCCGGAATTGGGTAACGGGTATTCGCAAAGGTACCCGTGGGTGCATACTCGGTGTATGGCTGACACCACCGTGAAGGTTGACTCAGAAACCAGAGACCGGTTCGCCGCGGTCGCCGCAGCCCGCGGGCAGAGCGTGCGCGCCTACCTGGCCGACCTGGCCAGAGTCGAAGAGAACCAGATCGCGCTGAGCCGGGCGACGGCCGAGTTCCGCGGCATCATCGCCCGCCCTGGCCTGGCCGAGGCGTTCGACGACGCCTTCCCCGACGACGCACCCGCCCAGCACACCAGCACGGGGCGGGCGGCCTGACCCTTGGACCTGCACATCGACATCCGGTGGCTCCTCGACCGGCAAGAGGAACTGCTCGGCAAAGAGCTCGGGGTCCGGGACTACTCCGGCCTGGTGGCAGCCGTCGCCCGCCATCGGGTCAACACACCTCAGCTGGACTCCGGAGAGCCCGACGCATACTGGCGGGCCGCCGCCCTGCTGGAACAACTGGTCCTGCTGCGCCCGCTGCCGGCCCGCAATGCGTACTTCGCATACGGCGTGGCGGTGGCATACATCAGAGCCTCCGGCCAGGAGGTCGACGACTCCTTCGAGCCGTGGCGCGACCTGATCACCGACATCCGCGCGCTGCGACTGACCGTCTACGACATCGCCGACCGGCTGCGCTCCTGGCAAAGCACCGGTTGACCCTGGACTTGGCCTGCCGTACTACTTGGCGCTCTTTCCGAGGCCCGGCGGTCTGTACAGGACCTGCCCGGTGGCGCGGTCGGTGACCGTCCACAGTCGCGCGCCGATGGTCAACGCGCGGCCAGTGTCAGCCGCCAAGGTCAACTTCAGAGCGGGCGTCGTCGTCGCAGCGGTGATCACGCCGCGGTGAACCATCGGACGCTCCAAGTCGTCGTCGGGATCCACGGTCATCCAGGCATCGCTGACGACGACTTCACGGCCCAGCAGCATCCCGGTCACGGCCTGTTCCAGGATGTCGACCAGAGCCCTGCATGCGGCGGCCGCGGCATCCGTGTCAACGTCCGCAGGCTGCTGGCACTCCCACTCCGCCGCAGCAGCGAGGTCCGCCAGTTCCAGCGCCTGAGCGCAGGTCAGATCGTGTTCAGGCGGGTTGGCAATGGACGAGCTGAGCCAGTTCGGGCGGCGGCTCGTGCATTCGACAATCGCCGCCATGGCTTGCGGCGAGATGAGAACGGCAGCCGTCATCGGTTCGCCCCTCCTGCTGGAGGCTGCGATTTCATGGCTACCGGTGGTCAAGCCACTTCTCCCATTGCTCGCGTGGAGCGCTTTGGAGCACTGTCCGTGCTCGGCGCGAACGCCGTCATGACGGTTCTCCGGCGAGCGCGGTCAGACGCTCCATCTCGTCCAAGCCGTCGTTGCAGCACTTCCCGCACACCAGCCGGCGCCGCTTGGGCTGCTCGGGCAGCCGGACGTCGTACGGCGCGCGGTCCTCGGCAAGGTCGCGCAGGTCGTAGTCGCATTCCGCACAGACCAGCCGGGCGGCGCGGGCCTGCTTCTTTGACCAGGTGGGCCATTCTGCCGACAGTTGCAGGAAGGCGATGGCCATGCAGTCGGCGCGGGGCTGGAACACCACGAATTCCCAGTGCGGGGCGTCCTCGGGGATGTCGGCGATCACTTGCTCCAGTGACGGCATCCACTGCACCAGGTGGCTGAGGTCCTTACGCAGGATGCGGACCTCCTCGCCCTTGCGCATGGCCTTGGTGTAGGAGGTGGCGAGCGGGAAGCGGAAAGCGGTCACGATGGTGTTCGGGACCTGGAGCAGGTCCAGGTCAGCGCTGATCTCGGCGGCGGTGGCCTTCCATTCGCCGCAGTTGACTTCCCGCCACATTGCCAGGCCGTCGGCGTTCAGCCTCCCGGAAGCATTGATCGTGCCGACGATCCGCCTCTGCGCGGCCCGGACCTCCGGGGTGACCGCTCCTGCCATCTCCCACTCCCTGCTCTCGTCGGCACTCCGCTCCCGGCGCCGTCCGTCTGGCCAACGAGCAAGCCCGCGAGAAGATCCGGTGGCGGCCGCAGACGGCAGGAGGAGGTCGATCAGCAGCACCATCTGCAGCGCACGGTGATGCCGATGGCATGGCACCCGCGGCCGAGCCTGGCCGTCAGCTGTGGAGTTGCCGACGCCAGGCGGCACTGGCAAGCGCGAGCCCAACCACTGTCTGCTAGCGGTCCTGAACGAGTAGGCATGCCGCCGCGCGTCGGGGCGGGAACCGTCGGATCCGTTCGGCTCTGCGAGGGGGCAGGCGACGTACGCGGCTCTGCACATAGACAAGTACGCCGACACTGGTCCCAGGTGTGACTGGATCAGCCGGAGTGGTAGCCCCACCGGGCCCGGCCGTCGCTGCCCATGAAGCACTTCGCGGGGCGCCCGTCGACGGTGGTCGCGGTGGCGCCCACGGGAGAGCAGTACCTCCCGAACTGGATGCCGGGCTGACTTCCCGTGCCACCGGTGGTTCCACCCGAGGCCCCGGAAGAGCCTCCACTGGACCCACTGCTGCTGGAGCCGCCGCCTGACGTGCCACCTCCCGTGGTGGAGCCGCTCGTGCCCCCGGTGCGAGGCTTCGGCTCGGGTCTGGGCTTCGGTTTGGGCTTCGGAGTGGGCTTCGGACTGGGTTTGGTGCAGGAGTTACCCTGACCGATCAACCAGAGGTCGGCCGAGGTCGACAGCAACACCTCGTCGCCGGCTTCCGGCTCCTGGCGGCACACCTGCCAGTCGTCCACGTCCTGAGAGTCATCGTCCAGGCGCTCACCTGTGTGAGCGTGCAAGGCGGTTGTGTGCGCAAGCCCGAGGTCGTCCAGAGCGCGTGAGGCATCGTCGAACCGCTCGCCGACTACGTCCGGCATGATCACCCGTGGTGGGGCGAGCAGTCGCGACGGGCACGCTTCCTTCTCGGGGACCGCGTAGAGCTTCAGCGCGCTCGCGGACGGGCGAACCGTCTCGTCGTGGGAGGGCGTCTGGAAGCACACTCGCCAGCCGGGCGCCCCGTCGGCCACCGGACGCAGGGACGATGAGGCATCGGCGGACGACACGGTTATCCAGGACTGGCGTCGTGCGTCCGCGACGGCCGTGGTAAGAGCAGTTCCCGCGAAGTCCGGCACCACCACGGAGCGGTCTTCAATACCTGCGCGAGCGGGTGTCTCGTGTCCCGCTCCCCAGGCGGCGAAGACCAGCGTCGCCGCGGCCACGGAAGCGAGGACGGGGCGTCTGCGGACCCATGCGGACAGACGGGCTCTGCCGTGGGGGTGTGCGGAGGAGTCGGTGGGCAGGACTTCCCCAGCTGCCGCGGCCAGGCGCGGATCACCGGCAGGGGAGCCGGATCTCGCCTTTCGGGTCCCCTGCAAGAGTGTGCAGGAAGCGTCGATCCGCGATCCCCACAGGGTGATCCGTCGTCCGTCCACGGACACGTCCAAGCGTGAGGCGTCCACGCGTGAAGCGTCCTCGTACGGGGGGCGCATGATCACCAGAGGCCTCGCGACCCGCGACGGCGCCACCCCGCCGATGCTCAGGAGAATGAGTGCCTTCTTGGTGAGCGCCGCGTACCCCAGCCCGTGGTAATAGAGGGCCAGCACCCGCTCCATGGGCCGAAGCGTACGGTGCAGATCCTGTGCCATGTGGAACGGAGGGAGGACGACCTCGCGTTCGGCCACAACGGCGGTGCGCCAGTCACTACGCAGCAGCCACTGCGCATCGTATGGGGACATACGGGGAGAATAGCGGCTGTCGATCTTCGGCACGGATCCGCTCCCCGAACCGGTGTACGGCCGTGACCTGCGCAGATAATGTCTCCCTGGGGTCGTTGGCGCAACCGTCGCAGCGAGCGCTGATCCTGCGGAGGGAGTAACCGGCGCGCTGCCCGCAGACCGGGCGCCCGGTCACGGCGGGCCTGCTGACCGCGGCGAAGGGTCTGCTGGCCGCGGTGGACTCCTTCGCCGCCCCCGCCGTTCCAGCTTCTCGCGCACCCGCCGACGCGGCCCGCCTGCGGAAGCCGGGTTGGCCGACGCCGAGGTGGATGTGGGGCCAGCAGACGTGCAGAGTGGTGAGGACACCGGTGAGCCGGTGAGTGAGGGCCGGATCGGCGGTGCCCCGCGAAGCCCCTCGCTGCGTCGCCGTCCGGGCCTACGGCTGTGCGTCGTCCGGTGCGCGAGACGCACAGCCGGTCTCGGCCGGGGAGCAGGTTGTGGAGGCTGCCGGGGTGCTGCGTACCGAGTTCGGCAGCCCGGGCCGGTACCACCGGGCAGCCGCGCAGGGCATTGTCGAGCAGCGGCTGGGTGTCCGGCTCGGCGCTGCGCAGGGACAGGCCATGAATGTGTGGGGCATGGTGTGCTCGGTGGCCTCTGCGCCGCTCCGGCTGCTGGGTCCGTGCCGGGGCTGCCGGCCGACTGCCCAGGCCGCTCGCGCCGGGGTGCGCCTGCTCCGTGCGTGCTGGCCCCGCTGTCCGGTCCCGCGCCGCTTTCGGCCCCGGCCGCGTTGCCGTGTCCGCGCTTCGTCGTCTTCCGCCCGGGCGTCGGTGCCTGGGCCGGGGCCCGCACCGCTCCTGCGGGCTGGCTGCCTGGCTGGCCGTGTCTGCCGCGCCTGTCCGTCCGGCCCCGAGCCCGCGTCGGGCTTCCTAGTGCCGGTGTTCCGTTGCCCTTCGCCCGGCCGTCGCGGTGCCCGCGCTTGCGCTGCCGTTCGATCGTGTGGGTGTTCGCGAGGGGCAGTCGTTCTTTCTGGGGGCAGACAGTTCGTATGACGTGCAGTTGAACCGGCTGCCATCATCGGCCGATGGAGTATTTCACCCTCACCGCAAAACCAACGGGCCAGGATGTTCGCACTGTTGACGTCGCCCTGCGTCGGGCCTGGAACGCGTGCGCCGCGGTGGCATGCCCCAAGTGCGACGTCCCGCCCTGGCAGTACTGCCGCAACTGGATCCAAGGCGACTGGTCTGTGACCCGATTCCACCGGCCACGACAAGATGCAGCAGGTGCGCCCGAGATTCTGGCTCCGCTGGGAATCCACGGGCTCAGCTGGGCAAAGGGTACGGGCGCCTTCAGGTGGGACAACCGGCGCGTTCCGGAGGCGTGACGGTGCAGTTGTCCCTGAGCTGGCTGTCAGCGCCGACGGCTGCAGCGATCACGATTCACGGTATGGCCGGCCCAACTGGGTGAGAGACCGGAAGGCTGAGACCGCCCGGCAGGTGACCACGGTGACAGGCACCCTGGCCGCCGCGGCGCCCGGACAACTGCGGCACGCCTCGCGGCGTTGTTCAGCAACCCGTGCAAGGGTGATCACCGGCCATACACTCGTCCGCATGCGCTATGGGCTCGAAGGCATCGCACAGTGGGACGGGCGTATAACCCGGGCCGTTGGCAACCCACACGAAGTGGCACTGCGAGATGAGCTGGCCGACGCCACCCGCGACGGCAACTGGCAACGCGTCTTGACCATTCTGAATCCCAGGGACCAACGCATCTGGGTCAACGCCGTGCGCCTGGACGGAAAGAAACGGTACGCGCCGCTCCACCAGGCTGCGTGGCATGGAGCTCCCACCGACGTCGTGCAAGACCTCCTCGAGTTCGGGGCGTGGCGCACTTTGCGCAACAGCGCGGGAGAACGGCCTGCCGATATCGCGGCCGCACGCGGGCACCAGCACCTCGCGCGCATCCTGGAGCCCGAGGTCAAGCACCATCTTCCCGGCGACGTCCTCACCGACCTGCAGCGCAACCTGTACGCCCTGATCACCCGGTACGACAAGACCGCCCCGTACTGTGTGCGCCTGCCTCAGCTCGAGGTTCTCACCGAGCTCGCCCTACCCGCGTACTGGATCCGGGTAACTGGCGGAGTCTTCATCATTGCGTTCCGCGGTTCTGAACTGAACGTCGAGGCCAGAGGCAAGATGGACCACGATTCGTCGCCGGTATTTCGCATTACTGCCGACTGCGTCTACGAACCGTCGGGCGAACCGTGGACAGCCCCCACCTCAGTGGCCGTGACCATCGCTGACCTCTTCGATCCCGAGCCTGAACGCTGGGGCCTGCGTGGCGACCCCTACCTCTGGGAGGCCCTTCGTGACCACTTGTCCGATGCTGACGCTCCAACATCGGTCGATGAAGTCGTCAGCCGTCTGCACACGGCGTTCGGAGAGCTTGTGGGCCTTGACCTCGTCAGGGATCGACGGTCTTCCGTGTACCGGGTGCAATACGCCCATGGCGGCATGTCCAGCGGAATGATCTCTCTGGACACGTGGCGAGAGCGTTTGATGCCTTTGCTCGCGGAGCGTGCGAGGACTCTGCTGGAGGCTTGATCGCAGGGGCGTATGGCACCCGCACCGTCCCGCACCTCGGCCTGTCATCGCCCTCGGTGACGGCTCGAAGTGCTGACCTGGCGCGTCTGGTGGCCGCCGGGCCCGCCGAGGCTGGTCGCTCCCCCGGTCCAGATGGGAGGCTAGAACAGGGTCAGCGGCTCGGGAGAGGACAGCGTGGTCTGGTGTTCTCGGATCGCGTCCCGAAGCTGGGCGGCGGTCACGCGGGCTGCGTCGAACGTCTCGGTCCATCCGTTGGGCAGCTGGATGGCGGTGAGGAAGACGCCGTGCCCGGCGGCGCGCAGGCGCCGCAGAATCGTCTGCTCGACGGACAGTGCGTCGTCGCCGGTGGGCACGTGGTGTTCGTAGAACAGGGTCCATCCGAGGCGGCGGTGCTGGGCGATGCGGTCGTTGCGCTGAAGGGCGCCGGCGACGCCGATCTTGACGGCGCCGTGCTGTGCGTGGGTGACGACGTAGACGCGGGCGGGCGCGGCGCGGTCGAAGCCGAAGCGGGCGCAGTACTTGCATCCGCGGCCGCTGCGGATCTTGGACAGGGTGGGTGTCGAGGTTCGGCCGCAGGTGGTGCAGCGGCAGCGCCAGGGTGTCATGGTCGTGGTGTAGGGCTCCAGGGGCTCGAGGCCGGCCTCGCGCATGGAGGCGGCGGCGCGCTCGGGGTCTTCCCGTCGTGCGGCGCCAGCGCGGAGGTCGGCGCAGCGTCGGCATCCGCTCTGGCCGGCGAGGATGGATCCGAAGGTCGGCGAGGTGATGGTGCCGCAGCCGTGGCACAGACACCGCCAGGGGTACTTGACCCCGCGGTACGGTTCCTGGGGTTCGAATCCGTGCTCGCGCATCTCGGCGACGGCCAGGTCCTCGTCGTGGCGCTGTGCCTCACCGGTGGCCCGGTCTGCGCACCGCTTGCAGCCCGGACGGCGGCTGCGGCCGGTCAGGGAGCCCAGGCGCGGGGAGACGATGGCCGCGCACTTGGTGCAGCGGCTCTTCCACGGGAACGCGGTTCCGGGGTACGGCTCCAGCGGCTCCAGGCCCGCTGCCCGCACCACCGCGGCCGCGGTCTCGGCGTCGTGGCGCATCGACTCGTTGGCCTTGCGTCGGCCGCAGGGGTAGCAGCCGCCCTGGCCCTGCCGGATGGAGCCGAGCGTGGGGGTCCCGGGCTCTCCGCACGTCGTGCAGCGGACGGGCCAGGGCGTGTCCACTCCCGGGTACGGGCCGAAGGGTTCCAGGCCCGCGGCCCGCATGTCGGCTGCGGCGACGTCCGGGTCGACCGGCGCGTTCGGCGCGCACCACCGGCAGGGCCCGGCACCGGAGTTGATCCGGACGTAGGTGGGGGTGACCTCGCTCCCGCAGGCGACGTGGCGGCACCGCCACTTGCGGTCGCTGCCGGGATAGGGCTCCAGGGGCTCCAGGCCAGCTGCCCGCATCACGCCGGCCGCGGCCTCGGGGTCGAGCCGGGCCCGCCCAGAGCAGTACAGGCAGCCGCGCTGTCCCTTGGTGACGTTGCTCAGGCGGGGGGTGACCTCCCGCCCGCACTCCGTATGACGGCACCGCCACGGGGCGGAGCTGCCGGGGTAGGGGTCCAGCGGCTCCAGGCCCACCGCCTGCATGATCTCTTCCGGCTCGCGGGGGTCCTTCCGCGGTCGGCCGATGCGCGCCATGGGTCCAACTCCCCGCTCTTGAGGGTGAGCGGGGTCGTGCCTCGCTGTGCGGCGCAGCATAGGGGTGACCACTGACATCGACGTCGGCGTTCGCATTGCCGCGGGTGGGAGCCGGTGCCCACTCCCCGGGGCTCAGTCCGCCTGTGCTTGGCGGCTTGACCCGGCCGGGGGAGGGGCACACCGCACGGCGCCGAGGACCGCGATGACCGGTCCGCCGGCGCGATCGAGCCGAGTCCGTTACCACGGGGTGGGTTTGACCGACCGTGTGTCCGGCAGGGCATCGGCGGGGAGGCTATCTCCTCAGACCGATGCCGGAGATCTGAGGGAAGCCTCGCGGGGCACCGTCCCCGAAGGGCCCGCGATACCGCAGGCCGCACCTGGGAGGTTGCCGAGCAAGATTTCCGTGCCGATCACGGCACACCGGGGTATGCAGGTGATGTTCGCTTGTATGGTGTGTGACCGATGATCAGCAATCAGTGAGGGCCCGCTTTTTTCGGCAGGTCCAAGGGGGTGGTCGCGGTCAGTCTTTCACCGACGCCAGGCCAAACAGCGGTGCGAGTCCTGTTCATCCTCGACCGGCTGGGTGATCCGTGCACCGGCTGGCCGCAGGTGCCGGGCACGGCGGTTCGGGTGATTCAATCCCAGCGCAAGCTGCAGAAGCTGGACTTCCTCGTACGCAACCCCGACTACCTCGCGGACCTGATCATCTCCAGGTGGCAGGACGGCAGCCTGCCGGCGGAACGGCTGCTCGACGCCCGAGCAGTTTTCAAGGAACGCGAGCCGGAACTGCACACCTACCGGATGCTCCGCAACAGCCACGGGGCCTACGAAGCGTTCGACAACGCCCTGAGCGTGCTGCGTCACCTTGGACTCATCGCGGTACGGCGTGCAGGGCGCACCTCCGACGAACACGTGCGCCGCCGGGACTACTTCCTCCTCCAGGCCGGCGCGGACCAAGCCCAGCGGCTCCGCGAGAGCGAAGCGGTCCTCGCCTGGTACGACCAGCAGACCGCCTACGTGGCGGCTGCGGTCGAAGGGATGACCGGCGCCCAGCTGAAGGAACAGCAGTACGGGCAGCCCGAGTACGCCGCCACGCCCGTGCACCAGATGATCGGCGGCATCACCGAGCGGGTCCGCGAACGCCTGGATGAGGCACTGGCCCAGGAGGAACTGGCATGAGCACACAGGGCGAAGCCCGGGGCCCGGTCGAGGCGTGGCTGGAGGAGATCGCCAAAGCCTCCGGCCAGGAGCTGGACGTGGTCAAGGCGGTCCTCGCCGAGCATGGCGTGCGCCCGCAGACCGCACTGCCCAGGCCGCACTCGTTGCAGGTGACCGCGGTGGAGTTCGAGGGTGTGCGCCCCGCGCCGGCCGGTGAACACGATGGCAACACAGGCGAGAACGGTGGTCCCTTCTACTTCCAGTGGGAACCAGGGCCGGGGGTGTGGTGTCTGGCCTCATCGGGCAAGAACGAGGCCGGTAAGTCGAGCGTGCTGGAGATCGTCCTGTGGTGCCTGCGCGGCCGCAGCGCACTCCAGCGCGACGTGCAGAGCTGGCTGCGCCGGGTGAGGACCGAGTTCGTCCTAGACGACGAGACTCTGGTCGTCGAAATGACCATCAGCAACAGCAAGCCGGCAGGGACTGTGGTCTCCAAGGCCACCGGAGGGGCGCTGTTCTCCTTCGACAACGCCGCCACTTTCGAAGAGCAGATGGACGCCTTCATGCTGGAGCGTCTGGGACTGGAGCCGCTGCGCACCCAGCAGAAGCGGCCCGAAGGAGTCGACGGACCGCCACTGACCGGTGAATTGTCCTGGCCCGCGTACGCCAGTGCCCTCCACATCAACCGCTCCGGTCTGGGCCATCTGCTGGGCAACGAAGCCCGCAACGCCCTGCCGACCCGGCTCCTCGAACTGTTCCTGGGAGCGCCCTGGGCCGCCACGATGGTCTCCGCTGCGGTCGCACAGAAACTCGTCACAGCGCAGCTGTCCGCCGCCAAGGCCCGCGCCCAGGCTGAGGCAGACGAACGCCAGAGCAAGATCGACGAACTCGAAGGCAGCCTCCACCGCGCCCAGGAGCGACTGGATGCCCTGCCCGATCTCGGCCAGAACGCCGCCGACCTGAACGCCTCCTACCGGGCTCTCGCCGAGGCGACCCAAGCGGCTGGCACCGCGCAGCGCGAGCTCGCCGAGGCCCGCACGCAGCACGACGAACTCGAACAGCAGCGCCATTCCCTGGCTGCGCTGGTTCACGCCGCGCACGAAGCCGCCCTGGCCAAGGCCTTCTTCCACACCCTGAAGCCGACGGTGTGCCCGCGCTGTGACACCCAGGTCACCCAGGCCCAGTGGGCCAGGGAGGACGAAGGGCACTGCTCCCTGTGCACATCTGAGCTCCGCCCAGCCACCACGCAGTACGAAGGCGCCTCGGCGGACGAAGAAGACGGTCTCGACGACGTCGACGACGACTTGGAACTGCGCCAGACACTGGCCCAGGTCCAACAGGCCGTCGCGACGGCGGCCACGGCGCTGGCGGACAAGCAGGCCAAGGCCACCGACGCCACGGCCACGCTCGGCCAGGCCCAGAGCAACCTCCAGGAAGCGCTGGCCCGCCCGGCAGCGGGTGACCGCCGAACAGCCGAGATCGAGGTTGCCCGGCTCAGGGGCGCCCTCGACGAACGCCGAGGCCGCTTCGACGACCTGGGCGACCCGGCCGGCCTCGCGCCCCTGCAACGTGACCAGGCCATCCTCAAGGCTGCGGAGAAAGCAGCCCACACCCGCCGCACGCGAGCCCTCAAGGAAGTCCTCCAAGCCGTGCAGGCCGACATCGTCACGATGGGTCGCCAGCTCGGACTGGAGATGCTCGAAGCCGTCGAACTCGGCACCAGCGCAACGCTGAAGGTCTCCAAAGGTGGTCAGACCCAGCCCTATGGGAGTCTCACCGAGGGCGAGCAGCTCCGCCTGAAGATCGTCACCACCACCGCGCTCCTGCGGCACGGCATCCGCACCGGCGTCGGCCGGCACCCGGGCCTGCTCATCGTCGACTCGCCCGGAGCCGAAGAGGTCGACCGCGGAGACCTGGAACTGATGCTGCAAGGACTCGTCCAGCTCACCGAGACGGCGCCACAGCTCCAGGTCGTCATCGCCACCGCCCGCGGCCAGGAAGTGGCCTCGGTCATCCCGGCGGACCAGCTCCGCCTGGCCCCTGCTGGGGAACGCCTGTGGTGACCGGCCCGGGCCGACGATACGTGGCGCTCACCCGGCCCTCTATGATCCACAGGCCGCCGAGCGCAGTGAGGAGATGGTGACCTATGCCTGGCGCTTCCGATCCGCTGCAACCCCTGGTGGACGCCCACCGCGCCGGCGCCCCCATGCCGTCCCTCTCCGACCTCGGCGGACTCGACCACATCCTGCAGGACACCGCCGCCCTGCTCGATCACGACGAGCTGCCGCTGCTCGTGGCACTGATGTGCACCGACCAGGCAGCCATCCAGGACGTCCAGGCCCGCGCCTTCCTCCTCACCGCCGCCGAGGCCCCCCAGGACCCGTTGCGGCTGGAGGGCGTCATCACCAGCCTCCTCGGATGCCCCGAAGCCGTCCACGAACTCGGCGACGACCTGGCCGACATCTGGCTGGACGCCAGCCGAAGCCACACCGACCTCATAGGCGGCATCGCCCTGGAAGGCACCGCCCGCCTGGTCCTGTCCGGCGCCGCCGCCGAATACGGGCTCCTGGACCGACTGCGCCGCTTGAACCGGAGACAAGAACTCGTCCGGATCGACGACGATTACGCTCTGCGCACCGTGAGAGTCGCCGGCGCCGTCGCCGAGCACTTCGACTCTCCTGACCCTGCTGGTCTTCTGAACCAGCTGGTCGAACGCGACGACGTCGCCGAGGACGCCGCCTTCGAGCTCGGTATGCTCGCGCTGCGTCAAGCGCTGCACACCGATGACCCCGACCGCGCCCGCCCTCTTCTGCTGGACGCCCGCAACCACCTCAGCGGCGCCCACCAGGACGAAGAACGCCCCGACGCTGCCGCCTTCGGTGCCGCCATCGACGCGATCCTCGCCTACGCCGCTGGCGCCCCTCTCTCCGACGCCGCCAGAACCCAGCTCGACGAAGCCGTCCTGGAACTGCGCCTTAACCTCCTGGGTCTGCCGCCGGGGTGGCGCACCCCACGCCTGGACACCCTCGCCGCATGGCAGCACCTTCTCGACACCCTCACTCGCGCCACAGACGCGGACCGCCCCGGGGCCTGGCTCCACGCCGCCGCCGTGATCAGCGACCTCGTGGACGTCTACACCGCCCACCGCACGCTCGATCTGTTCGCCTTTTCCCAGGACTCCCCGAGCGCCACCCAACCGGGATCCGCGACAGCAGGGGCCCCGCATGGCCTGCACGCTGTCCTCGCTCCCCGCGTCGAGGCCACCCTCCTCGCACACGAGGGCGGACTGGCCCTTTTGGAGGAATGGCTCGAGGAACTCGCCGAAGACCCCGGCGGAGACCAGGACCCGACCACGCCTCTCGTCCGGGAGCAGGCCGCACGGCTCCGTCAGGTGCTGGACACCGGGGGTGGTTCCCCGTCCCCAAAACCTGACCGCCCGGCGGCCTCCCTCGCCGGGCTCGGGCTCTCCCCGGCAGACACCGAGCACCTGCAAAACCTTCTGGCCGGCACCCCAGAGCTGAGAGACCGGATCGACGCGATGCTCGCCGCCAAGAAGGCCGCTCAGCCGGTCGACGAGGTGCCCATCATCGCCGCAGTGTTCCGCAGCACCCACGACCAGCTGAAGGAACAATGCCCGGACGGGTACGTCGGTCAGTTCGCCGCCGACGTGGACCGCATGGTCCTGCACCTGCTCCGCTTCGTCGACCTGCGAAGAGGGACGAAGACAGACCGAGGGAAGCCGAACTCGGCCGCGATCTGCGCGACTTCCTCCGCGGTCAGGGCCTGCGCGTACGCATGGAGGAAACCAATATTGGCGGCGGTCGCGTCGACATTGCCTGGCAGCCGCACACCGAACTCATCACCCTTGAGCTCAAACGGGACTGGGCCGACCCCTCATGGGACGCGTACGCCACTGCCTACGGACCCCAGGCGATCTCGTACCAGGTGGCCGGACCGCCCGTGAACTTCCTCGTGGTCCTGGACCTCACCCCGAAGCCACAGGGCCTCGCCGCCATTCCAGCGTGTATCGAAGTCCGGACCCTGCCCGGCCCTGCTGGCGACCCCCGCCCCCGCACCCTCATCATGGTGCGCGTTCAGGGCAACAAACGAGACCCCAGCGACGTGTAAGCCTGGCGATGGCGGACTCAAGGGGCGCGATTGTCCACGCCCCGCTGCCCACCACGGCCCCGCAGCCGACCACGGTTCCGCAGGCTACCGGCGCGGCAGCTGCGTACGGGAGGCCTATCGCGAAGTAGACGTGGGAAAAGGCGACTTGTGCCAGCGTGAGCGGCGTGAACGAAGTCGAGGAGGCCCATTTGACCGAGCGACCGGCGCGGAGAGTCCGGCTGCGGCTGGCTCGCCGCCGGCCAGCGCCGTTGGTAGTGCGGGCCCGGGTGCCGGAACCGCGGGTGCCCGAGCCCACCCTCGCTCCCGAGCCGGAACCTGACCCAGGGCCTGGACCCGACCCCGACCCCGAGCCCGCAGCGCCGACTCTCCGGGAACGCATGCGGAGGGCCCGGTGGGCCCACATCATCACGGTCAGTGGGGCAGGTCTTGCCGCTGTCGCCGCGATCGGCGGTCTCTGGGCTCAGGCGGTCGCTACGTATTGGACGCAGCAGACGGCCATGGACCAGCTCAGTCAGTCGAGGGAAGACAGCCAGCGGGAGGTGCGGGCCCAGGCGTCACAGGTCACGTTCTGGACGGAAAACGTTAAGTCGGGCCAGGTGATGAGGCCCGACCTGCACATCCTCAACCGCTCCCTCGACCCGGTGACGAACGCCGACTTCGCAGTTGCAGACCGCTACCACCAGCCTTACGTCTCATCGAGGGTCGAACTGCCTCCCTGCACTGAAACGGTCTACGAAGGTTGGGACCTGTCCCTGTTCCACTATGGCAGCCAAATCTCAACGCCTATGCAGGCTCTCCCGGGGGGCCCTTACGTCTACCTGGCGTTCACTGACAGCCACGGTATGAGCTGGACGCGCTCGAAGACCGATCTGGTTGAAGGGCGGAAGGCCGTGATGGATGCAGATGGCGTCGGACACGTCCGGGTCAACAAGGGGCATGTGAAGGAGGCCGACGCCTGCGGCGACGACCACGGATGAGCCCGGCGGCGGGGGCTGTCGCTGGTGACCGGCGCGGCAGCCGCGTACGGGAGGCGTATCAGCAGGTGGGGGAACGCCAGAGGCCCGCCCGTGTGACTCGGCGGCTCGTCCACTATGCGGGTCTCCAGGTGGCAATCCCTAGTCGGGCTCACGCTCTGGCGGAAGCGGCTGGCGGTCGGCCGCGCCCCGGGGATCTCCGAGTCACCCCAGCACCCCCTGTCGGCGGGATGAACACACCATGACTCCTCCCCCGCCTGGAGCGCGCAGCATCTATTGCGAGGCTTCCGGGAGGTACGCACCGTCCTCGTGACCATCGTGGCGCTGGCCTTGGTCGATCGCCTGTCAGGCCATTTCGTCCTGAGGGTGCATGCCCGTCAGCGTTTGATGCGTCCGCGGATGGCGAGGACGGCGAGAGCCAGGAGTGCAGGTTCCATGAGGCGGGAGGTCATTTCGATGTAGGTGCCGGCGGTGGTGAGGTCCTGGCCGCTGGAGCGGAAGATGACGGAGTTGAGTGTGGCCGTGAGGGCTTTGTCGAAGCGTTCGCTAGTGAATCGGTTGCCGGTGGGGTTCTGTGGGTCGTCTTTGTCGATGGTGAAGGTGGTCTGGCCACCGCCAGCTGGGACAACGCCTGTGGCCTCCTGTGCGGGGGTGTTCTGGGGGAGGCCGAAGCCCATCAGGAGCAGGATGGTGGTGAACATGGCCAGGAAGAGCCAGGTGAAGGCTCGGGAGGCGCGCAGGCCGTAGCCGGACAGCAGCCAGTAGGCATGGAGCAGGGCTCGCTCGCCGCGGGAAGTGCCGGATCGCTCGTGCCGGCGCATCTCCATCTCGCCGTAGTAGAAGTCGGCGGCTCCGGGCTCGTTTTTTCCGTCTTCAAAGGCTTTGCGGAGTTGCCGATAGACGGAAGCGACGTCGTCAGGGTCCGGCGTCTTTATCGGATCGTCATGGTGCGGCCCCGGACGCCACAGGGTCAGGTCCGGCTCACCGCGTGGCGTGGAGGGACGCCGGGCAGTTCGCTGAGCGCGCCAGTGATGTTCTTCGGCCAGGGTCCGGCGCTGCGACCAACGGTCCGGCCAGATATGCCCTCTTCTGCGGAGTCCCCGAGGGACCGAAGCGAAGGTGGTGCTGCCTTCCAGGCGAATCTGGTCGAGGTGGAACGCCCCAGTAAACCGACACCAACTGAGGTCTATGTCTGTGAGGACCAAATGTGCGGAGTCAACTCCACTGACCGAGACGACATGGGCCCTTGCTGTGGAACGGGTTGATAGTGCCGACTCAGTCACTATGACTCCCATGCGGTCGAACTGGGAGGGGTGGCTCGTGACTGCAACAGGGGCGGACAACACAGCATCAGTGAGATCTATCGCCGCGTAGCGGATGCGGAGGGTTGCTGTCGAGTCCCACTGTGTCCGGCGACAGCTGAGGCTGCGGGCCGCGGCCTCGAGGGTCAGAGGAAGAGCGAAACGGGCATAGGACAAATTCAACCCCCGCGCACACACGATTGGCCCGAGGAAGGAAGTCTTGTTGAATACAGCACCACGGAAGGATATTCCTACGCGGGATGAGACGTTGTAAAATCTGGCGGAGCCTTCGAAACACGTCGAGTCAAAATTTGCACCCAATCCACCGAACTGGGCGTTGATGAAGACGGCTTCGTCCGAGAACCTGACGTCTCTGAAATTCGCCTGCGCGGCAATTTGAGCATCACTGAAATCGGCGAATCCTTCAAAGTGGGATTCGGTAAACCAGGCGAATGACTCGAACTTTGCCGACACGAAATGACTGACATCGAGAAACCGAGCATTTTTAAACCATGCTGTTCATACGAATGATGTGCTGGAGAAGTGAATCGGGCACTCGAATGATGCGCGGCTAAACTGCGACTCTTTTGCGAAGGTAGCGCCGAAAAACGAGGCATCTCGAGCGAAGCGCGCTCCCTCAAACCAAGCGTCTTCTCTGAAGGCAGCTCCGTCGAAGCTGACAACGCCAAAGGAGGCACCATCGAAGACTGCCTTTTGCCCGAAGAGAGCGTCCTCAAATGAAGCACCGTCAGGAAACTGCGTGCCGCGGAACGAGCACGTTCCAAACGAAGCCCTCCCGCTTGTGTCCTGCAAGCTGCGGAGGAGAGCGGTAAGCAACGGGTCGTCGAAGACCGTGCCGTCGTGGTTAACATCTGCGCCTGGAACAAGAGCATCCAGGTAGCGGCTTCGTGTGGCTTCGCGTGCGTGAGCCAAACATGACAGCTCTCCAGGAAGGTTTTTCCCCTTGCAATCGGGGTCTCCGTGGCAACGCTGCATAAATCCGTCCACGCGAGTTTGAGGAAAACTCAAGGCTGACTCTGCCCCTATCCGACGGCGTGAAGAGTTCCTCGGCGCGCGGCTACAGTCTTCTTTTGTTGCTCTCGTGCTTCCCGCTTCTGGGCGAGCTGGTCTTGGTACATCTGCACGGCTTCGTGGTACCGCTCGACGAAGTCCGCGGCATTGAGTCGCTCGGTCGGGTCCATGTCGGCGATGGCAGCGGCGCAGTCTGCGGGCGTGAGGTAGCCGGCGAGCATGGCGTTGAGCTGATGGACGCCGTTGCGCTGCTTCTTGACCAGCTGCGCAAGGTCGAGGTGGCGGAGGGCCGCGGTGACGGCGGGCCGGCTGATGTCGAGCTTGCGGGCGAGGTCGGCCTGGTCAATCTCGATACGGCCGCCGGCCTCACTGAGAGCCCGCAGTTTCAGGAGCGCCCTGGTGGCGGTCGCCGGCAGGTCCAGGTCCGCGACGACTCCGTCGGCGTTGACCAACGCGAAGCGCTTCGAGCTGACAGTCACTGCGCCATCCCCTCCTCTGCTGCGCCAGGCAGCTCCCACAGGCCGTCAACAGGCTGTTCGACAGCCTGCCGTGCCCTCTTCCGCTCGGTCCGTCGTTCAGCCCGCTCGGCACGCATCTCCTCGACCGCTCGCCGCAGGTGGTCCAGCGACGGGAACCTCACCAGGTCAGGCAGCGAGGTGTCCTTGCGGACCTCATTGAGGACCTCGTCCTGTTCTACCCGCACATACTTCTTGCCACCGTCCATCGTGCGGACGAGCTCGCCGATCCGGTACGAGTATGGCGGGTTGAACTGGTAGACGCCTCGGGAGCGTTTGTACACGATCCCGTGAGTCATGATCTCCTGCAGGGCCTCATTAACGGCCTGCCGACTGACGTCGAGTACCCTGGCCATCTCGTCCTGCGTCAGCTCGATGCGCCCGCCCGTTGACAGGCGATCAGAAGGAAGATCAGCCGCAGGGGGAGAGCCTCGCGGAAGTACTGGCTGATGACGAGAGAGCACTCCAGGGGGTCCAACGCGAAAGCGTTGGGGTTTTCCTGGCCCACGCCCGCGGCGACTATGCGGCCGCCGAGGAACCGGCCCGCCGGGCGGTCGCCCTCCGCGAGCACGCACGGGGACCCTCGCATCCGGAGACGGCCGCCGACCGGGCCGCGCTCGCGCCCATCCTGCTCGGACTCGGCCGTCTGAAGGAAGCCGAAGCCCTCCTCCAGGACGCGCAGGCCGTCTTCGAGCGCGCCTACGGCACCAGGCACGTCGACTACGTGATCGCGCTCGGAAACCTCGCCGCCGTCACCCACCGGCTCGGCCGCCACCAGGCCGCCGGGACCCTCTACCGGCAGACGCTGCACACGATGGAGGAGGAACTCGGCCCGGACCACCCCGACCTCGCCCCCGTCCTGGCCAACCTCGCCGACCTCCACCGCGCCCTCGGCCGCATGGACGACGCCCACACCCTGGAGGCGCGCGCCCGGGCCGTCCTCGCCGCCTCGGTCCGGCCCGACCACCCCACCCTCACGATCCTGCAGCCACCGTCTTCAGAACTTTTCCCTTCCAACTGGAATAGTCATGAACCATGAGCATGTTGTACGGGGTGACTCACCCGAACCAGCCCGTACAAGGAGCACACCGTGAGCGACATCAAGAAGGTTCTCTTCCTCGCCTTCCCCGACGCCGGCGAGCAGGACCTCCTCGCCCCCTGGGAACTGTTCAAGGCCCTCGCCTACGACCTCAGCCGGCAGGGGGAGACCCTGGAGGTCACCCTCGGCAGCTTCGAGGGAGGCACCGTGACCACCCACATGGGCGCCCAGCTGCAGACCGAGAAGGTCTCGCCCCAGGACCGCTACGACCTCCTCTACATCCCCGGCGGCATCGGCGGCGGCGCCGCCTCCCGCGACCCGCGGATCCTCGACTTCATCCGCGCCCACCACGACGAGGACCGCTGGGTCGCCGCCAACTGCGCCGGAGTCGGCGTCGTCTTCCGCTCCGGCATCCTCGACGGCACCCGCTTCCAGGCCGCGGCCGTCCTCGGCCGCCGCCTGAGGGAACTCGGCGCCGACGTCGCCGAGCCCCGCCGCGCCTGGTCCCTCCTGCCCGACGAGAAGATCTTCACCGCCGGCGGCGCCGCCACCGTCCACCCCAGCACCATCGCCCTGGTCACCCACCTGTTCGGCGAGGACCGGGCCCGCGCCCTCGCCGCCACCTGGGACACCCTCCCGCTCCACGGCGAAGCCCTGTTCAGCCCCGAGGGCCCCGTCTCGCACGACGACGAGACCTTCGTCAAGGGACTCCAGGACGGCATGGAGAAGGTCTTCCTCCCCGAGAACTGACCCCTCCCGCACCAGGGGGCGGGGCGCGGACCGGGACACCCGGCCCCCGCCCCGCCTTGCCCCGCCTTGCTTCCTCCGCCACCGGCATCCCGGCCCAAGGCCACCACCACCCCGGCAACCCGCCCGGACGAGACCCCTACGGAGACACCGTGAGCCAGACAGACCAGCCCCTCGCCGCAGGCGCGTGCGATCTCGAGTCGGGTGTCTGCGCCCTGCCCGGCGACGGCGCCGCCCTCCCCGGCGCGGCCGCCGATCACCCCGGCCCCGGGACGGGCCTCACCCGCATCACCTATGTGACCGACCCGATCTGCTCGGCCTGCTGGATCCTCGAACCCGCCTGGCGCTCCCTCACGGAGCGCTACCGCGACCTCATCGACGTGCGCCACGTCTACGGAGGACTCCTGCGCGGCTGGCAGGGCTTCCACGACGCCGGCAACGGCATCCGCCGCCCCGAGGACGTCGCCCACCACTGGGACGAGTTCGCGGAGATCTCCGGCCAGCCCATCGACTCCTCCGTCTGGCACAGCGACCCCATCGACTCCTCGTACCCGCCGAGCATCGCGCTCGCCGCCGTGCGCCTGCTGGCCCCCGAGCACGAGGAGACCTACCTGCGCCGCCTCCGTGAGGAACTCTTCCTGGACGGCCGCAACATCGCCGCCCCCCGGCTCCTGGAGGCGCTGGCCGTGGAGCTCGGCCTGGACGTGACGTCGTACCGCCGTCTGATCGAGAACGGCGAGGCCGCGTCCGAGTTCGAACGCGACCTGGTCCGCACCCACGAACTCGGCGCCCGCGGCTTCCCGACCCTGATCCTCGAAGGCCCCGACGGCCGTGTCGTCCTGCACGGCTGGATCCGGCCGGAGCGCCTGGAGAACACCTTCCTCACCGTGTCGGGCGCGGCCCGCCGGCCCGCCGTCTCCTCGCTCGACGAAGCCATCGACCGGCTCGGGACCGGAACCTCACTGGAGTACGCCGCGCTCACCGGCCGCTCCGTCACCGAGGTGGAAGGGCTCCTCACCCGGGCCGGCGCCACCTCACGCCCCGCAGGCAAGGGCAAGGCCTGGTCGCCCGAGCCGCGGAACCGGCACTGAGGGGGGACACGGTCGGGACCAAGGATTTCGGAGGAGATTGACGATGCGCAAAGTGATGCAGAGAAGGCTCGGCGGCCCGGACGTCCTGGAGGTCGTCGAGGTGGAAGTGCCGGAACCGGGCCCCACGGAGGTGCTGGTCGAGGTGAAGGCCGCCGGGGTGAACCCCGTCGACTGGAAGATGCGTACCGCCGGAGGTCTGGGGGAGCCGCCCTTCTCGGTCGGCTGGGACGTCTCGGGGGTGGTGGCGGCCGTGGGGCCGGGCGTGACCCGCTTCAGGGCGGGGGACGAGGTGTTCGGCATGCCCCGCTTCCCCGCGGAGGCGGGAGCGTACGCGGACTACGTGACCGCTCCCTCGAGACACCTCGCCCTCAAGCCCGCCCGCCTGAGCCACGTACAGGCCGCAGGACTGCCCCTCGCCGGCCTCACCGGCCGGCAGGCCCTTGTCACCGTGGCCCGGATCGCCGCCGGCGAGCGCGTCCTCATTCCCGCCGCGGCCGGCGGCGTGGGGCACCTGGCCGTCCAGATCGCCAAGACCCGCGGCGCGTACGTGATCGGCACCGCGAGCGCGGCCAAACACGACTTCGTCAGGGCACTGGGCGCCGACGAGGTCATCGACCACCGGACCGCGGACGTGGGCGCCCAGGTCGCGGACGTGGACGTCCTCCTCGCCACGGTCGCGGGGCAGATCGAGGAGCTGGCGGGCACCCTGGTGCCCGGGGGCCGGATCGTGGCGCTCAACGGCGCCGACGCGGACGCGGTCCGGTGGGCCGTGGAGAACGGCCTGCGGGCCGACTTCATGCTCGTGGAACCCGACCGCGCCGATCTGGAGGCCCTCGCCTCCCTCGCCGGGGACGGACTGCTCGACGTCCACATCGACACGGTCCTGCCGCTGGAACGGGTCGCCGACGCCCACCGCCTGGGCGAGCGGGGACGAACCACCGGAAAGATCGTCCTGTCCATGTAGAGCGGCGGAAGTTTCTGTCCGTGCAGAGCGCCGGAAGCCTCCGTCCGTGTAGAGCGGCGGAAGCCTCCGTCCGTGCAGACCGGAAGTCCCGATCAGGCCGCCGCCAGATCGGCCCAGTGGTCGACGAGGTCCCCGGGAGCGCCGTGGCTGCCACCGGCGTCGACCAGCGCGGAGATGATCGTGCCACCCCGGCCGTGCTCGTCCTCGGGGCGTGTCGCGGCCCAGGTGGCGGGATCGGGCTGAGGACCGCCGTCGCTGACGTGGACCCGGATGCGGCGGGCGTCGTTCCCGGCCACCCGCAGATGAAGGACCACCGGGGGCAGCGCGTGGGTCACCGCGTTGGTGACCAGCTCGGAGACCACCAGGAGCGTGTCGTAGATCCGGTCCTCGTCCACACCATGGGCGGCCAGCACACGGCCGGCCTCACGGCGGGCGGCGGCCGGCGCGAGCGGACCGTGCTCCAGCTCCAGGTCGACGACCCACCGGGCGGCCCCGGCCTCGTCGTGGTGCCGGCTGCCGGCGCTCGGGGTGGGGAACATGAGGATCACTGCCTGAGGAGAGGAAAGCGGACAATTGGCGATCTGTCTCCCAGCACACCGCGAACCCTCACCCGACACCTGAGAACCCCGTACTCAAGAAGACCGCGCGCGGGTCCCGCGATCCCGCGTCGTCCGCCGCTTCCGGAACCGTGAACACCGAGATCGAAAAAGGGAGGCCTTCCATGGCCGCCGAGGACAAGTCCGACGGCACGCACGTCCGCGAGGACGGTGCGGGGGACCAGGACGGGACCGTGGCCAACCGGGCCCTGTGGGACGACCTCGCCGAGTTCCACGGAACGCGGCCCGGCGACCGGTCGTACGACGTGGAGGCCTTCCTCGCCGGCGGGCAGACACTGCGCGGGATCGAGCGGGAACTCGCGGGCGACGTGGCCGGCAAGGACCTCCTCCACCTCCAGTGCCACTTCGGGATGGACACCCTGAACTGGGCACGCCTGGGCGCGCGCGTGACCGGCGTGGACTTCTCGCCCAGGGCGATCGCGCGGGCGCGGGAACTGGCCCGGCGCGCCGGTCTGTCCGCTGAGTTCGTCGAAGCGGACTCCCAGCGCCTGCCGGACGCCCTGACGGGCAGGTTCGACCTGGTCGTCTCGACCTACGGGGTCCTGTCCTGGATCGGAGACCTGGACGCGTGGATGGGCGGCGCGGCGAGAGCGCTGCGGCCGGGCGGCCGGCTCGTGCTCGTGGACCTCCACCCCGTCTTCCAGACGGTGCTCACCTTCGACCCCTTCGTGGCCGACTGGCCCTACGGCGGCGGCGCACCGCAGCACGACGCGATGACGGGCACGTACGCCCACGGCGACGCCCCGCTCGAGCCGCGGGCCTCGACGCAGTACCCGTACTCGGTCGGTGAGATCGTGACGGCGGCCGCCTCGGCGGGGCTGGTCGTGGAACGGCTCGGCGAGCACACCGAGACCGAGACCGACGGGCGCCACATCCTGCCCCAGGGACCGGACGGCCTGTACCGGTTCCCCTTCAGCGACACCCACCTGCCCATCCTGTACTCGCTCGGCGCGCTCCGGCCGGCCGCGGCGGCCGGCTGACGCCCCGCACGTCCGGTGCGCCGGTCGCAGGCGCACCGGAGCGTGCTCATGCGCCCGGACGGCGGTGCACCTCGCGCGCGTGCGCGGGGGCGGCCCCCTCGGGGGCGTGCGGCCCGGCCAGCCGGTCCAGGACGACCTCGGCGGCCGCCAGGTCCTGGACACCGAGGCCGACGAGCTTGCAGACGGTGATCTCGTCGTCGCCCTCGCGTCCGGGCGCCGTGCCCGCGAGGACCTCGCCGAGCTCCGCGTGGTGTCGGCGGTCCGCCGCCGCGAGCCGCGACAAGTCGCCGTGCGTCGCGGTGAGTTCACGGCTGTCGACCACGATCCGGTCCGCCCGCGTCAGGGCCTGGGGGCTCAGTTCCGCCTTCGTCGGATCGTCGGCGCCCACGGCGTTGACGTGTGTCCCGGGCGTCAACCAGGCCGCGTGGACCAGGGGTTCGGTGCTGGAGGTCGCCGTCACCAGGACGTCGGCGCCCTCGCACGCGGCCCGCGGACCGTCCACGGCGACCACCCGCAGGTCGGGGCGCCTGGCGTGCAGCGCCCGGGCGAGGTCCTCCACCCCGGACGGGCGCCGGCCCCACACGCGTACGTCACGCAGCGGGAGTTCGTCGGCGACGGCGAGGGTCTGGAGGTAGGCCTGGGTGCCGCTGCCGACGACCCCGAGGACGTGGGAGTCGCGCCGTGCCAGGGTCCGGGCGGCGAGAGCACCGGCCGCGGCCGTCCGTACGTCGGAGAGGTGGTGTTCGTCCTCGAGGAGAGCCCGGAGGTCTCCCGTCTCGGCGTCGAACACCGCGACGACGCCGCTGCCCGGCGTCCCGCCGCGGCGGGCGCGCTCCAGGAACCAGGAGGCGACCTTGACGGTGAAGATCCGCCGCCCCGGCAGCCACGCCGACTTCACGTGCACATCGCCCTCAGGGCCGGCCGGCGCGAACACCGCGGCGGGGGAGTCGCCGAGACCGCGGCTGTAGTCGCGCAGTGCGGCGGCGACGGGTTCCAGGACGTCGGGGTAGCCGACCGCGGCGCGGATCTCCCGCGGGCCGAAGTAGGCGGGCCCGCCCGTCACCGCGGGAGCCCTTCGAGGCGCCCGCGGGCGACGACGGCGACCTCTCCGCCGACCCGTACCGACGTGATGTGCTCCGGGCCGCCGTGGGCGCTGACCGTCATCTCGCTGGGGCGGCCGCAGTACTGCCCCTGGCGCAGCGTGCGCGGTTCGCCGTCCTCGAGGCGTCCGTGCCGGCGCAGGTAGGCGGCCACGCATCCGGCGGCACTGCCGGTGGCCACGTCCTCGACGACGCCGTCGTTGTTCCAGTGCCGCCCCTCCAGGTCGTCGGCGTCCAGGAGATAGGCGAACTGCGCTCCGAGTTCCGCCAGTCGGCGCCCGATGTCGGAGGCGATCCGGGCCCGCGCGAGCGCTCCGGGACGCACCGGCACGATCAGGTACCGCAGCCCGGTCGAGACGATCTCGGGCCGCAGTTCCGGGTGCAGGTCCGCCTCGTCCAGGGAGAACCAGGAGGCCACGCCGTCCGGTTCGGGCCGGCCGAGGAACTGCGGGGCGCCTTGGTCGAGGACGCTCGCGTACCGGCCGGGACCGCGGTGCTCGGTGACCACCTCGACGGTGCGTGCCTTCAGTTCCAGCGACCAGGTCCGGCTGCCGTCGCCGCCCGCCATGGCGTGCAGGACGCTCGCCGCTCCGATGACGGGGTGCCCGGCGAAGTCCAGTTCCTCGGCGAGGTCGAAGACCCGGGCCCGCCACGCGTCGTCCCGGCCGTCCCTCTGTTCCAGGAAGATGGATTCGAAGTGCCGCATTTCCTCGGTGATCCGCTGCATTTGGGAGCCGCTCAGATCCGCCGCGTCGGGAAATACGGTGAGGCTGTTCCCGCTGAACGGCGTTCCGCTGAAGACGTCGACATGAAAGTAGTGCATACGGCGACGCTACCCAGGGGCCGAAACGAAAGGAACCCTCGCCGTGAACAGAGGGGGCATAGCATGTCGTTATGGCCCCCGATCTCGAAACCGCGCTGCTGCGTGCTTTTGTGAGTTCCGTACGGTCCGGAAGCATCAGCCGGGCGGCCGCGGCCCTGGGCCACAGCCAGCCCGCGCTCAGCGGCCAGTTGCGCCGGCTCGAACGTACGGTGGGCCGACGGCTGCTGGACCGCGGCACGACGGGCGTGTCGCTGACCAAGGCCGGAGAGGTGTTCCTGCCCTACGCCGAACGCATTCTGTCCCTCTCCGCCCAGGCCGTCGCGGCGGCCGGCCCGGACGTGGCCGGGCACTGCGGCGTCGGGCTGATGGAGGACTTCGTCACGCCGTCCCTGGTCGAGGCGCTCGGCGACTTCAGCGTCCTGCACCCGGACGCGACACTGGAACTGGTCACCGGTCCCGGCCCGCTGATGAAGCAGGCCCTCGCCGAGGGGCGCGTCCAACTGGCCCTGTGCGACCCCTTCCACCTGGCCGAGCCGCCCCGCTGGACGGTCCGCCTGCCTCTGACCTGGTCCGCGGCACCCGGTCTCGACAGGGACCAGGACCCGCTGCCGCTCGTCCTCTTCTCCCAGCCGTGCCGCTGGCGGGCACCGGTCCTCGACGCCCTGCAGGGCGCGGGCCGCCGGTGGCGGATCGTCTTCGAGAGCACCGCGATGAGCGGGGTGCAGGCCGCCGTGCGGGCGGGCCTCGGCGCCACCGCGCTGCTCCCCGCGAACGTGGAGCCGGGCACCGCGGTCGAGGGACTGCCCGCGCTGCCCGACGTCGAGGTCGCCCTCGTCCGCTCCGCCGGGCGGGACGGCGACCCGCTCCTCCAGGCGGTGGAAGACCTGCTGCGGGACCTGACCATGCCGCGGGCGGACACGGGACCGCGGTAAGGACCCGGCAGGGACCGCGGTGGGGGAATTCCGGCTGAGACCACGTCAGGCCAGGGGCGCTGCCGGCACCGAAGCCGCCTGACGTCCGGCATACCGGACCCCGGCCCCGCCCGGCTATAGGCAGAAATTACTCACGCCCGCCCGGCCGCCTCACGCTTCAATGAATTCCACCCGGCGCGGGCAGCGAAAAAGACGCTCCGCGCCGGGCAATTCACGTCCGGCGAAATTTTTGCGTCCGGAAAAAGGTGAGAAGGAGCCCCGTGTGAGAAGGAGTCCTGTGCGGATGAAGAGTCTGACAGCTCCGCTGTTCACGGTGTCGGCCAGGAACGAGGCCGCGTTCAACACGGTCGCCGACCGGCCGATGGTGTTCGTGGACGTCACCCGCTGACAGAGCCGCCGGCGACGGGCACCGTCCTCGGTATGAAGATCTCCGACCCGAAGGAACAGCCGTGATGCGTTTCCTGACCGCCCTCGCGGCACGCACGGATCGCCGAGCCGCGCGCGCCGTCGACCGCAGCATCCTCCTCCGCGAACTGGACGTCACGGACACACCCACGGCACTCGGGGTGCACCGGGTCGCCCGGCGCTCGTACGCGGTGGAGGCCGAGCTGATCGGCTTCGACGGCATACCGGCCTTCACCGAGACCCTGGAGGAGATGCGGGCGCAGCCGTTGCGCTGGCTCGGGATGGTCACTCATGACGGCCGGATCGCCGCCTTCGTGGCCTGGCAGCCCCTGGCCGGGGCCGACGGTATCGACATCGACCGCGTCTGCGTCGATCCGGAATGGTTCCGCCGCGGTCTGCGGCTCGGCTTCACCCGGGTCGGCACCGTCCAACCGGTCCCCGGCCTGCTCCTGGCCGAGTTCCGGCTCGTACGCGAGCGCGTTCACCCCTCCCGGGCCGTGGTCCGGTCCGGCGCGGGGCCGTCCAGGGTGGCCTGAACGGCGGGGGCGAGGGTGGCGACGATCTGTTCGGGGGAGAGGTGGGCGACGGCGGGGATGCGCAGGATGTAGCGGGTCAGGGCGAGACCGAGGAGCTGGGCCGAGACCAGCCCGGCTCGTGCGGCCTGCTCGGGCCCCGCGGCCTCGGCTCGTGCGGTCTGTTCGGGTCCCGCGGGCTCGGCTTGTGCGGTCTGTTCGGGGCCCGTGGCCTCGGCTTGTGCGGCTTGCTCGGGTCCCGCGGGCTCGGCTTGTGCGGCCTGCTCAGGTCCCGTGGCCTCGGCCCGTGCGGCCTGTTCGGGTCCCGCGGCTCCGGCGAGTGCCGGGGCGACCTGGGTCGCGAAGATCGCGTGCATGCGCCCGGCGGCGTGCTCGTTGGTGACGGCCGAGCGCAGGAGCAGCAGCAGGGCGTCGCCGGCCTCGTCGCGCTCCCAGCGCCGGAGGAAGTGCCGGACCAGCGCTTCGGCGCGCTCGCCCGCCGGCACGGCGGACAGGTCCGGGAGGTCCAGGTCGATGTCGAGCGCGGCGTCGAAGAGCCGGTCCTTGCTGCCGTAGTAGCGCATGACCATCGAGGGGTCGATGCCGGCGTCGGCCGCGACGGCGCGGATGGTGGTGCGCTCGAAGCCGTGAGCGGCGAAGCGGCGGCGGGCGGCGTCCAGGATCACCGCCCGGGTGCGGTCGGATCGTCGGGCGCCCGAGGCGCTGTGGTCGATGTCCTGCGTCATGCCCACAACTGTAGGCCAACGCCTGTTGACTCTCCAGGGCCGGTGCGTGCACTCTGTCAACAAGCGTTTGCCAACACGTGTTGGCATCCTGACGCACGCCACCCGGAGGCCCGCCGTGAACAGCCCCGCCCCCGCACTGCCCGACCGCACCGAGATCGTGATCGTAGGCGCAGGCCCCACGGGCCTCGCCCTCGCGGTGACCCTGGCACTCGCCGGCATCGACTTCGTCCTGCTGGACCAGCAGGACGAAGGAGCCAACACCTCGCGCGCCGCGGTGGTGCACGCCCGGACCCTCGAGGTCCTCGACGAACTCGGCGCCTCCGCCGAGCTGATCGGCCGGGGCGTCAAGCTCGACCGGTTCGCCGTCCGCGACGGCGCCCGGCGGCTGCTCACCGTCCCCTTCGACCAGCTCCCCACCCCGCACCCCTACACGCTGATGGTCCCGCAGTACGAGACCGAGGCGGTCCTGCTCGCCCGGCTGCGCGCCCTGGGCGGCGACGTCCACCGCCCCCACCAGGTCACCTCCGTCGTCCAGGACACCGAAGGCGTCACCCTCACCACCGGCACCGGACAGACCCTGCGCGCCTCCTACGCGGTCGGCGCGGACGGCATGCACAGCACCGTGCGGGAAGCCTCCGGCATCGGCTTCACCGGAAGCTCCTACGCCGAGTCGTTCGTCCTCGCCGACGTCGTCATGGACTGGGCCCCCGGCCCGGCCGAGGTCTCCCTGACCTTCGGAGCCGCCGGCCTCCTGGTCGTCGCCCCGCTGCCCGGCGGCCACTACCGCATCGTCGCCACCACCGACCAGGCCCCCGAACACCCCGACCTCGCCCTCGTGCAGCGGCTCCTGGACCAGCGCACCCCCGGCCAGGCCGCGGTCACCGACGTCGCCTGGTCCTCCCGCTTCCGCGTCCACCACCGCGTCGCCGACCACTACCGCGCCCGGCGGCTCTTCCTCGCCGGAGACGCGGCCCACGTCCACAGCCCCGCCGGCGGCCAGGGCATGAACACCGGCATCCAGGACGGCCACGCCCTCGGCACCGCCTTCGCCACCGACACCCTCGACGCATACGAGGCCCGCCGGCGCCCGGTCGCCGAACGCGTCGTCGCCTTCACCGACCGCATGACCCGCATCGCCACCACCCGCAACCCCGCCGTACGGACCCTGCGCAACACCGCCCTGCGCCTGATGGGCCACACCCCCCTGCCCACCAGGCTCGCCACCGAACTCGCCGAGCTCAACTACCGCTAGGCAGGTTGAGTACCGATTGCTCAGCCGCCACCGCACCGGGCGGATGTCCCCTGGAAGGGCAGTGAACTCAGCCCTCCAGGACGGGAAAGCCATGCACAAGACCCTGACGGCGGCAGGCCTCACCGCGGCGGTGGCCGGTGTACTCCTCGCGATTCCCGTCGCGTCGATCACGGTGGCGCGACCGGAGCCCCCGGCACCCGCGAGCCACAGCGCCCCGCCCGCCCCTGTGAAGCACCCCGGACTCAACCCCGCGCACCCGTAAGGCTGTCGAGCGCCTCTCGCGCCACGGCCAGAGTGGGGTGCCGCTCGTGGACCCTGCCGTGCAGAAGCCCGACGACGCGCGCGTACAGCGACCGGGCGGGCCCGAGGTCGCCCTGGGACGCCTTCACCGCGGCCAGGTTCACCAGCGTCGGTGCCAGGTCGGGATGGTCCGTGCCCAGCAGCCGCTCCTTGAGGGCCAGGGCGTTCGCGTAGGACGAGCCCGCCGGGCCCAGTTCACCGCGGCGGTGCTGGACGGCGGCGAGGTTGTGCAGGGTCACGGCCACGTCGTAGCTGTCGGGGCCGAACACGTCCTGGAAGACGGAGAGGGCCTGGCGCAGCCGGAGTTCGGCGTCGTCGAGACGTCCGCATCCCTCCAGCAGGGTGGCCCAGGCCGCCGTGTCGAGGGCCGTGAGGACGTGGCCGGGACCGTGCAGCCGGGTACGGATCTCCACCGAGCGGGCGGCCCACGGCTCCCCGCCCCGCGCGTCACCGCGCGCGTGGGCGAGCCCGCCGAGGTTGTGGCACACCATGGCCACGGTGTCGTGATCGGGCCCGAACGTCTCCTCGTAGATCTCCAGCGCCCGCAGGTAGCGCCCCTGGGCGGCGTCGAAGTCACCGGTGTACTTGCCCAGGACTCCCCACTCGTTGCACAGCCACGCCACGGTCGGCGACGAGGGACCGGTGGCACGCTCCGCCGCGGCCAGGACCTGCGACAGCAGCAGCCCGGCGTGCCGGTATCTGCCCCGCATCCGCCACGCGGTGGCCAGCATGCCGCGCACCTCGATGTCCTGCACGCAAAAGAGCCCCGTACGCAGGGCACGTGCCGAGGACGGGTCGGCGTCGAGCGCCGCGCGCAGCAGCTCCTCCGCCTCGCCCGCCCGGCCCGCCTCCAGCGCCCGCTCGGCCGCTTCCACGGCCGTGCGCAGGGCGGGACGGTGTTCACGGCCGCTCATCCGGGCCTCCCTGGGGAAGAACGCGAGTCAGGCTCAGCGCACCCAGCGCGGTCGCGCCGAGCACGGCGGCCGAGACGGCGAAGAACATCCGGAGGGAGCCGGCCCCCAGCAGCGCCGCGGTGGCCAGGGCCCCGATCGCGAAGCCGCCCGTCCACGCCAGGGTGTGGGCCCCGTTGTAGCGTCCGGCCAGCCCCGGGGGCGCCAGGTCGTTGACCAGCGCGGTGACGACCGGCATGTAGGCGATCTCCCCGAGGGCGAACACCACGGCCGCCGCGAGCAGCCTCGCGGTGCCCGGGGTCGCGTCCAGGGCGACGATCGCCCAGGCCCCGGCCATACAGGCGGCTCCACCCGCGAGAACGACCGGCCGGGGGAACCGGGCCAGAACGCGCTGGGCGGGAACCTGGGCGAGCGCGACGACGAGCATGTTCGCGGTGAACACCCACCCGAGGCCGTCGACGTCGTGGGTCAGCACCGACACGGCCGGCAGGCCGATCTGGAGCTGGGCGAACCCGGCCGCCACCACCAGCAGCACGAAGACGAACACCCGGCGCATGGCCGGATCGCGGGCGACCGCCGCGTAGCCCTGGTCCGAGGACCCAGGGCCGTGCCGGTCCGGGAACCGCCCGGCCGCGCCGGAGGCTTCGGCGAGCGCCGTGACGTTCCGGCGGCGCGCGGCCACCCGGCCCACCAGCGCCGCCAGCACGACGAACGAGACCGCGTCGAGCGCGTACACCCAGCGCAGTCCGCCGTCGGCTCCGAAGACGCCGAGCACGGCGGCCGCACCGGCGACACCGAGCATCGCCCCGGTGGTCACGACGGTGTTGCGCCAGGAGAAGGCCCTCTCCCGGGCGTTGTCGGGCACCGCGCGGGCCAGCAACGCGTCCAGCGCCGGCGCCAGTGCCGCCGTCGCACCCGTACCGGCGATCGCCGCCACCACCGCGGGCGCGACGCTCCCGTGTGCACCGGCCATGACGGCGGCGGCCGCCGCGGCGGCCGCGGCGAGCCCCGTGACGGTACGGGCCGCCCCGTACCGGTCACTGAGGGCGCCTCCCGCCACGGCCCCGGCCACGGCGGCCAGCGAGCGGACCACGAGGACCGCCCCGACCTGACCGCCGGACAGGCCGCAGACGTCGCTGAGGTAGACGACCAGATAGGGGAACGTCGCCCCGGAACCGACGTTGGAGAGGAACTCGCCGAGGAGCACCAGCAGCGCGACGGGCGGGAATCCCGCCGCCGGCACACCGAGCCCGAACGGAGCCCTTCTCCTGGTCCGTGTCCCGAGGCCGCCCATTCCCGCTACTCGCCGGCCTCGTCGAACGGGGCGTGGCGCAGCACGATCTCGTTGTGGTTGCCGCCGATCGCCCCGGCACGACGCGTCGCGCCCGCCTCGACGTCCTTCGGCGCCGGCTCGCAGGCCTGCGCGCCGCCGTCGACGACGATCTCGTTGTGGTTCATCGATCCGGCGGCGAAGCCCTGCTCAGGGCTCCCGGCGCCGTCGAGGTCGACGCTCACGACGATCTCGTTGTGGTTGTACGAACCGGTCCTCATGGAAATGCTCCTTTCGATGTCCGCCGATGCGGATGCCCCGACGCTAGGCAGCCGCCCCCACCGCCCGGCTGAGCAAGCGCTACTCATCTCGCCGGCCGTCCGCGGGCGCGGTGCCGGGAGTTTTCGGCACGGCTTCGGCGACCGGTAGGGTCGGCCACGAGCGCAGAGAGTGACGGAGAGGGGGCGTGCGATGCCCACGCACTACGACGGGAGCGCCCGCGAGAAGCGGTCGCTGGACCTCTTCATCAAACTGATCCGGGCAGCCGCCTCGGTGGAGGCGCGCACCAGCGGCCCCCTGCTCGCCTCCGGGCTCACGACGAGTCAGTTCGGCGCCCTGGAGACCCTGTACTACGTCGGCCCGCTGCCCGCCGGACGCCTGGCCGAGAAGCACCTGAAGAGCCCGAACAACTTCACCGTCGTCATCTCCAACCTGGAGAAGCGGGGCCTGGTCCGCCGCGAGAAGTCCCCCCACGACCGCCGCGTGGTCATGGTCGAACTCACCAGGTCCGGGCGCGCGGCGGTGGAGGAGACCATGCCCGCCTACGTCCGGGCCATCGCCGACGACCTGGACCGCCTCTCGGTCCACGAGCAGGCTCAACTCGCCGACCTGCTGCGCAAGGTGGGACGCCCCGACGCCGGGTAGAACCCCCGCGAGGGCGTCAGTCCTCGGGGCCCAGCGAGCTCGTCCGCAGCTGGACCGGCCGGTCCGGCCGGTCCGCTCACGAGCACCGGATACTCATCACCGCGACAACGCCGGCTGCCAGGCTGCTGTCCGGAAACAGAGAGTGCCCTGGCGCGGCCGGCACCACAGACCGGGATCAAGGACCGGCACCGAGGACCGGGATCAAGGACCGGCACCGAGGACCGGCACCAAAGACTCGCCGCCCGGCGGCAGTTCGCTTCGCCACTGCTGCCGGGAACAGCGCCCGGAACCTCCCGCACTCTCGCCGAGCTGTCCGGAGGGCTTTGCGTGGTCAGCGATGAACAACGCGCGATACTGCATGCCTTGGCCCGCGAGGGGACGCTGTCACGGGCCGCCGTCGCACTGAAGATGACACCACTCGCGGTGTGCCGGCGACTGGCCGGGCTGGAGACGGCGCTCGGGCATCCCGTGCTCCAGCCCTACGGCCGCCACATCCGGCTCACCCGGGCCGCCGGCAGGCTCGTACAAGAACTCGCTCGAGCCGGCGAACGGCCACCACCTGGCCCAAGAGCCGGGAAACCGGAGCGAGTTGACGACGGGTCCGGCTCAGGCCAGCGGCTTGTGCATCACGATGCAGGGCCGGCCCCACTGGATGTCGCGGCGGCGGTCGATCTCCTGCCAGCCCAGTGAACCCCAGAAGGCGGAGGCCGAGGGGTTGTTCTCCAGGACGGCGATCCTCAGACCGTCCCGCCCCTGGCGACGGAACCGCTCCTCGACGGCCGCCACGAGCAGCCGGCCGATGCCCCGGCGGCGCCGGTCCCCGTGCACGATCAGCAGCCCGATCCAGGGATATCCGTCCGTGGGGTGCCGGTCCAGCAGACAGACCAGTCCCACGGCCCGGCCCTCGGCGTCACGGGCGAGCAGGACATGACCCCCCTCGCCCCCGGCCTCCTCGCGCAGATCGGCCTCGACCCGGTCGGGCGCGATGTGCTCGGGGTCGTACTCACCGGAACCGCGGCAGTACTCGGGGTTGCTCGCGTAGATGCCGACGGCCTCGGCGATCTCGTCCGGGGTGAACCCCATCGGGGTGAGAGTCGGCATGATCACGCGGCAAGGGTAACCAGGCCCGCACCCGGTCCGAGTCCGCGCGCGGGGGCCGGGAGCCCGGTACCGCCGCCGGCACCGCCGCACGGTTTGAGTAGCGTTTTCTCAGTCCTGAAAGGGCGCACGGCCGTTTCCTGGAAGAGTCGCACAGCAGCTCTCCGAGGTCGTGATCACCATGACGTGCCCCACCGCCACAGCCGGCTCGCCGCAGACCCTCCTCGCCTCCCCGGCGGCCGGACCGTCGCGGGCGGACGAGACGTCGGGCGTCTGGCGGCTGGTCCTGGAGCACGGTCCGCAGGCGCCCTCGTCCGCGCGGCGCGCGGCACGCGGGGTGATGCACGCCTGGGGCGTCCACGAGGAGACCGCGGACGACGTCCTGATGGTCGTCTCCGAGTTCGTGACGAACGCGGTCCACTACGCCGAGCCGCCGATCGCCGTGAGCCTGTGCCACTGCGAGGAGGCGGTCCTGGTCTCGGTCACCGACGGCGGCCCCCGCCCCGCAGGCGACCAGTACGGCGCCGACCGCCCCGCCGACGAACACGGCCGCGGCACCCACATCGTGGACGCCCTGGCCACGGACGCCGGCGACGCCGCCCACGACGGGCTGGTCAGCCACTGGGCGATCGTGAGCCCCTGACCGGGTTGAGTGCGCGTTACTCATTCCCCGCGAGCGGGCCACCGCCAGGCTGGTGAACAGCACGAATCCACGAATCCGGCATTCCCCGGCGGCTCGTCCGTCTCGGATCATTCGTCCAAGGACATTCTCGTGAACGGTCTCATCCCCTCAGACCACCCCGACGGCCCGGCACCCGCCGTACGGCACGGCGCCGTACTGGTCGTGACCTGTCTGGCCCTGGCGACCGTCGTCTCGGCGATGGCCTCGCTGAACGTGGCCCTCCCGGACATCGCCCGCGACACCCACGCCGACCAGACCCAGCTCTCGTGGATCATCGACGCCTACAGCCTGATCTTCGCCGCCCTGCTGCTCCTCGCGGCCACCCTGGGCGACCGCTTCGGCCGCCGCAAGGCGCTCCTCGGCGGCCTGGCGACCTTCGCCGGAGTCTCCCTGGCCGCCACGTTCACCACCGACCCGATCGTCCTGATCGTCCTGCGCGGCGTGCTGGGCGTGGCGGCGGCCTTCATCATGCCGGCGACGCTGTCCACCATCACCAGCACCTTCCCGCGCTCCCAGCAGGCACGGGCGGTCAGCATCTGGGCCGCCGTGGCCGGCGCCAGCGCGGTCCTGGGCCTGCTGGCCTCCGGCGCCGCCCTCGAACTGTGGTCCTGGCGCTCGGTGTTCTGGCTGAACGTCGTCCTGGCGGGCGTGGCGCTGATCGGCACCCACCGCTTCGTCCCGGAGTCGGCGCAGCCCGACAGCCGGCGCGTCGACGTGGTCGGCGCGGTCCTGACCGTGCTGGGCCTGGGCGTGCTGGTCTTCTCGGTCATCCAGGCACCGGAGCACGGCTGGGCCAGCCCGCGCACCCTGGTGGGCATCGCCGCCGGCTTGGTGGTGCTGGGCGTGTTCGTGGCCTGGGAGCTGCGCCACCCGCACCCCCTGCTGGACCCGAGGCTGTTCCGGCGGATGCCGTTCGCGGCCGGATCGCTGTCGATCACGCTGCAGTTCTTCGCCTTCTTCGGATTCATCTTCGTCGTCATGCAGTATCTGCAGCTCGTACGGGGTGACAGTGCCCTGGTGGCCGCGGTGAGCGTGCTGCCGATGTCCGCGGCGATGATCCCCAGCGCCCGCCTGAGCCCGCGTCTCGTCGCCCGCAGGGGAGCCCGCGGCCCCTGGTGCGTGGGACTGCTCCTGGTCGCCACCGGCCTGTTCGTCATGGCACGGCTGGACGCCGACAGCTCGTACTGGCTGCTCGTGACCGGGCTCGTGCCGCTGGGCGCGGGGATGGGACTGGCCATGGCCCCCGCCACCGCCGCGATCACGGACGCCCTGCCGCCGCACCTGCAGAACGTCGGCTCCGCCGTCAACGACCTGTCCCGGGAACTGGGCGGCGCGCTGGGCATCGCGGTCCTGGGCAGCGTCCTGAGCGCCGGATACCGCAGCCACCTCGACGTCGGCGCGGTCCCCGCCCCGGTCGCGGACGCCGCCCGCTCCTCGCTCGCGGCAGCCGCCCACGCGGGCGAGGCCACCGGAAACCTGTCGCTGGTCGACCAGGCGCGGGACGCCTTCGCCTCCGGCATGCACCTCGCCATGGTCAGCGGCGCCGCCACCGCCGTCCTGGCCGCCGTGGTCGTCGCCCTCCTGCTGCGGCGCACGGCCAAGAGCCACACCGTGGCCGACCACCGCCAGGTCGACGCCACCGCCGACGACGCGGCCGGCCGGGCCGCCCGCTCGGCACGCTAGCGGAGCCGCACCGGCCACCGGGCCGTGCGGACACGCGCCCCCCACCGGACGCCGACCGTGCGGCCCAGGCCCCCGGACGAACCCGACCGGAGGTCATCTCCTGTCCTGGAGGGACGAGGCCCAGCCATGACCGTCCTGACGTTCAACGACATCTACGCCGCCCGCCAACGCCTTGAGCCCGTCATCTCCCCCACCCCGCTGCTCGCCGCGCCCTGGGCCTCCTGCGGACACCGCACACTGCTCCTGAAGCCCGAGAACCTGCAGGTCACCGGCTCGTTCAAAATCCGGGGCGCCGCCAATTTCCTCCTGCGGCTGCCCGCTTCCCAAAGGGCACGAGGGGTCGTCGCGGGCGCGAGCGCCAACCACGGCAGAGCCCTCGCCCACGCGGCCCGCCTCGAAGGCGTGAAGGCCACGATCGTCCTGCCCTCCACCACCCCCGAAGCGACGATCGACAGCGTCACCGGACAAGGCGCCGAGGTCCGGCTGGCACCGGCGCAGGACTGCGCCCGCCTCGCCGGGCAGCTCGCCGAGGAACACGGACACGTGCTCGTCCCGCCCTTCGACGATCCCGACATCATCGCCGGCCAGGCGACGGTCGGCCTCGAGATCGCCGAAGAGGCCGTGGCCCTGGGCCTGGACGTCACCACCGTGCTGGTGCCGGTCGGCGGCGGCGGACTGATCGCGGGGGTCGCGGCCGCGCTCAAGCTCACCCGCCCCGGCATCAAAGTGGTCGGCGTCGAGCCCGAACTCGCCGCGGACGCCCAGGAGAGCCTGCACCGCGGACGGCGGGTGTCCTGGCCGGCCGAACGCGTCGCCCGCACCCTGGCCGACAGCCTGGGCACGACCACCGTCGGACAGCTCGCCTTCGAGCACCTGCGGGCGTTCGTCGACGACATCGTCACCGTCACCGAGGACGAGATCGCCTCCGGCGTGGCCCTGCTGGCACGGCACGCCGACATGAGCGTCGAACCGTCCGCGGCGGTCACCACGGCGGCACACCTCTACCACGAGCACGACCTCCCCGCCGCCGGCAGCCAGGTGGCCGTGATCAGCGGCGGGAACATCGACCCCGCGCTCTTCGCGCGGCTGCGCGAAGAAATCCCCCTGCCTTTCCACAACTGCGCCGGCTGAACCCGCCACCGGCCCCTGAAACAGGACACCGGACCGCCCCCGAGACCCAATAGCGGGACCAGGGCGAGGCCGGACGCCGCGCGTATGATGGAGAGCCTGGGAATGATCCGTGGGTGACCGGATATTCCCCGACGGCGGACCCCACATTGCTGCGAGGACGTTCGAGGATGAAAAAAATCGGCGCCGGACAACAGCCTCTCGTGGGACGCATCACCGAACTGGCCCTTTACGGCGAGGCATTGGCCGACCCCGGAGGGCGGGGTTTCTCGATCCACGGCCCCCAGGGCGTGGGAAAGTCCAGACTCGCCGACGAATGCCTTCACATCGGCGCGTCGAAGGGCTGGAACACCGTCCGGGCGACCGCCACCCAAGGCGCTTCGGCCGTCCCCTTCGGAGCCCTCGCCCACATCATCCCGGCAGGCACCACCACCGCCGACGTCACGGGCGTGTTCACCGGCATCGCGTCGGAAATCGAAGGAGGGAAAAAGAAGGAAACCCTCTTCCTCGTCGAGGACATTCCCCTGCTCGACCAGTCCTCCCTCATCATCCTCCAACGCCTTTCCGACGCGGGAAAGATATTCCTTCTCTCGACCGCGCGCGACGGCCAACCGGCACCCCAGGACGCCCGGTCGCTGACCACCGGATTCGGATTCCGCCAGGTGAATCTCAAGAACCTCGACCAGGAGGGAACCCACCATCTCCTCGAGTCGATGCTCGACGGACCCGTCAGCCGAAGAACGTCGTACGAGATATACCTGAAGAGCGCGGGAAATCCCCTTTTCCTGCGGGAACTCGTCATCGCCGCACTGGACGCCCGGACCATGCACAACGACGGCGAGGTCTGGGAACTGGCGCCCGCCGCACAGCCGGAGACCACCACACCGCACCTGGCCGAACTCGTCGAGACGAGACTGTCGGCCCTCTCGCCCCCCGCGCGTACCCTCCTCGAAGCCATCTCCCTCTGCGGCACCATCACCCCGGACAGCCTCCTGTCCGAGACGGAACGCGACGAAGCCCTGCTCGAACTCGAAGCCGAAGACCTGGCACACGTCTTCCTCGACCGACGCCGCACCCGCATCGACCTGACCCACCCGGTCTACGGCGAAGTCCTCCAGGCGAACATGCCCCCCTTCAAACGCCGGCGGCTCTACCTCAACCAGGCACAGGCCCTGACCGCACACGGCCTGCGCCGGCGCGGCGACTTCTTCCGCTCCGTCGCCTGGCAGGTCGAGGCCACCGGCACCGCCGAGACCGGACAACTCCTCGCCGCCGCCCGCATCGCCCAGGACACCCACAGCTACGACCGGGCCGTACAACTCCTGGAAGCCGTCCCGCAGGAGGAGACGGACACCGCCTGCCTGCTGCTCCTCGGCCACTGCCTCGCACAGGCCGGCCGGACCGACGAGGTGGAAGCGGTCCTCGTACAGGCCCAGAAACTGGCACAGGGCGATGACGAGATCCTCGACGTCGCCTTCACCCGGGTGCAGAACCTGTTCTGGGTACAGGGACACCAGGCCGAAGCCCTCCAAGTGATCGAACAGGCGGCCCGGCACGCCCACAGCCCGTCCGCGAAGTTCCGCATCCGCTCCGCCGAGGCGACCATCCGCATCGCCTGCGGCGACCCCCAGGCCGGCCTCGACGCCCTGGGCGAGATCACGTACGAGACCGACAACCCGGCGGACGTCAACGTGCTGCTCCTCAGCCTCATGTACAAGTCCCCGGGACTGACGATGACGGGCCGCACCGCCGAAGCCGTCACGACCGCCCAGACCGCCTACGACGTCCACCTCAGACACCACGACCAGGCCCTCTACCTGCACCCCGCGGCCCAGCGCAACGGCCTGGTCTTCGCCCTCGCCGAGGCCGGCCGGCTGGACGAGGCACGCACCGTCGGCAACCAGGCCCTGACCGAACTCATGGCGGCACGCGCGCACGTGCCGCACGTCTGGACCGCACTGCAACTGGCCCGCGCCGAATGGCTCGCGGGCCACCCCCGCTCCGCACGCCACTGGTACGCCGAAGCCATCGCCCTGGGCCGCCCGCTCGGACAGACCCTCGCCATGCGCCCCGCCCTGTGCGGGCTCGCGGCCGCCGCCGCGCAGATCGACGACGACGACGCCGCCGAGAAGGCACTGGCCGAGGCACACCAGTACCCGCGCGTCGGCCTGTTCGTGGGCGAGGACGACCTCGCCACAGCCTGGCTGCACGCCGCCGCGGGCCGGCTCGAAGCCGCCCGCGAAGTGCTTGTCGAGGCCGCCCTGCTGGCCCGGGACGCGGGAGTCGTCAGTTCGGAGGCCGCGCTGCTCACCGACGTCGCCCGGCTGGGCGGGCCCCGGCAGGTGCTGGAGCGGATCACCCACCTCGCACGGACCAGCGACTCGCCCTTCACCCACGCCCGGGCCGCCTACGTCACCGAGCTGGCCACAGGAGACGCCAAGGCTCTCGAAGCCGTGTCACGGTCCTTCGAGGAGATGGGCGCGGACCTGCTGGCGGCCGAGGCCTCCGCAGCGGCCGCCGCGGGATGGAAACGCGCCGGCGAGACCCGCAAAGCCACCGCGGCGGCCAACCGCACGGACCTGCTCGCCGCACGGTGCGAGGGCGCCCGCACCCCCCTGCTGAGCACGGCCCCCGAACCGGCGGCGGCACTGACGCCCCGCGAGCGCGACATCGCGCTCCTGACCAGCTCGGGCGCCTCGGCACAGGAGGTCGCCGACGCGCTGTCCATCTCCCGCCGGACCGTGGAGAACCACCTGTACAACATCTACGGGAAACTCGGCGTGTCCACCCGCGCGGAACTCAAGAAGGCCCTGAACCCGAAGACTTGAGCCGACGCCGCGGCACGGCGGGGTGTGGCATGGCGGGGCGAGGGCCTCGTCCTAGCGCGTGTGCCGGTTCAGGTGCAGGCAGGCGTGCAGGAGGTTGTGCCGCGCGTTCAGGAGATGGGCCGTGACACCGGGATCCTCTTCGGACCGCCTCGACTGCGCGGCCGCCGCGGCACTCTGCCCCACGAGCCCCCGGACGGCGTCCACCAGATGGGGAACCCAGAGCTGGTACAGGCGCCGGTCGGTGGGCAGGGCAAGACGGATGTGCGTCCGCTGCCGGGCATGGACCAGCCACCGTCGCGTCGGCAGATTCCCCGTGACGGGGGACAGCCGGTGCCGGGTGGAGAACGACATCCTTCGCCGCCACACATCGGCTTGCGGACCCGGCAACCGCTGTATGTCGTCGTCGAAGCCGAGAAGGGCGTCGATGAGGACGCCCGCCCACTGACGCAGATGGTCCGCCTGGACGGGCGGGCGCTCGGGCTGTCCGGCCGTCTGCTGAGCGGTCCACCACAACTGGTGCCGCGCCGCCGCGTCCACGTCGCACGCCACGTTCTGGAGCCGGGCGGGGCACGTACGGGAGCGGGCGGACGACGTGCCGAGAGTGCTGGTCATGGCGCGGAATCTCCTCACGGTCGGACAACAGGGACGAGCGAGCCGCAGGAGGCGGGCCGCCCGCGCCGGGGCGTCCGGTGCACTCACTGGACACCTCCCGAGGGGCCCGACAGGGCGCCCGCGGCCCGCAGTCGGCCACCGGACGCGGTGTACCGCCGCACCGGGCAGCCGGGTCGAGCCCGCGCGGGGCGAGGCGGCCGTGCCGCCCGGCGTGTTTGGCGGGCGGGACACGGCCACCTGTGCGCGACGGTCCCGTCCCCACGGGAGCCGTCACACGACCGGGGACCTGGGCCACCGCTCATGGCGGGCCCCCGGAACCTGGCAAGACCGTCCTCGTGCCCTCCACGGTGAGCCACGGGCGGGGGCGGGCACATGAGTAGACGGTGCTCACCGCCGCGCCGGGAGCCGGGCCGGGAGCCGGGCCGCGGCCGTAGGCGAGCCGAAGGGTTCGCGGCGGGCGGCGCGGGGTCAGCGGCCGGGGCGCAGCCTGCGGACGCTGCCCGCGTCCCGGTAGCCCACACGCTGGGCGATGTCCTCGGCCGGCAGCGAGGTCGTCGCGCGAAGATGCTCCGCCCGCTCCGCGCGCAGGGCCCGCAGGAAGGCGTAGGGAGAGGTCCCCAGCCCTTCCCTCACCCGGCGTTCCAGGGTGCGGCGGGTCACCTTGAGGGCGAGCGCGGCATCCGCCACCCCGACCTGGAGGTGCAGGTGCGTGCGCGCCCAGGCCTCGAAGTCGCCCACCAGCCGGTCCTGGTCGTGCAGGTGGTCGGTGAACGCGGCCACACTCGGCGTGGGCCGCTGGTCGATCAGGAGCGCGCGGGCGGTCTCGGAGGCCAGCCGCGGGCTGATCCGCGCCACCAGGCTGAGTGCGAGGTCGATATGGGCGAACGCCGCGCCGGCGGTGACGACGGCGCCGTCCCGCACCACCATGCGGTCCATGTCCAGCGTGACCTTCGGATAGCGCTGGGCGAACAGGTCACGCAGCCACCACGTGGTCGTCGCGCGGCGCCCGTCGAGCAGTCCGGCCTCGGCGAGCAGGAAGGTGCTCGTGCAGGCGGCGGCCACCGGACCGCCGCCCTCGGTCCACCGGTGCAGAGCGGAACGAACGCCACGGATCTGCGGGCGCATGAGCGCGTCGACCAGGGTCGCCGGGCTCCGCGCGCCGAGCGCCGGGAGGAGCAGCAGGTCGATTCCCGCCGCGGCCGCGTCCTCCAGGGGGCACGCTCCGGCCACGAGGAGTCCGCCCGCCGTGGCGACCTGGGCACCGCCGGGGGTCAGCAGCACGCAGTCCAGGCCGGGAAGCCCACGATCCACGCGCTCACGCGCGGCGTGGGCGGTCCGCAGGACGTCGAGCACCGAGGTCAGCCCGGAGTCCCAGCATCCGTCGACCGCCACCACACCGAACCGCATGGCACACCCCCTTCTCCTCGCACCAGCACTGGCGTTCCGAGCCAGCATCGGCGTCCCGCACCCTGGATGGCGGGTGCCGGTCGGCGCGGTGCGGCGAGCCTGCCCCGCAGTCGGTCGCCCCGCCCTTCGCACGAGCCTGCCACGCCCTTCGCGATGGGTGTCCGGCGCCCGGCGTGGATCACCGTACCGTCCGCCGTAAGCGCCTCTTTGCCGCTCCCGACCCCGGCGGACACGACCGGTGCATGGGGAGCCGGCGGGGCGAATCGGCCGGGGTGTTCCGCGGCCGGTCAGGCACCCCGGAAGACGGGCGCCCTGCGCTCGATCAAGGAGGCGACGCCTTCCGCGGCGTCGCCCGTGGCGAAGAGCCGCGGGCCCACCTCGCCGCGCAGGGCGGCCGCCGACCTCGCGAGGGGCCCGGCCAGAACGGTGCGCGCGTCGGCCAGGGTGGCCTCGACCGCGAGCGGGGCCTGCGCCGCGATCCGGTGCGCCAGTTCCAGCGCCCGGTCCAGGTGCTCGCCGGCGGGGACCACCTCCTGCACCAGCCCGATGCGCCAGGCCTCGTGTGCGTCGAACTCGTCACCGGTGAGGAGGTAGCGCATGGCGTTGCCCCAGCCGACCCGCTCGGGCAGCCGAATCGTCGCGCCGCCGAGCGCGACGATGCCCCGGCTCACCTCCTGCTGCCCGAAGACGGTGTCCGCGGCGGCGACGCATATCTCGCTGCCCAGGACGAGTTCGAGACCCGCGGTGAAACAGCGTCCGTGAACCGCCGTGACGACAGGCTTGCCGGCCGGGGCCCGGTACAGACCCCAGGGATCCCGCCCGTCCTCGGGAAGAACGCTGTCGTCGCCCGTCGCCAGCCGCGGGGCCATGGACGCGAGATCGAGCCCGCCGGTGAAGTGTCTTCCGTGGCCGTGGAGGACCGCGACGCGCAGCCCGGGATCGTCCGAGAGCAGGGTCAGGGCGGACGACAAACGCGCCACCATGTCCGCGTCCAGGGCGTTGGCCTTCTCCGGCCGGTTGAGCGCGACACGCAGCACCGGCCCGTCCCGCTCGACCAGCACTTTCGCCGCGGAGCTGTTCTCGCCGGCCACGGCCGGCTGTGTGGATGCCATGGCCTCACGGTAGGAAGCGCGGGGCGGCAGAAAGCGACATGAGCGGGGGAGTGCGCGACAACCTGCCCCATCGACGGAACCGCCCCCACCCCCTCCCGGCAGGCGAACACGCCGACCGTAGGCACCCCTCCCGGCGGGCGAGCACCCCGACCGTGGGCACACCCCTCCCGGCAGGCGAGCACCCCGACTGTGCGGGCACCCCTCCCGGCAGCCGAATACGCCGACCGTGACGCCCGCCCCCCGGCGCGGGCATCGGCCGGGAGAGGAGCCGGCCCACCGACCATGGCCCTTGGTGGACCCCCGCTCCACCAAAGGCGCGGAAGTGATGCCGAGTGTGCGGTACGGCCCCGGGTGCTCCTCCAACAGCGGATGACGCCGGACCGCGCCTTCCCGAGGATCAGTGGCTGTTCGGCTCAGGATTCCGGATGGGTCCCAGGTCTTTGGGGGAGAAGTGAACCAGCACGCAGCACCCCGTCGTATATCCGTCTTCGACACCACGCTCCGCGACGGCGAGCAGGCACCGGGCAACGCGATGAGCCCCGAGCAGAAGCTCGAACTCGCGCAACTGATCGCGGGGTTGGGGGTGGACACCATCGAGGCGGGCTTCCCCGCCTCCTCGCCCAGCGACTTCGAGGCGACCCGGCTGATCGCCCGGCACCTGACCGGCACCCGGTTCGCCACGTTCTCCCGCACCACCCGCAGGGACGTCGAGACCGCCGTCGAGGCCGGCGGCACCGACAACCACCAGGTGCAGATGGTGGCCACCGGCAGCCAGATCCACCTGACCCACAAGCGCGGCATCACCCGCCACGCGGCCGTGCGGGAAGTGGTGGACACGGTCGAGTACGCCGTCTCCCTGGGCGTCACCGACATCGCCGTCGGCATCGAGGACGCCAGCCGCGGCGAGGACGACCTGCTGCGCGCGCTGACCGAGGCGGCCGTGGAGGCGGGCGCGACCTGCATCATCCTCGCCGACACCACGGGCTGCCACACCCCCGAGGAATTCGGCACCCTCATCGGCAAGATCCGCCGCTGGGCGCCCCGGCCCGTCAAGGTCTCCACCCACTGCCACAACGACTTCGGCCTGGCCACCGCCAACACCCTGGCCGGTCTCGCGGCCGGCGCCGACGAGATCCAGGTCGCCCTCGGCGGCATCGGCGAGCGGGCCGGCAACACCTCGCTGGAGGAGGTCGCCGCCGTCCTCGCGTACAAGAGCGAACTGCTCGGCATGACCACCGGGGTCCGCCTGGAGGCCATGTACGCGGTGTACAACCGGCTACGCGAGATCATCAGGCTGGAGGAGCCCCGCAACAAGCCCATCTTCGGCAAGTACGTCTTCGGCACCGCGGCCGGCATCCACCAGCAGGGCATGCTCGCCGACCCGAGCACCTACGAGTACGTCGAGCCCGCACGGTTCGGCCGCCAGCGCTCCCTGCTCATCGGCCGCCACTCGGGCCGGGCCGTACTGCGCCACCTCATCGAGCAGCTCGACGTGACCATCGACGAGGCCGAGCTCGACGAGCTGTACCGCGTCCACATCGCCGAGCGCGAGCAGGGCGACTGCGAGGACCTGCCGGTCGTCCGCGAACGGCTCGCCCGCGAACTGGGCATACGCCGGGCGGTGGCAGCGGCGCGATGACGTACGCATATCTGGGCCCGGAGGGCACCTTCACCGAGTCCGCCGTGCGGCGGCTCGCGCCCTTCGCCCGGCAGACCGTTCCCTTCCCCACCGTCCCCGCGGCGGTGGAGGCCGTGCGCCGCGGCCACTTCGCCCGGGCGGTGGTCCCGCTGGAGAACTCGGTCAGCGGCGTGGTGCCGCCCACGCTCGGGGAACTCGTCGCGCACGCCGGGGAGCTCAGGATCGACGCCCAGGTCGCGATGGGCGTCACCTTCGCCCTGATGGCCGCCGAAGGCACGCGACTGTCCGACGTACGCCGGGTGGTGAGCCATCCCCACGCGCTCGGCCAGTGCCGGCAGTGGACGCAACGGCACCTGCCGCACGCGGAATCGGTACTCGCCGACTCCACCGCGGCGGCCGCACTGGCCCTCGCGCGAGGAGGGCCCGCCACCGACGCCGCGATCGCCGCACCCGAGGCCGCCCAGCGCTACGGACTGAGCGTGCTGGCCCACGACATCGGCACCCGCAACGACGCCACCACACGCTTCGTGTCGCTGCGCCGCCCCGGCCCCCAGGAACCGCCCACCGGCCGCGACCGCACCGCGCTGCTGATCACCTCCGACCGCTCGGCACCCGGCGTGCTCACCGGCGTGCTCGGCGAACTGAGCCGGCGGCAGGTGTCCATCGCCTGGATCCAGTCCTGGCCCCGGCAGACCGCCCGCGGCCGCTACCACTTCCTGGTCGAGGTCGACCAGCACATCGCGTACCCGCCCCTGGCCGAGGCGGTCGAGGCCATGCGCCGCGGCGTCGACTCGCTGAGCCTGCTCGGGAGCTATCCGTACATCGTCGACCGCGAGGTCGAGGGGGAGAAAACAGCCGCTTGACATCCTCCCCCTCCTAAAGGAGAGGGATTCCCGCCTGCCTGCCGGTGGTCACCGGCTGGGGCTTCGGATGGGTTCCCCGTTCAACGGGCCGTGCCTGGCGCGGGTTTTCCGCGCCGGGACTGACCGGCCCTCCAGGGGCGTTTAGCCTCTCCGCCTGCCCGGCGGCGAGGATCACACGCGACGCATTGAGGTCACGATCATGCTCAGTACCGCAGCCGCTGCACCGCCAGGTGCGTACGTGCAGCGGCTTCGTCCCGTCCACGACCCAGCACACCGAACACGTCTGGGACGACGGCAGCCAGCGGGAGACGACACCGACATGACGGCCGGCTCGGGCTGCCTTGTCCTCCAGCACGCGGCGGAACATGCCCCATGCGGCATCGTGCACGGACTTGGCCATGCGGGTGCGTGCGAGACCGGAGACTGCCAGGTCTTCGAGGTAGACCGCTTGGTTGTCGCGGACCAGCCTCGAAGCGCTCTGGTGGCACCAGTTTCTGCGCGCGTCGGCCACCCGGGCGTGAGCACGGGCGACGCGGATGCGGGCCTTGGCCCGGTTCGCGGATCCCTTCGCCTTGCGGCTCAAGGCCTGCTGCGCCTTCCTCAGCCTCCGCTCGGCACGCCGCAGGAAGCGCGGATTGTCGATCACCTTGCCGTCGGAGAGAACGGCGTAGTGGGTCAGGCCGAGGTCGATGCCGACCTCGGCTGTTACGGGCACGAGCGGTTCGGACTCGACCTGGACGACGAAACTCGCGAAGTACCGGCCCGACGGATCCTTGACCACGGTCACCGACGACGGAGCCGACGGCAGCGGCCGCGACCAGCGCACCCGCACATCACCGATCTTCGCGAGGTTCAAACGGCCGTTGTCCCGCAGCCGGAACCCGTTCTTCGAGAACCGGACCGACTGCCGCGTCTCCCGCTTCGACTTGAACCGGGGCAGGCTCACACGGATACCACGCCGCTTCCCCGACACCGACGCGAAAAAGTTCGCGTACGCCGTATCCAGGTCCCGCAGGGAGGACTGCAAAGCGTCCACGGACACCTCGGCCAGCCACGCCCGCTCGGGAGTCCGCTTCGCCTCCGTGATCACCTGCCGTGCCAGAACACCCGTCGGGATACGCGACTTGTCCCCCGCATAGGCGGCCATCCGGGCGGCCAGCGCATCGTTGTAGACCACCCGGGCGCAGCCGAACGTACGGCCCAGCGCAGTGCGCTGACCCGGCGTCGGTTCGATCCGGAAGGAATACCTCAGATACACGTGGCCAACGTACTGGCCGTCGCTGACAACGCCGTTCCGCCCGGAGGGCGAACCGACTTTCCCTGCCCTGCCCCGCAGGAGCTTCGTTTCCTCCCCCGGCTGAAGCCAGGGGTATCCACGAAGGAGCCCCGATGAGTACGACACGCATCGCTGTGATCGGCAGCGGCCCACGAGGGATGATGGTGCTCGAACGGCTCGCCGCCCGCCTCGCGGAACAGCCGGGCCCCCTGGACGTCCGGCTGTTCCTGGTCGACGCGGTCGAGCCGGGGGCCGGCCAGGTCTACCGCACCGACCAGCCCGACTGGTTCCTGATGAACACCGTCGCGGGCCAGTGCTCCGCCTACTCGGGCGAACCCGACGACGGCCCCACGCGGGCCGGGGCCGGCCCCTCGTTCGGCCAGTGGTGGCAGGCCGCCGGGAACTACCCCGGCCCCGACAGCTACGCACCACGCGGACAGTACGGCCGCTACCTGCGCTCGGTGCTCACCGAGGTGGAACGGAACCTGCCGCCCGGCGTACGGCTCAGGAGCATCAAGGAACGCGTCGAGGAGGTCACCGGGACCCACGGCCGCTACCGGATCGCCCTGTCGGGCGGCGAACGGCTCGACGTCGACCGGGTCGTCCTGACCACGGGCCACTCCCGCAACCGGCTCACCGGCCACGAACACGACCTCGCCGCCCTCACCCGCCGGCACCCCCAACTGCGCTACATCCAGGGCGAGTCGGCGGCCGACATGCCCCTGCACGAGATCGCGCCCGGCTCCGCCGTCGGCGTCATCGGCCTCGGCCTGTCCTTCTACGACGTGATGGCGGCCCTCACCATCGGCCGCGGCGGCCGCTTCACCCCGGCCGAGGACGGCACACTCGTCTACCACCCCAGCGGCCACGAGCCGCTCATCGTCGCCGGCTCCCGCAGCGGAATGCCGCTGCCGGCCCGGGGCCGCAACCAGAAACCGCCCCGCTACTCCTACCGCCCGCTGCTGTTCACCCCCGCCCGCGTCCGCGCCCACCACCCGGACGGGCCGCTCGACTTCAGACGCCATGTCTTTCCCTGGCTGATGGCCGAGATCGAACTCGTCTACTACGCGACGGCCCTGCACCGCTCCCTCGGCGAGGAGAGCGCCGCACGCCTGACCGCACAGGTGGAACTCGCCGCCGGGCAGGGCGTACCCCAGGTCGCGGCCGTCGCGGAGCGGCTGGGACTGCGGGACGTGCCGCCGATCGACATCGACGCGCTCGCCCGGCCCTTCGCGCACCGCACCTTCACCGGCCCGGAGGACTTCGAGCGCACCCTGCGCGAAGAGATCACCCGGGACCTCGCGCACGCCGCCGAGGGCAACGCCGACTCCCCGCTCAAGGCCGCGCTCGACGTCATGCGCGACACCCGCTGGGTCATCCGCGACCTCGTCGACTTCTCCGGACTGACGGGGCGCTCGCAGCAGGAGGACTTCCTCGGCTGGTACGTGCCCAGGGCCTCCTTCCTCGCGGCCGGACCGCCCAAGGAACGGCTCCAGCAGGTCCTCGCCCTGCTGGAGCGGGGACTGCTGCGCATCGCCGGCCCGCACACCCGCTTCGAGACCGACCCCGCCCAGGGCCGCTACGTCGTGCACTCACCCGCGGTCCCCGGCTCCGCCGTCCCGGTCACCACCCTGGTCGACGCACGGATCCCCGACCCCGATCTGCGCCGCGACCTCAGCCCGCTCACCGCGGCGCTGCGCGCGTCCGGAACGTGGACGCCCTACGTCAACGACAGCGGCGACACGCGCTACGACACCGGCGGCGTCGCCGTGACCCGCAGCCCGTTCCACCCCGTGGACCGGGACGGAGGCGTCGACGAGGGCATGTACGTCCTCGGCATCCCCACCGAGCACACCCGATGGTTCATGCAGGTGGGCAGCAGCCGGCCGGGCATGTGGAGCGACTTCGTCCACGACGCCGACGCCATCGCGGCACACGCGCTGCGCCCGGTGACCGGCACCCGGGCACCCCGGGCGCACACCCCCGAGCCGGTCGGCTCGGGGGAGACCCCTGAGCTGGTCGGCTCGGGCACGGACAAGGCGGGCGAGTGAGCCCCGCGGAGGAAGGCGGCACGAGCGTGCGCGTCGCACAGCGGTTCTCGCAGGTCGAACGGTCCGCGACCGTCGCCCTGCTGGAGACGGTCCAGCAGCTGCGGCGCGCCGGCGTCGAGGTACTGGACCTCAGCGGCGGCGAACCGGACTTCACCACGCCGGCCCCCGTCGTCGCGGAGGCGATCTCGGCACTGGAGGACGGCGACACCCACTACACCCCGAGCCGGGGCGTCCCCGGACTCCTGCGCGCCGTCGCGGACAAGCTGCACACCGAGAACGGCGTCCGGGTGGATCCGGCCACCGGCGTCATCGTGACTCCCTCGGCCAAACAGGCCCTGTTCACCGCGCTGATGACCGTCCTCGACCCGGGGGACGAGGTCATCGTGCCCACCCCGGCGTGGGTCAGCTACCCGGCGATGGCGGGCCTGCTCGGCGCCCGCGCGGTGTCCGCCGAGCTCAGCGCACGGGACGGGTTCCGGCTGTCCGGGCGGCTCCTGGAGGACCGGGTCACCGATCGCACCCGGGCGCTGGTCGTCAACACGCCGGCCAACCCGACGGGGCACGTACTGGACCGCGAGGAGGCCGAGGAGATCGTCGCGTTCGCGGTCCGCCACGACCTGGTCCTCGTCGTGGACGAGATCTACGAGAAGATCGTCTACGACGGCCGGGCCCATCTCAGCCTGGCCAGCCTGCCCGGCGCGGCGGAGCGCACGCTCACGGTCAACGGCTTCTCCAAGGCGTACGCGATGACCGGCTGGCGGCTGGGCTATCTGGCGGGACCCGAGCCGCTGATCTCACAGGCCCTCAAGGTCCAGGAGCACACGGTGAGTTGTGCCGCCTCGTTCGTGCAGCGCGCGGGGGTCGCGGCACTGACCCGGACGGCCGACGACGTCGCCGCGATGCTCAAGGAGTACACGGTGCGCCGGGAGATGACGGTCAGCGCCCTGGACGCGCTGCCCGGCGTCACCTGTGCCCGCCCCGAGGGCGCGTTCTACGCGTTGGCCGACGTACGGGGCACGGGGCTGTCGTCGGCCGCCTTCACGCAGCGGCTGCTCGACGAGGCCGCGGTCACGGTGGCCCCGGGCTCGGCCTTCGGGGCGGGCGGCGAAGGCTATGTGCGGCTGTCGTTCGCGGCGTCCCGCGAGGTCCTGCAAGGGGCGGCGGAGCGGCTGTCACGACTGTCCGCCCGATGGACGGCCAACTGACGCCGGACGCCCCGGACTTCCCTTCGCCCCTGGACTCTCCTTCGCCATCGAAGCCATGGACGTCTTGGCTGCCATGGACGTCGTGGAGGCCTTGGACGCCTTTGACGTCATGGCTGCCGTGGACGTCTTGAACGCCGGGAG
>NZ_JBHTZF010000006.1:0-529707 GCF_042790435.1 Streptomyces sp. NPDC056738
CGAGCACCGCGAGGACCGTGAACAGCAGCCGCAGCCCGCCCGCCCACACGAGCACTCCGCCGAGCAGCGGGCCGAGCGTGTAGCCGACGGACTTGAAGAAGCCGTAGCTGCCGAAAGCCCTGCCGTGCTTCGCCGCCGGGTTGAGCCGGGCGACCAGCGCGGAGGCCGAGGGCGAGAAGGCGGACGCGGCGGCGCCCTGGCCCAGGCGCGCCGCCCACAGCAGTCCTGGCCTGTCCGCCACCGCGTACACGGCGGAGGCGGCGGCGAACGCGACGAGCCCGCCGAGCAGGACCGGACGGGCCCCGACACGGTCCGCGAGCGTGCCGAAGACCGGCTTGAGCAACACCTCAGCGCCGTCGTACAGGGCGAGCAGGCCGCCGAGCACCATCAGCGACGTGACCGCACCGCTCCCGTGGCCGCCGAGGTTCGCGGCGATGCCGTGCGCTCCGAACGCGGTCGTGAACCCGGCCGCGTACAACGGCCACATCTGACGCACCGGGGCCGGCCGGGGGTCGGGAGTGCCGGTCATCGGCCGCTCCGGCGTCCCGCGCGGGGCACGGAAGTCCTGCTCCGTACAGCCTTCACGAGCATGCGCATACGAGGCCCTTGATGTAGGCGGGGTCGGTCCAGGAGTCCGTCGCGTTCCCCGGGCGTCGGCCGATCACCCACTGCGCCGAGGGGGGACGCCATCATCTTCTCCGCGAGCCCGGCTTTCCACCTGGCATGCGGGAAAAGACCGGCGGTTCGCGTCGGCCAGGTGTGGCTCCTGTCCGAGCCGAGCCCGTCGGCCGGGCGGCCCGCCTTCGCGAGGAAGTCGCCGACGGCCGATTCAACGGCGAAGAGCGGGCCACCGTGGCCTACGGGTCTCTGTGTCAGGGAAGGCGGAACCGGAGCCGGCAGATCACGGCGTCGGTCTCCCGCCTCACCGCGTGGGCGACCACCGCTCCCCGCTGGTTCTGGAGGAGGCGCTGCCACAGCCGCTCCGGTTGGGTCTCCGGGATCAGCACGGTCACCCGGGTGCCGGGTGCTGCGGCGGCCACCTCGCGGACGTACGCGGCTATGGGACGCCCCAGGCCGCGCCGTTCGCACGCGAGCCGCACCAACTCCACGCCCGGGTCCCACCGCGCCCACGCACGCTCGAAGGCGAGCGTCGCCGCCTGGTCCTCGGGATCCGCGTAGCAGACGGTCACCGCGCGGACCTCGTCGCCGAGCGAGGCCGCCGCGGTCAACGCCTCCGACGTGAGCCGGGAGAGCGAGGAGACCGGCACGACGACCAGAGAGCGCTCGCGATGGGGAGCCTCGGGGACACGGCCGAGTCCGAGCCGCTCGCCGATCCGGCCATAGGCGCGGTGCACCGCCTCGAAGCCCACCACCAGTGCCGGGAGTGCGAGCACGATCAGCCAGGCGCCCTCCATGAACTTGCTCGCGGTGACGACGACCGCGGCGACACCGGTGAGGAGTGCGCCGAAGCCGTTGAGCAGTGCCTTCCCTCGCCGGCCGCGCCGCCTGTCCGTCAGCCAGTGTTTGACCATGCCCACCTGAGCGATCGTGAAGCCGACGAAGACGCCGATGGCGAACAGGGGCACGAGGGTGTTCGTGTCCCCGCCGGAGAAGACGAGCAGCGCGGCCGAGACGACGGCCAGCGCCAGGACGCCGTGCCGGTGGACCTGCCGGTCTGCCTTCAGGGCGAAGACGTGCGGGGCGTAGTTGTCGCGGGCGAGCAGTTTCATCAGGACGGGGAGCCCGCCGAAGGAGGTGTTCGCGGAGAGCGCCAGCAGGATCATCGTGGCGAACTGGATGACGTAGAAGGCCCAGTTGTGGCCGAGGGAGGCGTCCGCGAGCTGGGCGAGGACGGTGACGCCCTCGACCGGCTGGAGGTGGAAGCGGCCGATCAGCACCGACAGACCGACCAGCATCAGTCCGAGTACGGCGCCCAGGGCCACCTCGGCGTGCTGTGCGCGGCGCACCCGCGGCACCCGGAAGGACGGGACGGCGTTCGCGATGGCCTCCACACCCGTCAGCGCGGCGCAACCGGAGGCGAACGCCTTCAGCAGGAGCAGCGCGCCCACGGTCGAGGCGTTGTCCGCGAGGACGGAGGCGTGCCCGTCCGCGGTCACCGTGCTCACGGGGTGGGACCGGAAGAGCCCGACGATGATCAGTACGAGGATCGAGCCGACGAAGACGACCGTCGGCACGATGAACGCTCTCGCCGACTCCACGATCCCGCGCAGGTTGACGCCCGTGATCAAGGCCAGCACCGCCAGGCACAGCCACAGCCGGTCGTCGTACAGGGCCGGGAAGGCAGAGGTCAGGGCCGCGACGCCGGCCGTCACGGCGACCGCGACGTTGAGGACGTAGTCCAGCACCAGCGAGGCCGCGGCCACCAGGCTGGTGCGCGGGCCCAGGTGCCTCTTGGCCACGGCGTAGGAGCCGCCGCCGTCCGGGAAGGCCGCGATGACCTGCCGGTAGGAGGCCACCAGAACGGCCAGCAGGCCGGCGATGGCCAGTGTCACCGGCATCGTGAAGCCCAGTCCGTGGGCGCCGGCGGCGGCGAGGACGAGGACGATCGCCTCCGGGCCGTACGCCACCGACGCCATCGCGTCCAGTGACAGGGCCGCGAGCCCGGTGACGGCGGTCAGCCGATGCCGCTCGCCCGTATCGGGGGGCTCCTCACCGGAGGGGACGGCATCCGGTCGCTCGGTGGGGGTCAGGACGGACATGGGTGCGTGCTCCTTCGTTCCTCAGCCCCGCACGACGGCCGACGGGCGCGCGGGTGCACCCAGGTTCAGTCCGGAACCCGGATCGGCGGCCGTTCCTTGCGCCTTCTTCGCGCCCGATCGGCCCGCCTTGACGGGACCTTGACGGGAAGGAGGGCGGAGATCCGGGCCAGCCCCTGGGATCACCGGCCTGGTTCGGACGGCCTGCCACGACGCGAGTCGCGCCGGTACACGCGTATGAGACGCGTCAGCATCCGCTTCTCCGGCGTCAGAGGTCCGTCAGCGACGATGGCCGGACCCGGCAGGGCCGCATAGCGTCGGTCGCGTGGAAGGAAACGGACCCGGCGGCTCGATCGGTGACCGGAACTGGCGTGGCAGCGTGCTGCTGGCGGTGACCTGCGCCCTGCTGTTCTGTGGCCTGGCCCTGCTCGTCGACTGGGACGCGGGGAGCGTCACGTCCCTGCGCGCCCTGCTGTGGCTCACGGTGTCCGCGGCGGTGGGCATCGTCCTGCTGCCGCCCCGGGTGAGCGCCGGTCCCGGCTGGCTGGCGGTCCGCACGCCGTGGCGCCGACGGGTCGTCCGCACGGACGCGTTGACGAGCGTGCGGCAGTACGACGGTGTCTCCTCCCACCTCGTACTGCGCGACGCGAGCGGGCACCGGTTGGAGCTCGACCCCCGTGTCCTGACCGCGAACCCGCTGATCTGGCACGAACTCGACACCGGCGTGCGGCGCTCCGTCGAGCGCGGAACCCTGCGCCAGGGAGCCGAGCTCCTCGACCGTCTGGGACACCGGATCGACGACGAGACGGTGCGTGCCGTGCTCAGGGCGTCGGGGCTCTCCGGCTGAGCGGCGGCCCGGCGCCGACCGGCCGATGTCCGTCGACAGCGTGAAGCGATTGATGGGTTGGGGTGTTCCTACTGCGGGGACGGCTCACTGACGCGTGGGACGCGGGCGGCCGAGCGCGAACCGGCTCGGTCCGGGCTCTCCGCGTACCAGCGCGGCCGCCAACTCGCCGATGACCGAGGCGAACTTGAAGCCGTGCCCGGAGAACCCTCCCAGCACGGTGACCGGGCCCTGCCGGTCGATCACGAAGTCATGGTCGGGGGTGGTGGTGTACAGGCAGGTCACAGCCTCGGGCGCGGTGTGGTCCACGCCGGGGAGCCAGCGCTCGGCGTACGCCGCCAGTTCTCGCAGGATCGCGGGGTCCGGGGTGCGGTCGCGCCGGTCGGGGTCGACGACCGGGCCGACGCCGTGGAAGCCCGCCTTGACGCCGTCGACGCTGCCGAGTCCGTACACCCCGTCCGCGGTGAGGCCGTCCACGGGCAGCGCGGCGCCCGGGTGGTGGATGTAGCTGGGCCAGGTGAGCGCGTCCGCCGCGGGGAAGTGCGCGGGCTGCTCCTGGGTGACACGCAGCACCGGTACGCCGCCGACCGGCGGAGCGGTACCGCCGCCCAGCATTCCGGGCGCCCAGCCGCCGACCGCGACCACGACCGCGTCGGCGCGCAGTTCCTCCTCCGTGTCCGTGACCACCCGGACCTCGGCGTCGCCGTGCACCGAGAGCCCGGTCACCCGGACGCCGTGCCGGACCTCCGCGCCGTGTGCCCGCGCCGCCTGCTGGAAGGCGGTGACCGCTTCGTCGGCGTGCAGGCGTCCGGCCTCCGGGTGGAACACCGCGCCGGTGTCGGCGCGCAGCCCCGGCCAGCGCTCGGCGACCTCCTCCGGGGCCAGCCGCTCGGCGGGGTGTCCGGCGGCGGTCAGCGTCTCGTACAGTGCCTCGGTCGTGGCGGCCGGGCCGTGGTCGACGGCTCCGGTGAGGGTGAGCACCTGCCGTCCCGTCTCCTGCTCCAGCCGCCGCCACAGCGGCAGCGACCGCGCGGCGAGCCCGACGTAGAAGGGGTCCGGGTAGGCGAGCCGGAAGATCCGCGAGGTGCCGTGCGAGCTGCCCCGGTCGTGGCCGGGCGGGAACCGCTCCAGCAGGGTGACGCGGTCCCCCTGAGCTGCGAGCCGCCACGCGGCGGACGAGCCCATGACCCCGCCACCGATGACGACGACTCGACGAGAAGACACGATGCTCGATCCTTCGGTGAACACCCCGGACCGACCGGGCAACCGGACGCCCCGAGGTTTTCCAGCCTGACCTGCAACGTTCTATCAGCCGTCAGCCCGGGGCGAACCAGCCGGGTCCACCCCGCCCGTCCCCGAGACGGCGCCGGTCACGAGGGCCCGCATGCTCCGTCTGCCCAGGGTGGCGCGAACCGAGGGCACGTCACCAGGGCACCTCTCCCTCGTCGTTGAAGAAGCGTCCCGTCGGCCCGTCGTCCGACACGGTGGCCAGCCGGATCGCGGCGGCCGCGCCCTGCTGGGGAGTGCGCACTCCCGTGAAGCCGTTGAGGTCGGTCGCCGTGAAACCTGGGCAGACGGCGTTGATCAGGATGTTGGTGCCGGCCAGTTCCTTGGCGTACTGCACGGTGACCGCGTTGAGGAACGTCTTCGACGGAGCGTAGGCGATGGAGATGGGGCCGGTCTCGGTGCCGGGCGTGGTCTGGAGTGTGAGGGAACCGACGCTGCTGGAGACGTTCACGATCCGCGGCGACGGCGAGCGGCGCAGCAGCGGGAGCAGGGCGTTGGTGACACGGATGACGCCGATCACGTTGGTCTCCACGGCCGCCCGTACCCGGTTCACGTCGACCGTGGTGGGCTCCTGCGGTCCGCCGCCGGTGATCGCCGCGTTGTTGACGAGCGCGTCGAGCCGTCCGGCGCGCTCCTCCATCAGCCGAGCCGCCGCTGTCACGCTGGCGTCGTCGGTCACGTCCAGCGGCACGCCGAACGCGTCGGCTCCGGCGGCTCGCAGCTTGTCCACGGCGGTCTCGCGCCGCTCCTCGTTCCGCGCGCCGACTCCGACGGACCAGCCGAGGGCGCCGAGCCCGGCGGCGATCTCGTACCCGATGCCCTTGTTGGCCCCGGTCACCAGCGCGACCTTGTGGTGGTTCACGGTGTTCGTCTCACTCATGACACCGATACTTCTCCCCGCCGGACAGGGCGTCCAAGACCGACTGGGTGGACGGCGATACCGTCCGGGTATCGCTCCTGGCCGTCCCGGTTAGGCTGGCGGGGTGGAGACACGTGAGCTGCGGTACTTCGTCGCGGTCGCCGAGGAGCTGCACTTCGGCCGGGCCGCGCGGCGGCTCGGGATCGCCCAGCCCCCGCTGTCGCGGGCGATCGGCGGACTCGAACGGCGCCTGGGCACGCTCCTGCTGGAGCGCGGCAGCCGGGGTGTCTCCCTGACCGGGGCGGGGGCGGTGCTGCTGCGGGAGGCGCGGGCGGCGCTGGACGCCGTCGAGGCCGCCGAACGGCGCACCCGCCGGGCCGCGCTCGCGGCGACCGGCAGCCCCGCCGTGGTCCTGGCCGCGAAGGCGGGCGCCTCAGGTGAACTGCTGGCGAAACTCCTCGACGCCTACGCCGCCGAGCCCGGCGCCGTCGCGGTGGACGTCGTGCTGTGCGGGCCGGGTGAGCAGACGCGGTTGCTGCACGACGGCCGGGCCGACGTGGCCCTGCTGCATCGGCCGTTCGACGACACGGCCGGCTTCGACACCGAGGAGCTGCACTCCGAGGGTCAGGTGGCGATCCTCCCGGCGGGCCACCCTCTCGGCGCCCGCCCCCACGTGCGGCTCGCCGAGGTCACCGACCTTCCCGACCTGCCCCTGCCCCGCTGGCCCCACCCTGACGGAACCTTCCCGGACGGCCCCGGACCGCAGGTGCGCGACCACACCCAACTCACCCAGCTCATCGCCCTCGGCCGCGCCTGCGCGGTCGTGCCGGAGTCGGGCCGCACCGGCCTGCGCGAGCACCTCACCGCCGTACCGGTCCGCGACGCGCCCCACGTCACCACGGTCATCGCCTGGCCCCCGCACAGCCGCTCGACGGCGGTCGCGGGGCTGGTCCGCGCCGCCACCGCCCTGTGACCGACGGCGAAGTGACGACAGGCCTGCCTTGGTGACGTCGTCGTGTGACCAGGCTCGGTAGTTGGCACTGGACAACGTTCGCGACCTGCACCGATGCCAAGTAGCTCCAGCAACTGGAGACACTGAATCAGCAAGATAGTTGGCACTTTGGTACACCGCAGGTCACGGGGTGTTTCGCGGAGGGCACTGGGGGCCATCCGCACTCCGGGCGAAAGGCCCGCTCAGGTGCGGCCGACGGACATCAGGTCCCGACGCAGCTTCTCTGCTGATGATCCGCACGGTGATGCATCCAGAGCACCACGTCGCAGACTCGCAACGTGCTGACGGTAGCTGGGAGATCGGCGGAATGCCGTAGGGCGGTCAGGTCGCGGTGCAGCGCATGGTCGTCGGCACGCAATGCGCCATGCAGGTCGAGCCAGAACGACTTCGGCCGGCCGAGAACGCACCGAACGACTTGGTCGTAGACCGGCAGCAGCCGCGGGCGCTTTCGGGCAAGGAGCTTGCCTGCCGTCACCCACCCGATTCCGGGCTGGTCGCAGAGAACGCGCCAGGCAGTGCGGGCCGGAGCCCCTTCGGCCAGGTCGGCAGCCTCGGCCTCGACCATGTCGATGTCGAAGCGAACGCTGCTCAGCAGCTCGGACAACCGGATTCCAAGGTCGCCTTCGAGTAGATCGACGGCGACCTGCGCAGGAATCCTGACCGAGAGAGTCTGCACGGCAATCAGGTCGTCGGCGGTCACTACGTTCGCGACCGCCTGACGGTCCCCTCCGCCGGCCAGATGCTCGAAGCGACTACCCGTGAACGGCACAGCATCATCGAGCAGGCCGATGCCGAAATAGCGTCGGAGATCGGGTACGGCCTGATCAGAGGTGATGAGGCTGTTCAGTCGGTGGGCGAGCGTCGGTTGACTCAATGCCGCAACCAGGTGGCGAAGGCGTCGACAAGGCCGGAGTAGAACCGCTCGTCGGGCACCGATCCCGGGTTCTTGCTCGCGTCGTAGAAAGCAACGTTGGTGAAGGTGGCGGAGGTGGACGCGTTGAGGTTCTTGTAGAACGCGAGCTTGCCGCGTCCGAATCCCACGAACAGCCAGAAGACACCGAGTGATGCGGTGTTCTGCAGCAAGGAGCGGACCTCGGCCTTGTCCCAAGGTTCGTCACCGACCTGAGTCACGACGAAGGCGGGATCAGTGGCGCCTGATTCCTGGTAGTGCCCTACTGCACGACGCATGGCGTCGGCGACATTGCCCCACCCCCAGTCGACCTGGGTATGCAACTGCCCGATACGACCGCGGTAGTTGTCCAGCCGGATCTCCTCCAGGAAGGGTTCCCGTCCGCTCGAGAAGACCACGGGAACCGTGCCGTCGTCATCGAGGGTGGCCGAGAGCGCCAAGACGCGCTCGGCGAAGGCTTGTACAGCGAACGACTCGTACAACTCTTCCATGTGCCAGTCGTGATCGAGGATCAGATACACCGCCGCCCGCTGGTTCGCGATGTCCCGGTCCACAAGAGCCTTGCCGGCCTGGCGTGCCGGAGACAGCAGTCCTGGGGCCAGCCGTTCGACCTTCGACAGGTCCACCACAGGCCCCGAAGACCTCGAATCCCGACGTCCTTGGGTGGGGAGCGGCGCAGGGGTTGCGGCGGGCTCGGGTTCGACATCGACGCCGTAGTCGGTCGCGAGACCCGCCAGACCGGAGGCGTAGCCCTGTCCCACTGCACGGATCTTCCATCCGCCGTCCCGTCGGTAGAGCTCCGCCAGAACCACGACCGTCTCCCCGGACGTGAAGTCCGGCGCCGTGAACGACATGGCCGGCGAGCCTGTCTGAGTGATCGACAGAAGCGGCGCGCGGGTGAAGACGACACCTGGCTGCAGCGGATCTGCACTCACCACGACAACCAGGCGGTCCACGTCAGCCGGCACGCGTGCGAGATCGACGGTAACCACCGGGCCGGCGATTGACACGCCGTCTTGGGCCGGATGGTTGTAGAAGACCAAATCGTCGTCGCTCCGAACCCTGCCGTCCGTTCCGAGCAAGAGTGCCGAGACGTCCGCAGCCAAGCCGTGAACCGACACCGTCAGTATCGCCGGCGCCGTCAACAGGCCGATGTTCTCCCCTTTGCGCAACGACGCCGTCTGCATCCTCGCCCCCTTGATCGCCGAAAGGGAAACGGTAGACCCCAGATGCCCGGCAGTCCCGACTTTGGGCAGAATTCGCCCCTGACGGACTTCGCTGGGAAAGATGAGCCCCGCATGTGCTCCCGAAGCATCCGGTAGTGCCACACTGTGCCCCCGGGAAAGGGGTGGGCCATGGGGTTCGGATTCCGTGTCGGTGTGCCTGGGATGAGTGTGCGTGTCTCCACACGTGGCGTGCGGACCTCCGTGGGCCCACGCGCCGCGAGGCTCAGCGTGGGCAGTGGCGGCACGCGGGTGTCGACGGGACTCGGTCCTTTCTACGCGTCGAGCTCCCTCAGCGGCAGTCGCCGACGGACCACCACACGGCGTACCGCGCAGACCCGGTCAGTCGCACCTTCAGCCGCACAACTGGAGCGGGCGCGCCGCCAGGCGGAAAGAGCACAACAGGAAGCAGAGCGCGATGCCGCCATCGCCGAGTTGCGAGAGCTGAGACGGGAGATGACCAGCGTCCACCTGCAGTCCTTCGCCGCAGCGCAACCGCCCCTGATCCCAACTGCTCCACAGCTCGGTCTTCCATGGGCACTCGCCGAAGCCCAGGCCTTTCACCTGCAAGGAGTGGGCCGACTGGCACGGGCTGAACGCGCTGCCGCCAAACAGCGCGCCCAGCAGGACGCTCCCGAGTACCTGGCCGAGGAGACGAACCGTCTGCACGCCGTACGGGAACAGATGGTCACCGAGGCCGGACAGTGGTGGCAGGAGCTGCTCTCCAACAACGAGGCCACCGTCTGCGAGGCGGTGAACCACGCCTTCTCCGACAATCCGGCCGCCGGCTGCGCAGTCGGCGTGGACGGCTCGGTCCTGTCGGTCGTCATGCGACAGCAAGACCTCGACACGATGCCCACCCAAACCGCCAGCCTCACACCCAGCGGGCGTCCCACCCTGAAGAACCTCACCAAACGCGACCGGACTCTGTGGTGGTTGACAGCCATGGGCTCCAACATCATCGCCACGCTCAAGGAAGGCTTCGCAACCGCGCCCGGCGTCGAAGCCATCGACCTGGCCGTCCTCACTCGATTGCCCGACACCCAACGGCTGGGCTTTGTCGCCTATGGCCGCTGGACACGACACGCGATCGAGTCCACGCCTTGGCGGGAACCGGAGGACGCCCTGCGGTTCCTGGACATCGGCCAGGACCTCGCTTGCTCCGTCACCACCACCGCCTCCGGCGCCTTCTCCAGTACGCTCAAGCCGCTGGACACCACCCGCGTACCCGGCCTCCAAGACCTGCTGGACGGCGCCCAGGACGCCTCCGACTCCGGCGAGCCCTCCCTCGCCGACCTGGACATCACCCTGGGCTCCAACACCCTCGCCGACCCGTCGGCCAGGGCTGGCGACCCCTACCGAATCCGGTCATTCACCGAGTGGAAGCAACAGGCTCCCGGTCCGTCACACCCCACGCCCGTCGCTCCTCCGACCGTGTCCGAGGTGCTCGTCCCGGGCCAGACCCTCGTCCTGCCAGATGAAGCCCGTCAGGGACTTCACGTCTCCTTCGGCTTCGCCGGCGCCGACGCCGACCTCACCCTGTTCCTCGTCGGGAACGACGGCAGGGTCTCCGGTGACGAGGACTTCGTCTTCTACAACCAGCCGTCCGCCGCAGACGGTGGGGCCCGCCTCCTGGGCAAACAGCAGGAGGGCCCCCACACCGTCGAACGCGCCACCGTTCATCTCTCCGCCCTGCCCGACCGCGTGCAGCGGATCGCCATTGCCATCAACATGGACGTCGACACCGGCTTGACTTGCGGATCCCTCACTCACGCAACCCTGAACCTAGACTGTGCGGGCGCCACTGCCTGGGCTTTCGAGCCTCCCGCCGACCCCTCCATCCGCGCCATGGTCATTGCTGAGCTCTACCGGCACATTGCCGACGGCCACCCGGTGTGGAAACTCCGAGCCCTTGGCCAGGGCTGGGCAGACGGACTCGACGGACTCGCTCGCGCATATGGGGTCAACGTCGAATAACTGCGAGGCGGGTGGGCATGGCAGCCCTGTGACCAAGATTGCTAGTAGGACTCCGTTAGGTTGGTGGGGGCTGTCTGCCGGATGTTCTTGGCAAGGGGCGGTGGCAGGTGGTGCAGGTACCGGTCCAGCAGTTCAGCAGGTCCTGGACGGCGTCGAGGGTCTGGCAGAAGGTGAGTCCGCTGTATCGGCTTTGGGGGCCAGGCGCTGTTCGGTGAGGAACGCGTGGGCGGCGGTAACCAGGGTGACGTGGTGATGCCAGCCGGTCTAGGAACGTCCCTCGAAGTGGTCCAGGCCCAGGCCGTGTTTGAGTCCAAGTCCACGTACCCCACCCCATACCGAGGTCAACGACGCCTCACCACATAGGACACGGTCTAAGTACGGCTTCGGCTCCGGACAAGCCCCAGCGGGATCCGGTGATGCCCAGGCGGTCTTTGACCACCAGGTGCCGGCATGCTCCCTCGATGATTCCGGTGGCGATCGGCCAGCCGCGTTCGAGGGCGGTGTCGTAACGCAGGTGCTCGGCCTTGCCGGTCAGGTAGTTGACGGCCTCGTCGATGCCCTTGCACCGGGCGCCAGGCAGTCCGGCGGCACAGGCGGCTTCCTCGAGTGCGGCGGCGGTCTGCTGCACTCCGCCGCCCACCAGGACACGGACGTGACGGGCGACCCAGTGCTCCGCGCAGGCATCGCCACTGTTGTGCAGGCACCAGGCTGCTCGCCACAGATATTCGAGCACGTGGATCAGGTCGACGCTCATATGGACGTCCAAGCCGCGCTGCTGTGCTTCGGCCTTGGTGAGGTCGATCTGATGGCGGGCCCCGTCGACCAGAACGACCCAGGGACGTCGGTGGCCGGGGTCGCGGTGCTCTGCCTGGTCGAACACAGCGGCCACCACCTGCGCGGCGGTGTGGGTCACCGAGCCGCACAGCCACTTCGACCGGGCCTTGGGCCCCTGGCGGCGCTCGGGTGCGGCACCGTGGCCGGCGTCGTCCTGCCGGTCGGGGTCGGCGATGATGTCGTCGGCTGTGCGTGGCGCGGGTTCGGCATTGCAGACGGCTCCCAGGGTGGCCATCCGTTTCCTGCCGTGTTTCTCGCTGATGGAGCACGGCGGCAAGTCCTGCGCTGGCTCGGCCGGCCAATGCTGGAGCAATCGCTCCACGATGCCCACCCGTAAGGCGGTTCGACGGTGCCTCCCGAGGCCGTATCCACAGCGCGCGTCCTCTGGACGCGAACGGACGGCCCGGGGGGGCCGCCGCCCGGTCCCCCGGAAGTGCGGAATGGCGTGAGCGTTCGCATCGTTCGCAGCCCCGGTGACGGACGCCGGATCGGCTCCCGTCAGGTCGAGGACGCGCGCAGCGCCGCGTACTGGGTGGCGGGTGGCTGGGCTCAGATCCAGGTGTCGAGCCACATTCTGGCGTGCCAGTCGGCGTACGGGATCGTCTGTCCGGTGTAGACCGGGAAGAAGTAGATGAAGTTCCAGGCGATGAGCAGGACCAGCAGGCCCGCGGCCACCGCGCCTCGTATGCGGCGCCCCTGAGTCGCTCCCGCAGGACCCAACAGGGCTCCCAGCATCATCGTCACGGCCAGGCACAGGTAGGGCACGAAGACGACCGCGTAGAAGGAGAAGATCGTGCGGTCCTGGTAGAGGAACCAGGGCAGATAGCCGGCACCTACCGCACAGAGGATCGCGCCGGAGCGCCAGTCACGGCGTAGCGCCCATCGGTAGAGCAGGTACACGAGTGCGCAGCACGCCAACCACCACAGGAGCGGTGTTCCCAGGGCGAGGATTGCCTGTGCGCAGCCGGCCGTCGCGTGGCAGCCGTCCTGCCCGGGTGCCGGCGACTGGTAGTGGAACAGCACAGGGCGACCGAGGACCGGCCAACTCCAGGGGTTCGACTGGTACTTGTGGGGAGTACTCAGTCCCACATTGAACTGGTAGACGGCGTGCTCGTAGTGCCACAGGCTGCGCAGCGGAGCCGGGATCCACGACCAGGTGCCACCCCGGGCGTCCGCCCAGTGGCGTGCGTAGCCGTTGTCGGACAGGAACCAGCCGGTCCATGTCGTCAGGTACGTCAGGACAGCGACCGGGGCGAGGGACAGCACCGACCAGCCGAGGTCCTTACGCAGCGCCGCGCGGTAGGGGCGGTGCGCTCCTGCCACGCGGCGAGCGCCGACGTCCCACAGCAGGGTGAGGATCACGAAGAAGGCGAGGAAGTACAGGCCGTTCCATTTGGTCGAGGCCGCCAGGCCCAGGCACAGGCCTGCGGCAAGCCGCCAGGGTCGCGCTCCCGTCCCGGCACGGTCGCCGGTGTGTCCGTCCGGGCGCACCCGGCCGTCCTCGTCGACCGGCAGAGCTGCCGCGAGCCGGGCCCGCGAGCTGTCGCGGTCGATGAGCAGGCAGCCGAACGCCGCCAGGACGAAGAACATGACGACGAGGTCGAGCAGCGCGGTGCGGCTCATCACGTCGTGCAGACCGTCCACGGCCATCAGCGCTCCGGCCAGGCAGCCCAGCAGGGTCGAACGGAACAGGCGGCGTCCTATTCGGCACAGCATCAGCACCGACAGCGTGCCAAGGAGCGCCGTCATGAAACGCCAGCCGAAGGGGGTGAGGCCGAAGATCCACTCGCCGAGGGCGATGACCCATTTGCCCGTCGGCGGGTGCGCGACGAAGGACCCGGTGTCGGAGAGCGGGATCACCTGCGGACCGGCGAGGATCTGCGGGTCGGAGATCTTGCTGCTGGGCCAGGTGCCCTCGTAGCCGAACCGCAGCATCGACCAGGCGTCCTTGGCGTAATACGTCTCGTCGAACACGACCGCCCGCGGGCTGCCCAGGCGCCAAAAACGCGGCAGCCCGGCCAGGAGCGCCACCAGCAGCGGCCCGCCCCACTGCGACCAGCGCGCCAGCCGGCGCCCCGCTGCCGGGGAGAACCCGAGCGTGCGCCAAAGCCATGACCCGGGTTCGGGAAACGGCACGACCAGGCGCTCGCGCACGGACACAGACGGACGCCCGACGTGCCCGAAGTCCCGCAGCCGCCGCTCCCAGGAGGCCGGCCGGCCATTCACCCCCTCCCCTGACTCGTCGACCAACACGGGCGTTCTCTCATGGATCACTGGTGAGCCTTCTCATGTGGAGGACAGGACGAGCGGGAGCAACCGCCCGGCAATCGGTGGTCGGTGGTCGTCACGCCGGCTCAGGCCGGCCCTCGCTGACCGCGACTGCCTGAACCCCGACAAGAAGCAGCCTGGAGGAGGTTGAGGCCGACACCGGCTCGAGCGTTGAAGAACGGTGCGTTATCGGCCCCCTCTTGCGGCCAAGGCGGAACGGGCACACGACGGAGCAGGCAGGAGACGGCGCCGGACCGACGTGGCAAAGGACAGAACAAGCCCGCCGCGCCCTCACGTTGGACACGAAATTCATCTACCAGGAGCGATCGGAGTCCCCGCAGGTTCCGCGTTTCCCGAACCGATAACCCAGTTTGGCGCAAACCGTGCCGGACAGGAGCTGTCCATTGACAGGGAAGCCGGTCGCCGTCGCGTCGCCGACCTGCAGCGACCACGTTGGATGTCACTGGTGCGAGGCGTCGGCCGTCTACCTGGTCCGGGCCGAGGCGTGCGCGACGAAGTGTTGAGGAATGTCCGCGCCTCAGCCGACCTCGTCCGCAGTTCTTCGCGCTCTGTTGCGCGGTGAAGCGCGCCGATCATCCCGATGGTCTGCTCCGCCTGTGCATGCAGGTCGTCATCGGGTACGAGCAGGCGCAGTCGGTGAACAGCTTGGAAGGCCTGACCACGGATCCGGAAAGCTTCCGTTCTGGCCGCCACGTGCGCCGGACCGTCACGTTCCTCGTGTTGCCGGTGCCACCAGTCGTGCCGGCTCCGTATCAATTCGTTGGTCGCTGCGGTGAAGGGCAGAACGGCGCTGCTCCGACGTCCTCGCCACCGCCTGCGACCGGCCCGTTGCCTCGGTGCAGACAGGCGACCTCGAGGCGCACCTGCGCGAGACCCAATCTCCATAGAAACGGGGCACACCAGGGTTCGGTGGCAGGTCATCCGCCGACGCCCCGGGGCGAACGGCGAGGGACACCTGAGGCTCGACACGGTTCGGGACTCCCTGCGACCAGAATCTGCACCTCCGCGTCTCCGTACGCACAGTCATTGAGTAGTTGACACGAACGCGCAGCACGCCGGAACCTCAACAGCCCTGAGGAAGCAACAGGTCAGCCGCCTCGGACAGGCTGCAAGCCGGGCCCGCTACCCTCAGGTCCGCGCCCTGTGTACGGTGCCAACTATCCCGCTTTTGTGCCAACTAAAAAGCTTCGTCACATCGCGTCAACGCCGCACGCGGGGCATCCCCAGCCCGATCCACGAGATGATCTCCCGTTGGATCTCGTTGTTGCCGCCGCCGAAGGTGAAGATCACGGCCGAGCGGTAGCCGCGTTCGAGTTCGCCGTGCAGGACGGCGCCGGTCGAGCCCTCCTTGAGGACACCGGGAGCGGCGACGATCTCCATCAGCCAGGCGTACGCGTCCCGGCGCGCCTCGGAGCCGTACACCTTGACTGCGGACGCGTCCTGCGGGGTGAGCGTGCCCTCCTGGACGGCGTTCACCATGCGCCAGTTGAGGAGTTTCATGGCGTCCAGCCGGGTGTGCGTGCGCGCGAGGAGGCGGCGCACCCACGGGAGGTCGACGACGCGGCGGCCGTCGGCGAGCTTGGTCTCCATCGCCCAGCGCTGGACGTCGTGCAGGGCGCGGATGGCCATGGTGCCGTGTGCCGCGAGGGTGACGCGCTCGTGGTTGAGCTGGTTGGTGATCAGCCGCCAGCCCTTGTTCTCCTCGCCGACCCGGCGCGTGGCGGGGACGCGGATGTTCTCGTAGTAGCTGGCCGTGGTGTCGTGCGAGGCGAGCGTGTTGATCAGGGTGCAGGAGTAGCCGGGGTCGGAGGTCGGGACGAGGAGCATGGTGATGCCCTTGTGCGGCGGGGCGTCCGGGTCGGTGCGGACCGCGAGCCACACCCAGTCGGCCGTGTCGCCGTTGGTCGTCCAGATCTTCTGGCCGTCGACCGTGTAGTGGCCGCTCTCCTCGTCGCCCTCCCGCACGGCCCGGGTCCGGAGCGCGGCCAGGTCGGTCCCGGCACCGGGCTCGCTGTAGCCGATCGCGAAGTCGATCTCACCGGCCAGGATCTTCGGCAGGAAGTACGACTTCTGCTCCTCCGTACCGAACCGCATGATCGTCGGCCCCACCGTGTTGAGCGCCATCAGTGGCAACGGCACCCCGGCCTGGGCGGCCTCGTCGAAGAAGATGAACTGCTCCATCGGGCTCAGGCCCCGCCCGCCGTACTCCTTGGGCCAGCCGACCCCGAGCCAGCCGTCGGTGCCGAGGCGTCGGATCGTCTCGCGGTAGAAGCGCTTCTGCGCCGCGGGATCGCCGTAGCGGGCGTAGGCGTTGTCCGGCACCAACTCGGCGAAGTAGAGACGAAGTTCGGTCCGCAACCGCTGCTGCTCCGGCGTGTATTCGAGATGCACGGCGCCTCCTGCTCCCCGAGCCCGACCTGACGGCGCACACCGTAGAACGTGTTCCAGAAATTGGGAATGCCGATGACGCGGACGGCTACGGGGAGATGACCTGCCGAGGGTGTGGGGGGGGCAGGCGTCGGGAGCGAGGCGTGGGGTGCGGGGTGCACGCGAGGGGGCGGTGTCCGGTCTCCCGGGCGCCGCCCCCTCGTGCGGGCCGGTTTCCCGGCCCTCGCGCAACAGCGTGGCTCGTACGTTCCCTGTCGCCGTCAGTGGCAGGGGAACCCGAGCAGGTGCCGGGCGTCGTGGACCCACTCGTGGACGTTCTCGCCGGAGACGAGGGAGGTGGCGCCCTGTTCGGCACCGACGAAGTAGAGCAGGACCAGCATGAGGATGCCGAAGAACGCCGCCCAGGGGACGATCGCGCCGATCGGCAGCTTGGCGGGAACGGCGGTGGGCGTGGCGGTCGGCTGGACGACGGACTGCGCCATGGGCAGAACCTCCTGGGGAACTCGCGTCCCGTCTCGGTGGTGCACAGGACGACAGCCACGGGTCTGACTTGCCCGCGTCCGTCACCCCTGGCCGGAGTGACATGTGCCGGGCTTACAGTGGCGCGACCGTGCCGGATTTCCACCGGGCTTCCGTCGAACCGTCGTCAATATCCATGTGACCGTACCGCGAAGCCGTCGGCCCGGCCAAGGGCGCACACCCCGGCGCTCCGTGCGCCCTGCGGTTCGTGGAGCATGACGGTGGGACAGTAACGTGCCTGATGGGCCCGGGGATTCCGCCTCTGCCCCCGGGTACACCGCACGATCCGCACCACACGACGGACGGAGCGGGCTGGACCATGGCACACGGTCCGAGCCCGCGACACATGAGAGTGACGACATGACCAGCCGAGTGATCTTGATCTCCGCGGCGATCAGCGAGGCGCTGCGCGAGGCCCGCTTCGACGACGGGAGTCCGGTGGACGCCTCGGGCCTGCGGGCAGCGCGCTCGGCCGCCGACGCGGGCGCCGTCCCGGCGGGCGGACGCCTGTGGGTCTCCCCCACCGCGCGATGCCGGCAGACCGCCGAGGCACTCGGACTCGAAGGCGCCGCCGAGACACCGGAGTTGGCCCCGCTCGACGTGGGCCGCTGGCGCGGGGCGACGCTGACCGAGGTGAGCGCGAAGGAGCCGGAGGCGGTGGCACGCTGGCTCGCCGATCCGACGGCGGCGCCGCACGACGGCGAGTCGGTGGTGGCGTTCTGCGACCGGGTGGCGGAACACCTGGATACGGCGGCCGGTTTCGACGGCCGGACCGTCGCCGTGGTGGAGCCAGACGTCGTACGGGCGCTGGTGGTACGGGTATTGGGGGCGCCGGAGCAGGCGTTCTGGCGCGTGGACGTGCCGCCGCTCACCGTGACGGAGTTGAGCGGGCGCGCCGGACGCTGGAACCTCCGCGCCGGACGCCCGCTCGTCGGGCCTGCCTGATCCGGGTGGGCCGGGTCTGCGCTGCTCCGGGCGACGATCCGGGGCCGCCCGACATGGGCCCGCGAGGCCTCACCGCAACGTGGCGATGAAGTCCGTGCAGGAGCGCGCGCATTCGCGGCATTTCCGCGCGGCGGCCTCCGACCCCGGACACGCGTCGAAGGCCTCGGCGCACTCCAGGCAGACGTCCCGGCACCACTCCAGCCGGGCGCGGAGCTCCCGGTCGCTGAGCCCCGGATGACGGGACAGCACATGGCAGGTCGCCTCGCAGACCTCCGCGCACAGGATGCCCGAACGCCGCGCGGCCTCCTGCTGCTTGGGCCCGTCGGGATCCATGAGGCTCGCGCGCAGCGTGGAGGTCCTGGCGCATTCGGCGCAGGCCCGGGCGCACTCGAAGCGGTCCTCCAGGTACCGGAAGAGCTCCTGCTGTGATGGCGTCGTCGTCACAACAGGCGGGTAGCCGGAGGAAGTCGGTTCAAACAGCGCGAGGCCACGCGCTCAGGCGCCGGCCGCCTCCCGGGAGATCTGCTCGAACTGAGCCCCCATGGCCTCGGAGAGAGCCTGCGCCGCTGACAACGGGCGGACCATCACGGTGAATTCGTCGATGCGGCCCTCCTCGTCGAAGTGCAGGAAGTCGCAGCCGTTGATCTCCTTGTCGCCCACCTTGGCCGTGAAGACGAGCGCGTGGTCGCGGCCGTCGGCACCGGCGATCTCACGGACGTAGCGGAAATCGCTGAAGACACGCCAGACGCCCCGCAGGATGGCGGCGGTGATCGGCTTGCCCGGGTACGGCTTGAAGGCGACGGGGCTGGTGAACACGACGTCGTCGGCCAGCAGCTCCTCGACCGCGTCGAGGTCTCCGGCCTCCACGGCCTTGCGGAAGGAGTTCATTGCGCCCGCCTCTCATACTCAATTAGTTGATTAGGTGTGGATAAGATTAGTCCTGTGAGTGCGGGGCGTCTAGCCTTGCCGGATGGCATTGCGCAACGCGGTACTGGCCTCGCTCCTGGAGGGTGAGGCGTCGGGGTACGACCTGGCCAAGGGGTTCGACGCCTCGGTGGCCAACTTCTGGATGGCGACCCCGCAGCAGCTCTACCGGGAACTCGACCGGATGGAGTCCGAGGGGCTGATCGAGGCCCGGGTCGTCCAGCAGGAGCGCCGGCCCAACAAGCGGCTCTTCTCACTGACCACGACCGGCCTCGAAGCGCTCGCTTCCTTCACCTCGGCACCCGCGAAGCCCACCGCGATCCGCGACGAGCTGATGGTCAAGGTGTACGCCCTCGACATGGGGGACGCCGACGCCGTCCGCGCGGCGATCGCCGAACGGCTGGAGTGGTCACGCGCCAAACTGGCGCATTACGAACGGATCGGCGCCCGCCTGCTCGACGGGCGCACCGAGGACGCGTACCTGGCCGAGGCGGAGCGCGTGGGCCCGTATCTCACGCTCCTGGGAGGGCGCGCCTTCGAGCAGGCGATCATCGACTGGGCGGAGCGGGCGCTGAGGATCCTGGAACAGCGGGCGACGCGGGCCCGCTGAAGGCGCCCTGTTCGCACCAACCTGGTCTTGGCCCAAGTCGATCACGGTTCGTAGCGGTTCCTGTCCCTTCACATCACTTCGAGCCGGTTTCATGTGAGCCTGGTCTGGTCCGTTCGCGTTCGGTCCGGTGCTGAGGAGGGCGATCGTGGTGCGTGCGCTCGGTGTCGCTGTCGTGGGGTTCGGCTGGATGGGACGGGTGCACACACAGGCGTACGCGCGCGTCCTCCACCACTTCCCCGAACTCGCCCTGCGCCCCGAACCGATCGTCGTCGCCGACGAGGCGCCCGGCCGCGCCGAGGAGGCCGCCGCACGGTACGGCTTCGCGAGCGCTGTCCGGGACTGGCGGGAGATCGCCACCGATCCGCGCGTCGAGGCCGTGAGCATCACCGCGCCGAACTTCCTGCACCGTGACATCGGTGTGGCCATGGCCGCGGCCGGCAAGCACATCTGGATCGAGAAGCCGGTGGGACTGACCGCCGACGACGCCCGGGCGGTCTCGGACGCGGTGACCGAGGCCGGGGTGCGGGGCACCGTCGGTTTCAACTACCGGGGCGCACCGGCAGTCGTGGCGGCGCGCGAGCTGATCGCCTCCGGGGACATCGGCGAGGTGACGCACGTACGCGTCCGCCTCTTCAGCGACTACGCGGCCCATCCCGAGGGTGCGCTGACATGGCGCTACGAGCGGGAGCGGGGCGGCAGCGGAGTCCTCGGCGACCTGGCCTCGCACGGCGTGGACCTGGCGCGTTTCCTGGTGGGCGAGATCGAGGCGCTGGCGGCGGACACCGCCGTGTTCGTACCGCTGCGGCCTCGGCCGGCCGGCGCGACCGCGGGCCACACGCGCGCGGCGGGCGGCGAGCCGGCCCCCGTGGAGAACGAGGACTACGTCAACTGCCTGCTGCGCTTCGCCTGCGGCGCGCGCGGCGTCCTGGAGGCGTGCCGTGTGTCGGTGGGCGAACAGAACGCCTACGGGTTCGAGATCCACGGCACCAAGGGCGCGGTCTTCTGGGACTTCCGCCGGATGGGCGAACTCGGTGTCAGCCGGGGCACGACGTACCAGGACCAGCCGGTCAGCACCGTGTACGTCGGTCCGGGCGCCGGGGACTACGCATCCTTCCAACCGGGCGCGGCGAACAGCATGGGCTACGACGACCTCAAGGTCATCGAGGCGCACACGTTCCTGCGCTCCATCGCCGACGACAAGCCGTACGGGGCCACGCCGGCCGACGCGGTCAGCAGCGCGACGGCGCTGGACGCGATGGCCCGCTCGGCGGGGTCGGGGGCGTGGGTGACGCTGGAGGTATAGCCCTCTGGACCCGCCACCTGGCGCTGTCGGGTCAGGCGTGAGTCCCGTAGAGACCCGCCACCTGGGCCGGTCGGGCCAGGCGTGAGTCCCGTAGAGACCCGCCACCTGGCGCTGTCGCGTCAGGCGTGAGCCCCGTAGAGACCCGCTGCCCGTCGGCTCAAGGTTCAGGTCACCAGGGCGTAGACCGCCAACCCCAGGATGCAGAGGGCGAAGGCCAGGACGACGGCGCAGGTGAGACGGAACCGGAACCTGCTCCAGTACTCCGCCCGCCGACCGTCGGGCGTGTCGGTGCGCCAGACCGAGGGGATGTCGACGCGCCCTTCGGCGATTGCCGTCGCGGCCCGTCGTACATCCCGGGGGTGGTACGAGTAGAAGGTCGGCGCCGCCCCGTACGTGCCCCGGCTCTCCCCGCCGTACCGGCGGACGCGGACATCCATACGCCCAGCCGCACCCGGCAGCCACTCGTCACGCACCGGCCACAGCGCGGCGACCTCGCGACTGTCCAGCCAGGGCTCCTCCTCCTGCTCCGACTCGGGCCCTCCCGAATCCGGCGTTCGCGGCATACGTCCCCCTCGATGCGGCAAGCACCCAGTACACACCCACCGCCCGGCACGCCGACAGAGCGCCTGCGGCGCCGCAACGCGCGATCGATGCGGCCCTACGGGCCGTGAGCCGTCGCCGCGAAACCGCCGCCACGCCCACCGACGAAACCGCCCCCGACGACGGGCCGACCACCGCCCGCCCCTGCCGCGGCCCGATCTCAAGCCGCCGCGTGCTTCTGAGGCTTCCATCCCTTCTCGGTCGTGACCAGCACGCGCTGCCCGGCGAGGCCCCGGTCGGCTGCGATCTCGACCAGGGCGCGGGCGACGTTCGCGAAGGGGAGGGTGGGCAGGCCGGGGACCCTGCCGACCTGGTCGAGAGGCTTGACCGTGGCTGCGGGGACGGCAGGGGCCTCCTTGAGGTTGACCGGGTTGACGATCGTCCAGTTCAGACCAGTTACCGGCAGGTTCTGCTCCGAGAGCGCCTTGTCCTTGAAGATCGCGGCGACGACCGTCTTGTAGACCAGCCGCCCGAGGAACGATGCCTTCGCGGCCGTGTCCCCGACACCGAAAGCGGAGACGAGCACGAACCGCTCGACACCGGCATCCTGCACGGCGGCGGTGATGACCGGCAGGGTGCGCTGCATCAGGTCGATGGGCTTCTTCGCGCGCAGGGCCACGCCGATGGCGGAGATCACGGCGTCGCCGCCGGCGAAGGCCTTGGCCATTGCGGCACGGTCATCGAGGGGGCCCCGCACGACGGTCAGCCCTGTCTGCCGCTGTACCGCGTCGGGGTTCCGGACATACGCGACGACCTCGTGCCCCTGGGACAACGCCTCCTTCACGACGTGTGAACCGATGTTGCCGGTGGCACCCAGTACGACGATCTTCATGATTCTCCTCCTCCAGGGTCCACTCGGACCCTCTTGGACCATTTACTTCGAATTCGAAGCAAAGGGGCGAAGTGCTTCGAATTCGAAGCACTTGAAAACGGTAGCATACTTCGAACTCGAAGCAAGGACGGTGGACCATGGAGCCGACCCCCCGACACGTCGCGGCCTACTTCGCCCTCATGGAGGCCGGAGCCCTACTGCAACAACTGGTCGAGAAGCAGCTGCGCGACGAGGGCGACCTCAGCTACATCCAGTTCCGCGTGCTGGCGCAGCTCGAGGAGGCTCCCGACCGGAGCGTGCGCATGACCGATCTCGCCGACGGCGTCGTCTACAGCCGCAGCGGACTCACCTACCAGGCCGACCGCCTGGAACAGAACGGCCTGATCGTCCGCACCCCGTCACCCGACGACGAACGCTCGGTGACCGTGGCGATCACCGAGGCCGGCCGGGAGGTCCTGACGCGCGTACTCCCTGGGCATATCGACCTCGTCGCGCGAGAACTCTTCGGCCCCTTGAGCGAGCAGGACGTCACGGCGATGGCGGACATCCTCACCCGAGTCCGCGACAACCTGCGCAACGCCCCACGCCGCGGGACGTCCCGCCGACGACCCTCCGCGAGTTGACCCTTTCGAGGACATCGCTCCGACCTCGCATCCCTTGACAGACTTACAGCATAAGCATTCTACTGCAGTCAGCCTTACGGCATAAGTCATCGGCTTTGGGACGGAGCCCCTGTCATGACCTCTGGGACTGTGATCATCGTGGGCTGCGGCCCCGTCGGACTCGGAGCCGCGCTGGAACTCGCGCGCTTCGGCGTTCCGAGCGTGGTACTGGAGAGGCGGATGGCGCCGTCACGGCACCCGAAGACCCGCAACTTCAACACCCGCACGATGGAGATCGCCAGGGGCTGGGGCCCGGCGGTCTACGGGCGGCTTCGCGGCATCGACACCCCGGAGGGCTGGAAGAGTCCCATCCGCTTCTTCGACACCGTCGTCGGCAAGGAGTTCGGCCACATCGACTCCAAGGGCTTCGAGGGGCCGGGCCCCGAGGTCAGCCCGGCACTCCCGGTGATGTCGTCGCAGGACCTGCTCACAGAGATCCTGCGGGACGCGGCTGCAGCGACCGGCCTGGTGGAGTTCCGGTTCGGCCACCGGGTCACCGAAGTCACCTCCGGCGCCGGCGACTTGGATGCCGAGGCGGTAGTCCGGGTCCTGGACGAGAGCACCGGTGAGTCGTACGCGCTGTCCGGCGCCGCCCTGGTGGCGGCCGACGGCGTCGACAGCTTCGTACGGCAGACGCTCGGCGTGCGGCTCGAAGGCGAACAGGGCATTCATCACTTCGTCAACTGCTACTTCCACTCGCCCGTGGAGCAGTACGTCGGCGAGCGGACCGGAGTGCTCCTGTACGTCGCCGGCTCCGATGCGCTCGGCGTGCTCCAGCCCCTGGACGCGAACGGCCGCTGGCTGTGCCAGATCTCCGTCCCGCCGGAGCAGTGGAACAGCGAGACGTGGACGGACGACAGGGTGCGCCACTGGGTCCGCGCCGCTGTCGGCGTGCCCGGACTGGAGGTGGACGTCCGGAGTGTGGGCGTGTGGCGGATGAACGTGACCGTGGCCGAACGGCTCGTGCTCGGACGGGTCGTGCTGTGCGGGGACGCGGCCCACCAGTTCCCGCCCACCGGCGGACTCGGCGTCAACACCGGTCTGCAGGGCATGCACAACGCCATGTGGAAGCTCGCCCTGTGCGTGCAGGGCCTCGCCGACTGGTCGCTGCTCGACACGTACGACACCGAGCGCCGGCCTCCGGCCCGCCGGACGGCCGACCAGTCGTACGAGAACTACCGCAACGTCTCCCGCATGGGCGCCGCGGCCTACGGTCTGGGCGACGATCTGGATCCGGACACGATCCTTCGGGAGACCCGCCGTTACGGCAACCATCTCGGCGTCGAGTTCGGCACCGTCTACGACTCCGCCGCAATCGTCCCGGACGGCACCCGCCCGCCGCCCGTCGAGGACGACTACTCCGACTACGCGCCCAGCGCCACGCCGGGCTGCCGGGCACCACACGTCCGCCTCGGCTCCGACGACACGCTGTCCACCCTCGACCTGTTCGGCCCCGGCTTCACCGTGCTCACCGGCCCGGACGGCACCGCCTGGCGGGAGGCGGCCGCGGTCGCCGCACACCGGCTGCGGCTCCCGGTGGCGGGCTACACCGTCGGCTCTCCCGGACTGACCGACCTCGGCGGCCTGTTCCTGCGCCGCTACGGAATCGGTTCCAACGGGGCCGTCGTCATCCGGCCGGACGGATACGTCGGCTGGCGGTCGGCCGATGCGGCGACGGCCGCCGGGAAGCAGCTCACGGAGGCGATCGAGCAGATCATCGGTCGTGATGATTACTGACGGTTCGTCATGTGTTTGGTTCAGTTCTCCACTTGAGCGAGGAGTGAGGCATGGATGTCGGCGTCGAACGCCGTGGCCCGGGTGTGGCAGCCATACTGCGGGGTCTCCGGGCGCCCAGCCTCGCCCCCTGGACGCATCTGTACGAGCCGCCGGCACCGCTTCGGCCGGGGGCGCCGCGCACCCTGTTCCTCGGCGTGTCCACGATTCTGCTGGACGACGGTGACACGGCGATCCTCACCGACGGGTTCTTCAGCCGTCCCGGCCTGTTGCGTGTGCGGTTCGGCCGGGTTCGACCGGACCGCACACGCATCACCGCAGCCCTGCGCCGGGCCGGTATCGATCGACTCGACGCCGTGTTCGTCGTCCATTCGCACTACGACCACGCCCTGGACGCTCCCGAGGTGGCCGCGGCCACCGGCGCCCGTCTCATCGGCTCCGCCTCCACCCGCAACATCGCCGCCGGGCACGGCTTCCCCGTCGACCGCTTCCAACCGGCCGTCACCGGCGAGCCGTTCATGATCGGGCGCTTCACCCTCACCGCCCTGCCCGCCCGGCACAGCCCGGGCGACCTGGCTCCCGGCCGGATCGATCGCCCTCTGAGTCCGCCGGCCCGCGCGACGGACTACCGGACCGGCGACTGCTACACCCTCCACGTCCGCCACGGCGAACGCCAACTCCTCGTCCACGCCAGCGCCCACAGCCTGCCCGGCGCTCTCGACGGTCACCGTGCCGACACCGTGTACCTGGGGATCGGCGCGCTCGGCAAGCAGGACGAGGCGTTCCGGGAGGAGTACTGGGACCTGCTGGTCACGGGTACGGGTGCCCGACGTGTCGTACCCATTCACTGGGACGACTTCACTCGCCCGCTCGATCGGCCACTGCGGCCCTTCCCCGCCTTCTTCGACGACTTCACGGCCACCATGAGCTTCCTGACCCGCAAGGCCGAACGCACGGGAGTCGCACTGACGCTGCCCGTGGTGGGCCGGCGGGCCGACCCGTGGCCGTCCTGACCGGTGATTCGCCGCCGGGCAAGGTGGCGCACGTTCGAAGAAACTTATGCTGTAAGTTCACAGGGAAACGGGATGGATGTACGCCGTACGTGCGTCAGCGTCCACCCACCCTTACTTTCTCCAAGGACATCCGCCATGAAAGTCCACCACCTGAACTGCGGCACCATGCGTCCGCCGGGGGCCCCTCTCGTCTGCCACGTCCTGCTGGTCGAGACCGCGAACGGCCTGGCCCTCGTCGACTCCGGCTACGGTCTCGGTGACATCGCCGCCCCCAAGCGGCGTGTCGGACCGGCGCGCCGTTTCGTGCGGCCGGCGTTCGACCCGGACGAGACGGCGGTCCGGCAGGTCGAGAGGCTGGGGTTCCGCCCGGACGACGTCCGCCACATCGTGTTGACCCACTTCGACGCCGACCACATCGGTGGCCTCTCCGACTTCCCCGACGCCCAAGTCCACCTGACGGCGGACGAGGCCCGCGGGGCCGTCCACTCGCCCTCGTGGCGCGAGCGGATCCGCTACCAGAAACCCCAATGGGAGCATGGCCCGAAGCTCGTCGAACACCGTCCCGACGGCGAGAAGTGGCGCGGATTCGCGGCGGCGAGGGAGCTCGATGTGATCGCTCCCGGCATCGTCCTGATCGCCCTGCCAGGCCACACCCGCGGGCACGCCGCCGTGGCGGTCGACGCCGGTGCGCGCTGGATCCTGCATGCCGGTGACGCCTTCTACCACTACGGCACCCTGGACGGTCATTCCCCCGTCCCGCCTTCGCTGCGCGGCATGGAGGCCGTCGTCGCGTACGACGGGAGGAAGGTCCGCGACAACCACGCCCGCCTCGCCGACCTGCACCGGCAGGCCGACCCGGGCCTCATGATCGTCAACGCCCACGATCCCGTGCTGTACGAGAAGGCACGGGCGAGTGCGTAGCCGAGGAGTAAAGGAAAGACGACCGTGCGTGTGTGCATTTCCCGAGCGTGAGTTGAGGGTGGAGAAGGTTCTCCAGCCCGCCCCGGGCAGGGCTGGAGTCCTGGTCGAGGTCGAGGCGGCCGGCGCCTCCCTGCCCGACGGGCACTGATTCTCGGGCGAGCTCGGCGGGATGCTTGGTAGGCGCGCACCGAGTCGTCGGTCCTGAGCAACGAAGGTGGCCGGCACCATTGCGGCGTTCGGCCCCGACGTGGACGGCTGGGAGTGTGGCGACCGGGTCGCACTCCAGGCGGGCGAACAGCCCGGCGGCAGGGTTTTGACGCGGCCCTTCTCTCACCGCCCGCGCACGCGCTCAAGTCCATCGGCTTCGCGCTCGCCGTGGGCGTCCTGATCGACGCCCTCGCCGTACGGTGCGGCTCGCGGAGAGGGACGAGTCGGGTCGGGTGACATGCCTCCCGAGCACGCCGGTGTCAGGAAGCAACCACTGCCCGGCGGCGGACGGTGTCGAGGAGGAGCTCCAGGCCGAACTCCATCTCCGCCTCGTGGTCGATCACGGCCAGTTCGCCCGCCGCGGCGGCCACCGCCGGCAGCCCGCTGTCGACGAGTTCCTGCTCGCTCGTTGCGGTCACCCCCGGGATGGCGCCGGCATACGTCGGCGCCATCCCCACCTCACGCGAGAGCGTCCCGACCAGGAATGCGATGAACGCCCGCAGAACGTGTACGGCTTCAGCGCCTTCCAAGCCGGCACGGTTCAGGAAACGCAGCGCGGCCTCGACGACGGGCATGACGGCGGGCGCGTTCAGCCGCCGGGTCAGCACCAGGGACGCGGAACGGGGGTGTTCCAGGGCTGCGGCCCGGAAGGAACGGGCGATGGCGCGCAGTCCGTCCTCCCACGGCAACTCTTCGGCGTCGGGAACGGCGATGCCCTGGAGGATCACGTCCGCCATGGCGTCGAGCACGTCGGCCTTGTCGTCGACGTGGTTGTACAGCGACATGGTCCGTACTCCCACCGCCGCGGCAATCTTGTGCAGCGACAGCTTCTCCATGCCCTCCGTCTCGGCCAACACCAGCGCCTGACGCACGATTTCCTGCCTGGTCAGCGGCCCCCGGCGAGTCATCCTCTGCGCCATCGCCCATCCCTCCGATCAGCGGCGCGCCCCTGCGCCTTGTATCAACTTATCTCATAAGTTTCAAGCGTTACGAGGAGTCCCCGTACGAAGAGCCCCGCAAGGCACCGAGGGTCGCCGCCCGTGTCTGCGCGAGTACGGCGTTCCGAGCCTCGGGGGCCTCGCACCGGAGGGCGACCGCGACGCCTTGGACCAGGAAACGGGTCGCAAGCTCACCGATGGCGCAGTCGACAGGACGTAGCGCCGACTCGGGAACCAGGACGAGGGTCAGACGAGCCGCGAGCGCCCCGAAGAGTGCGTTGGGTTCGCCGACCGGGCCCGGATCGCACAGCAGAGGCAGCAGGGCTGGACGCCCCTCCGCCAGAACCAGGACCGCACGAAGCACTTCGTCCATGGCCGAGACGGCGAATGCGTTCGCCGGGCCGGTCCTCTCGTCCAGGATTCGGGGCGCGACCGCGGTCTCCGCGCGGAGGTGTTCCGCGAACCGCTGCAACAGCCCCTCCACGACGGCCTGCTTGTGCGGAAAATACTGGTAGAGGGTGCCGGGGGATACACCTGCGTGCCGGGCGACGGCGTTCATGCCGACGGTTTCGACACCGACCGCCGCGACGAGTTCCTCCGCCGCGTCCAGGATCTGCTCGGCACGGCGCAGACCGCGCCACTGTCGCCTCCTGGCCTCTGCCTGCGGATTCATGCGCACTCCCCTTGCCGGCCCCGTCGTACGCCACCCCCACCCGCGCCCCGCCGGGCCGAAGATCAGCAGTTTCGATACCGTGCTGAAACCCGGCCTGATGGTCGCTCACCGCGAGACAGGTCGCGGCGGCGGACGGGCGCGGAACACCCAGGGCGACCATCTCGTCGACCCTGCGCCCGACCTGGTCCGGTTCGACCGTGCCCACGGTGATGGCCTAGCCCAGTTCCCACATGATCACGCCGACTGTGAACCGGCGAAGCTCCGCAACGCTGGGACGGGTTCCTGGGGCGGGAGCCCGGGTTCGGGGAAGTCGGCCAAGGCGCAACGGGCGTTCTCCATGGCCACCGGCGACTGTGCGGGCCGGGCGGGACGAACCAGGGCGGAGGCCTTGGGATACCGCACGACCGTGACCCCGAAAGCCACGGCCTGCGCCCTCACACGCTCCTGCCAGGTCCCCTCGACGCCCAGTCACCACGAGTTTCCGCACAGAGAAGAAGTCCGGACCGTCCCGGTCGACGGCCGCCGCGGCCTCGTTGACCTGTCCTGCGTCGGGCCGAGCCGCCCGTGCCGGGCTTTCATCGACGACCTCCCACCCTGACACGACTTATTCCGTAATCCTGACTTGAGGAAACAGTGTACATACGCCGTAAGTTTTATGGAATCCTTTCCGTGTCGTAAACGAGCTCGGGACGGTCGGTACAGCTGTTTGCGCCGGCGCGGTCACGATCGCCTTCGATCAGTGCGAGTCGTTCGGCCGGCCGGCCCGGGCCACACCCGGCGGCATCCGCCCACAGAACCTGCGCCGACCTCCCGGGTGGCGGCCGGCGCGGGCCGCGTTCAGTGGAAGGTCTGGCGCATCTCGCCGAGGCCCTCGATCCGGCTGACCAGGACGTCGTCGGGGCCGAGGAACCGCTGCGGAACGCGACGGTTGCCCACCCCGGCCGGGGTCCCGGTGAAGATCAGGTCGCCGGGGTGGAGCGGGCACACCGCGCTGATGAACTCCACCAACCGAGGCACGGAGAAGATCATCTCGCTGGTGCGTGCCGCCTGGACGCTCTCGCCGTTCAGGAGGCACTCGATCGCGATGTCGTCCCGGTCCGGCAGCTCGTCGGGGGTCACCAGCGCCGGACCGGTCGGCCCGAAGCCCGGGTACGACTTGCCCAGCGAGAACTGCGGTGGTTTGCCCGTGAGTTGGAGGACGCGCTCGGAGAGGTCCTGCCCCACGGTGAGCCCGGCCACGACCTCCCAGCCCTCGCTCGCGGGCACCCGATGGCAGGGCGCGCCGATGACGGCGACCATCTCGAGCTCCCAGTCGACATTGCCCTTGGGCAGTTCGACCTGCGCGGTCGGGCCGGTGATGCAGCTCGGGAACTTGGTGAAGAGCAACGGGACCTCGGGCGGGACGTAGCCGGCTTCGGTGGCGTGCGGACGGTAGTTCAGCGCCACCGCGAAGACCTGGCGCGGCCGCGGGACCGGTGCGTCCAGATCGGCGGTCCGGTACGGGCTCGCCGCGGGCAGTTCGGCGCCGGCGGCCCAGGTCCGGAACGCGGTCCACTCGTTCAGAACATCCATGGGGTCCGGGCCGAAGCGGCCCGACGAGGCGTCGGCGATGTCGACCGCGCCGTCGTCGGTGAGCAGGACGGCGCGGTCGGAGAGCGTGGCCAGTCGCATCTGCTCCGCCTCAGTTCGCCGGGCCGTAGAGATCGCTGGAGAACGGCTCGGTGTCGTGCGCGTCCTTCCAGCCGACCACGTGGTTCCGCAGCGTGCCGATGCCCTCGATCTCCGCCTCGATGCGGTCGCCCGGCCGAAGGTAGAAGTCGAACGGATTCGGCTGCACGGCGGCGACGCCCGAGATGGTGCCGGTCGTGATGATGTCGCCGGCCGTGTAGCCCTGGGCCGAGTGGTAGGCGACCAGGTGCGGGATCGAGATGATCATCTTCTCGGTGTTGCCCGTCTGCCGTCGCTCGCCGTTGACCCGGAGCTCCATTGCGAGCGCGTGCGGCTGGGGAACCTCGTCCTTCGTGACGATCCAGGGGCCGATGGGGCAGAAGGTGTCGATCCCCTTCGAGAAGGAGAAGACGCCCGACTGCATCTCGCGGCGCTGGATGTCCCGCGCGGTGATGTCGTTGAAGACGGTGTACCCGGCGATGTAGTCCTCGGCCTCCTCCGGGCCGAAGAACTTGCCGCTCTTGCCGATCACGACGGCCAGCTCGAGTTCGTAGTCGAGCTCCTTGGTGAGCCCCTCGGGATACACGATCGGCTGGTCGGGACCGATGATCGCGTCGACGTTCTGGAAGAAGACGATCCCCTTGTGCACCGGGTGCGACCAGTCGACGGCGGTCAGCTCGTCGTGGTGGTCGGTGAAGTTTCCGGCGGTGTGGAAGAACTTCTTGGGCACGATCGGCGCCTGCAGGGTGACCTCTCCGAGGGGGAATCGCCGCCCGGTCTCCCCGACCTTCCCTTCCTGTTCGAAGTAGGCGCGCATCGACGGGACGTCGAGCTCGATGACGGTCTCGCCGTCGGTGTGGCCGACCCGGCCGTCGTCGAAGGTCACGAGTTTCATGCGGAGTCTCCTGGCGGTCCGACGCGGAAGACGCGCAACTGCAGCGCGAGCGTCGCGTAGTAGCCCACCAGGGTGGTGAGCTCCACCACCGCCTCGATGCCGTTCAATGAAACGGCCCGGTCGAAGACGGCGTCGTCGGCGTCGCCCCTCGCGACCAGGACCCGCACCAGTTCGAGGGCGGCGGCTTCGGCCGGGTCCGAGAGCTCAGGGGCCGCGCCGGCGTTCGCCGCGGCGATCTCCGCGTCGGTCAGGCCCGCTGCCCGGCCGATCGGCTCGTGGGCGTAGCGCTCGAAGGCCGAGTCCCACCGGGCCGCGACCGTCAGGACGGCGAGTTCGCGGATTCGATCACTGAGCGAGGTCCGGTAGCGGATCGCCGAGCCCAGTTCCTGGAGAGCCGCCCCGACCCTTGGTGCGAACAGCATCGCGTTGAAGGGGCCGTTGAGTCTTCCCTGTGCGTCGGTGAGGGCGAAGAGCTGGGGACCGCCGGCGCGTGGCCCTCCGGTGATCGCGTCGTAGAGGGGGCGTTGGTCGAGGTCGAGTTCACCTGGGGTGAGGCGGGGCAACCGAGTCATGGTGTCGAGTGTCGTGCGCGCGCCGGAGTACACGCAGTGCCGTGCCGAGCAATGGCATGGCACTTCCGTACATCCGCACGTGCCAATGATTGAAACGAACGTAGTACGGATCACACGCCATCGCCTTTCATCCCTCGCATGGATGACTGGCTCGGACTCGAACAGCGCGCGGCCCTGGTGGCCGGTGCCGGCGGCATCGGTGCGGCCGCGGCCCTCGGCCTTGCCCGACACGGCGCCCGCGTGACCGTCACGGACGTCGACGAGGAGCGGCTTGCCGCGCTCGCCGAGCAGGCGTCGGCGGCAGGATTCTCGATCGCGACCCGCGCGGCCGACCTCACCGACCCGCTGAGCGCTCGTTCCGCGGTCGCCGAGAGCGCCGGGGCGATGGGCGGCCTCGACGTCTTCGTGCACGCGGTCGGTATCAACGACCGGCGCCCGGTGCTCGAGACTCCCGACGACGTCTGGGAGCGGATCATCGACGTCAACCTCAAGAGCGCCGTGTGGAGCGCTCAGGCGGCCGGCGCCCTGATGGTGTCGGGCGGCTACGGCCGGATCGTCCTGCTGTCCTCGGTCTCCGGACTCCTGGCGCACGCCGACCACGCTCCGTACGCCGCCACGAAGGGCGGGGTCAACCAGCTCTGCCGCGTCATGGCTCGCGAATGGGCGCCGCACGGCGTCACGGTCAACGCCGTCGCGCCCGGTTACACCGAGACCGACCTGACACGCGCCCACCTCGACAAGCCCGGCGTGCGCGAGGACATGGTCGGCCTCGTTCCGGCCGGCCGGCTCGGCACAGCCGACGACGTCGTCGCCCCCCTGCTCTTCCTCTGCTCCACGCAGTCCGCGTTCGTGACGGGCCACGTCATGTACGTCGACGGCGGTCGCACCCTCGTCTGAAAGGCAGACCATGAATCTTCCGCAGCGCTTCACCGACAAGGTCGTCCTGGTCACCGGTGCCGGCACCGGCCTCGGCGCCGAGATCGCCGTACGGGCGGCACAGGAGGGTGCCGACGTGGCGATCCACTACCGCAGCTCGCAGGCGGGCGCACGCCGTACGGCCGACCGGGTCGAGGCCGAGGGGCGCAAGGCCTTCCTCGTCCAGGCCGACATCGTCGAATGGGCGCAGATCACGCGCATGGCGGACGAGGTGTGGGGCCGCTTCGGCCGGGTCGACGTGGCGATCAACAACGTGGGCGACATGGCCGACGACCAGATGTCGTGGCGGGAGATCACCGAGGAGTCGATCGACCACACGCTCGCCGTCGACATCAAGGGCACGTTGGTGTGCACCCACGAGTTCGGCTCCCGGATGCTCGAGCAGCCCGGCGGCGGCTCGATCGTCAACGTGGGTTCCACGGTCGTGGTCCGCGGCAGCGCACGGGCTCCGCAGTACGCGGCCGCGAAGTACGGCATTCTCGGCATCACCAAGTCCTACGCCCAGGCGTTCGCGCCCAAGGTGCGGGTGAACACGTTCGCACCCGGTTTCATGGAGACCGAGCGCATGCTCAACCGTGAGGACTACAAGAACGGACGCGGTGAGAAGCTGCGGGAGATGACACCGATGCACCACATCCCGAAGCCCGAGGAGATCGCCGGCACGGCGCTCCTCCTCGCGACCGCGGACGCCCAGCACATCACCGGCAGCTACTTCGTCGCTGACGGTGGCTACAACATGATCGGAGCCTGACATGTCCGATCAGCGCATCCTCTTCGTCGGCGGCGACGTCTTCGACGGCTCGGGCACCCCGGCCGTCCGCGCCGATGTGGTCGTCCGCGGCGAGACGATCGAGGCGGTCGTCGTCGGCGGTGGCGTACAGGCGCGGCCGGGCGACCAGGTCGTCGACTGCACCGGCAGGACGGTCATGCCGGGCATGGTCGAGTCGCACTGTCACCTGACCTTCCCCTCGGCCGTCGGTCACATCGACACCTCCTTCAACCCGCCGCTGGACGTCAGCTTCTTCCACCACATGCCGACGCCGGACGAGCACCTGGAGATCGCGAAGCGCAACGCGCGCATCCTGCTCGACCAGGGCTTCACCAGCGCCTACTCGGCCGGCTCGCTGACCCCCGTACCGACCGAGGTGATCCTCCGCGATCAGATCGAGGCCGGTGCCGCGGTGGGACCGCGGATGCGTGCCGCGTCGTTCGAGCGCGACAACAACCCGGTGCAGATGGGCCCCGACGGCCCGCGCGAGCAGAAGACGGGGCCGGACGCGGTGCGCGCGTTCATCCGCGAGCAGGCCGCGATCGGCTTCGACAGCGTCAAGCTGCTGATGAGCAACGACGACGTCTTCTTCGAGGGCGGGTCGATGGTGACGCAGTACAGCGCCGAAGAGGCACGGGCCGCCGGCGAGCAGGCGCGCGAGTCCGGTGTCTGGCTCAACTGCCATGCCCAGAATCCCGAGTCGATCAAACTGGCGGTCACCAGCGGCTTCCGCTCGATCTATCACTGCTCCTACGCCGACGAGGAGGCGATCGACCTCCTCGACGAGGCGAAGGACTCGATCTTCCTCTCGCCTGCTGTCGGCATCATGTGGGCCAACGTCCACGAGGGCGAGGAGTTCGGCATCGACACCGCGATGGCCCGGACGATGGGCTCGGTGAAGTCGCTCGAGGCGATGACGAAGCTCTACCCCGAGCTCCGCAGGCGCGGCCTGCGCGTGCTGCCGGGCGGCGACTACGGCTTCCCCAACAACCCGATCGGCCGCAACGCCCGCGACCTCGAACTCTTCGTCGACCTCTTCGGTTACAGCCCGCTCGAGGCACTCGAGGCGGCCACCTTCCACGGAGGTCAGGTCCTGGAGTTCCCGGTCGGCCTGCTGGCGCCGGAATACCTGGCCGACATCCTCGTGGTGGACGGGGACCCGACGCAGGACGTGACCGTGTTGCAGGACGCCGGGAACCTCGTCGCCATCGTGCAGGGCGGCCGGTTCCACAAGGGCGCCGAGCAGCTCACGCGCGGTACGGCGTGAGGCGGGTCGACGGCGTGAGACGGGTCGACGGCGTCGAGTACGCCGTGATCCCGGGCTTCCGCCCGCTCGAACTCGACCTGTACCTGCCCGACGCGGTATCCGCGCCGGGCACTGTCGAGGTGCCGGTCATCGTCCACGTGCACGGCGGTGGATGGCGACGCGGTTCCCGTCGCCATCCGCTGCCGCGCCTGGGTGAGGACTTCTACCCCGCGATGGTGCGCGCGGGCTTCGCCGTGGCGGCGATCGACTACCGCCTCAGTGGCGAGGCGGCCTACCCGGCCGCGGCCGACGACGTGCGCGCCGCGGCCGCGGCCGTCGCCGAGGTCATGGCGCCCCACGGGGTCGACGCGGGGCCGGTGTTCCTCTGGGGCGACTCCGCCGGCGCGCACCTCGCCCTGCTGGCCGCGCTGACCGGCTCCGCCGTGGCCGGAGTGGTCGCGTGGTTCCCGGTCACCGACCTGACCGCCATGCCCGACCCCACCGATCCACAGACGCGGGAGGCGCTCTTCCTGGGGGCACCCGCCGCGAAGGTCCCGGACCTCGCCTGCGAGGCCAGTCCGATCAGCCACGTGCGCGCCGACGCGCCGCCCGTCCTCGTCATGCACGGCGACAGCGACACGATGGTGCCGACCGCGCAGAGCGTCGACTTCGCCGCGGCCCTGACCGCGGTGGGAGGGTCCGCGCAGTTGGTGCTCGTGCCCGGCGCGAGTCACTTCTGGGAGGGCGCCGACGACGTGACCGCCCTGCACCAGCGGTCGCTCGCCTTCCTGCGGACGCTCGTCACGCCATGACCCGTCCGGTGATCCCGGGATTCAACCCGGACCCCAGCGTGGTGCGGGTCGGTGACGACTACTACCTCGTCACGTCGTCGTTCGAATACCTGCCGGGACTGCCCGTCCACCACAGCACCGATCTGCGGCACTGGCGTCAGATAGGCCACGTGGCGACCCGGCCGGAGCAGGTCGAGCTCGAACGGATTCCGACGCCCGGCGGAGTCTGGGCCCCGACGCTGCGCCACCGCGACGGCCTCTTCCACCTCATCGTCACCGTCTTCCTCGGCGGCCGGGGCTGCGTCGTCTTCACGGCGACCGACCCGGCCGGCCCGTGGAGCGACGGTGTGAGCATCCCCGCCGTCGACGGGATCGACCCCGACCTCGCCTGGGACGACGACGGCACCGCGATCGTGACGTTCGCCCGCCATCCCGACCCGATTCAGCAGGTCCGCGTCGACCTGACGACCGGCCGGGCCATCGACACGCCCCGTGCGGTCTGGGCCGGCAGCGGCGGCTACTCCCCCGAGGGCCCGCACCTCTACCGCCGTGGCGCGTGGTGGTACCTGGTGGTGGCCGAAGGCGGCACGGACCGAGGCCACGCCGTCACGGTGGCCCGGGCCCGAAGACCGGACGGACCGTTCGAGAGCTGCCCGGGGAACCCGGTCCTCTCCGCCGCCGGGACCGGCCGGCCGGAGCAGAACCTCGGCCACGCCGACCTGGTCGAGACCGACTCGGGGACGGCGCTCGTCTGCCTCGGGGTCCGGCCGGTCGGGCTGGCGCAGTCGTTCTCGCCCCTCGGCCGCGAGACCTTCCTGGCCGACGTCGACTGGGCCGACGACTGGCCGAGCGCGCGGCTGACCGAGCTGCCTCCGGCACCGGACGAGGACGTGACGTACGACCTCGGCGCGCCGGACGCGCTGAGCGACCCGGTCTGGATCGCCGTACGCCAGTTGCCGACAGCGGTCGCCGCTCCCACACCGGACGGCCTCCTCATCCGTCGCACCTCCGGCCAGACCGGGCTGGACGGCCCACGACCGGCCTTCGTCGGGCGTCGGCAGCGGCATCTGGGCGCCGTGGTGAGCGCGGTGTTCGACGTCCGGGAAGGGCGCGGGGGCCTCGCGTTCCGCAACGCGGAGGACAACCTGGTCGCGCTCGAGGCCCGAGCCGCCGGAACCGGGGTCGAGGTCGAGGCGCGGGTCGTGGTGGCGGGATTCGACCGGACCTGGCACGCCACCCTGCCGTGCGGAGACGTCGAGCTGACCATCGCGACAGAGCCACCTCCGGCCGACTTCGCCGCCGGTGCGGTCGGGGGCGACCGGATCCGGCTGACGGCCCGGGTGGGCGACGACGACGTGACACTCGTCGAACTGGACGGCCGGCACTGGTGCTTCGAGACCGCCAAGGCGTTCACGGGCCGGGTCGTCGGGCCGTTCGCGACCGAGGGCGCGGTCCGGGTCCGCCGGCTCCGGTACTCGGGCCGGTCCTGACGATCACATCAGTCGGTCCTCAGGTTCCGGTCGCAGTCGGTCCTGAGGTTCCGTTCACGGTCCGTCCTGAGGTTCGGTTCACAGTCGCTTCTGAGGTTCCCTGCGCAGTCGGGCTTGAGGTTCCATTCAATGGAGCGGCCGGGTGACGTGGATCAGCGCGACCGCGACGCTGCGACGCATGCCGATTCATCCCGAGACCCTCCGGCGCTTCGCGCACATCGAGGGCGTTCCCAGCATGCAGGCCTTCTTCGAGGACCCCCAGTACGCCGAGCGGCGGGTCGCGTTCGAGTCCTGGCCCGATTACGAAGTCCCCGACGTCGCGGTTCGCACGGCCCAGGCGCCCGGACCGCACGGCCCGGTACCGGTACGGATCTACGGCGAGCGCCCGGGAGCGGCCGAACGGCCCGCTCTGGTGTGGATGCACGGCGGCGCCTTCATGATGGGCGACCTGGACATGCCCGAGGCGGACTGGACCTCGCGGGAAGTGGCGCGACGTGCCGACGCGGTCGTGGTCTCGGTCGACTACAGGCTGTGCCAAAACGGCGTGCACTACCCGGTGCCCCACGACGACGTCGTGGCCGCGGTGCGCTGGGTCCGCGAGAACGCGGCCGAGCTGGGTGTCGACCCCGCGTGGATCTCGGTCGGCGGGGCCAGCGCCGGTGCCAACCTCGCCGCGGGAGCCGCCTTGAAGGTGCGCGACGAGGACCAACGGCCCCCCGCCCACCTGATCTTCGCCTACGGCGTCGCCCACGCGGTGCTCCCGCCGCTGAGTCCCGAGCACACCGAGCTGATGAGCCACGTGCCCGAAGTGCTCCACTTCCCACCGGAGACGCACGGCTTCTTCAATCACAACTATCTCGGTGGTCCGCTCAGCAAGGCCGACGGATACGCGTTCCCGATCCTGGCCGACCTGCGGGGGATGTGCCCGACGCTGGTGCTCAACGCCGAGTACGACGACCTGAGGGTCTCCGGCGAGGCCTTCACGGCCGCGCTCGCGGCCGCCGGCGTGGACGTGCGGCAGGTGATGGTGCGGTCGATGATGCACGGCTACCTCAATCTCCCGGCCACCTTGGGGCCGACCGCAGCCGCGCTGGACCTGATCGCGGGCACGGTCGGCCGGCCCGTGCAGCCCGGCGCATGAGCGCGCCGACCGCCCTGGCCGTCGAGCATCTCGGTTGCCCGCTCGGGCTCGGCGAGCCCGCGCCCCGGCTGTCGTGGCGGCTCCCTGGGGGCACGCGCACCCAGACCGCGTACCGGATCCGAGCGGAGTTCGGTGGCGTGGCACACGACTCGGACTGGGTCGAGTCCACGGGGACCGTCCTGGAGGCATGGCCGTTCGAGCCGCTCGGGTCGGCGCAGCCGGTGAGCTGGCGGGTGCGGGTGCGGACCGATCGAGGGGAGTCCGGGTGGTCGGCCGCGGCGAGCTTCGAGACGGGCCTGCTCGACACCGGGGACTGGACCGCTGCGTGGATCCGGCCGGTCGAGCCGGACCCGCTCCCGCAGGCCCCGCGCCCCGCGTACGAACTGCGCGGTCGCCTGGCCGTCCGGCAGCCCGTACGCCGCGCCCGGCTCTACGCGACGGCGCACGGTCTCTACGAGACGTTCCTCGACGGGGTCCGGGTCGGCGATCTGGAGCTGACCCCTGGGTACACGCACTACTCCGCGCGGGTGCCGGTTCAGGTCTACGACGTCGCTCCGCTGCTCCGGCCGGGGTCGGTCTCCTGGACGGCGCTGCTCAGCGACGGCTGGTTCCGCGGCCAGGTCGGGATCTTCCGCGCGGTCGATCAGTGGGGCGAACGCACCGCGTTCCTCGCGCAGTTGCACGTGGAGTACTCCGACGGCACCACCGAGGTGTTCGGCACCGACGCGGGCTGGGAGTCCCGGCGGTCGAGCCTCGTCCGCGCCGACCTGATCGACGGTGTGTCCGACGACCGGCTTGCCACCGACGCGGCGGGATGGCGCCCGGTGGAGCCGGCCGCACTTGGGTACGACACGCTGTTCTGGTCGCCGGCGCCACCGACGCGTCGCATCGAGGAGCTACGTCCGAGGTCGGTGGTACGACGCGGCGACGACCGTCAACTGGTCGACCTGGGCCAGAACATCAACGGCTGGGTCCGGCTGAGCGACCTCGGCCCGGCGGGCGGCGAGGTGACGCTCGTCCACGGTGAGGCCCTCGATCCGAACGGCGATCTCACCACCGACCACCTCAGACCCGCGGTGCCGTTCCTGCCCGCGCCGCTTCCCGCCGGGCAGGTGGACCGCGTCCTCTCCGCCGGCCGGCCCGGTGACGTGTTCGAGCCGCGGCACACGACCCACGGCTTCCGGTACGTCACCGTCGAGGGGCATCCCGACGATCTGACGCCGGAGGACGTCACCGGTGTCGTGGTGCACAGCGATCTGCGCCGCACGGGATGGTTCTCATGCAGCGACGAGCGGATCAACCGGCTCCACGAGGCCGCCGTGTGGAGCTTCCGCGACAACGCCTGCGACATCCCCACCGACTGCCCCCACCGGGAGCGGGCGGGGTGGACCGGCGACTGGCAGGTCTACGCGCCGACGGCCGCTTTCCTGTACGACGTCGCCGGATTCTCGGCCAAATGGCTGGGCGACGTCGCGATCGAGCAATGGCCCGACGGCACGATCGCCAACATCTCGCCGCACGGCCCGGCGGAGGGCCCGCACGGTCCCACCGCGTCCTTGCAGGGTTCGGCCGGGTGGGGTGACGCCGTCGTCATCGTGCCCTGGGAGCTCTACCGCGCGTACGGCGACGAGCGGATCCTGGCCGATCTGTGGCCGAAGATGGTGCGCTGGGTCGGCCGTGCCGAGCGGATGGCCGCCGAAGGCCGGCACCCCGGCCGCACCGGCCCGGTCGCGGCGCACGAGCGCCATCTGTGGGACACGGGCTTCCACTGGGGTGAGTGGCTGGAGCCGGGCGACGAGGTCGACGACTTCGGCGCTTTCGTCGCCGCCGACAAGAGCGATGTCGCGACGGCGTACTTCGCGCATTCGGCGGGGCTGATGGCCCGTATCGCCGGGGTGCTCGACAAGCCGGAGGAGTCGGCGCGCTACGCCGAGCTCGCCGACCGCGTCACCGCCGCCTGGCGCACCGAATTCCTCGCCGCCGACGGCACGGTGCGCCCGGCCACACAGGCCACCCTCGCGCGGGCGCTGACCTTCGGGCTCATCCCGCGGGAGGCCGTTCCGAACGCCGTGGCGCAGCTCGTCGGCCTCGTCCGGGCCGCGGGCACCCGTGTCGGCACCGGCTTCCTGGCGACGCCCTTCCTCCTGCCGGTGCTGGCCGAACACGGCGAGGCGGAACTCGCCTACGAGCTCCTGTTCCAGGACGGTCCGCCGTCCTGGCTGCACATGATCGATCGGGGTGCGACCACGATCTGGGAGCGCTGGAACGGGGTCTCGGACGACGGCACGCCCCACGAGTCGCTCAACCACTACTCGAAGGGGGCGGTGATCAGCTTCCTCCACCGTCACACCGCGGGGCTGCGGCCCCTCGATCCGGCCTACCGCCGCTTCCGGGTGGCCCCGCTTCCCGGCGGCGGTCTCACCGCGGCCTCCGCCGCGCTCGAGTCGCCCCATGGACGCATCGAGTCGGCGTGGCGGCTCAGAGGCGACCGGCTGCTTCTCGAGGTCGTCGTGCCCCCGGGCACGACCGCCGAGGTCGTCATGCCGAGCGGCGGAGGGGAGGTGGTCGGACCCGGCCGGCACACCTTCACGTCTTGAGAGCGGCCGGCGGCAAGGCCGCGCTGGGGGCGCCGAGGGCGCGCGAGATGCCCTGCGCGGCGATCCTCACCGCGTAGGTGAGCCGGCGTGGCTGCGCCTCGCGTTCGGGGAGCAGCACGCCGATCGCGGCGACCGCCTCGTCGCGTTCGTCGAAGACCGGTGCCGCCACCGCCACCAGCGTCTCCAGCTCGGTGCGACGGAAGATGGCCACCCGCTCCCTGCGCACTTCGGCGAGCGTGCGCCGCATCGCCGCGGCGGGAATGAGTACCTTGTCCGGCTCGCTGTGCAGCGGCCGTGCGAGCAGTTCGTCCTGCACCTCGGCCGGTGCGAAGGCGAGGAGCGCCAGCCCCATGCCGGTCGCGTGGAGGGGCATCTTGCCGCCGACCCGATACCGGACCTCGACCGCTCTGTGCGCCGAGAGACGCTCGACCAGGGTCGCCTCGAGACCGTCGCGGACCGCGAGCTGCACGTGCTGATGGGTGACCGCTCCCAGGTCGCTCATGAAGGGCAGAGCCGTCTGGCGCAGACCGTGTCCGCGCGGGGCGAGCGAGGCGACCTCCAGCAGCCGCAGGCCGATCGAGTACCGGCCGGCTTCGTCGCGTTCGAGAGCGCCCCAGTCGAGCAGCCGGCCGGCCAGCCGCAACGTCGTGCTGACCGGAATGGAGGTACGCACGCTCAGCTCACGCAACGTCAGATGCCGCCGTGTCGCGTCGAACGCGTCGAGCAGCGACAGCGCCCGGTCGATGACGGGTTCCCCCTGCGGTGGGCGCTTGCCCCGGCGTCGGGTCGGGGCGGCGGCCGTTTCGCTCACAAATAGCACCTTCCGGTTAAGCGCGCGTTTCAATCAATGGCAATCATTGCTGACTTGTGTGACTGGCGCCACTCATTGTTCTCCCCAAGTCGGGCCAAGGCCCCGACCCGGACAACCGAGAGGCTTCGATGACCGGCTTCACCTTCAAGCGTCTGGGAGTCAGCACGCTGGCTCTGGCGGTAGCCACCGTCTCTCTGGCGGCGTGCGGCTCTTCGACGAACAGCGCTGATCGCTCTTCGGGCACCACACTCACCATCGGCTACGACTCCGACCCGGCACCGCAGGGCTACGACCCCCTGCTCTACGGCGGTGGCCAGCGACTCTTCTACGAGTCGGCCTACCAGTCGCTCTTCGCGGAGGGCGCCGACGGTCAGCCCGTCCCCGAACTCGTCTCGAGCTTCAGCTACAACAAGGCCAAGACGCAGATGACGCTGAAGCTCAAGTCCGGTGTCACCTTCACCGACGGCTCCAAGCTCACCGCCCAGCTCGTCAAGGCGAACCTCGACCGTCGCGGCAACTCCAAGCTCCAGGCCTACTCCGGCTTCGCCAAGGGCGGCTCGACGGAGATCAAGGGCGTCAAGGCCGCGAGCGCGGACACCGTGGTGCTCACCTTCCCCACCGCGCAGGGGTCGTTCCAGACGAACCTCGCGGGCGTCCCCGGGGCGATCGTCGGAGCGAAGGCGATCAGCGACCCCAGCCTGCTCAACCGGGGCCCGGACGGCTCGGGGCCGTACAAGATGCGCACCGCGGTCAAGGGCAGCAGCTACACGATGAGCCGCCAGCCCGGCACGGACAAGGCCACCTACCCGTTCCAGACGATCGTCTACAAGCCCTACCTTGACAAGAACGCCCGTCTGAACGCGCAGATCTCCGGCCAGAGCGACGCGTCGCTCCTCGACACGTCCACGAAGCAGACGGCGGCGTCCAACGGCGTCTCGCTGGCCAGGAACGGCGGCACGATGCTGGACCTGCTGGTCTTCGACAAGACCGGGGTCAGCTCGAAGCCGTTCGCCGACAAGGACGTCCGCCGCGCACTGAGCTACGCGATCGACCGGGCCGCCTTCGTCAAGACCGTGGCCAAGGGCGCCGAGCCGACGGTCAACGCCTTCCCCAAGTCCTCCCCCGGCTACGACCCCACGCTGAACACGCGGTACGCCTACGACGTCGCCGAGGCGAAGCGGACGCTGACGAAGGCCGGTTACCCGAACGGGTTCTCGTTCAAGATCACCGCCAGCCCGACGAATCAGGCCGCGCTGGAGTTCCTGCAGAACCAGTTCAAGGCGATCGGCGTCGACATGAAGATCGACGTCACCACCTCGACCGGACAGCTCTTCGCCGCGGTCAACACCCAGCCGCTCGGCTTCCTCCCGCTGACGATGAGCAACGAGATCGGCGTCACCGCAGGGGTTCTCGTGGGCGGCTTCGCCAACCCGCACAAGGCTCAGGACCCGGTGATCGGGGCCGCGCTCGGGGCGGCGTCGAACGCATCCGGCGCGGACCACCCCGCCGCGCTGAAGAAGCTGAACGGCGCGCTGATCGACGAGGGCTGGCTGATCCCGGTCGCCGAGCAGTACGCGTACGTCGGCTACGACGCCAAGACGCTCAAGGCGCCGAACTACCCCGGCACCGACGGCTACCCGCTGCTGAGCTCCTTCAAGCCGGCCGCCTGACCGTTCCCCCGCGGTCGGCCGGAGGTCCTCATGACCGTCGGCCGGCCGACGGGACGGCGTGCCCGGTGCCGTGATCCCGGAAAGGACCCCATGTCATGTTCACCTATGTCGCCCGTCGTATCGGGCTCGGTGTCGTCACCGTCCTGGTGGCGTCCGCCCTGAGCTTCCTCCTGGTGCACGCCTCCGGCGGCAGCCCAGGAGCCATCACCGCCGGGGAGGGGGCGACCAGGGCCCAGATCGCGGCGGAGAACGCCCGGCTCGGCTGGGACCGCCCGCTCGTCGCCCAGTACGCGAGCTGGCTCGGACACGCCGTCCGCAGCGACCTCGGGGTCTCGCTGATCGACGGTCACGACATCTGGCCGGACCTGATGCAGCGCGTACCGGTCACCGCTTCGACGGCGGTCCTCGCGACCCTGTTCAGCGCGGTCCTGGGAATCCTGGCCGGAGTCGTGGCGGCGGTGCGCCGGGGCAGAATCGATCGCCTGATCACCGTGACCAGCGGAATCATGCTCTCCCTGCCGCAGTTCTGGCTCGGCATCCTGCTGGTGTACGTGCTCTCGGTGAAGGCCCATCTGCTGCCCGCCACCGGCTACGTCGGGTTCACGGCCTCGCCGGCGCAGTACGTCCGGAGCCTGGTTCTCCCGGTGCTCGCGCTGGGGCTGACCGGAGCGGCGATCATCGCCCGCACGACCAGGGCCGGCATGGCCGACGCGCTGCAGCAGGAGCACATCCGCACCCTGCGAGCCCTCGGCACGCCGGTCTGGCGGATCCGCTACCTGCACGCCCTCCGCTTCGCCGGTGCGCCGGTGGTGTCGGTGATCGGCATCCAGTTCATCGCCCTGTTCGGCGGCTCGGTCATCATCGAGCAGCTCTTCGCGCTGCCCGGTCTCGGCCAGGCCGCCCAGGGCGCGATCAACACCCACGACTTCCCCGCCGTCCAGGGCGTCGTCGTCATCGCCACCGTGGTCGTGGTCCTCACCAATCTGGTCCTCGACCTCGTCCTCGCCGCCCTCGACCCGAAGGTTCGTGCCGCGTGAACGCCTTCACCGAAACCGTCCAGGTGCCCGCGGCGTCCGAACCGACGTCCGGCCGGCGCCGACTGCCGGCCCCCCTGCGCCGCCCCGTCACCGTGCTCGCGAGCGCGTGGCTGGCCGCGATCGTGATCGCCTCGGCGACCGCGCGCTGGTGGGTGCCGTTCCCTGTCGGCGCGCAAGACGCCGCCCACGCCCTGACGGGTCCTTCCGGCAGGCACTGGCTCGGCACCGACGAACTGGGCCGCGACATCTTCTCCCGGATCGTCACCGGTGGCTGGATCTCGATCGGCCCGGCGCTGCTGGCCGTGGCGGTCGCCTTCTGTGTCGGCGTGCCGATGGCGTTGCTCGCGGCCGAGCACGATCGCAGGATCGAGGGGACCTTCAGCCGCGTCGCCGAGCTGCTCCTGGCACTGCCGACCACCGTGATCCTGCTCGCCTTCGTCGGCGCGGTGGGGGTCCATGTCTGGGCCATCATGGCCGTGCTCGGCCTTCTGCTCGCGGCGCCGGTGTACCGGATCCTGCTCGCTCTCGCCCAGTCGCTGCGCACCCGCCTCTACGTCGACGCGGCGAAGGTGAACGGCGTCGGCTCCCTCCTGGTGAACGTGCGTCACGTGCTGCCCGGCATGGCGACCACGATCGCCGTCCAGGCGGCGCAGCTCTTCGCGCTCGGCATCCTGATCGAGGCCGGCCTGGCCTTCATGGGCTACGGACCGGCGATACCGGCGCCGAGCTGGGGCGGTCTCATCGGCGACGCTCAGCAGCACATCTACGACGACGCCTGGATGATGGTTCCCACCGGCGTCGTGCTCGCACTGACCGTGGTCGCGGCCAACCAGATCGCCGACGCCCTGGCCGGTGAGCGGAAGCGGACCGCCCCCGCCCGCCGCCCCGTGCGACGAACGGGTCGGTCCGTGGCAGCGGCCTCGGCCGCGGACGAGGCATCTCCTCGGACCGACGGAGCCCTGCTCGAGGTGCGCGATCTGCACGTCAAGGTCGTGGAGGGCACGGAACTGGTCACCGGTGTCTCGGTGTTGGTCCGGCCCGGCACCGTGCTCGGCCTGGTCGGCGAGTCCGGGTGCGGCAAGACGATGACCGCGCGGTCGCTGATCGGACTGCTGCCCGACGGCGTCGAGGTCGGCGCCGGCTCCATCCTCTTCGAGGGCCGGGATCTGGTCGGGCTCTCCGACAAGCAGTACGAGGCCGTCCGCGGGCGGGACATCGCGCTCATCTCACAGGAGCCGATGGTCGCGCTCGACCCGATGTTCTCCATCGGCCATCAACTCACCCGGCCCATCCGCCGCTTGCGCCAGGTCGGCCGCGACGAGGCCCGCCGCGTCGCACTGGACCTGCTCGCCCAGGTCGGCATCGTCGACCCCGAGCGCGTCCTGCGCAGCCACCCTCACACGCTGTCGGGCGGCATGGCCCAGCGCGTCTGCATCGCCCTCGCGCTCACCGGCTCGCCGAAGCTCCTGATCGCCGACGAGCCGACCACCGCCCTGGACGTGACCGTGCAGGCGGAGATACTCAGCCTGCTGCGCTCGCTCGTGCGCAGCACCGGCCTGTCGGTCGTTCTGGTCAGTCACGACCTCGGTGTGGTGGCCGACCTGTGCAACGACGTCGCCGTCATGTACGCCGGTCAAGTGGTCGAGTCCGGGACCGTGACCGCGGTCCTGGACCGGGCCGCGCATCCCTACACGAGCGCGTTGCTGAGCGCGAACCCCCACATCCCGCGGGGCGAGGCGGTCCCGGACCGGCTGCCCTCGATCCGCGGCACGGTGCCGGCGCCGAAGGACTGGCCCGCCGGCTGCCGGTTCGCGAGCCGGTGTCCCCTGGTCACCCCCGAGTGTCACGAGCCGATCGCGGCGGCGCCGGCGCACGGCGCGGGTACCGCGCGCTGCATCCATCCGCTGACCCTGGCGCCGAGCACGGCCACGCCGAACGAATCCGGAGTCGTCCGATGAACCAGTCAGCCCTCCGCGTGCGGGATCTCGTCGTCCACTACGGACGTCGTCGCAGGACGCCCCCCGCCGTCGACGGGGTCAGCTTCGACATCGCGCCGGGCGAGACCCTCGGTCTCGTCGGTGAGTCCGGCTCCGGCAAGTCGACCATCGGCAAGGCGATCCTGGGACTCCAGGCGGCGAGTTCCGGGTCGATCACGCTGAACGGGACGGACATCACCACGGCCTCGCTGCGACAGCGGCGGGTCAGCGCGATCGACCTGCGGGTGGTCTTCCAGGACCCCTACTCCTCGCTCAACCCGGCCCAGAGCATCGGCCGGACCCTGGTCGAGCCGCTCCGGGTGCTGCGTGTCCCGAAGCCGGAGCAGTGGCAGCGGGCCAAGGAGGCGCTCGAGGCGGTCGGTCTGCCGGGCGACGCGATCGACCGCTCTCCGTCGCAGCTCTCCGGCGGTCAGCGTCAACGCGTGGCGATCGCCCGTGCCCTGGTCTGCGACCCGAAGGTGATCGTGCTCGACGAGCCGGTCAGCGCGCTCGATCTCTCGACCCAGGCGCAGGTGCTGAACCTGCTGGCCGATCTGCGTGACCGACGGCAACTCGCCCTGCTCTTCATCGCGCACGACTTGGGTGTCGTCCGGTTCCTCTCCCAGCGGGTCGTCGTGCTCTACCGCGGCCAGGTGATGGAGCAGGGAGATGTCGAGTCGGTGACGCAGGACCCGCGCCACCCCTACACCGTCGCGCTGACCGCGGCGGCTCCCGTGCCCCATCCAGCCGAGCAGGCGCACCGCCGCGCCGCGCGCGAAGCGCTGGGCATCGGCGCGGCCGGGACGGCGGCGGCCGCACCGACGGGCTGTCCGTTCGTGCACCGGTGCCCGCTCGCGGGGGATCTCTGCCGCACCGAACGGCCCCCTCTCACCGGCACCGGTGACACCTCCGCGGCCTGCCATCGCCTCGACGAGGTCGCCGCGCTCCGTGCCACCCACTGACCCTCGCACCCCTTACGGAGATCCCATGCACCAGTTCCCCGCCGGCTTCCTCTGGGGAGTGGCCAGTGCCGGCCATCAGACCGAGGGCGACAACGTGTCCAGTGACTGCTGGTTCGCCGAGAACGTGACACCGACCGTCTTCAAGGAGCGGTCGGGCAAGGCGTGCGACGGCTGGGAACGCTGGCGCGAGGATGTCGACCTGGCCGCCGCCCTGAACCTCAACGCCTACCGCTTCTCCGTCGAATGGGCGCGCGTCGAGCCCGTCGAAGGCGAGTTCTCCGCCGCGGCCCTTGCCCACTACGAGGCGATCGTCGACCACTGCGTCGCGCGGGGTCTGGCACCGGTCGTCACGTTCCACCACTTCGTCGCCCCGCACTGGTTCGCCGCGCGCGGCGGATGGCTCGACGCCGAGGCCCCGGAGCGGTTCGCGCGCTTCTGCGATCGGATCATGACGGCCTTCGGCGACCGGATCGCGGTGGCGGTGACCATGAACGAACCCAACCTGCCGCCGATGCTGGCCTGGGCCGGGCTGCCGGACTTCGTCAGGGACCTCGAGCGGGCGACGCTGGAGGCCTGCACCCGGGCGGCCGGCGTCGAGCGCTACCGGCTCACCAACATCACGCTCGCCGAGGAGGCCGGCGCCCTGCTCGCGGGCCAGGAGGCCGGGCACCGTGCGGCTCGCGCGGCGATCAAGGCGCGTCGCGCGGATCTTCCCGTCGGCCTGTCGATCGCGATCGTCGACGACCTCGTCCACGGCCCGGACCCCGCCCTGCGGGACCGCAAGCGCGCCGAGGTTTATCAGCCCTGGCTCGAGCTCGCTCGCGAGGACGACTTCATCGGCGTCCAGAACTACGAGCGGCATTACTACGACGCGAAGCGTGCGGTGAACCCCGACGGCACACCCGCCGAGGGCGGGGTGATGAACCGCACCGACCCGGCGTCGCTCGGGAGCTGCGCGGAATACGCCCACGCGGTGAGCGGCGTGCCGGTCCTGGTCACCGAGCACGGCATGCAGGCGGACGACGACTCGAAGCGCGCCGGTTTCATCGAGCCGTCGCTGGCAGGTCTCCAGCAGGCGATGGACCGCGGCGTCCCCGTGCTCGGCTACTTCCACTGGACGCTCATGGACAACTTCGAGTGGATCTTCGGCTTCAGGCCCAAGTTCGGGCTGCACAGCGTCGACCCCGTCACCTTCGAGCGCACACCGAAACCGAGCGCGGGCCGCTACGGCGACCTGGTCGCGGAGCTGCGCCGTGGATGAGGTGTCCGCCGTCCGCTTCGAACATCGCGACGATCCGCTCGGCATCGGGGAAGACCGCCCGCGGCTCTCCTGGCAGGTCGCGAGTCGGCAGCGGGGACGCCGACAGGCCGCCTACGAACTGACCGTCGGCGACGAGTTCTTCCACGTGGATTCGGCCGACTCCGTGCTGGTGCCGTGGCCCACGAGGCCGCTGGCGTCCCGCGAGGCGCGCGAGGTCCGGGTCCGCGTCGTCGGCACCGACGGCGAGGTCTCCGACTGGAGCGACGCGGTCAGCGTGGAACGCGGTCTCGACGCCGCCGACTGGAAGGCCACGCTGATCGAGCCGGCCGGGGACGAGCGAGGGCCGGCATCGCTCCTGCGACGCTCCTTCGTCACCGACGGCGAGATCGCCCGCGCCCGCCTCTACATCACGGCGCACGGGCTGTACGTGGCCGAACTCAACGGCGAGCGGGTCGGCGACGACGCCCTCGCCCCGGGGTGGACCAGCTACCACCACCGGTTGCGCTACCAGACCTACGACGTCACCGGGCAGGTGCGCGCCGGTGAGAACGCGATCGGGGTGCAGGTCGCCGACGGCTGGTGGCGAGGCCGGGTCGGGTTCGTGCCCGAGTGGCGGGACACCTACGGCAGTTCACTGGGGCTGCTCGCCCAACTCGAGATCGACTACGCCGACGGCCGGCGTCGGATCATCCCCACCGACGAGAGCTGGCGCTCCTCGACCGGGCCGATCCGGTCCGCGGATCTCTACGAGGGCGAGACCTACGACGCGACGATGGCGATCCCCGGCTGGTCATCTCCCGGATTCGACGACGTCGAGTGGGACGGTGTGCACCGCGGTGAGCGCGACCCCGCCACCCTGGTGGCTCCCTCGGGGCCGCCCGTCCGGGCCGTCGAGGAGCGCGTTCCGGTCGACACGATCACCACTCCCTCCGGCCGTACGGTCCTCGACTTCGGCCAGAACCTGGTGGGACGACTCCGCATCCGGGTGCGCGGCCGTCGCGGCGCGACCGTCACCCTGCGCCATGCCGAGGTCCTCGAGAGCGGCGAACTCGGAGTGCGACCGCTGCGCACGGCCACGGCCACGGACCGGTACGTGCTCGCCGGGGACGTCGGCGGCGAGAGCTGGGAGCCCTCCTTCACCTTTCACGGCTTTCGCTACGCCGAGGTGAGCGGTGACCACGACGCACTGGAGGCGACGGCGGTCGTCTACCACTCCGACATGCGCCGGACCGGCTGGTTCGAGTGTTCCGACCCCCTCCTCAACCGTCTGCACGAGAACGTCGTGTGGGGGATGCGCGGCAACTTCGTCGACGTCCCCACCGACTGTCCGCAACGTGACGAGCGCCTGGGCTGGACCGGCGACACGCAGGTCTTCGCGCCCACCGCCGCCTACCTCTTCGACTGCGCCGGCCTGCTCACCTCCTGGCTGGCCGATCTCGCCGCGGACCAGACGCCGGAGGGCGTCGTCCCGCTGTTCGTGCCGCGGATCGACTTCCCGGGCCCGTTCGCGGAACCGGCCGCGACGGCCGGCTGGAGCGACGCCGCGGTGATCGTCCCCTGGGTGCTCCACCAGCGGTTCGGCGATGCGGGGCTGCTCCGTCGCCAGTACCCGAGCATGCGGGCCTGGGTCGACGGCCTGACCGCGTCGCTGGGGCCGGCCGGCCTGTTCGACAAGCCGGCGTTGCAGCTCGGCGACTGGCTCGACCCGGCGGCACCCCCGGACGCGCCCTGGCAGGCCGAGACCGACGCGCACCTGGTGGCCACCGCCTACCGCGCGCACGTCGCCGGCCTGCTGTCACGGATCGCGGCGGTGATCGGCGAGGAAGCGGACGCGGCCAAGTACGGCGAGCTCGCGAGCGGAGTGCGGCAGGCGTTCCACGACGAGTACGTGACCCAGGGCGGCCGGATCGCCGACTCCGGGCAGACCGGCTATGCCCTGGCACTCGAGTTCGCCCTGCTGCCCGACGCCGGACAACGCGCGCGGGCGGCGCGGCAACTGGTCCGGCTGGTGCGGGAGAAGGGCCACAAGGTGGCCACGGGCTTCCTCGGTACCCCGCTGATCTGCGACGCCCTCACCTCCGCCGGAGCGATCGACGACGCGTACCAGATGCTGCTCCAGACCGAGTGCCCCTCCTGGCTGTATCCGGTGACGATGGGGGCCACCACGATCTGGGAACGCTGGGACTCCATGCTCCCCGACGGTTCGGTCAACCCAGGGGAGATGACGTCGTTCAACCACTACGCCCTGGGCGCGGTGGCCGACTGGATGCATCGCGTGGTCGCCGGGCTCGCGCCCGACGCGCCGGGCTACCGGTCCCTGCGGATCGAGCCCCGCCCCGGAGGACGGATCGCGTGGGCACGCACGGCGCACCGCACCCCCTACGGCTTGGCCGAGGTCGCGTGGGAGCGAGCCGAGGGTGAACTCCGCGTCGACGTCACCGTGCCGACCGGGTCGGTGGCGACGGTCGTCCTGCCGGGCCTCGAACCCCAGGAGATCGAATGCGGCAGCCACCACTTCGTGGTCCCGCACCCGGGCCCGTCGTCCGACCGCGAATGGCACCCGTCCCCGCCGTTCCCGCTCGACGAACTGGCCACTGAAGGAGACCACTGACGGACAAGGTCACGGGTTCGGCTGCCGCCACGGTGGCAGTCGTCCCGGCGACACCGGCGCCGCGATGGGCGGCTTCGGACTCCGCCTCCTCCGTCGCAGGGCGAGCAGCGGACGGACTCCTGGCACCGGCAAGGGATGGATGACGACCCGGCAGGGTTCTAGCCGGCGTTTCGAACGGCCTCGCCAGTAAGGGTGTTGGGGAGTGGCCCCGCCGGCTTGCCGCGCGGGGTGGTGTCATCGCTGGCTGGGCCGGGCGGTTGAATACGCAGATGAACGAATCTCTGCGGAGTCGACACTCAGTTGCGGACGAGAGGGAAGTAGACCGCCTGACATCTGCCGGTCGCAACATACGGGCCCTCGCGATGATGCGCTCATCATGATCCGAGTTCCCACCTGCGTACTCAGCAGCTTTCAGGCACCTCAGGTCTCCCACGGCCACGACCCCGATCTGTTCGTGCAGATCGGTTCGTTGACCAAGGCGCTCACCGCGACCGTCCTGACCGCCTTGGCCGACGACGGCGTCCTGAGCCTCGACGACCCGCTGGAGCTGTTCCTGTCGACGCCGAGCGGCACGGGGATCACTCTGCGCCAACTCGCCGAGCACACCTCGGGCCTTCCTCGCCTGCCTCCCGGCATCGGCGGGCGCGATCCCTACGTGGCGTTCGACGCCGGCGCACTGGACTCGGTCGCACGGAACCTCGACACCCTGGTCACCGCTCCCGCGGGGACGGTCGAGGAGTATTCCAACCTCGGATACGCGCTCCTGGGCGCGGCTCTGGTCGCGGCAACCAGCACCCCGTACGAGGAACTCCTGCACCGCCACCTCCTCGACCCCCTCGGCATCGCCGATGTCGCCACCGATCCGCCGTCCGGCAGACGACTGTGCCGCACGGGGCTGTTCGGCCGACCTCGCCGGGACTGGACCATGGACGGCGCGATTCTCCCCGCCGGCGGCCTGTGGGCCACTCCCCGGGCCGCCGCCCGACTCCTCACCGACCTGCTGGTCGACCGCAAACTGGGTGAACCGGCACCGGCCTGGCAGAAGGCGGGAAACCTCCTGTGGCACAACGGCGCGACAGGCAGCGCGTCCGTCTTCGCGGGAGCCTCACCGCAGGGCTGGATCCTTGTCCACCGCCTGTCCGCCCGAAGCACCGTGACGGACAAAATCGCCCTGGACACGCTCAGACGGTTCATCGGGCCCCGAGCTTGACGCCGGGACGGGCAAGGCGACCTCAGTGTTCGTGCTCTGCTCGCGGGGCGTGATTGAGCGCTCCAGACACAGGGAATTGTGCTCTTCGGGGCTCACCCCCGGAGGGACGTGGCGCCGAGGGTCTGTGAGGTGTGCATGGCTGGTTCGCGGGCCGAGTCGGGGTCGGACGACTTGCTGGAGCGCTGGGATCAGCGGGGGCTGGCCATCGCTTGTCTCGTCGCCGTCTGCGGATCGGTGGCCGCCGCGCTCTTCGGACTGTCCGCCGCCTGGCAGATGCCGTTCCTGTTCACGGCGGTCTACGCAATCCTCCGCGCGCTCGTCCCCATCACCTCGTCCCGGCGGGAACTGACCGATCTCCGCGCCGAAGTCCAACTGCTGCGGCGGGACTTCGACCAGGTGAACTCGTCACGTATAGAGCACTATCCGGACGCGGCGGCCTTCTACAAAGCGGAGGTCGACTACCTCGTCAACCGCTGCCCCAGCCACATGGACGCCTGGTACATGCGGCTGGAGACCCCGGACGACTTCAGCGCGTCGTCCGCGGCCTTCTCGGACTACTTCCAGGCGGTACTCGACTGGGCGCACAACGGCGGCTCCGTACGACGCCTGTTCTGCCTAGGCTCGTCCAGAGGGTATGCCGGCTGGACGGCACGGCACCGAGAACAGACCCGCCACCTGCGCAGCTACAGCATCCGGGAGGTGACGTGGCCCATCAAGGCCGACCTCATGAGCATGGCCATCATGGACACGAGCGCGGTGTTCCTCGCATTCACCGTCGGTGACCGGGTCCAGGGCATGCGTATCGAAGACAGCGAGGCCGCGGCGTATTTCAAGTCGTACTTCGACCGGCACTGGGAGAACGCCCGAGAGGTGGCGAGTGTCCGTACGCCTTGAGGCGTGTTCCGGCTGTCCGCGTAGTCAGGTGGCGGAGCGGAAAGTGCCTTTCCGGCCTGGAAGTCCGGGGTCGGAAAGGCACCTTCACGCTTTCGTATCGGCAACGGCCGCGCTCGCACGCGACAGTGCGGCTATGGCCGCTGCTTCAGCCGGTCGACGACGGCCCACTCCACCACGTGTGACAGTTGGATGTACGTCTTGTCGCCGGACGCCGAGGTCCGTTCGTCGCGGAAGCCCAGGAATGCATAGGACTTCGGGTCGAAGATGAGGTACTTGCCCTTCGCGAAGGGACTCTTGGGGCAGGAAATCCCCACACCGGTGCGCCCGGCGGAATCCTTCACTCCGGGAATCGCCTCGACACCGGGCACGAGGGCCAGTGCCTTGTACGCGGCGGGACGCAGCCCCTGGGGCAGGACCGGCCACTTCAGGAGCTCACCGAGCATGAAGTAGGCGTCGAACCAGTCCTGTTCGGTGAAGTCGCTCGTCGACCTGTCGGAACGTCCGCTGCCGGCGATGGCCGGAATGAGTTTCTCCGGATCGGTGGGCAGCTTCTTCAGCTTCCTCCATTCCCGAGGCGGCCACACGCTCTCGCCGTTCTTCAAGGGCTCCTCCCAGATCACGCGGCCGAGTTCCATGGTCAAGGAGCGCTTGGAACCGTCCACCGAGTCCCAGTTGACGTCCACGTAGGTCTTGACCGCGCCCGTCCCGCGTTCCGTCTCCTTGATGATCCGCTTCGAGTAGATGAACTGGTCGTCGCGCGGAGCGACAGGCCTCTCGTCCCTGCCCGTCTGCGCCGCCGCCCCGTTCAGCACGATCACGGCATTGACGTTCTCCATCCTCGGGCTCGCTGTGCCCGAGGCGCGGCCGGTCCGGCCGGAGCGGTCGCCATCGTCCGCGCCGCGTTCGGTGATCACCACCGCTGTTCCCGTGACCGCCACCGCGACCACCGCGGCTGTCGCGAGGCGGAACGCGTGCCGTCGGCTGGGGGCCGGACCGGGGTGCTGCTGCGCACGCGCGATCGTGTTGAGCAGTTGGTGGCGGGCCTTCGCCCGGACCGGGTCGGCGAGCGGGACGGTGTCCGCGTCCCAGTCCCGCAGGAGTTCGAGTTCGTCAGTCATGGCCGGGTACCTCTCGCAGTGTCGTCGGATCGGATCCGCCCAACGCGTCGCGCACCTTGTTGCGGGCCCGGTGCAGTCGTGATCTGACCGTGCCGATGGGGACGCCGAGGGCCTGGGCCACCTCCTCGTAGCCGAGACCGCCCCACGCCACCAGCAGCAGCACGTCCCGGTGCCGTGCGGGCAGCGAGGCCAGTGCCTCCGCCAGTTCGCGGCCCACGGCTTGTGCCCCGACCCGGGCCGCGGCACGGTCGGCCAGTGGCTCCTCGTGATCGGCCGGAGCCGGGACCCGGGCCATGGCTTTGAAGCGACGACCCTCGGCCCGCCGGTGCCGGGCGACCAGATTGGTCGCTATGCCGAACAGCCAAGGGCGGGCGCCGTCGCCCGTGGCGCGCGAAGGGTCGTACCGGTGCCGTTGCTGGAAGGCGGTGGTGAAGGTCTCCGCCACGAGGTCGTCCGCGGGCTCGCCGCCGAGCCTGCGGGCCAGGTAGCGATGGACGTCATCCGCGTACCGGTCGAAAAGTGCGGCGAATGCTTCGGGCTCATCCCGGGACCGTGCAATCACCGAGGCATCGCTCTCCGCCCCCGTGCGGACGCCTGGTTCGACGGTCATCGGGGCTCCTCTCGTCTTGGGGAACGTGCTTCGAAGGCTTGGGCTTTCATCCCTCCTTCACCGCTCGCCCCCGGCGAGTTCCCTCGAGCCCCTCGGGTATCGAAAACAGGCCTCCCTGGCGGCCGGGATCCGACCGTCAGGCCTGGGCCGGCGTGCTGCCGCCGGGTGCGTCCTCGGGACGTGGGGCACGGGGCCGCCGGTGGACTCGCCTCAGCGCCGCGAGCCCGGCGGCGGTTCCGGCTGCGAGCGGAACAAGGGGCCAGTACACGGTGGTGTTCCCGAAAGCCGCACACCCGATGAGCGCGAAGCTCGCCGTCATCGCGACGAGGAACCCGAACACCCAGGGTGCGCCCCGTTCCTTCCGCTCCAGCCGTGCCCGGCCGTCGCGGCCGGCCAGGTTCGCGGCCGCGGCCAGGGCGAGGGCGATCAGATAGCCCGCGATCAGCGGGTAGAGCAGGAACAGCGCCATGTCCCACCCTCCGGGGTGCCAGCCGAGCCACACGTCACGCCCGTCGATCTCCACGACCCGCCCGTGCCACAGGCCCGCCTGGACCCGCTGCCCCTCCCGCAGGTCGTTCACGGAATCGTCCGGGACGCCGTTCACCGTCTTGGTCCCGTCACCGATGCGCAGGTCGATCGTGTACGTGGTGCTGACGTTCCATTCGCCGCTGCCGCCGTCCTGGCCCCCGCCGTCTCTCCCACTCACCGTGTGGGACGTCAGCCCCGTGATGGTGGCCCCGGCCGTGTGCAGCGTTCCGTTCGACTGTGCGTGCGCGACGCCCGTCTCCTCGTAGGTGCGCAGGGCGAGCAGCAGGATCAGGGCGGCCATGACCAGGCGGAACGCCCAGCGCAGTACGCGCCCCCGCACGGTCCTGGTCCGCCTCGTGCCCGGCGTCGTCCGCGCCGTCGTGTCCCCGGTCCGCTCCTGTGTCATCGGGTCCCCCGCCCTCCGGTCGGGAACAGCCGAAAGCCGCCCCACCGGATCACACGCCGCCCGGCTGACCATGGTTGCGGGGGCCGGCCACCCGGCCGGGGACGCACACGGCGTCGCCCGGCCGTCACGGATCACAAGGTGTCGGCGTCCACGGGGACGTCGGGGGCGATGTGGGGGCCGAGGGTTTCGCGGTAGAGGGCTACCTCGGTCAGCAGGGAGCGGCGGACGCTGTCGGCTCTGCGGAAGCCGTGGCCCTCGCCCTCGAAGAGCAGGAAGCGGTGCCACACTCCGCGTTCGGCCAGGTTGTCCACGATGCACGTGGCCTGGTCGGGGCGGCAGATGAAATCGTCCGCGCCCTGGAGCATCACCAGTGGCACGGTGATGCGGTCGGCGTTCGCGGCGGGTGAGATCTTGTCGAAGAGGGCCCGGTCCTGCGGGAGGACGCCGACAAGCGTGTCCACGTAACGGGACTCGAAGTCGTGGGTCTGCTCGGCCCGCCAGCGTGCCGGGTCGCTGATCGGGTAGAGGACCGTGCCCGCGCAGAAGACGTCGGTGTGGACCAGGCACGCCAGGGTCGTCCAGCCGCCGGCCGAACCGCCACGCACGGCCGTACGGGCCGGATCCGCCAGCCCCTCGGCGGCCAGGGCGCGGGCGACGGTGACGCAGTCGTCGACGTCCACCACTCCCCACTGGCCGCGCAGCCGGTCGCGGTAGGCCCTGCCGTAGCCGGTGGAGCCGCCGTAGTCGACGTCCGCGACGGTGAAGCCGCGGCTGGTGAAGAAGGAGTACTCCAGGTCGGCGGTGACACCGGTGGAATTCGTCGGGCCGCCGTGGACCTGCACCAGCAGGGGCGGCAGTTCGCCCTCGGGTCCGGTCGCGGTGGGGTGGGTGGGCCGGTGCAGCACGAAGTGGACGGGTCGGCCCTGCGCGTCGTGGACGGTACGGCGTTCGGGCCGGGGCTGCCAAGGGGCCAGCGGGTCCTCGGACTTGGGCCGGGTACGCCGGGCCGGACCGGAACCGGGGGCCAGCGGCACCGACAGCAGGGCGGAGCCGAGGGCCGGGTCGGCGGCGCGGACCAGGATCCGTTCGCCGTCCGACCAGAGGTCGCCCTGGAAGCTGGTCCAGCCGTCGGCGAGTTCGGTCAGTTCGCCGCTCTCGGGCGCCCAACGGGACAGCCGCTGCGGGCCGTTGCCGTGCGGCAGCACCACTCCGTACGGCGTCACGGCGAACCAGCTCGCGCCGACGCGCCAGACGGGGCCCGCGCAATCCTCCTGGAGGGGAAGGACGTTGGTGTTGGTGATCGCGGTGGGTGTCGGCCGGTCGGGGTCCAGGTCGACGCGGTGGAGGTTCCACCAGCCGTCCGGGTCCGCCATGGCGTAGAGGGTGTCGGGACCCGCCCACGCGGCCTGGGACACGGAGACCTCGGTGCCGTCGTGGCTGCCGCCGAGCAGCCGGACGGGCTCACCCGCGACGCCGTCGTGCAGCTCGGCGACCATCAACTCCGAGCTGTCCCAGGGCATATGGGGGTGGTCCCAGCCGATCCAGGCGAGCCGCCCGCCGTCCGGGGAGATCCGGTGTCCGCAGAGGAAGTGGTGGGAGCGGGCCACCACGCGCAGCGCGCCGGGGTCGTCGGCGGCGGCACCGGACAGCGGTACGGCGACGATCTCGCGCACGGTGCGGAGTGCCGGGTCGGCGTCGTGCGGTCCGGTGGCCGCGCGGGTGGTCTCCCGCACGCACCACACCTCGGTCCCGTCCGGGCCGGCCACCGGGTCGGCCCAGCAGGTCTCCCGGTCGGACGGATCGGCCGGGGTGAGCGGCACGGGCACGGGGAACGTCTTGTCGTCGGCGGCTCCGAGGCGGGACACCTCGGCTCGGTACAGGCGTTGGTCGCGGTGGTCGGTGAAGACCAGCAGGTGGCTGCCCGTGGCCGGGTCCGCCGCGCGTACCCAGTACGGCTTGCCGCCGTAGCCGAGGGAGCGGTTGCGCACGGAGACACCGGGGGCGAGCACCGGGACCGGCTCCTCGTGGCCGGGGGCGTTGCGCAGCAGCCGTACGGTCGCGGTGGCCGGGTCGTTGGCGCACCACCAGTTCTCCTCGCCGGCCCCCGAGGGCCACGAGGTGGATCCGGAGGCGGCGGCGACCGCTTCGGCGGTGATCGGGGACGGCCAGGTGCCGTAGGGCAGGTGGGACGCGGTGGACATGGGTGACTCCGAGTACGGGAGGGGGAGTTGGGGGGAGGTGGCGCGGGCGGTCCACCGCCTGGGCTGGGGTGGATTGCCGTGCATCGCCATGGGCTGCGGTGGACTGCCGTTGGGTTGCTGAGGGCGGGGCTGTGGGTGGGTGCGGTCACCGACCCCTGGGGAAAGCTCCATTGAGGACGGTGTCGTAGGAGGAGGTCCCGGTGCCCGTTGCGCCGACCCGGCGGTGCCCGCCGTAAGCCGCGCACACATGCCGCATGAGCGAAAGGTGTGCCCGGATCCAGCCGGAGACGCGCCCGGAGTCAAGTGAACCGGAGCCCCGCCGGAGGCGCGCGGGAGCACGGGAGGCGGAGCCCCGCCGCGGTCACCCGACGGTCAGTCGCACCGGCTCGCCCGGGCCGCCGCGACGGCCCCGGCAGGAAGCCGCGCGCACGCCCCGCGTGAGCGACAGGTGCGCCTGGATCCGGCGGGAGCGCGCCCGGGGCCAGGCGAACCGGAGCCCCGCCGAGGTCACCCGGCGGTCAGCCTCACCGGCTCGCCGTGCCCGTCGCGGCGGCGCAGGTCCTCCGGGGTCTCCCGGCGGACCATGAGACGGGCGCTGCCGTCGCGTACGGCGACGACGGCGGGCCGGGGCTGGGCGTTGTAGTTGCTGGCCATGGCGTGGTGGTAGGCCCCGGTGGCGGGGACCGCGAGGAGGTCGCCGGCGGCGATGTCCTCCGGCAGGGCGATGTCGGGCACGACCACGTCCCCGCTCTCGCAGTGACGGCCGACGACCACGGCGTGCACCGGATCGCCCTCGGCGGGACGGTTGGCGGTCCACGCGGTGTAACGGGCGAGGTAGAGGGAGGGGCGCAGGGCGTCGCTCATGCCGCCGTCGACGGCGACGAACCGACGGCGCAGCCCGTCCTTGACGGCGCCTACGCGGTAGAGCGTCACCCCGGCGGTACCGATCATCGACCGGCCGGGCTCGACGGCGAGCCGTACCGCCGAGCCGGGCAGGACCCGTTCCAGACCGGCGCGCAGGGCGGCCGTGAACGCGGCCGGGTCCAGGCGGGGTTGGCCCGGCAGGTAGGGGATGCCCGCGCCGCCGCCGAGGTCGATCTCGTCCATGGTGATGCCGTGGCGCTCGGCGAGCGCTGCGACGAAGGCACCGACCCGCTCGGCGGCGAGGGTCAGTCCCTCGGTCGCGGTGATCTGTGAGCCGATGTGGGAGTGGACGCCGGCCAGCCGCAGCGAGGGGTGTGCCGCGACGGCCAGCACGGCCCGCTCGGCGTGGCCGCCGCGCACCGGGAAGCCGAACTTGACGTCGTCGCCGCCGGTGGCCATGTAGTCGTGGGTCTCGGCGGCGACGCCGGGGGCGATCCGGACGTAGACGTCCTGGACCCGCCCGGCCGTCGCGGCGGCGCGCGCGAGCCGGTCGATCTCCTCCAGGCAGTCGACGACCACCACGCCGACGCCGTGGGCGACGGCGGCCTCCAGTTCGGGCACGGACTTGTTGTTGCCGTGGAAGACGATCCGGGCGGCGTCGAAGCCGGTGTCCACGGCGAGCCGGAGTTCGCCGCCGCTGCACACGTCGAGGTGCAGCCCCTCGGAGTCGACCCAGCGGACCATCTCGGCGCACAGGAACGCCTTGGAGGCGTAGTGCACCCGGTCCGCGCCGGACTCGCGCCACAGCCGGGCCCGGTGGCGGAAGTCGGCCTCGTCCACCACGTACAGCGCGGTGCCGCAGGCGTCGGCCAGGTCGTCCAGGGCGACGCCGCCCACGTGCACGCGGCCCTCGACGGTGCGGGCGGTCAGCGGCCACACCTCGGGGGCCGTCTCGGGTGAGGCGGCCGCGGCCAGTCCGTCGGGCAGCGGGGTCTCCGCCCGGGGTGCGGGCAGGGAGGGAGCGGTGGACACGGGGCTACTCCTCGGTGAGGACGACCAGCATCAGCAGGTCGTCGCTGGGGTCGGTGAAGTGGTGTTCGTCGGTGGCGGCGAAGTGGCAACTGTCGGCGCGGCGCAGGAGCCGTACGACGCCGCCCACAGAGACCCGGCAGGAGCCGGCCAGGACGAGCGCGAACTCCTCGCCGGGGTGGGCCGTCGGGTGGTCGTGGTCGCCGAGGTCGGCGTGCAGCAGCCGGGCGCCGATCCGGCTGGCGCCGGGGGCCGTGAGGTCCCAGATGCCGTGGTGCCCGTCGGCCTGGGCGAGCAGCGGTGCCGGGGCGAAGCGCGGCGGGAAGGCCGGGGCGGCCGCGGCGGCGACCGGTGTGGTGCCGCCGAGGAGTTCGGCGGGGGTGGCGCCGAGGGCGTCGGCGATCTGGGCGAGGGTCCGGACCGTGGGGTTGGCGGCGCCGGACTCCATCTGCGAGACGTAGGCCGGTGAGACGCCGGCCCGGGTCGCCACCGCGCTCAGCGTGAGCCCGGCGGCCCGGCGGACGCGGGCGACGGAGGCGGCGAGCACGTCTCCGGTGTCCGCCCGTTCGGGCGACGCACCCCGCTCCGCGTCGGCACTGTCGGGCGGCACGTCCTGACGGGCCTCCGCAGAGACCGACGACGCACCCCGACCCGTATCCGCGCGGTCGGGCTGCCCTCCCCGGCCCGCGTCCGCGGAGGCGGTCCCTCCCGCCCCGCTCCCCGATTCGTCGTCGGGCTGTACGGAATCGTCGGCGGCGCGACGCGAGTTCTGCCGCGAGGAGGGCGGATCGGCCGAAGAGTTTTCCGCGCCGGTGGCTCTTGACGAGGTCATGCGGCGACAGTAAGACTCACGCATCGCTTAGATCAAGCAATCTGACACCGCCGTTTAACTGTCAGCAGAGATGCAGTTCAGCACCCGGTTTCCCGGGTGTGGGCTGCCCTGAGTGGGAGGGGTGAGCAGTGACCGGTCCTCTGGCGCCTACGCCGACCCTCGAACTGCTGCGTGCCGCGGCCGAGCTGTGCGGTCCCGCAGCGCAGCGCCTGTTCGAGGTGCTGGCGGAGGACTACCCGGCCTCGCTGGAGCGCCGCCCCGGTCAACTGCTGCGGGCGGCCGACGCCAGCGCCGCGGACCTCGACGGACTGCTGGCGGCGGCGGGAGTCGCCTCCACCGACGACCTGCGTCAACTGGCGGCCCGGGAGAGCGGCCTGCGCCTGGCCGAGCCGGATCTGCGGTTCACCAGCCGTGATCCGGAGTCCGAGCCGCGCGAGCGGTCGGCGCTGCGCCGGATGATCACCGCGGAGGAGGGCAACCTCCGTCGCACGCTGGCCGATCTCCAGGCCAACGGCGCCCTGGAGTTGGCGGCCGCGGCCCTGTTGCGGGCGCGGCGGCGGTGGGTGCTCGGCGACCTGAAGTCGGCCGGGTACGCGTCGCTGCTGACCAGCGACCTCACCAGCAGCATGCGGGACGTGTTCCTCGTACCGCCTGCGACGGGCGCGGCCGTCAACGCGATCAGCGACGCGCACGCGGAAGACGTCCTGGTCGTGTTCAGCTTCCGCAACTACAGCGGGCTCACGGTGGACGTGGCCCGGGAGTTCCACGCGCTGGGTGCCTCGGTGATCGCGTTGACCGACAGTTACACCAGTCCGGTGTGTTCCTTCGCCACACACGTCCTGGCGGTGGACACCCGCAGCGAGTCGCCGCACCACTCGCCGACGGCGGTGGCGGCGGCGGCCCATGTGCTGGCGGCCCTGGCCGCCGCGGGCGCCAAGGGGGCGGCCCGGCGCAACCGGCGCCGGGCGGAGCTCTTCCGCTCCCTGGGCAGCTACGGCCTGGGCCGGACACCGTCCGTCACGGCCGCCGAGGAAGCGGAGGGCGCGCCGGATCTCCAGGGACCCGCCGCACACCTTCCCGCCGCACACCTTCCCGCCGCGGACCTTCCCGGCACCGGACTTCCCCCCGCGGACCTTCCCGGCACCGGAGTGCCCGCCGCAGACCTTCCCGGCACCGGTCTTCCCGGCACCCCCGCCACGAACCCGTCCGGCTTACCCACCGCCCCCGAGGACGAGCCCCCGCCCGCGCGGTGACCGCCCTCCTCCCTCCCTCGTCCCGCCTGTTCCCCGTTTCCGCGAGTCCGTCTCGCTGAGCCATCGACGGCAGAGGCCCCGTCCTCGCGCCCTGCCGCCGGGAAAGCAAGTGGTACCTCTTCATGAACGACCCCACCCTCTACCAGGACGGCGGCGCTCTCTCCCCCGCCGAGGACTCCGCACTGATCTCCGAAGTCACCGAGCTGTGCGCCCGGTTGATCCGTTTCGACACCAGCAATTACGGCGGTGGCGACTCCCGAGGTGAGCGGGAGGCGGCCGAGTGGACCGCCGGACTGCTCGCCGAGTCCGGCTACGAGCCGGTCGTGCTGGAATCGGCGCCCGGCCGGGCCAGCACCGTGGTCCGCATCCCCGGCGAGGACCGCGAGGCCCCGGCCCTGCTGGTCCACGGCCACCTCGACGTGGTTCCGGCCGAGCCCGCCGACTGGAGCTTCGACCCGTTCTGCGGGGAGATACGCGACGGCGCGATCCTCGGTCGCGGGGCGCTGGACATGAAGGACATGGACGCGATGATGCTCGCGGCCGCCCGGTCCTGGGCGCGCCGCGGGGTGAGGCCGGCACGCGACATCGTGATGGCGTTCGTCGCGGACGAGGAGGACACCGGCGAGCTGGGGGCGGGCTTCCTCGTCGACCGGCACGCGGACCTCTTCGAGGACGTCACCACCGCGATCGGCGAGTCCGGCGGCTACTCGGTCCATCTGCCGGACGCCTCCCGGCTCTACCCGATCGCCGTCGGCGAGCGCGGCAGCGCCTGGATGGACCTCACGGCACGCGGCGCGGCGGGCCACGGCTCCCGGCCCAACACGGACAACGCCGTCGCCACCCTGGCGGCCACCCTCGCCGCGCTGGCCGCGCACCGCTGGCCGGTGCGGATCGTGCCTCCGGTGGCCGCGCTCCTGGAGGGGCTCTCCGCCCGTCTGGGCGTGACGGTCGACCCCGCGGACCCCGCGTCCCTCGCGCAGTTGGGCGAGGCGGCCAAACTGATCGAGGCCACCGTCGCCAACACGCTCAACCCGACCATGATGAAGGCGGGTTACAAGCACAACGTCATTCCGAGCGAGGCGACGGCCGGCGTGGACGGCCGGATCCTGCCGGGCGCGGAGGAGGACTTCTTCGCCACGGTGGACGCCCTGCTCGGCGAGAAGGTCTCGCGGTCCTTCCACAGTTTCGCCGCGCCGGTCTCCGCCGATCACACCTCGGCCGAGTTCGAGGAGATGGCGGCGGCGCTGCGCCGCGCCGATCCCGAGGCCCTGGTGCTGCCGTTCATCATGTCGGGCGGCACCGACGCCAAGGCGTTCGCCCGACTGGGCATCCAGTGCTACGGGTTCGGTCCCGGCCTGACCCCGCCCGGCTTCGACGCGTGGCGGTATGTGCACGGCGTCGACGAGCAGGTCCTCGTCAGCAGTCTGGAGTTCGGCGTACGGGTGCTGGAGGACTTCCTGCGCACCGGCACCGGCACCGGGCCCCGGAAGGCGGAGTCATGACCGCCCCGTACCCCGGCTGACCCCGCACGGGCCCGCCACGGAGCCGGGGAGCTCCGCACCGGACCCGCTCCGCACCGGCCCCTCCCCCGTCCGCACCAGAGCCCGTCCACACCAGAGCCCCACCGTCCCCCTCCCCCTCCCCCGTCCCAGCGTGCACACGCATATACATGCATGCACCAATGCATAAACCAATGCACGTACCAATGCATAGACCAATAGGTGCAACGTGCATTTATCGTCGCGCTGTGCGACCCACCCCGGGTCGCCGGTGCAGCGGCCGCCCCGTCCCGTCTCCCGTCCCTTCGCGGCCCCGTGCCGCCGCCACCTCAGGAGAAGTCCACGATGACCACGTCCGCCCCTGTGCACAGAATCGGCCGCAAGGCCGCCGCACTGGCCACGTCACTGCTGCTCGGTACCGGCGCGGGCCTCGCCTTCGCCCCGGCCGCCACGGCCGACGACGGCGGCAGCACCCTCCGCATGCCGATCACCGGCATCGGCATCGACTCCCTGAACCCGTTCCTGGCCTACTTCGCGGGCAGCCTGGACGTGTTCGCCGGCATCTACCCGGCGCTGGACACGGTGGAGCAGGACGGCACCGTCAAGCCGTACCTGGCGGACTCCTGGACGACCTCCGGCGACAAGCTCACCTGGACCTTCAAGATCCACAAGGGTCTGAAGTGGAGCGACGGCAAGCCGATCACGGCCGAGGACGCCGCCTGGACCTTCAACCTGATCATGAAGAACTCCACGGCGGCCACCGCCAACGGCTCGCTGGTGAGCAACTTCGCGTCGGTCACCGCGCCGGACGACACCACGCTGATCGTGAAGACCAAGAAGCCGCAGGCCACCATGCTGTCGGTCAGCATCCCGGTGTCGGGCATCCCGATCGTGCCGAAGCACATCTGGGAATCCCACGTGAAGGACCTGAAGAGCTACAAGAACGACAGCTTCCCGATCGTCGGCTACGGCCCGTGGACGCTGACGGACTACAAGCCGGAGCAGTACGCCAAGTTCGACGCGAACAAGGACTTCGTACTCGGCGCGCCCAAGTACGGCCACATGATCGAGCAGTCCTTCAAGAACACGGACGCCGCGGTCGCGGCCCTGCGCTCGGGGCAGTTGGACTACGTCAGCGGTCTCAACCCCACCCAGTACCAGGCGCTCAAGGGCCAGTCCGGCATCAAGGCCTACGAGCAGGTCGGCAACCGCTGGAGCGGCATCGAGGTCAACGGCGGCGCCCGGACCCGCGACGGCAAGAAGATCGGCACCGGCCACCCGGCGCTCGGCGACGTCAAGGTGCGCGAGGCGCTGGCACGCGCCATCGACCGGGCGACCATCGTGAAGAAGGTCCGCAACGGCCTGGCGGAGGTCGGTGGCAGCTATCTGCCGCAGTCCCTGCCGCAGTACTCGTGGCAGCCCTCCGACCCGGAGAAGTTCGGCTACGACCCGGCCAAGGCCAACTCCGTGCTGGACGAGGCGGGTTACAAGAAGGGCTCGGACGGCATCCGGGTCGACCCGAAGTCGAAGCGCAAGCTGGAGTTCCGCCTCGGCATCCACTCCGACGACGACGGTGACGCCAAGGTGTCCACGTACCTCGCGGGCTGGTTCAAGGAGATCGGCGTCAAGGTCGACATCCAGTCGATGAGTTCCGCCAAGCTCAACGCCGACCTGGCCAAGGGCGACTGGGACATCCTGATGGACTCCTGGTCGACCGGTCCCGACCCGACGTACCTGCTGGGCATCCAGACCTGCTCGGCACTCCCCGACAGCAAGGGCGAGGGCGGCAGCACCGACTCGTTCTTCTGCGACAAGAACTACGACGACCTGTTCCTGCGTCAGCAGAGCGCCTTCGACGACAAGGAGCGCGCGGATCTGCTGCGGCAGATGCAGGCCATCCTGTACAAGGCCAACGAGAACATCATGATCTACAACGCCAGTGGCCTCGCCGCGTACCGCACCGACCGGGTGAGCGGCATCGTGGACGGCAAGGCGAACTCCGCCGGCGCCTACCCCGCGCAGGACTCCTTCCACCAGTACCTGAACGCGACCCCGGCCAAGGCCTCGTCCTCCTCCTCGGGCGGCAACTCCGGCACGCTGATCGGCGCTTCGGCGGCCGCGGTGGTCGTCCTGGCCGCGGGCGGCGTGTTCATGGCCCGCCGCCGCTCCTCCTCCGACGACCGCGAGTAGACCGTGGCCGACACCATCGACGCCACCGGCGCCGTCACGGCCGAGCCCGCCGCCCCGCGCGGCGGGCCCCGGCCCGGCTCGGGATTCGCACGCTACCTGGCCACGAAGCTGGCGGCCGCGGCCGTCAGCTTCCTGGCCACCCTCGTCATCGGGTTCGTCCTGTTCAGCCTGATGCCGGCGGACCCGGTGCAGTCCATCACCCGCGGCCGGCCGACCAGCGACGCGCAGATGGCGCAGTTGCGCCACCAGCTCGGCCTGGACCAGTCGGTGCCCGAACGCTTCCTCCACTTCGTCACCGACACCCTGACCGGTCACCTCGGGGAATCCTGGGAGTTCCAGCAGCCGGTCAGCTCCCTCATCGGCGACCGGCTGTGGCCGACCCTGCTGCTGATGGGCACGGCCACCGTCATCTCGGTGGTGCTCGGTCTCTGGCTGGGCATCAGGTCGGGCTGGCGGCACGGGAGTTGGCTGGACCGCATCGCCACCGGCGTCTCCCTGACGCTGTGGTCGGTGCCGACCTTCTGGCTGGGCATGATCCTGCTGATCACCTTCAGCGTCGGCATCGGCCCGATCCCCGGCTTCCTGCCCGCGGGCGGGATGAGCGACCCGGCGATCACCGGCGGCCTGGACCACGTCCTCGACGTGGCCGAGCACCTGGTCCTGCCCTGTCTGACCATGGTCCTGGTGATCTTCGCCCAGTACGTGGCCGTCATGCGCTCGTCGATCATCGACGAGCTGGGCAGCCCGTACCTGCTCACCGCGCGGGCCAAGGGGCTGCGTGACGACGACGTACGCCGCAGGCACGCCGTTCCCAACGCGCTGCTGCCCTCGGTCACCATGATCTTCATGCATCTGGGCACGGTGCTCGGCGGTGCCATCACCGTGGAGACCGTCTACTCCTGGCCGGGCCTCGGACAGCTCAGCTACCAGGCCCTGAAGGTGCCCGATCTGCCGCTGCTCCAGGGCACGTTCATCGTCTTCAGCGCGTCGGTGATCCTCATGAACCTCCTCGCCGACGTGATCTACCGCTTCCTCGACCCCCGGGTGCGTGCCCAGTGACCCACCACGAACCCCTCACCGAGGCCGTCTCCCCGCCCCGGGCGGGGGCCGACCCCACGCCGCCGGCCGTACCGGCCGCGCCGACGCCGCGCCGCGACGGATTCGCCGGTTTCGTACGCTCCTTCGTCCGCATCCGCTCCGGCGTGGCCGGCCTCACCATCCTGGTCGTGTTCGGCCTGCTGGCCCTGTGCGCGCCGCTGTTCATCTCGGCCGACGACCTCGACGTCATCAAGGTGGACGGCCCCTCGCTGCACTCCCCCACCGACGGGTATCCGCTCGGCACCGACCAGGAGGGTCGCTCCATCCTGCTGCTGGTCATCTGGGGGGCACGCTCCTCGCTGTCCATCGGTCTGATGGCCACGGTCCTGACGGTGGTGCTCGGCAGCGCGGTCGGCCTGGTCGCCGGTCATTACGGCGGCTGGATCGGCAAGGCGCTGATGCACCTCACCGACTGGTTCATCGCGCTGCCCAGCCTGCCGCTGGCCATCTCGCTGTCGGCGGTGATCGGCCAGGGCACCGCGTCCATCACCATCGCCATCGCGGTGACCAGTTGGTCCTCCACGGCCCGGCTGGTACGGGCGCAGACCCTCGCGGTGGAGGCCAAGCCGTTCATCGAGCGGGCCAGGGCGCTGGGCGCGGGCGGGCCGCAGGTGATGCTGCGGCACGTCCTGCCGAACGTCACCCCGCTGATCCTCGTCTCCTCCACCCTGACGGTGGCCTCGGCGATCCTGTCCGAGGCGACCCTGACCTTCCTCGGTCTGGGCGACCCGACGGGCATCTCCTGGGGCGCGATGCTCAACTCGGCGCTCAGCGGCGGCGCCGTCACCTCCGGCGCCTGGTGGTACCTGTACCCGCCGGGCATCGCCATCCTGATCGTCGTCCTCGGCTTCACCCTGACCGGCCGCGCCGTGGAGACCCTTCTCAACCCGAGGTCGGTGAAGACACGTTGAACGCGATGCTGGAGGTCAGGGACCTCAAGGTCACGTATCGCAGTGGCGGGCGCACGGTGCCCGCCGTGCGCGGGGTGGACCTCACCCTGGACGCCGGACAGACGCTCGGGCTGGCCGGCGAGTCCGGCTCGGGCAAGTCCACGCTGGCGATGAGCCTGCTGCGGCTGCTGCCGGCCGCCGCCGAGGTCACCGGCCAGGTCCTGTACCAGGGCGAGGACCTGCTCACGGCGAACTGGAGCCGGATGCGCGCGGTGCGCTGGGCGGAGGCCTCGGTGGTCTTCCAGGGCGCGATGACCGCCCTCAACCCGGTGCACACCGTCGGCGACCAGCTCGTCGAACCGATCCTGCTGCACGGCCGCAGGGCCGGCGAGGAGGGCGGCCGGATCACCGACAAGCAGGCCCGCGCCCGCGCGGCGGAACTGCTGGAGTCGGTGGGCGTCCCGGCCCGGCGCATGCGCAGCTATCCGCACGAGTTCTCCGGCGGGCAGCGCCAGCGCGTCATGATCGCGATGGCGCTCGCCTGCCGCCCGAACCTGATCATCGCGGACGAGCCGACGACGGCCCTGGACGTGATGGTGCAGGCCCAGATCCTGGACCTGCTGTCGGACCTCGTACGCGACGAGGGCATCGGCGTCATCATGATCAGCCACGATCTGTCCGTCCTCGGCCAGATGTGCGACCGGCTGGCGGTGATGTACGCCGGCGAACTGGTCGAGTCCGGCCCGTCCCGGCAGCTCCTGGACGACCCGTTGCACCCCTACACCCGGGCGCTGTCCCGCGCCTTCCCCACCATCGGCGACCCGGCCTCCCGCAGGGCGCCGGCCGGTCTGCCCGGCGACCCGCCCGACCCGGCCGCGCTCGGCCCCGGCTGCCCGTTCGCGGCGCGCTGCCCGGACGTCCACGCGGTCTGCCACGGCACCCCCGTGGAGCTGTGGCCGGCCGGTCCCGGACGGCAGTCGGCGTGCCTGCGGGTGCTGCCCGGTTTCCCGAACCTCGCCACGGCCCCGCCCGTGCCCGAACCGTCAGCGGAAGGAGCCCGCTCATGACCGTCACCACCACGGGCACGCTCACCGGACCCGACGCGGCCACTGCTCCGGCGCTGGAGGTCCGCGACCTGCACATCACCTACCCGCCCCGGGCGGGCCGCGGCCCCGCCCGCGCGGTGGACGGCGTCGACCTCCAGCTCGGCCGCGGCGAGATCCTCGCCCTGATCGGCGAGTCCGGCTGCGGCAAGTCCACCCTGGCCCGCGCCCTGACCGGGCTGGTCAAGCCCACGTCGGGCGAGGTGCTGAGCGACGGCGTGCCGCTGCGCTACACGAGCGCCGCGCTCAAGGCGCACCGCCGCAAGGTCCAGTTCGTCCTGCAGGACCCCGGCGGCGCCCTGAACCCGCGGCAGAACGTGTTCGACGCTGTCGCCGAGGGTCCCCGGCTGCACCGGATGAAGGACGGCCTCGAACAGCGCGTGCACACCGCCCTGTCCAAGGCCGGGCTGCGCCCACCGGAGCAGTTCCTGTCCCGCTTCCCGCACGAGATGTCCGGCGGGCAGCAGCAACGCGTGGTGATCGCGGGCGCGTTGGCGCTGGAGCCCTCGGTGATCGTGGCCGACGAACCGGTGGCATCACTGGACGCCTCCGTGCGCGGCGAGATCCTCAAGCTCGTCCTCGACCTGCGCCGCGACCTCGGCCTGTCCTCCCTGGTGGTCAGTCACGACCTGGGCCTGGCCTGGAACATCGCCGACCGGGTGGCGGTGATGTACCTGGGCCGGATCGTCGAGGTGGGCACCGTGGAGGAGGTCCTCCTCGCGCCGAAGCACCCGTACACCAAGGCGCTGCTGTCGGTGGTGTCCGCGGAGGGCGGCCGCGGTGAGCGGCGGCCCCAACTGCTCCAGGGCGAGCCGCCGGACCCGACCGACGTGCCCGAGGGCTGCCGGTTCCATCCGCGCTGCCCCGCGTGGGCGGGCCTCGACGCGGCGGGCCGTGCGGAGGCGGGCTGCGACCGGCGGACCCTGCCGGTCCTTCCGGCACAGGCGCCGGCGGGCGGCGGGGCCGCGTGTCACCTCGCGAGCGCCTCGTGAACGCGACGGCGACACCGAGGTGCGCGGCCGGTGCCCGGATGGCTCCGCCGCTGGTCGTACGTGACGTGGACGGACCGCTGGAGATGGGCGACTGCGTCGCGCTGTACGAGCGGGTCATGGGTCTGCGCCCCGGCGACGGCAGCCTCAACCCGCGCCTGCTGACCGCCCTGCAGGACAACAGCGGCATGGTCGTCGGCGCCTATCTCGGCGAGGCGCTGGTGGGATTCACCTACAGCTTCCTCGCCCGCGAGCGGGGCACCGACGGACGGGCCCCGCGCCTGTACCAGTATTCGCAGCTCGCCGTGGTGGCGCACGAACGTCAGGGCCTCGGCATCGGACGGCTGCTCAAGCTCGGCCAGCGCGACCGCTGCCTGGCGGAGGGGACGACGCTGATCCGCTGGGCGTACGACCCGATGCAGACCCGCAACGCCCACTTCAACCTGGACGTGCTCGGCACGGTGGTGGACGCGTTCAAGCCCGCGATGTACGGCGCCTCCGGCTTCGGCGCCGCCACCGGCGAGTCCACCGACCGCTTCATCGTCTCCTGGCACCTGGACGCCCCGGCACGGCCCGCCGCGCCCGCTCCCGGTCCGCCGCCCGGCGGCTGGAGCGTCGGCCAGGTGTACGACGAGGGCGACGACCGGATCGTGGTCCTGCCCGACGACTGGCACCGGCTGCGCGCCGAGGCCGGCCCCGAGCACGCCGCCCGGCTGCGCGGCCGCCTCACGCCCACCTTCACCCGGCTGCTCGCCGACCGCACGGCCGTCTCCTGCGTACGGCTGCCGGGCGGGCTCGCCGCGTACCGCTTCATCCCCCGTGCCGCCGCACCCGGCACGGCCCCTCGCCCCTGACCGGGGCCCCGCACGGTAGGACGACCCCACATGACCGTCACCCTTGCCGAGATCGAGCTGGCGCTGGTCCGGCTCGACCTCGTCCACTCCTTCGAGACCAGCTCGCACCGCAAGTCGTACCTGGAGCACATCGTCGTCCGCGCGACCGCCGAGGACGGCAGCGTCGGCTGGGGCGAGTGCGCCTCGCCGACCGACCCGTACTACTGCGACGAGTCCACCTGGAGCTGCTGGCAGGTGCTGGGCGAGTACCTCGCCCCGATGCTGCTCGGCCGGCCCTGGGACCACCCCGACGAGGCGGCGCGGCTCACCGCCAAGGTGAGCGGCAACCACTTCGCCCGCGCCGGCCTCGACATGGCCTGCTGGGACCTGTACGGGCAGCAACGCGGCGAGCCCCTGGCCGACGTGCTCGGCGCCGGCGCCGACGCTGTGCCCGCCGGGGTCAGCCTCGGCATCGAGCCGACGATCGACGCGCTGCTCGCGCAGGTCTCCCGGCACGTCGCCGACGGCTACCGCCGCGTCAAGCTGAAGATCCGTCCCGGCTGGGACCTCGAACCGGTCCGCGCCGTCCAGGCCGCCTTCCCCGGCGTCGCCCTCCAGGTGGACGCCAACACCGCCTACCGGCCCGAACAGGAGGCCGTACTGGCGGAGTTGGACGGCCGCGGCCTGCTGATGATCGAGCAGCCGTACGCCGCCTCCGACCTGCTCTCCCACGCGCGGCTGGCCGCCCGCCTGGATACCCCGGTGTGCCTGGACGAGGCGATCACCACCCCGGACGTGCTGCGCACCGCGCTGCACCTGGGCGCGGCCGACGTCGTCAACATCAAGGTGTCCCGGCTCGGCGGACTCGGCCCGTCGAAGACGGTGCACGACCTGTGCCTGGACGTCGGAGTGCCGGTGTGGTGCGGTGGCATGCACGAGTTCGGCATCGGCCGGGCCGCCAACCTGGCCCTCGCCGGGCTGCCCGGCTTCACCCTGCCCTCGGACGTCTCCGGCTCCGACAAGTACTACCGGCGGGACATCGTCACGCCGCCGATCCGCGCCGTGGACGGCATGGTCGCCGTGCCCCGCTCCCGGCCCGGCATCGGCCTCGACGTGGACCTCGACCGGCTGGGCCGGCACACCACGCGCACCTGGACCATCCGTCCCCGCGCGCATCTCACGACCTCTGAGGAGAAGGCAGCATGAAGGTCCTGATCTCCGCCGACATGGAAGGCGTCACCGGCGTCACCTTCCCTGACGACTGCGAGCCCGGCCACGCCCGCTGGGAGTACAACCGGCGGTTCCTCACCGCCGACGTCAACGCGGCGATCGCCGGATTCGCCGCGGCCGGCGCCACCGAGATCCTCGTCAACGAGGCCCACGCCGACCAGCGCAACCTGCTCCTCGACCAACTCGACAAGCGGGCCACGCTGCTCATCGGCACGCACAAGCCGCTCGGCATGATGGAGGGCGTCGACCGCTCCCCCGACGCGGTCGCCTTCGTCGGCTATCACACCGGCGCGGGCCAGCCGGGCGTGCTCGCCCACACCTATCTGCCCAACACCATCACCGCGGTGCGGATCAACGGCGAGCCTGCCTCCGAGGGCCGGATGAACGCGCTGCTCGCCGACGAGTACGGCGTCCCCGTCGTCCTGGTCACCGGCGACGACCTGTGCTGCGAGGACGCCCGCGACTGGGCGCCGCACGCCGCGCTCGCCGTGGTCAAGACCTGCGTGGACCGCTACTCCGCGATCTGCCTGCCGCCCGAGGTGAGCGCCGCCCGGATCACCGAGGCCGCCCGAGAAGGTCTCACCTCCCTGCCGGCTCCCACCGGCCCGCTCGCCCCGCCCGCCGATGGCTACACCTACGAGGTGTCCTTCGACGCCGCGCACCTGGCACCCGCCGCCAGCTACATCCCCGGCGTCGTCCAGAGCGACCCGCTCACCGTACGGTTCACACTGCCGACGATGTACGAGGCGATCCGCTGCTTCCGCGCACTGACCCGGGTGGTCACCTCGGCCGTGGAGAACTGCTATGGCTGAGCCCGCCGAACTCCTCTCCCTGGCCCGCACGTTCGGCGACCCGGTGCTCGAACGCTGGGAACGCCTGGTCGCGTTGGAGACCCCGTCCGGCGACGCGGACCGCGCCGCCGTGTTCGGCACGGAACTGGCCGCGGGCCTCGCCGCCACCGCCGACCGCGTCGAACGGCCGCCGGGACCGGGCGGCGACCACCTGGTGGCGTACTGGGACGGCCGCGGGACGCCGTCCCTGGACGACGATCCAGGCAACGGCCACACCCTCCTGGTGGCCCACAGCGACACCGTCTTCCCGGCCGGGACGGTCGCCCGGCGCCCCTTCAGGCTCGCCGAGGACGGCGACACGGTGACCGGCCCCGGGGTCTTCGACATGAAGGGCTCCCTGGTCGCCGTGGAACTGGCCATGGACCTGCTGGCCCGTACGGGGGCCACGCCCGGGCGTCCGGTACGCCTCGTGGTGGTCAACGACGAGGAGATCGGCAGCCCCGACGGAAAGCGGCTCGTCGCCGAGCACGCCGAGGGCGCCCACGCGGTGCTCGGCCTCGAACCGCCCCTGCCCGGCGGCGCGTTGAAGATCGGCCGACGCGGGGTGGCCCGGGTGCGGCTGAGCGTGCGCGGAGTGAGCGCCCACGCCGGCCTCGACGCCGCCCTCGGCGTCTCCGCGATCGACGAACTCGTCGACCAGCTCGCCGGGTTGCGGGCGACGGCCGCCGCCCTGCCCGACGCCGCGCTGAACGTCGGCACGATCACCGGCGGTACCCGTGCCAACGTCGTCGCCGACCACGCCGAGGCGGAGATCGGCCTGCGCTACGCCACCGTCGAGACCGAACGCGCCCTGTTGTCGGCCCTGTCGGAGCCGACCCCGGTACGGCGGCGGGCCGTCCTGTCCGCCGAGACGCTGTCCCACCGCCCGGCCTGGGCGATGGACCCGGCCAACCCCCTGGCGGCCGAACTGACCACGCTCGCCGCCGGCCTGGGCCTGGACCTGCCCCTCGGCTCCTCCGGCGGCGCTGGCGACACCAACCTCACCGGCTCACTCGGCATCCCGACGGTCGACGGCCTCGGCCCTGCGGGCGCCGGCGCCCATGGCGAGGACGAACACGCCTCGCTGGCCTCCCTGTTGGAGCGGGCGGCGCTCATAGCCACGTACCTGCAGAGCCACTGACCCTGCCTCGGCCTTTCACCACCCACTCTCCCCAAGGATCCCCATGCCCACCCTGCCCTCCGAGGGTCTCGTCCGCCCCGCCGCACCCAAGCCCGGTGACCGCGTCGCGGTCATCGCCGCCAGCGGACCGACCGACCAGGAGAACCTGGAGACCGGCCTGGAGTCGCTGCGCGGGCTCGGCCTCCAGCCCGAGGTCTTCGCCTCCGCGCGGGCGACCGGCGAATACCTCGCCGGAGACGACGCGCTGCGCGCCCGCGACCTGACCGCCGCCCTCACCGACCCCGCGTTCACGGCCGTCTTCTGCGCCAACGGCGGCTACGGCGCCCAGCGCACCCTGGAACTGGTCGACTGGGACGCCATCGGCACGCCCACCCCGCGTACCGTCATCGGATTCTCCGACGTCACGGCGCTGCTGGAGGCGGTGGCGGTGAAGCTGGGCTGGGCGGGCCTGTTCGGACCGATGCCCGCCATCCGCGGCTTCCACCCCGGCCGCGCCGACTTCGACGGGCTCGCCGCACTGCTCACCGACCCGGCCTCCGTCAAGGAACTGCGCTTCCCCGACTCCATCCCCCTGGTCGGCGGCACCGCGGAGGGCGTCACCCTGGGCGGCACGGTCACCCTGCTCGCCTGCTCGTTGGGCACCGACACCTCGCTGCCCGCGCGCGGCGGCATCGTCCTGCTGGAGGACGTGGACGAGGAGACCTTCCGGCTCGACCGGTTCCTGACCCAGCTCCGCCGCGCCGGATACTTCGACGGCGCGGCCGGCATCGTCTGCGGCACCTTCACCGACTGCGGTACACGCGAGCGCGTCGAGGAACTCCTCCACGACCGCCTCGGCGACCTCGGCATCCCGGTCCTGGCCCGCGCGGACATCGGCCACGGCGTACCCCAGCAGACCTTCCCCATCGGCACCCGGGCCCGTCTCGACGCCGACGCGGGCGTCCTCACGTTCCTGGATCCCGTCCTCACCTGAGTCGCCGGCACGCCGACGACACCGACCCTCCGGACACCGTTGCCAGGTTCATCGCCCCGCCCGGATTCCCCGGGCGGGGCGGAAACCGAGCGGGAGGCCGTCGCGCGGGAACTGCCGTGCAGCCGCGGCTCCTCCGTGCCACGGGCCGGACCTGACATCGAGTCCGTATCCCGCGAGGAAAACCGAAGCCTCCGCGATCAAGCACCGGTTAATATCCGCCACATGCCCTGGATACGTCGTCGTGCGCGCAAGGATCGCCCGTCCGAAGAGCGCCTGTCCGACCTCGAGTTCCTCGCCCTCGTCAAGGCGAGCCTGGAGGAGTACGCGCCCGGTGTCACACAGGACGCCGAGCTCAAGGGCAATTCGCTGAGCAGCCCGAGCGGTTGGGCGGTGGGCGTGGCGCCGCCCCACCACGGCGGTGGCCGCCACTACGACCTCGTCGCGATGCCCGACGTGAGCCTCCAGCCGGATGTCCCCTGCTTCATGGACTGTGTCGTGGCGGTGTCCGGCGACGCCCGCAAGGCGGCAGACGTCTGGGTGCAGACGGCGGGCGCGTGCCTGCTCGAACTCCTCGACCCCCGCTCACGCTTCGCCGATCACCTGGAACCCGATGACGAGCGCGGCGTTCCGGGCTGGCACTCGATCGTCTCCGGCACGATCGCCTTCGGGCTCGACGGCGCCGAGAACCGGCGTCTGCAGACCGCTCTGCTCGACGCGAACGTGCTCCACCGCATCGCGGACAGCTTCACGGCGGAGCTGGAATCGCCGTACTTCAACGGGGTCAAGGTCTTCTACGGCGGCCGGCCGGGTGCGATGCAGGCCGAGATCCGGGTCAACGGGGAGCGCCACGAGGCGGCTTCGACCGCCATGGCGGCACTGGAACTCCCCGAGCCGAAGGTGTTCACGGTCGCTCGCCACTACGCGCTGCTCTCCCCCCTCGCACCGTGAGCCGCGGCTCGGTCGACGGTCAGGCGTTCGCCGGACCGCGAGGCCCCATCCCCCTTGAGAGCTACAGGGACTGTCCATCCGGGGGTGACTCGCGGACGTCGACGCGTCCCTAGCGTGGTCGTCAGGTCGCCACCGGTGCGACCACCACCACAAGGGGAGGCCACGATGGGCACGAGGTCCACCGCACCGCACGACACGGGCTCCGGCCCGTACGAGGAGGGCGACGACCGGGGCGGCCGTCTCGGCCGGATCGTCCGGTCTCCGCTCGGCTGGATGCTGACGGGCATCGTCGGGGTCGGCCTGGTCTCGGGCCTGACCGCGACGGGCCCCGGTCCGGTGCCGGCGCTGGGAGCGGCCGCCGCGGTGGCCGTGTACTGGGCGGTCATGCGCTTCGTCGCACGACGGTCCACGCCGGAGATCGCCCGGAGCGGGGCCGGCCGGGAGGCCTTGCTCGGCGGCGGGGTCGGTCTGGGCTTCATCCTCGTGTCCACACTGCTGATCACGGTTTTCGGGGGCTACTCGTTCTCCTGGGCGGGCAACGGCCTCGTGTCGGTCGTGTGGTCCGCGGTCATGGTGCAGATCGGCGCCGCGGTCACCGAGGAACTGCTGTTCCGCGGCCTCGCCTTGCAGGCTCTGGAGCGGTTGTGGGGCAGCCGCGCGGCCATCGCGATCACCGGGCTGTTCTTCGGCGTCGCCCATCTGGGGGCTCCGGGAGCCAACGCGTGGAGTGCGGTGGCGATAGCTCTGGAGGCGGGCGTGATGCTCGGTGCCGCGTTCCTGTGGCGACGTAGCATCTGGTTCGTCGCGGGCCTGCACTTCGCCTGGAACACCGCCGAGCAACTGCTCGGCATCCCGGTCTCCGGACACACGCCCGAGGGTCTCTTCACCGTCCACGTCCATGGCTCCGCCCTGCTGAACGGCGGCGGCTTCGGCTTGGAGACGTCGATCGTGCCCGTCGTCCTCAGCGTGCTGATCACCGTCCGGATGATCGTCCTCGCCCGCCGGAACGGCGGTCCGCTGTCGCGACGTCAGACTCAGCGGTGAGCAAGTCCGGCCGGAGGAAGAGGAAATGATGTCCCGTCAGGCACCCTGGGGTCCCCCGCTGCTCCGGACTCCACTCGGCTGGTGGAGTGCGCGCGACGCCTCGGTCAAGGACGGCGTCCTTGCGCTGACGCTCACTCTGCTGGCCTTCGTGCCGACCTTGTCGAACATCGGCGGGCAGATAGGCGATCTGCCCGAGCGGCCGGCGAGCGCCCTGGGCATCGGACTGACCCTGGCTCAGACCCTGCCGTTGGCGGCCCGCCGCCGGTGGCCCGCGGCTTGTCTGGCCGTCGTCGCCGGCGCGTTCGCCCTGCACCAGGCGCTGGGCTTCGCCACGACGTTCGGGAGTGTGGGGCTGTATCTCGCCCTGTACTCCACCGGGGCCCATCAGGTCGGCCTCCGCCGCGCCGTGACCGTCGCCGCGAGTGCAGCCTACGCCGTACTGGCCGTCGTCCTGCACCAGCTCGGCTCACCGCAGCGGATCCCGGACTACCTCGCCTTCTATCTGACGCTGGCCGCGATCTGGCTGGTGGGAAGTGCCGTGCGGACGCGGCGGGGAGAAGAGGCGGAGCGGCGGCGGCTGGCCGCCGAGGTGGCCACGGCCGCCGAGCGGGCACGCATCGCCCGCGAACTGCACGACGTGGTCACCCACCACGTGACGGCCATGGTGGTCCAGTCCGACGCGGCGCAGTTCCTGCTCACGTCCGCGCCGGAACGGGCCGCGGAGGGAATGGCGGCCGTCAGCGACACCGGCCGCCGGGCCCTGACGGAACTGCGGTACCTGCTCGGCGTGCTGGAGGCGACCGGTGAGTCCGCGGTCGCCGGGTCGGCGCACGCTGACCGGGCCCCGGCCCTGGGACGGGTGGTGGACCTGGTCGAACAGGCCCGCAGGTCGGGTCAGCGGGTCGAGTTCAGTGAGCACGGCGAGCGGCGGACGCGGTCGGTGGACGTGGAGCTGGCCGCGTACCGCGTGGTGCAGGAGGCGCTCACCAACGCGATGAAGCACGCGTCCGAGCAGATGACCCACGTCCTGGTCCGGCACCGCGAGGAGCACGTCGAGATCGAGGTGACGACCGACGCACCCGCCGCCTCCCCGGCGACCGAACCGGTCCCGAGCGTGCCCGGTCCGGCGGGCGGACGCGGTCTGGCGGGCGGACGCGGTCTGGCCGGGCTGCGTGCACGGGTGTCGATGCTCGATGGTGAACTGGAGGCCGGACCCCGGCCCGAGGGCGGGTTCGAGGTCCGCGCAACGATTCCGTCGAAGCCCGTTCAGGAGTGACCCCGTGAGCGACGCGCCGCAGCCCATCCGTGTACTCGTGTGCGACGACCAGGCATTGGTGCGGACCGGCTACGTCACCATCTTCTCCGCGCAGCCCGACATCGAGGTCGTCGGGGAGGCCGAGAACGGGCACGCGGCGGTGGAAGCCGCGCGGCGGCTGCGGCCCGACGTGGTGGTGATGGACATCCGGATGCCCCTGCTCGACGGCATCCAGGCGACCCGGCAACTGGCCGGTCCCGATGCCGGGGTCCCGCCGAAGGTGCTGGTCGTCACCACGTTCAACGTCGACGCCTACGTCTACGACGCGCTGCGGGCCGGAGCCAGCGGCTTCCTCCTCAAGGACGCGCCTCCCGCGGAGCTGGTGAACGGGATCCGTACGGTCGCCCGGGGCGAGGCCCTGCTGGCGCCCGCCGTCACCCGCCACCTCATCGGTCACTTCGCCGCACACCTGCGTCCGGCCGAGACCTCCCGGTCGGCGGCCAGGGACGACCTCGTGCGCGCGCTGACCCCCCGCGAGCTGGACGTGCTCGGCCAGATCGCGGAGGGGCTGTCGAACGCGGAGATCGCCGCGGCGCTGTTCATCACCCCCGAGACGGTCAAGACGTACGTCTCGCGGATCCTGGCCAAACTCGGCCTGCGCGACCGGGTCCAGGCGGTGGTCCTCGCCTACCGGGTCGGGTTGATCCCGGCCGAGGACTGACGGGAGCCGCCACTGCCGTACCGGGCGGGGACCCGAGCGGCGCACCAGGACGACGTGACGCTTCAGCTGAGGATCGCGTCGCGCCCCGGCAGCGGCCAGCCCGTGTAGGCCTCGGCGAGGTAGGTCCGGCCGGCCTCCGACTCCACCACCGTGCGCAGCTCCCCGAGTTGACGCCGGCGCTCGAAGGCGTCGGCCTCGGGCCGGAGGTGCAGCATGCTCGTCATCCACCAGGAGAAGTGCTGCGCCTTCCAGATGCGGTCCTGGGCCGCCTCGGGGAACGCGTCGAGCAGCGTCTCGTCCCGGTCCAGCAGCAGGGCGCGCAGTGCCTCGGTCAGCAGGACGACGTCCGCGACCGCGAGGTTCATGCCCTTGGCTCCCGTGGGCGGCACGGTGTGCGCCGCGTCCCCCACCAGCACGACCCGGCCGCGACGCATCTCGTGGGCGACGAAGCTGCGGAACCGCAGTACGTCCCGCTGGAAGATCCGGCCCTCGCGGAGTGCCGCGCCGGGGACCCGCGCCCGCAGGAGCTCCCACAGCCGCTCCTCCGAGTACGCCTCGGGGTCGGTCCGCGGATCGCACTGGAAGTACATCCGCTGTACCTCGGGGCTGCGCCGGCTGACCAGCGCGAAACCGTTCGGGGAGTTGCTGTAGATCAGCTCCTCGGCGCTCGGCGGCGCCTCGCACAGGATGCCGAACCAGGCGAACGGGTACTCCCGGAAGTAGCCGCCGAGAGCCCCGGTGACTGCTTCCCGGGCCACACTGCGTGAGCCGTCGGCGCCGACCACCACGTCGGCTTCGATCTCGACCGAGTTGCCGTCGTTGTCCTTGGCGACGACCCGCGGCCGGGCTGTCCCGGCGTCCTCCACCCGCTCCGCGGTCACCCCGAAGCGAAGGTCCTGGCCCGCGGCCAGACGCGCCGCGACCAGGTCCTTCAGCACCTCGTGCTGCGGATACAGCCACACCCCACGGCCGACCGTGGCGGCGAAGTCGACGCGGTGGCGCTCGCCGCCGAAGCGCAGCTCGATCCCCTCGTGCTTCTGACCGACCGTGAGCACGCGGTCCGACGCGCCCGTCTCGCTGAGGATCTCCACCGTGCCCTGCTCCAGGATCCCGGCCCGGATCGTGGTCTCGATCTGCTCCCGGCTGCGGGAGTCCAGGACGACCGACTCGATCCCGTGTCGGTCGAGCAGGTGGGACAGCAGCAGACCGGCGGGGCCTGCGCCGATGATGGCGACGCGGGTACGTTCGGACATGTCGTCTCCTTCGACGCGTGTCGGGATGCACGGAGTCTGTCGTCGGCGGCCCCGGCCTTTCGACGCCGATTCCCGTTCAACGGGAAGCGGATTTTCGTCAGACCTTCGTCGACCGGCGGCACAAGGCACTTGAGGTCGTCCTGCCGCGGCGGCGCACGTCGTCCCGCCCCGGTCGCGCGCCAGGGCGTGCCGCGAAGTCCCGCCCGGCGGGCGGACGACGCGACCTCGCGGACCCGCTCTAGGACCGGTGCGCGCCCAGCGCCGCCGAGATGCCGGCCGCCGCGGCCCGCAGCTCTTCGACCGCGGGCCGGGGCGGTGTGTCCCGCGGGAGTACGGCCGACAGTGCGGCGATCACCGGCCCGCGCCCTTCGCGCACCGGCACCGCGACGCCTGTGGAGACCGTCTCCACGGATCCCGGTGCCACCACGAACCCGTCCCGCCTGATGCCGGCCAGGACGGCGCCCAACCGCTTCGGATCCGTCACGGTGTCCCGCGAAACCGCCTCCAACGGGCCCCGGAGGACCCGCTCACGCAACTCCTCGGGACCGAACGCGAGCAGGACCAGGCCCGACGACGAGGCGTGCAGGGGCAGTCGGCCCGCGATCCGGGTGATGTTCGCACCGGCGCGCGGATGGGACAGCCGCTCGACGAACAGGGCCTCGTCGTGCTCCAGTACCGCCAGTTGGGTGTGCTCCCCGATCCGGGACTGGACCCGCTCCATGTACGGCAGGGCCGTCTGCCGCAGCCGCAGGGCACGGGAGCCGCGCAGGGCCAGTTCCCACAGCCGCATGCCCAGCATGACCCGATGCTCCGCGTCCTTCTCCAGGAGCCCGCACTCGACCAGTTCGGAGACGATGCGGTACGCGGTGGACGAGGGCAGCCTCGCGCGCCGTGCGATCTCCGCCGAGGTCTGCACCGTACGGTCCGTGTCGAACGTCTCCAGGACGCGGACGATCCGCTCGGCCACCGTCTCCCCGGACGTCGAGTTCGCCATCGTCAGTCCTCACTCCTGGTCCGTGCTCGCGCCAAACCCGCTGGCCCGTCTCCGAGTTGGAAGCGGACAGGGTCGGTGCGCGCCGCGCCTCAGTCCTCGACGAGGGCGTCCACCACGGCCTTGGCGACGCGGGCGGCCCGCTCGGCCGTCCAGTAGGCGGTCTCCTCCATGGAGGAGACGTGGTGGCCACGGGTCAGCGGCGACAGGACGTCGGCGGCGAGGGCCGCGTCGGTACTCCCGCGGCGAGGGCGGCGTCGTGGAACTCCTGGCGTGCTTCGCGGGGTTCCCGCCGGTCGACGCCCGTTGTATCACAGGCTGTTCTGTGGGCGACCGGACGGGCGCGGACCGACTGCGCGCCACCGTGGAATGACACCTCAGCACGGAGCCCGAGGATCTGCTTCTGCGCACGATGCGGGTCGAGAAGCTTTCCCCGGCGCACGTCGACCCGGCTCTCCGGAGCGCCTACGGCACCGCTCCGACCGGCACCGACATGGCCGCGCCCTCCATGGCGTCGGCGGGCACCTTCGCCTCGGAGTGACGCAGGTCGAGCACGATGAGGACGGCCGCGGCGACGACGAGATAGATCAGCAGGTTGATCAGTGCCTGGCTGGTTCCGTGGCCGTCGAAGTAGATGGTGCGGTGCAGCAGGATGTACCCGTTGCGCGGCGGCAGATACGGCCCGAGGTCACGCCAGAAGGCGGGCAGGTACGGCACCCCGCTCGCGCCACCGGAGGACGGGTTGCCCAGCAGGATGATCACGATGACCGTCACGAGGGTGCCGATCGGCCCCAGCAGCTTCTGCAGGACCGCGGCGACGAAGGCCACCACGGCGACGATCAGTGAGGCGATGGGCCAGGTGATCCAGAACTTGCTGCTGGGAAATCCCTGGAGCCAGTAACAGACGATCAGGTCGATGACCAGACCGCTGATCACGGCGAACCCGGCGAGCTGGGCGGCCCGCCAGCGGCCGGCCGCCCTTCCGGTGGCGGCCATGAGCAGGGTGGAGGACATGTATCCGCCGATGAGCAGCGGAACGAGCATGAGTGCCTGGACCAGGCCGAACGGGTCCTTGGGCACCAGCGGAAGCGGCGCGTACTGCTCGACCTTCAGTTTCTGCCCGGTGCCGCGGGCCGCCTCCTCGAACCGGACCGCGAGGTCGAGGGGCGCCAGGTCGCTCATGGACGGCACCACGATCAGGGTGTTCGTCCCGCCCGACGAGACCAGCGCGCCGAAGACGCGGGCCTCGTCCATGGCGGACTTCGCCGCGGCCTCGTCCGGGTACTGGGTGACCTTCAGGGAGATCTTCTTCTGGGCCTCGGTCAGCACGGGCGACGAGCCGACCGCCCCGAACGGCATGTCGGAGGCCTTGGGGGCGTGTCCGGCGCTCATGTAGGTGGTGGCGAACAGGCACTGCATGACGGCACAGATGCCGAGCGCCACGACCATCCCGATCGCGGCACGACGGCGGCTCGGGGCGCTCGCCGCGGCACCGGGGGCCGACGAGGTCTCCGTACCGCCTGCCGCGGAGGCCGACCTGGCGGGGCGGATGCGGCCGAACCAGGCGATGACGGCCGTTCCGGCGGCGGCGTACAGGAACAGCACGACCAGCGGGGTCGAGATGTCGTTCCCGCCGAAGTACAGCACGCGGTTGACCAGGGTGACCGCGCTCTGCGGCGGCAGGACCACGCCGATGTTGCGCCAGTAGACAGGCAGCAGGTACGTGCCCAGTCCCCCTGCCGGCGGACCGCCGACGGCGATGAACAGCACCGCCACCAGGAGCGTGCCCCATTTGCCCGCCAGCGCCTGCATCGCGGCGGCCGCCAGCGCCACCGCCGAGGTGATGAGCCAGAAGCACGGCAGCAGCGGCCAGAAGTGGCTGCTGGAGTACGCGCCGATCCCCAGGCCGGCGATCAGATCGGTCAGCAGCGCACCCACCAGGGCGTACCCGATCAGGATGGCCGCCCGCCACGGCGCCGCGGCCACGCCGTGAGCCGCCTTGAAGACGAACACGGCGGCCAGATAACCGCCGATCAGCAGGGGCAGCAGCAGCAAGGACGTCACCGCGCCGATCGGGTCGCTGGAGGCGAGGGGCGCGACCTGCTGCACGGTGACGGGCCGGTGCAGCTTGTGCGCGGCGGCCACGAACGCCGGCTCCAGCTCGGTCTGGGCGAAGAAGCTCTTGGCCGGGACCACGACCAGGGTGTCGGACGCACTCGTGCTGAGGTACGCGCCGTACAGCTCGCCCCGACGCGCCGCCTCCATGACCGCCGACTCGTTCGGATAGGAGGTCAGGTCGAGTCCGGCTCGGGAGGCCACCTCGGCGACCACGGGAGAGGGCGGTCCGGAGACGCCGAAGGGCATGTTCCGCGGCACCAGGAGCTGTTGGGCGCTGACGAGGCACAAGGCCAGCAAGGCCTGGGCGACAAGCACCACGGCCAACGGGACGACGATCTTCAGGACGCCGCCGCGCCCCTGCGCGGCGGGAGCCGCCTGGGCCGGTCGCGTCGCCATCGCGCTCCTCCGTCAGCATTCGCGGCCCGGACGCGCTCGGCGGTCCGGGTCTCCTTCCCCCGGCAATCACCACACGGGCTCGATCGTGCGGCAACTCGGAGGGCTCCGACGGATGAAGCGGCTACGCCAAGGGGAACGCCGTGGTGCGCGTCCGCGCCCGCGCACAGGTATGAGGAGACGATCGGCAGGCGGGCGGGCGGAGAGTGAACGCCATGCAGGCGGAGTTCACGGAACGGTCGCCCGTACCGCCCGGCCTTCGACGGCCGGGGCCAGCAGAACCAGGGTGTCCCCCGGATCGGGTCGCGGGGCGTTGTCCTCGGTGACGGGCTCCAGCCGGTGGCCCGGGCGCACCACGAACAGCAGGTCACTGTCGGCGGGGACGCCGTCCTCGGCGGGGACCGCCACGATGGTGCTGCCCTCCTGGTGCCGGCGGGCGAGGGCGGGGCCCGTCAGATGCGGCCCGAACAGAATCTCGCCGCCGCGGTAGGGATCCACCGCGCCATGGCTGCCCTGTGCCGCGCCCACGCGCAGGACCGGTCCCTCGACACCGCCGTGCAGCACCGCGGTCGCCAGGGCGTTGAAGTCGTCCTCGCCGGTGAGGAGGAACACGCCGGTGATTCCTTCCAGCTCCGCGCCGGAGCCGGTGGCGTTGCCCAGCATGGCGCCCGGCGCGATCTCGAGTCCGGCTCGCCGGATGCGGTCGCGCTGCTCGTCGCGGCCTGCCCACATCAGCACCTCCATCCCGGTGGATCTCAGGGTCGCGCCGAGGTCGAGGACCCATGGGTCGCCGCCGACCAGGAGCGGGCGTGAACGGGACGGGCGTTTCACCCGCAGCAGCCGGGCCACGGGGGCCGCCGTGAGTCCGTAGAGGGTGACGGTGGCGACGATGACGACGAAGGTCGCCGGAAGGATCTTGGCCGCGCCGTCGATGTGATCGGCCACGAGCGCCGAGGTGAAGGTGGAGGCGGTGGCGGCCGCCACGATCCCGCGTGGCGCCATCCATCCGATGAAACACCGCTCGCCCCGGGACAGGTCGGTGCCGAAGGTGCACATCGCGACGACGAGGGGCCGGACGACGACGACCAGGAAGGCCGCCAACCCGAGTGCGGGCAGGCCCACATGGTCGAGCGAGGCGGGGGTGACGGTGGCCGAGATCGACGTGAAGAGCAGCCCGATGATGAGGCTGACCAGTGTCTCGAAGAACTGGCGGCGGACGGGGATGTCGATGCGGGAGATGTTGGCCACCGACAGGCCCATCAGCACGGCGGCGATGAGTCCCGAGTCGTCGCGCAGGATGTCGCAGCCGGCCGCCACACCGATCACGGCGGCGAGTTGGGCCGCGGTGCCGAGCACCTCTCCGGGCCGCACCACGCGGAACAGTGCCCACAGCACGGCCGCCCCGACCACACCTCCGGCCACGCCCGTGCCCACGCTGGCCGCGAAGTGCGCGATCCCGCCGGACGCGGTGGGCTGGGTGCTGGCGTCGACGGCGTGGAAGACGACGGCGCCGAGGATGCCGCCGACGGGGTCGATGAGGGAGCCCTCCCACACGAGGATGTGCAGGAGGCGGTCCTTGGGGCGGACGATGCCGAGCAGTGGCCCCACGACGGTGGGGCCCGAGACCACCAGGACGGCGCCCAGCGTGATGGCCGCCTGGTGGGACATGCTCAGCAGCGGAATGGCGAGCGCGGCGCCGAGCAGGCAGGTGGCGGGGACGCCGAGCCAGATCAGGCGGGTGACGACCGTGCGGTTGTGGCCCCTGAACCTGTTCAGGTCCAGGCCGAGGCCGGCGTCGTAGAGGATCACGGCGACGCCCAGGGTCACCAGCGGGGAGAAGGCCGGGCCGAGCAGTTGCTGGGGGTTGACGTCGTCGATCAGCGCTCCGGCCGCGAACCCGACCGGGAGCATGACGATCAGCGAGGGGATGCGCAGGACGCTGGCCAGCAACTGTGATCCGACGGCGAAGACCATGATCAGGGCCACGCCGGTGAGCACGTCATCCGTCGTCACGAACAGTCCTTCTCTCGGGAAGCCGCGGGAGCGGTGGCGCGTCAGGTGGTCGACGCCCGGCCGCGCAGGCCGATCCGCCGCCACAGGGCTCGCTGGAACGTGAGCGTCACGACGCCGACGACGATCAGCAGCAGGATGTTGAGCAGCAGTTGGAGGAACGAACCGCGGGCCTCGCTCCAACTGGAGTACGCGAGGGCGACCCCCATGTCGGCGGCGGCGGGGATGGTGGTGACCGAGATGAAGACGCCGAGCAGGGCGGTCGTCCTGGCCTGCGTCAGCGAGACGATCCCGACGATTCCGGCCAGTACGGCGACGGCCGCGGAGAAGAAGCCCGGAGTGTCGATCAGGGTGGTGACCGGTCTGACGCCCAGCCCGAACAGTCTCGGTGTGAGGCCCAGGCCCCTGACCGCCCACGAGAACAGGAACGTCGCCAGGACGGCCAGCGCGAATCCCCTGGTCAGGGCGAGCAGTCCCTGGCGGACCCTGGCACCGTTGCGGCGGTCGATGCCCAGGGCGACGCTGGCGACGGCGCCGTACTCGGGCCCGACGACCATGGCCGCGACGATCAGGATCTGCGAGTTGGTGAGGATGCCGACCGCCCCGATCACCCCGGCGATCACGAGGTAGAGGTAGAAGCTGGGGCCGTACGTGCCCTCGGCGCGGATGCGCGCCTCGACCTCTTCCCACACCGGCGTGTGGGCCAGCGGCCCCAGCCGGCGCTGCTCGGCCTCGGCGGCCTTGTCGGAGAACGCCGTGTCGACGGGTTCGATGACGATGGATCCGCGGGAGTCGATCTCCAGGGCGCGCAGGCCGCGCAGCACGGTGCTCGCGTCCCCGGCCAGCACGTCGCACTGGATGGCGTCGCCCGCCGGATTGCGGGCCTCGCCGGAGAGCACGAGGTTGAACACACAGCGGTCGTCGGAGAGGAGCTCGACGGTCCGGGGTGTGAGGTCGGGCGGGCTCACCAGTCGAACGTGGATCAGGTCCAAGGCCAGTCTCCCAGCTCTGCCGACGGTGGGGCCGGGTGCTGTGGACCAGGGCCGGCATGCACTTTCAGTGACGGATCGGGACAAAAAGTAGCAGCGATGGCCGGTGATTCACCGCTTCGGCGGCGTGTGGCGATGCCGCGACCAGGGACGGATAGTGGAAGCGGACGTACAAGGGGGTTGCTCGGGGAGACAGTGGAGTGACCGGATGGACCGCTATCCGCCCATCGCCGATCACGGCCTCGTCGGCGATCTGCAGACCGCCGCGCTCGTTTCCTCCCAGGGCGTGGTCGACTGGTTCGCGGCACCACGCTTCGATTCGCCCAGCATCTTCGCCGCCCTGCTCGACCACGACGGCGGCGGGCACTTCCGTATCGCTCCCGAGCATCCCGATCTCGCCTGCAAGCAGCTCTACTATCCGGACACCGCGATCCTGGTCACGCGGTTCATGTCGCCGGACGGCGTGGGTGAGGTCGTCGACTTCATGCCTCCCGACCGGACCCGTACACCGACCGACCGGCACCAGCTCATCCGTCTGGTACGGGCGGTCCGGGGAACGGTCGAGTTCTCCCTGGAGTGCCGGCCGCGCTTCGACTACGGCCGCGCCGAGCACCGGCTCGACGTCGACGGGAGCGGTGCCCGGTTCCACGCGCCGGGCACGGAGGCGTTCCTCCAGGCGACGTTCCCCCTGGAGGCGGACGGCCACGACGTGCGTGGCACCGTCCGTCTCGATGCGGGGCAGAGCGCCGGGGCGGTGTTCACGGTCTGCGCCCCGGGCGGCAGTCCGCCCGACCCCCTCACCATCGGTGCCGTCCACGAGCGGCTCACCGAGGTCACCCGGTTCTGGCACGCCTGGCTGCGCCAGTCCCGCTACCGGGGCCGCTGGCCGGAGCTGGTGCACCGCTCGGTGATCACCCTGAAGCTGCTGACGTACGCGCCGACCGGCGCGCTGGTGGCGGCCGCCACCATGGGCCTGCCCGAGCAGGTGGGCGGGGAGCGCAACTGGGACTACCGCTTCACCTGGATCCGCGACGGCTCGCTGTCCGTGCGGGCCATGCTCGACCTCGGCTTCGTCGAGGAGGCCACGGCCTTCGTGCACTGGCTGGTCGAGCGGCTGCGCGAGCGCGAGGGCAAGGAGGACGAACCGCTGCAGACGATGTACCGCATCGACGGCAGCCCCGACCTCCCCGAGGAGAGCCTCGAACACTTCGAGGGTTACCGCGGATCCGCGCCCGTGCGCATCGGCAACGGCGCCGCCGACCAGCTCCAGCTCGACATCTACGGCGAGGCGGTCTACGCCCTGTCCCAGGGGCGCGAGATCGAGGCGCAGTCGTCGTACGAGGGGTGGGAGACCTTCGCCAAGACACTGGACTGGCTGGCGGATCACTGGGACCGGCCGGACGAGGGGATCTGGGAGACCCGCGGCGGCCGCCAGGACTTCACGTACAGCCGGGTGATGTGCTGGGCGGCCTTCGACCACGGCCTGGCCCTGGCCGACCACTGGCGCAGACCGGCCGACATCGACAAGTGGCGCGCCGCCCGCGACGCCGTCTTCAAGCAGGTCATGGACCGCGGCTGGAGCGACAAGGAACGCGCGTTCATCCAGCACTACGACGGTGACGTGCTGGACGCCTCGCTGCTGCTGATGCCGAGGGTCGGCTTCCTGGGCTCCAGGGATCCGCGGTGGCTGTCCACGCTGGACGCCATGGACCGTACGCTGGTCTCCGACAGCCTCGTCTACCGCTACGACCCCGCCGCCTCCCCCGACGGCCTGCGCGGTTCGGAAGGCACCTTCAGCCTGTGCACCTTCCTGTACGTCGACGCCCTGGCGCGTGCGGGTCGGCTGGAGCAAGCCCGGTACACCTTCGAGAAGATGCAGACGTACGCGAACCATGTGGGCCTGTTCTCCGAGGAGATCGGCCCCAGCGGAGAGCAACTGGGCAACTTCCCGCAGGCGTTCACCCACCTCGCGCTCATCATGGCGGCGAGCACGCTCGACGACGCCCTCGACGCAGAGCACGGGCGCTGAGGCATGGCCGCCCGTGATTCCCGCGTGGAGGCGCCCCGGCTGACCACGGCCGAGTTCGACGCCCTGTACCGGCGGCTGGCGTCCGGCGCCTCGTGGGCGGCCGGCGCGCGGGGTGCGCTCGCCGCCCTGACGCCGGATCGGGTGGCGGCGGCGGCACGGGAGATACGGACCGGGAGGACGGTCACCCTGGCGGCGCCGGTGGAGACGTCGACGGGACCCGACAGCCCGGATCCCGCCCGGCACACCATGCGCGCCTGGTCCGACGCGTCCGACGACCAGGGGCTGCACTTCGCGCGGGACAGCTTCGCGATGAACGTGCACGGGGACACCGACAGCCACCTCGACGCCCTGTGTCACGTGATCTACCGCGGCACCCTGCACGGGGGCGTGGACGCGAGCAGTGTCACGGCGGACGGCGCGACGGCGCTGACGGTCGGGGCGCTCGCGGACGGGATCGTGGGCCGTGGCGTGCTGCTGGACATCCCACGGCTGCGGGGCGTGCCCTGGCTGGAACCCGGCGAGCACGTGAGCGCCGACGACCTCGCCGCCGCCGAGCGGTCCCAGGACACCCGGGTCGGGGAGGGCGACCTGCTGTTCGTACGGGTGGGTCACCGCAAACGCCGCGCCGAGGCCGGTCCCTGGCACACGGCGGAGGCCAGGGCGGGCCTGCACCCAAACGCTCTGGAGTTCCTGGCCGAGCGGCGGGTCGCGGTCCTGGGCAGCGACGGCAACAACGACACCGCCCCGAGTGCGGTGGACGGCGTGGACTTCCCCGTGCACGTGCTGGCGATGCACGCGATGGGCGTCCACCTCCTCGACTATCTGCAGTTCGAGGATCTGGTGCCGGTCTGCGCGGCCGAGGGGCGCTGGTCGTTCCTCTGCGTCGTGGCCCCGCTGCGGCTTCCCGCCGCCACCGGCTCCCCCGTCAACCCGATCGCCGTTCTGTGAGGGCGCCGTATGGGCAACCCCGGTCAGGAACCCGCGATCGTCGTGGTCATGGGGGTGTCGGGGTGCGGGAAGTCCTCGACGGGGATCCTGCTGGCCGAGCGGCTCGGGGTGCCGTTCCTGGAGGCGGACGATCTCCACCCCGCGTCGAACCGCGCCAAGATGGCCGCCGGCCGGCCGCTCACCGACGAGGACCGCCGCCCCTGGCTGACGGCCATCGACGAGTGGATCGAGGAGGCGACGGCCTCCCGCACGGGTGGGGTCGTGGCCTGCTCGGCGCTCAGGTACCGGTACCGGCAGATGTTCCGCAGGGCGGGGACCCGCGTATGGCTGCTGCATCTCGCACTCGACGAGGCGACGGCCCTCCGGAGGGTCGCACGGCGCAGCGGACACTTCATGCCGGCCGTCCTGGTGGACTCCCAGTACGCGGAGTTGGAGCCGCTGCGCCCGGACGAACCGGGCCTGACCGTCGACGCCGAGAACTCCCGTCAGTGGATCGTCGACCAGGCGGAGGCCGCTCTGCACCGGGTCGGATGGGCGGGGGGACCGTGCCGGCGAGAGCCCGGGTGAGCCCGCTTCCCGACGCCTGTTCGCCAGGGGCCGGGGGTGGAGGTGCCAAGGAGCCGGGGAGGTGGAAGCGCCAGGGTGCTGGGGGTGAAAGCGCCCGATAAAATCGGATGCGTATCCGATCACATCCAATAGGGGATTTTGAGCGATTCCAGCCGTGGGGGGCCGAGATCCGGACAGACAAGGCCAACGACTCCACGGACGGGGCGGTTCATGACCGGCGACCAGCACTACGACGTCATCGTCATCGGCACCGGAGCGGGCGGCGGCACTCTCGCGCATCGCCTGGCACCCAGCGGCAAACGCGTGCTGATCCTCGAACGCGGCGGCTACCTGCCCAGGGAGCGGGACAACTGGGACTCCACGGCGGTCTTCGTCCAAGGCAAGTACCGCGCACCGGAGTTCTGGTACGACAAGCACGGCAACGAGTTCCCGCCGGAGGTCAACTACTACGTCGGCGGCAACACCAAGTTCTACGGTGCCGCGCTCTTCCGGCTGCGCCCCGGCGACTTCGGCGAAGTACGCCACCACGACGGGCTGTCCCCGGCCTGGCCCATCGGCTACGAGGACCTGGAGCCGTACTACACACAGGCCGAGCACCTCTACCGCGTGCACGGGCGCCACGGAGAGGACATCACCGCGGGCCCGGCCGGCGAGCAGTACGCCTACCCGCCCGTCGAACACGAACCGCGGATCCAACAGCTCAGCGACGACCTGGAGAAGCAGGGACTGCACCCCTTCCACCTGCCGATCGGGGTCGACCTCACCCAGGACGGGCAGGGCCGGGCCACGCACGCCAGTGCCTGCATCCGCTGCGACCGGGTCGACGGGTTCCCGTGTCTGCTGGGCGCGAAGTCCGACGCGCAGGTGATCTGCGTCGACCCCGCGCTCGGGCACCCCAACGTCACGATGGTGACCCATGCCGACGTCCGCCGGCTGGAGACCGACGCGTCCGGGCAGACGGTCACCGGCGTGGTCGCGGACCTCGGGGACGGGACCACGGAGACGTTCACCGCGGACATCGTGGTCGTCGCCTGCGGCGCGGTGAACTCCGCGGTCCTGCTGCTGCGTTCGGCCAACGACCGGCATCCGGCGGGCCTGGCCAACAGCTCCGGCGTCGTGGGCCGGCACTACATGCGCCACAACAACCTGGCGCTGATGGCCGTGTCGAAGGAACCGAACCCCACCAGGTTCCAGAAGACCCTGGCCCTCAACGACTGGTACTTCGGCGCGGACGACTGGGAGTTCCCGCTCGGCGGCATCCAGATGCTCGGCAAGTCGGACGCCGACCAGATCCACGGCGAGGCGCCGCGCTGGGCCGGCAAGGTCTCCCCCGACATGCCGTTCGAGGTCCTCGCGCACCACGCGGTCGACTTCTGGCTGTGCGGGGAGGACCTTCCGCTGCCGGAGAGCCGGGTCACCCTGGACAAGGACGGCGGCATCCACCTCGCCCTGGACGAGAAGAACAACATCGCGGGCCTCAAGCGGCTTCAGCACAAGTTGCAGGGAATGCTGGGGCACTTGGGGATGCATCCGCACCGTCTGCTGTCCCACAGCATCTATCTGCACAAGGGGATGCCGATCGGGGCGACGGCCCACCAGGCCGGCACCGTGCGCTTCGGGACCGATCCGGCGAGCTCGGCCCTGGACGTCGACTGCAAGGCCCACGACCTGGACAACCTCTACGTCGTGGACACGTCGTTCTTCCCCAGCATCGGCGCGGTCAACCCGTCGCTGACCGCCATCGCCAACGCCCTGCGCGTCGGCGACCACTTGATCGAACGGCTGGGCTGAGGGCGAGCGGCCGGCCGGCGCGGCGGAGCGTCGATGCTCCGCCGCGCGGGCCGGCCCGCGTCACACGTTGTCCCCGGGAAGCCCCGCGGCGCGGGTGTCGGCGTCGGTCAGCGGCTCCAACTCGCCTTGTGTGTCGAGCCGGTAGACCAGCACCAGCGCGGGGCCGATCAGCACGACCGCGATGATCGCCACGATGGCCAGCCAGCGCAGTGTGTGCGCGGCCCCGGCCCCGTCGGCCACCGTCAGCGTGGTCGGCAGCAGATAGGGGCGCTGGGCGAAGCCCCAGGCCACGATGGCCAGGGCCACGGTGGCGACCGCGGTGTGCCGTGACCAGCGGTGGGAGCGGACCAGCAGGAGCGCCACCGTCGCCACGCCGGCACATGCCGCCAGGATCACCATGAGCAGGCCAAGACCCCGCGTCATCCCGTGCCAGACGTACGAGGCGTCGTGGTGGGTGACCGGCAGGGCGATCGCGGCCAGCACCACCACCGCGCCGAACGCGAGCAGGGCCCGCAGCCGGAAGTAGCCGACGAGGTCGTCCGCGCCGAACCGGCGCGCGTCCGCGACCAGGAAGACGGCGCCGAGGAAGGCGGTGGCCGCGATGGCGAGCAGACCCGCGAGGATCGACGTCGGGTTGGCCCAGACGTGCGCGGTGGCGGGCGTGCCCACCGCGACCCGGCCCGAGGCGACACCGCCGAGGACCGAGCCGAGGAAGTACGGCGTGAGGAGCGAGGCGACGGCGAACACCGCCCCGTAGACGCGCCGTCGGGCCAGGCGCCTGCTCGGCTTGCGCAGCGCGAAGCCCGCACCGCGCAGCACCGTCCCGACGGCCGCGAGGGCCAACGGGAGCCACAGAGCGGTGAACACGGCCTGGAACATCGTCGGGAAGCCGGTCCACATCAGGACGAGAACGAAGATCAGCCAGACGTTGTTGACCTCCCACACGGGCGCCATGGCGTGGTCGATCAGCCAGCGTGGCCGCTTGCCCCGGTCGGCACCGCCCGCCAGCAGATCCCAGAACCCCGCTCCGTAGTCGGTGCCCCCACCGCACGCGTAGGCGGCGATCACCACGACCAGTACCCAGGCGATGGCATCGGCGATCATCGCTCACCCCCAGTGGACCCGTCGGACGGTCCCTTGCCCGGCCCGCCGCCGGAGGGAGCCCCGGCGGTCGCGGCGTCGGCCGGGTGTCTGGGCCCGTACGGGGTGTCGGCCTCGGGCTCCAGCACCGTGGCCGAGGAGGTCGCGGCCTCGTCGGCCGCGCGCCAGCGGTCGCGCATCTTGAGCAGGACCGCCAGGAACGAGCCGAAGGCCGCGACGTACACGACGATGACGACCCCGAGCACGGCCCAGATCCCCCCGGCCGCGGTGTGGGTGACGGCCTCGGACACCCGCATGTGGTTGTAGACGATCCAGGGCTGGCGGCCGACCTCCGTGGCGATCCAGCCGCATTCGACGGTCACGAGGCAGGCCACGCCCGCCACCGCGGCGCAGCGCAGGAACCAGCGGTTGTCGGGCATGTCCCGGCGGCGCCACCACAGCCACGCGTACCACAGGGCCAGCAGGATCAGCACGCTGCCGATGAGCGCCATGATGTCGAAGCAGAAGTGGACGAGGGTCGCCTGGGCCGCGGTCGGCCGGTCCGCCGGCAGTACCGAGGTCAGTCCGGTCACCTTGGTGTCGGGTCTGAACCCGGCCAGGATCGAGTCCAGTTGGGGGATCTTGATGCCGCCGGAGATGGACCCGTCGGAGTGCAGCCGGCCGAAGATGTATTCAGGCACGTGCGTGTCGGTCTTCCAGACGATCTCCATGGCCGCGAACTTCACCGGCTGCTTCTGGAACACCGAACGGGCGGCGGAGTCCCCGAGGAAGAACTGGATCGGCGTCAGGATCGCGGCGATGGTGAACGGCACCATGAAGCCCAGCTTGTGGTACCGGTCGCGGCGGCCCCGCAGCCAGCCGACCGCGTACACACCCGCGACCACGTAACCGGCCGTCAGGAACATCGCCACCACGAAGTGCCAGTACTCGGTGCCGAAGATCGGGGTGAAGACGGCCTTCCGCACGTCGACGTCCGTCGGGTTGCCCTGGGCGTCGAGGCTGAACCCCTGCGGGGTGTTCATCCACGAGTTGGCGGCGATGATCCCGAACGCCCCCATCATGGCGGCCAGCGGCAGCGGTACGGCAAGCCAGAAGTGGGTCCACGGCTTGAGGCGGCGCCAGCCGTAGAGGTAGATGGCGATCATGATGGCTTCGAGGAAGAACGCCCAGGCCTCCACGCCGAAGCCCAGACCGAACACGTCACCCCAGCGCCCCATCATGCCCGGCCACAGCAGGCCGAACTCGAAGGACAGCACGGTGCCCGTGACGACACCGATGGCGAACTGCACCGCCATCACCGCCGACCAGCGCCGGGCGAGCTGCATCGCCACCGGATCGTCGCGGCGCAGGCCCCGGTAGTGCATGACCAGCGTGATGAAGGGCAGGGCCACCCCGAAGGGGACGAGCAGGATGTGCGAGGCCAGGGTGAAGGCCATCAACTCACGTGAGGGCAGGAGCTGGGCCGGTGTACCGGCGGCCAGGTGCGCTGCGGTGCTGAGCATAGGTGCCTCGGTGATCCTCACCCGCCTCGGCGGGGAACGCAGGGACAGGACGATGACGGCGCGGACCCCCGGCCCGGTCAGGGCCCGCGCAGCGCCGCGGTGACTCCGGGCGGCTCGGCGGGCCCGGTGCCGGGCACGGTGAAGGCCCGCTCCCGTCGCGCGCCGGAGGCGAAGACCACGGACCAGCTCAGGACCGCGCCCAGCCTGCTGCGGAACCCCGTCAGGAAGGCGATGTGGATGAACAGCCACGCCAGCCAGCCGCCGACGCCCGACAGGTGCACGGGCCCGGCCTTGACGACGGCCCGTCCGCGCGAGATGTAGGCCGCGCTGCCCAGGTCCCTGTACCGGAAGGGCTTCGGCTCCTTCGTCCGGCCCTCCACCGCGTGACGCACGGCCCGTCCCGCGTAGGCGCCGGACTGCATGGCGACCTCGGCCAGACCGGGCAGGTGGTCGAGGGCCATCACGTCGCCGACCACGCGGATCTCCGGATGGCCGGGAAGGGTCAGATCGGGTTCGACGGCGATACGGCCGGCCCGGTCCTGCTCCGCGCCCGTGGCCCGCGCCAGGGCGGCGACGATGGGCGGGGCCTCGACGCCGGCCGTCCACAGCACGGTCCGCGCGGGGTGCCGTGTGGTCGTGCCGTCCCGCTCCTTCACCGTCAGGCCCTGCTCGTCGAGGTCGGTGACCCGCGTGCCCAGATGGAGTTCCACACCCAGATCGCCGAGGGCGCGGGCCGCCCGCCCCGCCAGACGGTCCCCGAAGGGTGCCAGCACCTGGTCGGACCCCTCGAAGAGCAGCACCCGGGCCTGGAGGGGATCGATGGTCCGGAACTCCCGGTCCAGGGTGTGGCCGGCGATCTCCCGGATCTGGCCGGCCAGTTCCACGCCGGTCGGCCCGCCGCCGACCAGGGCGAAGGTGAGCCAGTGCCGCCGGTCCCGCGCGTCGGTGGCCGACTCGGCCATCTCGAAGGCGCGGTAGATCCTGCGGCGCACCTCCAGGGCGTCCTCCAGCGTCTTCATGCCCGGGGCGTGCGCCGCGAACTCGTCGTGCCCGAAGTAGGACTGGCGCATGCCCACCGCGACGATCAGGTCGTCGTACGGGACGACGAGGCTGCCGCCCTCCGGCCGCCGGGCGTGGACGGCGCGCCCCTTGACGTCCACGTCGGTCGCGTCGGCGAGCAGGCAGCGCACGTTCGCGTGACGGCGCAGGACCGCGCGCAACGGTTGCGCGATCTGGCCCTCCGACAGGATCCCGGCCGCGCACTGGTACAGCAGCGGCTGGAAGAGGTGATGCGCCCGGCGGTCGATCAGCGTCACCGCGACCGGTGACCGGCGCAGGGCCCGCGCGGCGAACAGCCCGGCGAACCCGCCCCCGATGATCACCACCCGGCGGGGCGTCACATGGTCTTCCACGAGGCCTCAGCCGCCGGTGGCGAAGCCGGGGAAGAGGGTCATCCCGCCGTCGACGTACAAGGTCGTGCCGACGACGTAGTCGAGCAGGTCGGACACCATCGCGACGACGGCGTCGGCGATGTCCTCGGGGTCGCCGACCCGGCGGTACGGGATGAGCTTGAGGAGTTCGGCCTCGGCCTCGGGGGTGTCCCAGGCGGCGGTGTTGATCGGGGTGCGGATGGCACCCGGCGCGACCGCGTTCACGCGGATGTGGTGCGGGGCGAGCTCCTGGGCCAGGGTCTGCATCATCATGCCGACGCCGCCCTTGGAGGAGGCGTAGTTCACGTGGCCCGACCACGGGACGATCTGGTGGACCGAGCTCATGCAGACGATCTTGCCCGCCGCACGGGACACCTCCGGGACGACACCGCGCCGCATGAACTCCTTGACGGCCTCCCGCGCGCACAGGAACTGCCCGGTCAGGTTGACGTCGATGACCTTCTGCCACTGGGCCAGCGTCATGTCCACGAGCGAGGAGTCCCGCTGGAGCCCGGCGTTGGCCACCATGATGTCGATGGTCCCGAACTCCCGCACGATCCGGGCGACCATCTCGACGACCTGGTCCTCGTCGGACACGTCGGCCTCGTGGGCGTAGGCGTTGACCCCGAAGCCCTTGATCTCCTCGACGACCTTCTCGGCCTCGTCGGCGCCGACGACGTAGTTGACCACGACGTCCGCCCCGGCCCGGCCCAGGGCGATGGCGGTCGCCTTGCCGATACCCGAGTTCGCGCCGGTCACCAGGGCCTTCTGCCCTCGCAGAAGCCGTGCGACCAGCGGCGTACCGCTTTCTACGACACTTCCTGCCACCAGGATCCTCCTCGCTCGATTCCCACCCGCACCCGCCCCCACCGGCCGGCGGGAAGGCCTCGCGGAAGACGCCAGAATTCGGTGGCCAGCAAAATGCATCGACGCCGTGAGCGGCTGCCCGACGCGCGCGGCCGGGTCCCTTCGACCGCCGATGTCACTCCGGTGGCTCAGGCGGATCGCGACGTCATGGGCGGCCGGTGGCAGGCCGGGCGCCGGGGTTCGCCGGAGCCGCCAGGCCGTGCGGGCGGCGCACCGTCGCCGCGTCAAGGCGGCGTGCCGTGCGGCACTCGCGGCACCGGGTGCATCGAAGCGTTCCCGCCGGAGTCGGCAAGATGTGATCTGAACCACACGGTGAAATTGAGCGTGCAATTTCACGTTCGCGCAAAGCGGGTTGGAATTCCTTCTTTTCTGTCAAAAAGGCAGCTCGTCGCGGGTGGCGCGCCAGGCGCGCGAGGTGGCGCGGTGTGGCGTTGCGCTGCAGCAAAGCGCGCCTCCCCGTCCAGGTGGGCGGAAAGCCGCCCGGTGTCGGAACGATCTGCTCGGAGGCCTGCACGTTTACCGGCACTGGTGGGCTTATCTGTTTTCCAGAGCAACGATGCTTCAGGTGCCTGCCCGCCCGACGGGGGACGGTGCGGTCACGCCACCGCCTGAAACGAAGGAAGACATTCACTGTGGACTACGACGTAGCCGGCTTCACGCTGGCCTTCGCCGCCGCGGCGCGGTCTTTCGCGCCCGACGTGTGGTTCTTAGTGCGGCGCCTCCTGGGCGCCGGTGTACGCCTCGGCGCACAGGCCCTGGTCGAACAGCAGCCTCCCTCCCCTGCAGCCCAGCCCGACGCGGCCTCCCTGGACGAGGGAGGCCGCCGGTGACCATCCAGCAGCCCGATCCGGCAGGACACACGATCGACAGTCGCACCCCTCAGATGCCGGCCGACTTCTGGGACTTCCACGCCCGCTACGACCGAGCCTGCCTGGAATACAGCCGCATCCACCTCGGCGACGCGGCGACCGCCCGCCGGCTGGTCGACGCCACGTTCCTCTACCTGTCCACCATCTGGCCCCGGCTCCAGTCCATGCCGGACCGCGGGTCGTACGCCTGGGCCCTGTTCAAACAACGCGTGCACGGCGAGCTCGCGGCCCTGGGCCGCAGCCCCGCCACCACCGAGACCCTGGCCTTCGCCCGGGCCATGCGCGCGGCCACCGAACCCCTCCTGGCCTCCTTCCGGGACTCCTTCCACGCCGAGCACGCGGACGAGATCGCCGAACTGGAGGAAGGACTGGGTCTCTACCGGCACATGGCGCGTCTGAGCGAGCGCCAGTTCGACGTCGTCGTCCTGCGCAACGCGCTCGGCTTCAGCACCGCGGACACCGCCCTGATCATGGGCATCAGCGAAGCCACCGTGCGCTCGACGCATCGCACGGCCAGGGCACGGCTCGCCGCCGCCATGGGATACCGCACCGACGACACCCGCGAGACGGACAAGGAGTGAGCGGCCTGTGAACCGCACCCCGCGCAGCATCGACGAGGCTCTGCGCCGCGCCCGCGTCTTCAAGGGCGAGTACACCGGCGCCGACCTCGACACCGCCCGGCACCGTCTTGCCCGGCACCTCCACGAGCTGCGCTGGGTGCAGTTCCTGAGCGCCGTCCCGCACGGCGGCCGGCGAGCCCGACCGCTCCCGGCCGCCCTGCACGAACGGGCCGCGTACGACCTGCGCCTGCTGTGCCGTGGCACGGTCCGTCACCGCGGCGCCGCCGCCCGCATCACGGCCTTCGACATGAGCCGCGATCCCGACGGCGCTCTCACCTTCGCGAGTCTGCTCTATCTCGCCGACCAGGAGGAAGGAGCGCAGTTCTGGTGGCACTTCGCGGCGGGCGCCGGCAACGTCACGGCGGCGTTGTGCCTCTACCTCACCCATCTCCGGCACGGCGACATGCGCGACGCCACCCACTGGGCCGGCCAGATCCACCGCCTCAACAGCCTCGGCTGGAACACGTACACACCCGTCCCCCATCACGCCGGCCTTCACCGCCGTGCGGCCTCGGCAACCCCCTCCATCACGTACACACTGCCGCCTCCCGGCCCCGATGTCCGCGAACACATCCTCAAGGACGCCGTCGACGGCCTGCACACCCCGCACAACGGCGACCTCGGCCCCGTCCCCCAGCCCATCCCGGCCCTCGCCGAACACTGGACCCACCTGGTCCACGGGGCACTCTGATCCGCCTCCCTCCCGACGGGGCACGGGATGTGTCGGACTCCGAAGCGTGGGAACCCGGCCTCACGAGGAAACGTCACCGCATTCGATGACACCTCGACAGATCCGTGGTTCGACCGCGGATTCAACGAATTTCGATGAGGGAGTCTTTCTTCATGAGTGACGGCATCTGGGGCTACCAGCCGACCACCGGCCACATCGCGGGCACCGACCTGATCGGATACAAGGTCGAGGCCACCGACGGCAGCATCGGGAAGGTCGACAAGCACTCGGACGAGGTCGACTCCTCCTACCTCGTCGTCGACACCGGCGTATGGATCTTCGGCAAGCACGTCCTGCTTCCGGCGGGCACCGTGCAGTCCGTCGACCAGGACGAGCGGAAGATCTACGTCGCGCTCACCAAGGACCAGGTCAAGAACTCTCCCGAGTTCGTCCAGGACAAGCACATCGGCGACGCCGACTATCACGAGCGGGTCGGCGGCTACTACACGAACCTGCGCATGATCTGACCTCACGGCATCGGCGCGCGAGGGGCGGGTGGTGAACGGACTTCCTCTGTTCGCCACCCGCCTTCTCGCATAACGCCCCTTCGCATGCCGCCACTTCGCGTACGGCGAGCCCGTCGGTCAGTCGGCTCCGGACGCCGAGGGATCGGGCGGACGGAGGCGGGCGGCGAAGACGATGATGTCGTCGTCGGGGTCCTCCCCGAAGGTGTCCACCAGGTGCGCGCACAACGCCTCCGGCTCCCCCGGCCCTTCCGCCACGACAGCGCTCAGCAGATCGAGGCGTTCGTTGAGATCGGTGTCGCGGGTCTCGACGAGCCCGTCGGTGATCATGACGAGCCTGCTGCCCGCTTCGACGGGATGGCTGACGGCCACGGGCTGCGGCAGGCCCAGGCCCAGGAGCGGGCCGTGTTCCCTCAGATAGCGGGGCGTCCCACCGGGCCCCAGGAGCAGGGGTGGCAGGTGACCGGCGTTGGCGACGTGCAGGCGTGCGTGGTCGGCGTCGACCAGGACGATGCACACGGTGGCGGTCCAACCGGGCTGGTGCAGACCCAGCAGATGGTCCAGGTGCTGCAGCAGGACGTGCGGGGGCAGGTTCTGAGCCGCGTAGGCGCGCAGGGCGTGGCGGATCTCGCCCATGACCATGGCGGCCTGGAGTGAGTGGCCGACGACGTCCCCGACGGCGAGGAGCAGACCCTGCGGGGTGGCGACCGCCTCGTAGAAGTCGCCGCCGATCTCCGTCGTGGCGGCGGCGGGCAGATAGCGCACCGCGAGTTCCGCCCCGGGGCTCTGGGGCAGGCTCGCGGGAAGGAAGGTGCGCTGGAGGGCCAGGGCGAGTTCGTGCTCCTGTCCGAAGCGCTCCACGACGTCCTTGTGCTCGACGGTCAGCTCCGCGTAGAGGGCCATCACCCCGGCGTTGGTCTCGGTCAGTTCCTCGTTGAGGCGTTCCAGTTCGTCGCGTTGGGCGTGGGCTTCCTGAAGTGCGTTGATCAGGTCGCGGGACTGTGCCTGCAGGTCGTCGATCGCGCTGGCGGGGCCGTCCGACTCCAGGAGGGAGAGGACCTGTTCCACCTTCAGGTCCCGGGCGGCGAGCTCGGGGATGTGGCAGACGATCTCTATCCGGCCGCCGCCCGAGTGGTCCGGGGGTCCGGGGGCCGGCTCGTGACGGGTCTGCGGCAGCAGCCGGGTGACGGCGGTCAGCGATTCGCCGCTGGGCGCGCGGTCGTCGCGCCACTGCAGGAGTGTGCGGAGCGCGGCGGGCTCCTGCTGCAGGCTGAACACGGCGGTCATCGCGGCGGGGCGCAGCAGATCGCGCCCCAGCTCGCTCACCGCCGTGGCCAGGCGCACCTGGTCGCGGTCGTCCAGGCCGACGGCCGAGGCGATGGTCTTGGCGTGGCGGCGCAGGGCGAAGATGTCGTGCTCGGTGCTGAGCGGCGTCACCAGCAGGGCACTGGCGCCCGCCGTGTACTGGTGGGCGCGTGGGGCGGGTACGTTCACCGGGCGGCCTTGGCGATCACCGCGCTGGCGTCGTCGCGGCGCGTTCCGGCCTGGCGCATCAGTGCGGCGGCGATCAACGCGGGCGGGTGGTGGAGCAGGCCCGCCAGGTCGTTGTGGGTCCAGCGTTCACTGAGGCCGTCGGAGTGCATCACCAGGATCCCGTGTCGAGGCAAGTGGTGCTCGTACGTGCGCAGTTGGTGCATCTGGTGACCGGTGATGCCCGGGTGGGAGAGCAACGTGCTGCGGCTGGTGCTGGTGACCAGGGCGGCGGTGATGTTCCCGACGCCGCAGAACAGCAGGCGGCCGTCCGGCTCCAGGCGCGCGATGGCCACCGCCGCGCCGCGTGTTCCACGCAGAGCACGGTGCACCTGCTCCATGGCCCCTTCCGGGGTGCGGGCGGTTCCCGTCCTGAAGGCGTGGACGGCCGCCTGGGCGGCCACGGCGGCCATCGGTCCGTGGCCCAGCCCGTCACAGGACATGATCAGTACGCCGGTGCCGGGCCCGGCGACGGCGGCGCGCACCGCCGTCGGACGACCTGAGCGGCCGGGGCCCGCGAAGGAGCCCCGGGTCGTCGCTGTCCGCGGGTGAGGGGTGGCCGGGCGGACACCGGTCAGGGCCGACCAGCCGACGGCACCGGACGCGGGCGGACCCGCCGCCTTCTCGGTGGGCGGGACGGAGAACTGCTCGCCGGTGTCCGTGCGGGCGGTCCAGGCGTCGCCGCAGACCTGCTCGCCGCCGATGGGCCGGGTGACGCCTCCCACCGCGGGTTCTCCGGCCACCGAAGGGTGTGCGGGACGTGGCCAGAAACGGGCGAGTTGTACGGTGCCCAGGCCGGGCTGGGAGTGGATGTGGAAGGAGTCGGCGAGGCGCCGGACCGCGCCGAGGCCGATGCCGAGGGTGCCGGTCGTCGACATGCCGTCCTGCAGGGCCGCCGGCACGTCGGCGATTCCCGGGCCGCCGTCCACCGCCAGCACCTCCACCCCGGCGATGTCCTCGTTGCGTACGACGCGCAGCAGCAGGGAGCCGTCGACGGCGTGCTTGGCGATGTTGCCCGCCAGTTCGGCCACCGCCAGCACGAGCTGGGAACTGCGCTGCTCCCCCAGGCCGATACGTCGGCCCAGGGCGGCGGCCGCACCACGGGCGGCCTCCGGCTGGTCGCGGAACCAGGCCACGTCCTCGCAGTCGAGCAACCGCGCGACGTCCACGGCCGTCACCGCGCCCACTTGGTGACGGTCACCGTGGTCCCCTGTCCGGCGACGGTCTCCAGGACGAAGTCGTCGACCAGTCGTTTGGAGCCGGACAGCCCCAGGCCCATGCCGGCGCCGGACGTCCAGCCGTCGGTCAGGGCCAGGTCCACGTCGGGGATGCCGGGCCCCTGGTCGCTGAAGACCAGGCGCACGCCGCGCCGGCCGCGTTCCTCCACCAGGCCGGCGGTCATCGTGCCGCCGCCTCCGTGGATGAGGGTGTTGCGGGCCAGCTCACTCGCGGCGGTGATCAGCTTCGTCTGCTCGACCAGGGAGAAACGGCATTCCTGCGCCAGGGCGCGCACCCGCTGGCGGGCCTGCACCACGCCGGCGTTGGCGGTGATCTCCAGCGTCTCCGAGGCGCTGGAGGCCCCGTTCACAGGCCTGCCGCGGCATCCGGCACGATGCCGTCGGATCCGGGACCGGCCGCGACGTCGGGATCGGACTCCCCGAGGGACTGGGCGCGGGCCTGTCGCAGCAGGCGCAGCCCCTTGTCCAGGGTCAGGGCGGTCCGTACGCCGCCCAGGGACAGGCCGAGTTCGACCAGGGTGATGGCGACGGCCGGGCGCATGCCCACCACGACGGTCTGCGCGTCCAGCAGACGCGAGATGGAGGCGATGGTCGCCAGCATCCGGCCCACGAAGGAGTCGACGATGTCCACCGCGGTGATGTCGATGACCACACCGTGGGCGCTCGTCTCGACGACCTTGGCGGCCAGGTCGTCCTGAAGGAGCATCACCGACTGGTCGTCGAGGTCCGTCTGGATCGACACCAGCAGGACCTGTCCGATCTGCAGGACCGGAACGCGCTCGGTCACCGAGCACCGGCCGGGGGTGCCGTGCGCGAGAGCGTGACACCGGAGCGGCGCAGCGCGTGCCGCAGGGCATCGGCCAGGGTGGCCTTGGTGACGATGTCACCGAAGTTGATCCCCAGCGCCACGATCGTCTGCGCGATCTGCGGACGGATGCCGGAGATCGTGCACTCGGCGCCCATCAGCCGGGCCGCCACGACGGTCTTCAGCAGGTGCTGGGCGACCTCGGTGTCCACCGCCGGCACGCCGGTGATGTCGATGATGGCCTGCTCGGCACCCGTGTCGATCAGGGCCTGGAGCATCTTCTCCATCACGACCATCGTGCGCGCCGAGTCCAGGGTCCCGACCAGCGGAACGCCGATCACCCCGTCCCACAGCTTCACGACCGGCGTGGACAGCTCCAGCAACTGCTCGGCCTGCGCCGATATCAGTTCCTCGCGCGTACGCGTGTAGACCTCGATCGTGAACAGGCCCAGGGTGTCCAGCAGCGCGGAGAACTTCAGGTACGCCTGCAGGTCGCTGTCGTCGCCGGACGGGGACGGCTCCAGGACCTCCTTGAGCGCGAACACGCTCACCGCGGTCTCGGTGGGGGTGAAGCCCTGGTGCGCGCGGTTGCGCGACAGTTCGGTCAGGAGCGCCCGGACCTCGCCGAACGCCTCCCCCCGCCCGTCCAGGCTGCCGTCGGCGAGCGCGGCCACCAATGCCGTGTAGATCTCCTGCAGTTCCCGCTGGACCTCGGCGCGGCTCACCCGCCCGCCGAGGGAACCGGTGACCTTGTCCGCCCATTCGGCGCCGAGATCCTCACCTCGGACCGTGAGCAGACCGACCAAACGATTCGATACGCCTTCACCAGCCACGGAGCACATCCTTCTTCGCAGGAGGCCAGGCGGCCTGTTCGGAACCTTAGGTCATCTGAGTGACCTGCGGACCTTGTCCTAAAACAGTGATGTGCGACACGCCGAAGCCGGCCGAGGCCCTTGATCCGGCGCCACCGGTGGCAGCGGTTCACGGGCCGCGTGCCAGGCGGCGGGGAGGGCGGCGACGCCCGTACGGGCGGCGATCACCCCGCCCGCGACGGCGCAGGTCGTGTCGATGTCGCCGCGTCCGGCGACCGTGAGCCACAGGCCCTCGTGCAGGTCGTCGAGGTGGCCCGCGGCGCACCACAGGGCGTACGGGACGGTGTCGGGCCCGGACATCCGGTAGCCGGAGCCCAGGACCTCCGCGGCGTGCCGGACCGAGGTGTGCTCCGGCATCCGGGCCGCGATCCGCACCCCCGACCGGACGTCGCTGTCGGGGAGTCGTTCGGCGACGGCCCGCAGGAAGTCCGGACGTGCCGGGGCGGGGCCGCCGCGGCTGCGTGTCGCCAGCGCCGCGGCGAGGGCGACCGCCACTCCCGCGGTGATCGCCTCCGGGTGGTGGTGCGAGACCTCGCTCTGCCGGGCGGCCTGCTCGGCGACGACGTCGAGGTCGACGGCGTGCCACGCGCCGAGCGGGGCGGCGCGCATGGCCGCGCCGTTGCCCCAGGAGCCCTGGCCGCCGAACTGCCCGGCGACCACGTCCCGCCAGGGCTCGCCCGCGCCGATCCGGCGGAGCACGTCGTGCATCGAGGCTCCGTAGCCACGGTGCGTGTCCTCGGCGTAGGCCGCCGCGAGGCTCAGGGCGAGGCGGTCCTGGTCCAACGTCTCGTCTCCCGCGGCGAGTTCGCGTACGAGGACGATCGCCTGGGCCGTGTCGTCGCTCCACTGCCACAGCGACTCCGGGGGTGGCGTCCGCGCCTCCAGGGCCGCCGTACCGTCCTGGCGCAGGATGCGGAACCAGCGGTCACCGAAGGCGTCGCCGAAGGCGAGCCCCTGCAACGAATCCAGCGCGGCTGCGGGAATGTTGATCATCGAGGCAGTATCACAGCGCGACGACGCTCCGGCCCAATGCTTTAGCCGCAGACGTACCTCCCCCCCCCGCTCGGAGGTCAGGGCGTGACGAGGACCTTCAGTGCCTCGCGTTCGTTCATGGCTCGGTAGCCGTCGGCGATGTTCTCCAGGTCGACGGTGCGGTCGAAGACGCGGCCGGGGCGGATGGAGCCGTCGAGGATGTGCGGCATGAGCTCCTCGATGTAGGCGCGGGCGGGTGCGACTCCGCCGGTGAGGGTGATGTTGCGCAGGAAGTCGCCGAAGCCGAAGGGGACTTCGGGGTACTGGGGTGCGCCGACCCGGCTGATCGTGCCGCCGTCGCGGACCACGCCGAAGCTCTGGGCGAGGGCGTCCTTGAGCCCGACGCATTCGAGGACCTTGCGGGTGCCCTCGCCACCGGTCAGGTCGCGTACCCGGGCGACGCCCTCGTCCCCGCGTTCGGCGACCACGTCGGTGGCGCCGAACGCGCGGCCCAGGTCGGTGCGTACGCGGTGGCGGCCCATGAGAACGATGCGTTCGGCCCCGAGCAGCTTCGCGCTGATGACGGCGGCCAGGCCGACGGCACCGTCGCCGACCACGGTGACGCTGTCCCCTCGGGTGACGCCGGCGGTGCGCGCCGCGTGGTAGCCGGTGCACAGGACGTCGGACAGGGTCAGCAGGTCCGGCAGCAGATCGGAGTCCTCGCCGACCGGCAGTCTCACCAGGGTGCCGTCGGCCTGCGGGACACGGGCGGCCTGGCCCTGGCCGCCGTCGACGCCGCGCACGCCCCACTGGCCGCCGTGCCGGCAGGAGGTGTGCAGGCCCTCACGGCAGTAGGCGCAGGTGTTGTCGCTGTAGACGAACGGGGCCACCACCACGTCGCCGGGCTTCAGGCCGGTGACCGCCGAGCCGGTCTCCTCTACGACGCCGAGGAATTCGTGGCCCATGTGGCGGGGGTCGTCGGTGGGCGGCAGCGACTTGTAGGGCCACAGGTCGCTGCCGCAGACGCAGGACAGGACGATCCGCACGACCGCGTCGGTGGGGTTCTGGATCTTCGGGTCGGCGACGTCCTCGACTCGGACGTCGTCGGCCCCGTACAGCAGGGTGGCTCGCATCGGCGCGGCTCCTCAAAGGGGGTGGGCTGGATTCGGTCTCGGCGGCGGTGGAACGTGCCGGCCGCCTGGTCGGCGGGTTCGCCGCGGTCTCTGTCAGGCCTCGGGGATGGCGCGGCCGTGGTCGGCGAGGGTGATCGCCTCGGGCTCGGGGCCGCCGCGCCGGCCGGTCTCCAGGGCGTCGAGGGCGGTGAGTTCGTCGGTGGAGAGGTCGAAGTCGAAGACGTCGAGGTTCTCGGCGATCCGCTCGCGCCTGGTGGACTTGGGGATGACCGAGCGGCCCTGCTGGAGGCCCCAGCGCAGCAGCACCTGGGCCGGACTCCTGTCGTGGGCCTTGGCGACGGCGGTGACGGCCGGGTCCTCGAGGACGCTGGTGCGGTGCTCGCCGTACCCGGGGTAGAAGGTGATGCCCCCGATCGGGGACCACGCCTGGTTGAGGATGTGGTGCCGGTCGTCGAAGTCGAGGACGGCGCGCTGCTGGAAGTAGGGATGGATCTCGAGCTGGTTGACCGCGGGTACCACGGAGGTGGCGTCCAGGAGCGCTGTCAGGTGATCGGTCATGAAGTTGCTGACGCCGATGGCGCGGACCTTCCCGTCGGCCAGCAGCTTCTCCAGGGCCTGGTAGGCGGCCAGGGTCCGGGCGAAGTCCGAGGGCAGCGCCTGGTGCAGGATCAGCAGGTCGATCCGGTCGACGCCCAGTTTGGCGGCGCTCTTGTCGAAGGCGTGCAGCGTCTCGTCGTAGCCGTAGTCACTGATCCAGATCTTCGTCTCGACGAAGAGTTCGTCGCGGGGTACGCCGGAGTCGCGGAGGGCCTCGCCGACCTCGCGTTCGTTGCCGTAGGCGGCGGCCGTGTCGATGTGCCGGTACCCCAGCTCGATGGCGGCGGTGACCGCGGCCCGCGTCTCCGGGGGCGGGGTCTGGAAGACGCCCAATCCGAGGGCGGGCATCTCGACACCGTTGTTGAGGGTGAGGGTCTGCATCACAGGCACCTTTCTTCGCGAGCGGCCCGTGGGGGCACGTCGAGGGTGGCGACGGTCGGACGGGCGGTCCGGCCGGTTCCTTCGGCCTTCTCCATGGGGTTCCCGCTCCATGGAATCCATTCGGTCCTCTCCATGGAACGCCGATCTCGCCCGCGGGTGGGAGTCACCGCTCTTCCGGGTACTGGCAGTACCTCGCAGCCGTCCGGAAGCCGACCTACTGTGAAGGAACCGCCGTCCCGCCCGTCGCACACCGAGCCGGTCGCGCACCGAGCCGAAGGAGCAGCCCGTGTCCCGCACACCCATCGCGTCCCGCGCCGCGGGCACGCCGAGCGGGCTCTGCCCCCGCGGCGGGCACGCGGCACAGGCGGGGCTGTGACCATGGACGCCTCGGAGAAGAGGAACCTGGCCGCCGAGGTGCGCGAGTTCCTCAGCACACGAAGGGCCCGGATCACCCCGCGGCAGGCCGGGCTGCCGGTCTACGGCGGACAGCGCCGCGTCCCGGGGCTGCGCCGCGAGGAGGTCGCCCTGCTCGCGGGCATGAGCGTCGACTACTACGTCCGCCTCGAACGCGGCAACCTCGGCGGAGCCTCCGACTCGGTCCTCGAGGCCCTGGCCCACGCGCTGCAGCTCGACGAGGCCGAGCGCACCCACCTGTACGACCTGGCCCGCGCCTCCGGCGTCCCGGGACGGCGGCCCGCCGCGACGACGACCCGGGTCCGGCCGACGATCGTGCGGATTCTCGACTCGATGACCGGCGTGCCCGCCTACGTGCGCAACCGCCGCTTCGACGTGCTGGCCGCCAACGCGCTGGGGCGGGCCCTGTACGCGCCGGTCCTCGACTCGCCCCTGTTCGCCCAGCGCGGGCCCGTCAACACCGCCCGTTTCCTGTTCCTGGACCCCGCCGCGCGGAACTTCTGGGTCGACTGGGACAAGGTGGCCGACGACTCGGTCGCCTTCCTGCGCACGGAGGCGGGCCGGGCCTTCCACGACAAGGCGCTGACCGACCTGATCGGCGAGCTCACGACCAAGAGCGAGGAGTTCGCGCGCCGGTGGGCACGCCACGACGTGAAGTTCCACCGCTCGGGCCTCAAGCGCCTGCGCCACCCCCTGGTGGGTGAGCTCGCGCTGCCCTACGAGGCGATGGAGCTGCCCGCCGATCCCGGCCTGCGCCTGAACTTCTACACACCCGAACCGGACTCCCCGGAGCGACAGGCCCTGGGCCTGCTCGCGAGCTGGGCGGGCACCGGCACGGTCGTTCCGGCAACGAACGACTGACGACGACACGAGGAGAGACACCCGTGCACCACCGACCGCTGGGCCGCACAGGCGTCCAGGTCAGCCCGCTGTGCCTGGGCGCGATGATGTTCGGCCCCTGGGGCAACGAGGACGAGGCCGACTCGGTACGGATCATCCACCGGGCCCTCGACGCCGGCATCAACTTCGTCGACACCGCGGACGTGTACTCCGCCGGGGTCTCGGAGGAGATCGTCGGCAAGGCGCTCAAGGACCGGCGCGAGGACGTGGTCCTGGCGACCAAGTTCTTCATGCCGATGAGCCAGGACGACCCCAACGCCCGGGGAGGCTCGCGGCGCTGGATCATCCGCGAGGTCGAGAACTCCCTGCGCCGCCTGGGCACCGACTACATCGACCTCTACCAGGTCCACCGTCCCAGCCCCGACACCGACGTCGCCGAAACCCTCGGCGCCCTCTCCGACCTCGTGCACCAGGGCAAGATCCGGTACATCGGCTCCTCGTCGTACTCCGGCTCCCAGATCGTCGAGGCCCAGTGGGTCTCGCGCGAGCGCCGTCTGGAGCGGTTCGTGACCGAGCAGCCGCCGTACTCGATCCTGGTCCGCGGCGTCGAGGAGGACGTGCTCCCCACCGTGCGCCGCCACGGCATGGGCACCCTGACCTACAGCCCGCTGGCCGGCGGGTGGCTCTCGGGCCGCTACCGCAAGGAGTCCTCCTCCGGCCCGGCCTCCGCGGCGCGACCGCAGGCCCGCTTCGACATGAGCAGCCCGGCCAACCGGCGCAAGCTCGACGCCGTCGAACAGCTCGCGCTCCTCGCGGAGAAGGCGGGCCTGTCGCTGATCGAGCTGGCCGTCGCCTTCGTGATCAACCATCCCGGCGTCACCTCGGCGATCATCGGGCCGCGCACCATGGAACAGCTCGAGGCGTTCCTCCCGGCCGCCGACGTCACGCTCACGGCCGACGTGCTCGACCGCATCGACGAGATCGTGGCCCCCGGCGTCACGGTCAACCCCGCCGACAACAGCTACGGCGACTTCGAACTGCGGGCGGACCAGCGGCGCCGCTGACACGGCGGATCCCCCACCCCTGCCGCCCGGCCCGGACCGTCGCGTCGACGGTCCGGGCCGGCGGTCGGGGTGCGCGCGGCGTCAGCGCAGTGCGGCCTCGCCGGTGCGAACGGCCCGCAGGGCGCGCTCGACGGTCTCCTCGTTCTCGCCGACCGGGGCCACGTAGTCCATGACGTCGCGCGCGGCGTCCTCCCCGAGCGTGCGGGTGATCACCCACGTGGCGAGGTACTGGGACGCCAGGCAGCCGCCCGCGGTGGCGATGTTGCCCTCGGCGTGGAACGGCGTGTCGAGCACGGTGATGCCGTCGGCTTCGACGAAGGGCCGGGTCTTCATGTCGGTGCAGGCGGGCATGCCGTCCAGCAGCCCGAGCCGGGCCAGCACCAGCGCGCCGGAGCACTGAGCGCCGATGAGCTGTCGCGCGGGGGCGAGCAGCAGCCTGGCGAGCAACCGGTCGTCGGCGACCACGTCTCGCGCCTTCACACCGCTGCCGATCAGCACGACGTCGGCCTCGGTCACGAACTCCATCGGGCGCTGTCCGGTCACCTCGACCCCGTTCATCGACGTGACCACCGGTGTCGGTGTCGTGATGAAGGCTTCCAGACCGCTCTTTCGGCACCGGTTGATCAGTGCGGAGGCGATGAAGCTGTCGAGTTCGTTGAATCCGTCGAAGGTGACCACGGCTACCTGCATGGCGTCTCCTCAAGGCACGGCACTGTCGGCACGGAAGGTGCAGCTTGTCAGGCGTTCCCTGCCCGGGTCGCGGGCCAATGGGCGATCGGTGGCTCGTCCGTCCGTCGCCTGTCGGTGCCGCGATGGTCGGGGCGGCCGCGCCCTCGAAGCGGGTCAGCGATGTTCGGCCTTCAGCCCGCCCCACGGCCCGCGGGGAAGCCCCCGACCGCTTCGCCGAGGTCGCGTTCGAGCTCACCGGGCGTCTGGAGGCCCCGCCCGGCGAGGTGGTCCAGGCGCTCGCGGCTGTCGGGCCGGGCGATCAGGCTCTGGAAGGTCGCGGCGTCGGAGCGGATGTGCGCGGGGGACGCCAGCGTGAGGGCGTTGACGGCACGCTTGGCCGCCCGCACCCCTTCGGGCGGGAAGCCCGCGACGCGTTTCGCCAGCCGCTCGACGAACCCGTCCAGCTCGGTGTCGGGCAGCGCGCGGTTGATCCAGCCGTAGCGCTCGGCGGTGTCGGCGTCGAAGTCGTCCGCGCCGACGATGGCCTCGATGGCGCGGGTCCGGCCGAGCCGCCGGGCCAGATGCTGGACGCCACCCGCGCCGGGCAGGGCGCCGGTGCCGGACTCGAACTGTCCGAAGACCGCCTTCTCGCGCGAGGCGAAGATCATGTCGCAGGCCAGGGCGAGTTCGTTGCCGCCGCCGCGGGCGCGCCCGCGGACCTTGGCGATGGTGATCACCGGAACAGTCGCCAGCTTGTGCAGGAACATGCCGAGGGAGGCGTCGCCGGGGCCGCCCGCCTTCGCGGCCTCGGCGGTGTACTGCGGGACCGCCGTGAGGTCCACGTGCGCGGAGAAGTACTCCGGCGAAGCGCTGTCGATGACGACGACACGCACGTCACCCGGGTCGGTGCACAACATGTCGACCAGGGCGACCAGGTCACGGACCAGGTCGACACCGATGAGGTTCAGGGGGCCGGCGTCGAGGGTGGCGAACAGGACGCCGTCCTCCAGCCGGGTCCGGACCGAGGGACGGTCGACGCTCATGATCGCTCCCGGAGGTGAGGTGGACGGTGGGTTTGAGCCTCCGTCCCAGAATGCGCCTCTCCTCACCCGGGGCACCTGCCGGAAGCCGGGAGTCCCGGCGAGTGGCCCTCGACGTCACTCGTTCACGCGGTACTGGAGGCGTCGGTCTCCAGTCGGTAGCCGTGCCCCCGCAGGGTGACGATGCGGGGCAGGCGACAGGGGCGGCCGGAGGCGTCCGCCGCCTGCGCGAGCCGGCGGCGCAGGCTCGCCATGGTGACGTCCAGGGTCTTGGTGGGGCCGAACCAGTTCTCGTCCCACACCTCGGCCATGAGGGTCTCGCGCGCGACGGCCGCCCCGGGGTGCCGGGCCAGGGTGGCGAGCAGTTCGAACTCCTTGGGGCGCAGGGTGATCTCCTCGCCGTGGAGGGTGCACCGGCGGGCCGTGGTGTCGATGACGAGGTCGTCCAGCCGTACCGGTGGCTGTTCGGCGGGCGTGACGACCCGTCGGCGCAGATGGGCGCGCAGGCGGGCGAGGAGCACGGTCAGGGAGAAGGGCTTGACGAGGTAGTCGTCGGCGCCGGCCTCGAGGCCGGCGATGATGTCGATGTCGTCGGTGCGTGCGGTGAGGATGACGATCAGCAGGTCCGGGGAGCGTCCACGCAGGTCCCGTGCGACGTCCAGTCCGTCGATGTCGGGCAGTCCCAGGTCCAGGAGGACGGCGTCGTAGGCGCCGGCACCCGCTTCGGTGAGAGCCGCGACGCCGGTACGGATCCAGATCGCGGCATAGCCGTTGCCCCGCAGGCCGGTCTCCAGATGGCGGCCGATGGTTTCGTCGTCCTCGACGACGAGTACGCGCAGACGGCTTCGGTCCGGTGGCGTGCTCGTGCCCATGGTGGACAGCGTAGGCCTCCTCGTGAGTTCGGCGATCTTTCCGGCCCGCGGACGGGGTTCACATGTCGCGCAGTTCCTCCACCGCGGGTCGCCGGGCGCTGCGGATGCCGTTGAGGGCCGCGGCCAGTACGGCGGTCAGGGCGGCGAGCCCGGTGAGGGCGAGGTAGGCGCCGGGGACCGCCAGGCCTGCGGGCGGGGGGTCGAAGACGCCGGTGAGGACCTTGACGAGCATCTGGGCCAGGGCCCAGCCGATGAGGGCGCCCGTCGCCAGGCCGCTCACGGCCAGGAGCAGCGCTTCGCTGAGGACCATTCCGCGCAGTTGACGCCTGGTGGCGCCGAGGACCGTGGCGATGGCGAAGGTGCGGCGGCGCTCGGCGAGGCCGAGAGCGAGGACGAGCCCGCCGGCTCCGGCGGCGAGCAGGACGGCGAAGGCGAGTTCGATGCGGGTGAGGCCGGCCAGGTCGACGGAGGTCAGGCTGGTGCCGATCGTGCCGCGGGTCCGGGTCAGGTCGGTGACGGTGGCGCTGCTGCCCAACTGCCCGCGCAGGTGCGTGGCGACCTGCTTCTGCCGGGTGCCGCCCGTGTCGATCAGGAAGGCGCCCACCGCGTCGCTGCCGGTGGTGCGGGCGATGTAGGAGGCGTTGGCGACGAAGAAGCTGTCCTTGGGCGCGGTCGGGAACTCCTTGACGACTCCGGCGTAGTGGAAGGGGATGGTGCGCAGGACGTTCGTACGGGCGTCCCGGATACGGAGGTTGACCGTGTCGCCGGGCGTGAGCTGGAAGTCGTGCACGGTCTCCTCGCTGACCAGCAGGCTGTCCGGGCGCTGGGCCAGGCGCTGCATGAGCTGGTCCGCGGTGCCGCCGGCGAAGTACGCGTCCTGCAGCGAGGTGGCTCGGGCGACGGTGTCCGGGCGGACGCCGTACAGGTCCTGGAGGTCGGAGCCGACATAGGCGAACCGGTGCTGAAGGGGCTCGACGTGCCGTGCGCCGGGGACCTGGAGGCCGGCCGCCGCACCGGGCGGAACGTGGGCGCCCGGGGGTTCGGTGACGGTGACGTCGGCGCCGTTGGTCAACCGGGCGTCCACTTCGGCCTGTTGCCGGTAGGTGGCGTTGAAGACCGCGGTGGACACGGCGAACGAGACGGCCAGGGCGAGCAGGACGACGGATCGTGCGAGCGTGCGGCTGCGGCGGGAGAAGGTGGCCGCGGTGGTACCGGCCAGGTTCCCGGTGAGCGGGCGGGCCAGCCGGGTCAGGGCGCGGCGGCCGTGGGTGAGGGTCAGCAGGGTGAGGCGCCAGACGAGCAGGCCGGCACCGATCCACAGCAGAACGGGGCCGAGGAAGGCCCAGTACGACACGGAGATGGTGGGCACGCCCTCGGGCGCGAGGACGAGGGCGTACTGGTTGCCCGAGGAGGCGCGGAAGACGAGCCACGATCCGATCAGCAGGACGATGTCCAGGCCGTAGCGCATCCACCAGGGGCTACGGGTACGACGGATGTTCTCCTTGCGGGTGTCGGCGACGGTCACCGTGCGCAGGTCGCGCAGGGCGGGTACGAGGACGGCCCCGGTGGCCACCGCGGCGCCGAGGACGAACGCGAGGCCGTACCAGAACGGCCAGGTGGTCCCTCCGCCGCCGAAGGACGCGGCGCCGAACGCGAACTGCCCGATCAGGGCGGCCGTACCGAGTCCGAGGACCCCGCCGAGCAGGCCGATCAACGCCGCTTCCAGGGCCGCGAGCCCGGTGATCTGGCCGGGGCGCAGCCCGCGCAGACGCAGCAGCCCCTGTTCCTGACGGCGGCGGTCGCCACCGGCCGAGGCGACCGCGGCGGTCAGGGCGGCGGCGAGGACGGCGCCGGGGACACCGAGGAAGAGGAAGAGGACCTGGGCGTACAGGGCGTCCTGACGGGCGGAGTCCAGGGCGGCGCCGACGTTGTCGCCGACGAGCGCGGTTCCCGTGGAGCGGGCTTCCAGGTGGTGGGCGGCGCCGGTGACCGTGGTGAAGGCCGCGGCCGGGTCCGCGGGCAGCCGGGTGTGGTCACGGGCGACGTGGATCTGCGTCGTGGCGCCGGTGCTGCCGTGGGTGAGCGCGGCGAACCGCGCGGCGGGCAGGAGCACGACGTTGTCCGGCGGCGCGGTGGGCTGGGACTGGCTCGGAGCGCCGACGGTCTGGAAGAGGGAGTCCGCCTGGGGCAGGTCGACCACCCCGCTCACGACGACCTGGCGTCGGCCGACGCCGGGGAGGGTGACGTCGATGGAGTCTCCGGGGGCGGCGTGGAGGTTGGACGCGGTCTGCTGGGCGAGCAGGACGCCGTTCGGGGAGCCGGCGAGGGTGCGGATCTCGTCGGGGAACCGGCTCCGGTAGCCGTCGGGCAGACCGAGCGCGATGCCGGGGCCGGTGGTCTGGGTGCTGCCCTGGGCGTGGGCGCTGAAACCGGTGGTGTGCGCGTAGCCGACGGGGAGTGCGGCCTGGGTGCCGGGTGTCCCGCGGACGAGGGACAGGACCTTGTTCGGGTCGGCGCCGGGCTGGACCTGGACCTGCCAGTCGACGGCGACCGAGCGCAGCGCGCGCTCCGTCATGGTCGCCTTCGACGCGGTGAGGAAGGAGCCGAGTGCGGCGATCAGGGAGACGGCGAGCGCGACGCCGGCCAGGGCGGCCAGCAGGCGTCCGGTGCGGTGGCGGGCCAGGCCCTTCACCCAGGTGGTGATCACGGTGTCTCCTCGGGTGCGAGCAGCCGTCCGCAGCGCATGGTGCGGCGCTGTTCGAGGCGGGCGGCCACGGACGGGTCGTGGGTCGTGACGACGAGGGCGGCCCGCGTCTGCTCCGCGGCGGCCAGCAGGGCGTCCAGGACGCGGGTGCCGCTGGCGTGGTCGAGGCGCCCGGTGGGCTCGTCGGCGAGGATCAGGCGCGGGGCCTGGGCCAGCACCCGGGCGACGGCCACTCGTTGGGCCTGGCCTCCGGAGATCTCTTCCGGCAGCCGGTCGGCCAGGCCCTGGACGCCGACGTGGGCGAGTGCCGCGAAAGCGGTCCGCCGTGCCTCGCTCTCCGGACGGTCGGCGAGGATCAGCGGGAGGGCGACGTTCTCGGTGACGTTCAGGGCGGGGATGAGGCTGTCGTTCTGGAAGACCAGCCCGATGTCGCTCGGTTCCAGGGCGGCGGCTCGGGTGACGGTTCCGCTGGTGGCCCGTTCGAGTCCCGCTATCAGGTGCAGCAGGGAGCTCTTGCCCGAGCCGGAGGCTCCGACGACCGCGAGCCGTTGTCCGGGCCGGATCGTCAGGTTCGCCCCGTGCACGGCCACCACCGCCCGGGTGTCCCGGCCGAAGGTGAGGGCCGCGTCCGTACAGGTCACGAGTGTGTCAGCGGGCGTCATCGTGAGACTCCTCCGGAGCGCCGCGGGGTGTGAGGGACGGCTTGTCGGTGGCCTTTCCGTCGTCCAGCGTGATGACCCGGTCGGCGATCCTGACGGCCTCCGCGCTGTGGGTCACGATCAGGACGGCGCAGCCCTCGGCCGCTCGCTGCCTCAGCATCGTGAGGACGAGCTGTTCCGTCTCGCCGTCGAGTTCGCCGGTGGGTTCGTCCGCGAGGAGGGCGGCGGGTGAGTTCGCCAGGGCGACCGCCAGCCCGGCTCGCGCGAGTTGACCGCCGGACAGCTCGCGCGGCAGGGCGTGGGCGCGATCGCTGATCCCCGCCTGCGCGAGGAGGTCGTCGGCCGGGACGGCGGGCCTGCGGCCCATGGCCCGCTGAGGCAGCCGGACGTTGTCGCGCACGCTCAGGTGCGGCAGCAGGTTGCGGGTCTGCAGCAGGACGCCGATGTGACGGGACCGCAGCCGGGCCCGTTCCGCCTCGGGCCGGTGGCTGACGCGGACGCCGCTCACGCGGACCTCTCCTCCGGAGGGTTCGTCGAGCCCTGCCAGACAGGCCAGCAGGGTGGACTTGCCCGCCCCCGAGGGTCCTACGACCGCGACCGTCTCACCGCGCCGCACCGTCAGGGACACCCCGCGCAGGGCGAGCGTCTCCTCCTCGCCGGCCCGGTAGAAGCGGTACAGCTCACGTGCCGTCAGGACGTCCTCGTCGAGGGGAGGAACGCCGGTGATGCCGGCCGGGGGCGTCGTCACTGTCCTCACCGCCATGCGACGGAGTCACTGACGATGCGCCACGGGTCGACGTTGTCGGCGTTCACCGGGCCGGACAGGGTCAGGTTCACCTCGTGGCCCGAGCGGTAGTAGGCGTACCGCTCGAAGGCGTCGCGCACCACCTTGCCGGTGACCGGGTCCTTGGCCGAGTCGCCCTGGTAGGTCAGCAGGACGACGGGGCCCGCGTGCCGGGTCACCTCGGAGACCTTCGGGGAGGCGAACTTCGGTGTCTGCGTGCGGAGTTCCGGAACGACGGTGCGGCTGACCGAGGCGGTCGTGGGGGCGGACGAGGCCGGTGCCGCCGTGATGGTGATGGTGTTCAGCTTGTCCGTGAACACCGTGGTGCCGCCCTGAGCGGTGCGGGCCCAGCCTTCGGGGACCTTGACGGTGAAACCGGTGAAGGTGCCGCCGGTCGGCCGGTAGGCGACATAGGCCTGGTTGTCGGGGATGTCGCCGGGCGGATTGGATTCGGTGGGCGCCGGTCGGTCCTGCCCCCGGCTCGCGGCCGAGGACCCGGGCGGTGCGGAGGCGTGCGATCCGGAGGTCGAGCAGCCGACGACCGCCGTCACCGCCATCGTCAGCCCGACGGCCACGAACGCCTGCTTGTATCGTCCCATGGTCCCTGCCCTTCCAAGTGGCTCCCGAGCCGGATGGTCATGGCAGCGACGCTAGGGCGCGGCGGGTTAGCGTTCCGCCCGGCGAGGGTTAGACGAAGGCAAAAGCGGCGCCGCGTCGCATCCGGCCAGGTCGCGGGCCCGCATGATGAAGGCATGAGACAGCGTGTGGTGCGAGTGGCCCTGACCGCCGCGCTGCTCGCCGTGGTCCTGCTTGCCGTCCCGCTGGCCCTGGTCATCCGGTCCTCGCTCTACACGGCACAGCGCGACGCGCTGGAGCGGGCGGCCCTGGCCGCTGCGGTCCACGTGAGCCCGGACTACGTCACCGGCGACCCGGTGGAACTCCCCCGCCGCCCGGCGGGCGGGAGCCTTGGCCTGTACGACCCGCGGGCGCGACTGCGGGCCGGCAGCGGTCCGACGCTCGGTGATGCTCCGGTGCGCCGTGCTCTGGGCGGAGGACTGGTCCGCGGTGGGGCAGGGGGTCAGATCGTCGTCACGGTGCCGGTCTCGCACGCGGAGCGGGTGATCGGCGTGGTCCGGGCGTCCTCGCCGGCCGGCTCCGTGCGGGGCCGAGTCCTCGCGGCGTGGGCGGTGCTGCTGGGGGTGGCTGTGCTGGCGGTCTTCATCGCGGTGCTCGTCGCTCGTCGTCAGGCGCGTGTGCTGGCCGCCCCGCTGGAGGACCTCTCCCGGCACTGCGAGGCCGTCACCGAGGGCGACCTGTCCCGACGGGCCGCCTCCAGCACCATCGCCGAGATCGACCAGGTCGCCCGCACGCACAACGACATGCTCGACAGCCTGTCCGAACTCCTGCGCCGCGAGCGGGACTTCACCGGCAACGCGTCCCATCAGCTCCGCACGCCGCTGGCCGGACTGCAACTGGCGCTGGAGGAAGGGCTCGGCCAGGACGACGAGACGAGGCTGCGGCCGGTCGTCGCCGAGGCCCTGGCCACGACGGAGCGCCTGCACCACACGGTGGAGGAACTTCTGCGCCTGTCGCGCTCGCGGGGCCGGGCCTACCCGGCCGCGACGTACGTGCCGGCCCTCCGGTTGATCGAGGAGACGACGGCCCGGTGGCACGGGCTCTTCGCCCGCGAGGGCCGTCGTCTGGTGAGCGCTGCCGACGACGTGCCCGCGGATGTACGGATCCCGGGCGGGCCCGTGTCCGAGGTGCTCGGCATTCTGCTCGACAACGCCAGGGTGCACGGGCGCGGCACCGTCCAGGTCCGGGTACGTGATCTGGGGAGCGCTCTGGCCTTCGACGTGACCGACGAGGGCCGTGTCGAAGGGGATCCGGCCCTGCTCTTCGACCGGGGGCACTCCGGGGGCGGCCCGGGAACGGGCATCGGTCTGGCGCTCGCCCGTGATCTGGCGGTCTCCCTCGGCGGACGGCTCTCCATGACGCACAGCAGCCCGGCCACCTTCATGCTCCTCCTGCCCATCGGACAGAACGACGCGGAAGACACGCCGCCCTAGGCCGGGCCTCCCGCCTCTCCGCTGCCTCCCCGCGCCGGGCATCGAGTGCGACCCGTCGACGCGGCCCGCGCTCGACCACCGCGAACGGTAGATTAGGCAAGCCTAAGAAGCATTCACGCCATCGCGGGAGAGACATGTCGGGCAAGGGTCGGGACGACAGACGTCCGCACGGTGAGCTCGTCGCGGACGTGCTCGCGGTGCTGTGGGAGGCCGGCAAGCCGTTGACCGCGCACCAGGTCAACGAGCTGCTCGACAAGGGGCTGGCCAGGACGACCACGGCCACGATCCTGTCCCGCCTCTACGAGAAGGGCACGCTGCGCCGCAGCCCTGCGGGCCGGAGTTTCGCCTACGAGCCGGTGGAGGACGCGGCCGGTCTCGTCGCGGGGCGCATGCGCCGTGAACTGGAGAGCGATCCCCACCGGGACCTGGTGCTGCGGCGGTTCGTGTCCTCCCTGTCCGAGGGCGACGAGGAGACCCTGCGGCGGCTGCTCCTGGAAGCCGAGGGCGACGGACGCGAGGACGGGACCGAGGACGGCTCCGAGTGACGCTCGTACTGGTCCTGGTCGTCCTGGCCCTCGCGGTCCCGTGGGGCGCGGCTCCGGTGGCCCGCCGCCTGGCCGCGGTCCTCCCGCCCCGGGAAGCCTGCTGGACGCTCACCGCGGCGGCACTCCTCCTGGCCGGCGGCACGATCGCGGTGCTGATCGGGTTGTTCCACGTACCGTTCCTCGCGTCGCTCGAACAGGTGCCGATCCGGCGGGTGCTGGACGTGTGGCCGGCGGCGGTTCCGGTCGCGGTCGCGGCCGGGTCGGTCATGCTCGCCCAGGTGGTTCTGGCGCTCCGGCGCTGGTTCCGGCACCGGTCCGTGCTGGAGCGGGCCTGGCGACTGGCGGCCCGGGGAACGGGCGACGGGGATCTCCTGGTGCTCCCCGGGGACGACGTGGACGCCTTCGCGCTTCCCGGCCACCGGGGCCGCACCGGCCGGATCATGGTGACCGTCGGCATGCTGCGGGCCCTGGGGCCGGGCGAGCGTGAGGTGTTGCTGGCCCACGAACGCGCCCACCTGTCGGGCCGTCACCACCTGTTCTCCGCCGTGGTCGACCTGTCGACCGCTGTCCATCCCGCGCTGAGCAGCCTGAGGGCGTCACTGCAGTTCCATCTCGAGCGATGGGCGGACGAAGCGGCGGCCACCGCCGTCGGCGACCGGAGGCTCGCCGCGGCCGCCATCGCCCGTGCGGCCCTGGTCGGTTCCCGGCGGCGCGAGGCGGGCGGTGGGTACCCGCTCCTGTCCGTGACGTCCGGACCCGTGCCTCGGCGGGTCGAGGCGTTGCTCCTGCCGGAGCCTGTCGGACCGCGCGGTGGCACCCACCGGGCGGGCGCCCTGGGCCTGGCGGCGACCGTGGCGGTCTCCGCTCCGGCGGCACTCGCGCTGGCCTACGGGCTGCACGAGTACGTCGAGTACGCGGCCGTCGCCGTACGCGGCGGCTGAGTTCATCCGCCCCGCAGTGCCGCCTTCCACTCCGTGGCGGGTCCTGCGTAGGCAGAGCCGGCAAAGTGATCGGCGGTGGCTTCAGGGAAGTCACCGCCGATCAGCCCCGTCAGCGCATGTCTGTGAGGAGGGTGGTGAGCTCGGCCTCCTGCTGTGCCGGCGACATCGACGGGTTCGTGTGGTCGATGCCGAAGGTCTTCAGCACCTGGTCCATCTGGGCGTCGAGAAACGTCCAGCCGGTGTTGTCCAGCGGCTGCAACGCGGCCTGATCGGCGTCCCAGAGGTCTCGCAGGGACTGGGCGGCCTTGTGGGCACCGGACGCGTTGCCCGAGCGTGCGTCCTTGAGCGAGGTCGAAGCGAGTGCCTTCAGCGCGTCGACCTTCGCCGCCGGGAACTTCTTCACGGCCTGGCCGGGGGCGAGTTGAACGGTGGAACTGGCGTCTTCCTCCGGCGCCGGCCCGACGTGCGGCTGGCTGTGCGCCCAGATCAGCAAGGCCCCCGTGGCGACCGCGAGGAGGCCGAAGCCGGCCAGCGCGACACGCTCCTTCCGCGGATTGTCGGTGACCTGCGGGGTGTGCGTGGCGTCGTAGGTCTCGGTCACGTCGGAGCGCGTCACCGTCAGGTAGACGACGGTCGCCAGGATCAGACCAAGGAAGATCAGGCTGGTGGTGAAGGTGCCCAGCGCGAGGCCGGTCGGTTCACCGGGGCCCTGAGCGACCTTCGGTGCGGCGAGCCAGTCACCGATGTTGGCACCCAGCGGGCGGGTCAGGATGTAGGCGAGCCAGAAGGACAGCACCGGGTTCGCGCCGAACTTCCACAGCAGCGTGATCGCCGCGATGAGGCCGAGCGGCAGGAGGACCGACACTCCCGGGCTCCAGCCGGTGAGCTCGAGGGTCCAGTCGCCGGTCGCGGTGCCGAGCGCGAAGGTGACGAGAACGGTGAGCCAGTAGAAGGACTCACGCGAGCGGGTCGTGACCGAGTGGATCGAGAGGGTGCGCTCGCGCAGCCACCACACGCCGAAGACCACGGCGAGCAGGACCGAGAACACGCTGGAGCTGATCCACAGCGGCACGTTGAGCTGGTCGGTCAGGATGTCGGTGTAGAGCGTTCCGGTGACGCTGACAACGACCACGGTCAGCCAGTACGGGAACGGGACGTACCGCTTCAGCCGCATCTGGACGGCCAGGACCACGACGAACACCGCGGTGAAGATCCACGCCGTGTTCACCAGGCCGACGCCCAGCTTCATGTTGATCCAGTCGGCGAAGCTCTCACCGACGGTCGTGCACAGGATCTTGATCACCCAGAACCAGATGGTGACCTCGGGAACCTTGTTCAGCATCAGCCGCCCGCTGCGGCGGCGCGTGCCCACTTCGCTTGTCGTCGTCATGCGGCCAGGCTGGCTCGGCCAACCTGCACTCAACCTGACTACGCGATCGCCTCCGGCGTGGGGAAGGTCACCTCGACGCGACCGTGACCGTCGGCGATGGCGCGAACCGCCACGCCCGCGGACGCGGCGAGGCGCTTCACCACGGCCAGCCCCAGCCCGTGCCCGGCGCCGCTGGTCACACCCGCTTCGAAAACACGGTCCACCTCCGCCGGATCGAACCCCGGGCCGTCGTCGAGGACATCGATCACGACCCCCTGCGGCTGGACACGCCCCGTGACCCAGACGCGCGACCTCGCATGCCGCAGGCCGTTCTCCAGCAGGGGTGACAGCACGGCGACGACGCATTCCGTGGCCACGGCGACGTCGACGTCGGCCGGGACGGCGAGATCGATGGCGCGACCGGCGATCGCCAGCCGCGCCGCTGCCGTGAGATCGCAACAGGTGCCGCCATCGATCCGTGACCGGGCGGAGCCCAGAATCGTCGTGATCGCCGTGTTCAGCCGGTCGACCTCGGTCAGAACGGACTCCGGTGCCACATGACGACCGGAGAGCTGAGCCAATTGCGCCTCACCCCGCAGGGCCGTCAGGGGGGTCCGCAATTCGTGGGCGATCTCATCGGTGAGCCGGCGCTCGTCGGCGAGCGCGTTGTCCACACGGTCGAGCAGGCGATCGAGAGTCCGCCCGAGTTCCCCGAACTCGTCGCGCGGAACGCCGAGGTCGAATCGGCGCCCGGGTTCCTGATCGCCCCAGTCGTCGGCGAGCGCGGCCATTTCGTGGACCACCCGCAACGCACGACCCACCACGACGTGTGCGACGACGCCCGCGAGAACGATGACGACGCCACCCAACATGAGCGACATCGTCAGGCTGCGCTGCTCCGACGTCTCATACGGCGTCAGGTCCACCCGCACGACCGCCATCACGTGGTGGCCTTCGAGCCTGATCGGCCGGGCGTACAGCAGGTGACTGCCGACCGTGGTGGTTTGGGACCGCCCGGAACCGACCAGCACATCGACGCGGTCGAGGACGCTGTCCGGCACGATCCCGTCGATGAGGTGCCCGTCGGCGTACACCCACGAGACCGTGTCCAGCGCTTCGTTGCCGCTCTCGATCAGCACGACGTGGCGACCGCGTACCGCCACGTTCGCCGCCACCGCCTCCGCGCGAGAATGCGCCAGAGTGTGCGCGTCCGCGTCGGTCACCTGGCTCAGCAGCACATGTGAGACCACCACCAGCACCGCGACCACCGCTGTCGCGATCAGAACCGCGAGCGCGACTACCCTCCCGCGGAAGCCCGTCACTCCCATCGGTAGCCCACCCCACGGACCGTCGCCAGGCGATCGGCCACGCCCAACGCACCGAGTTTGGTCCGCAGCCGCCGGACAAAGGAGTCAAGGGTGTTGTCGCTGACCTGCGCGCCGTGCGGCCAGCCGGCGGCGACCAGGGCGTGGCGGCGCACGGCGTCGCCCTGCGAAGCGACCAGTCTGCCCAGCAACCGGAACTCGGTCGGCGTCAGGCTCTCGCTCGTCGAACCGTGGCTCACGACGTGCTTCGCCGGGTCGAGAAGGACGCCACTCCGCGGGGTCGCCGCGGTTGTCCTGCGGAGCAGGGCGCGAACCCTCACCAGGAGCTCCGGGATGTCGAACGGTTTGGTCATGTAGTCGTCGGCTCCCGCCTCGAAGCCGCCCACCTTGTGGTGCATGCCGTCCAGAGCGGTGAGCATCAGGACCGGAGCGTCGACGCCCCGTGCCCGCAGCGCCAGGCAGACATCGCGGCCGTCGGCGTCCGGAAGCCCCAGGTCAAGGACGATCAGGTGGGGGGTCGGCTCGAGGTTGCCCAGCAGGCCGGCCGCCGTGGGAGTGACGGCGATCCTGTGGCCGTCGTGTTCGAGGGCGCGCTTGAGGACGCCACGGACAGCCGCGTCGTCCTCACACACCATGATGAAAGCCACGTGCTGCCCCTAGGTTGTCCGGCCGGAGTGCGTCACCAGACGCCTGAATGACTACAGCACTGTAGACGTCACCTGGAACCATAACCGCTCACCGCGGCGACCGGTGTGTTCGATCTTGCCCAGGCCACTCAGGCCACGTGCCGACCGGCGCTGCCGGCGCCCTGGCCGAACCGAGTCCTCGGCGCTGGGGTGCCGGTGGCACTAGTCGGCCTCGTCGTCCGCGGCGGCGCGCTGGACGAGCCGGAAGCCCCAGGGCTCCGGGAGCTTGCGTCCGGGGCGGCGGGGCAGGCCGGGGCCGCGCACCCCGGAACCGCGGGCCGGCAGCGGCCGCGCTCGCCGCGCCGTGTCCAACAGGGCCTTGAACGCGGACGACGTCCTGAGCAGCGCGCGGAGACGGCTGTCACGGAAGCCCGCCAGTCCGATGGCGTCGCGTTTCGTGGCGCCGTTGCCCATGGCGACGAGCAGGACCCGCAGCATCGCCGACGTGGGCCGCTCGTCCTGCCGCACCCCGTGCGCGGCCGCCAGAGCGCCGGCCGCGTGCAGGGCGGCGGCGAAGGCGGGGTCCTTGTCGATCCAGCCCTTCAGGACGGGTTCGGGGACCTCGGCCCACACCGCCGCCGCCTCGGATCCAAGTCCCCGCGCGGTCGCCTGGAGTACGTCCCCCATGCGCGCCAGGGTGGCCTCACGCTCGCTCGGCAGGCCGCCCAGCGAGGCCTGCAACGCGTTCTCGACGGCGCCGCGGTCCTTCAGCCAGGCGATCACCCGGTCCGCTTCCAGCGGTTCCTGGTCCGGCGCGGGCCCGGCCTCCTTCGGCTCGTACACCGTCCCTCCCCTCGCCGGTACCCGTCACCGTGCCGCCGGCGGTCCTAGCGCTCGGCCGGCTGGTTCACCACGGGGGCCGGGGCGGGCCGCTTCGGGCGGTCGGGAGCCAGGAAGAAGGCCATCACCGGGACGACGTACGCGGCCCAGACGATGGTCTGCAGGACGGTGGGGTCGGCCTGGAAGTTGAACACGCCCTTGAGGACGGTGCCGTACCAGGAGTCCGGCGGGATCGTCGTGGTGATGTCGAAGGCGAGGTCGCGCAGGCCGGGCAGGAAGTCGGCCTCCTGCAGATCGTGGATGCCGTAGGCGAGAACGCCCGCGGCGACGACGACGAGCATGGCTCCGGTCCAGCGGAAGAACTTGGCCAGATCGATCTTCAGGGCGCCCCGGTAGAAGAGCCAGCCGAGGACGACGGACGTGGCCAGTCCCAGCAGGGCCCCGACAAGGGGGCGGATGCCGTCGTCCGTGGCCTGGACCGCGGTCCAGATGAAGAGCGACGTCTCCAGCCCCTCGCGTCCGACGGCCAGCAGGGAGGTGAGGACGAGGGCACCGGTGCCGACGGCCAGGGCGGCTTCCAGTTTGCCGTGCAGGTCCCGCTTGAGGTGACGGGCGGTGCGCCGCATCCAGAACACCATCCAGGTGACCAGGGCCACGGACAGGATGGACAGGCTGCCGCCGAGGGCTTCCTTGGCCTGGAAGGTGAGGGTGGAGGAACCGAACTGCAGCAGGGCGCCGAACGCGAGCGAGAGCACGACCGCCATGCCGACTCCGGCCCACACGGGCAGCAGTCGGCGGCGGTTGTCGGTCTTGACGAGGTAGGCGACGAGGATGCAGACGACAAGGCTCGCCTCCAGCCCCTCGCGAAGACCGATCAGGTAGTTTCCGAACATTCCGTGTCCTTGTCTCAGGCGGTGCGGCGGGGCTGGTGTCGAGCTGCGAGAGGGCTCACTTCACGACCGCGGCGGCGAGCCGGGAGAGCGGCTCGGCGAGCGCGTTGACGCTGTCCGACAGCTCCTTGCGCCGCTCCTTGCCGACCTTCTCGTACGAGGTGAAGACGTAGCCGGTCCTGTCGGGACGGTAGGTGTCGAGCAGCGTGTTCATGGCGGCGAACTGCTTGTCGAGCTCGGCGACGAGGGCGGGCTCGTTCTTCAGGGCCACCGGCTTGAGCAGCTCGAAGGACTTCTCGGCACCCTCGACGTTGGCCTTGAAATCGACCAGGTCGGTGTGCGAGTAGCGCTCTTCCTCGCCCGTCACCTTGTTCTTGGCCACTTCGTCGAGGAGCTCCTTGGCTCCGTTGGCCATGGAGGTCGGGGTGATCTCGGCACGGCCGACCCGCTTCGCCCAGTCCGCGAGGTCCTTGTCGAGGAGGTCGGCGAGCTGCTTCTCCCGGGCACCGATCTTCTTGTCGTGCCACAGCGCCTTCTCCAGGCGGTGCCAGCCGGTCCAGTCCTTCGCCGGGTCCTGGCCGGCCTCGAGGCCGTCCTCGCGGACATCGACCTTGGGGTCGATGTCGCCGAAGGACTCGGCGACGGGTTCGGTGCGCTCCCAGCCGATACGGGAGTCGGCGTACGCCTTCTTGGCGGCCTCGATGTCACCGGCGCGGACCGCGTCGGTGAAGACCTTCGTCTTCGGCAGGGTCTCGTCGGCCTGTGTCTGCGCGAACCGCCGGTACGCGCCGACCGCGGTGTCCATCTCGGGCGAGCGCTCGGCCGCGGTGCCGCCGGTCACGGTGACCTTCTGGCGGATCCCGTCACCCTTCATGCCCGGCTTGCACGCGATCTCGTAGTCGCCCGCCTTGATCTCGGCGGTGATGACGGCCTTGGTGCCGGGGCCGATGTTCTCGCGCTCGCTGACGATCCGGTCGTCCGGGTAGAGCACGTAGACCTCTGTCACCTTGTTGCCGCGGTTCTCCACGTTCAACTTCAGGTGACCGGCCGGGAACTGCTTCTTCGAGACCGAGCAGGAGTCGTCCTTCGAGACGACCCGGACGGCTCCGGGACCGGCCGTGTCCTCGCCCTTCTGCGTACAGCCCGCCAGCGTGGCGACAACGGCTATGGCCGTGCCGGCGCCGACGAACAGGGGGCGGGGGCTGGCGGACATGGGTGCCTCGATTCACGTGTGTGGTCCCGAACAGCTCGGACCGAGCACGTCGCGAGCCGCCGCGGAGTCTACATAAATGTAGTCACTCAGGAAAGGCTTCCCTAAGTTCGCGGTCGCTCGGCGTCCTCGATCACGCGGGAAGCCCGTCCCTGCACGGCTCGGCCGCAGTCACCGGCGGCGCGAGGAGGGGTCCGTCCGTCCGTCCACAGCAGTCACGTTGAACGCGCGTCACGTCCGCTCGAACGAACGTGATCCGTCCCGCCCCACGCCCGCGGCGTTCCTGCGCGGCGCGGCCGGGGCCGCGCCGCTCGGGTGGTCCGGCTCAGCCGCCCAGGACGGTGTTGCCGGTCACCGTGCCGCCGGTACCGTCGACGGTCACCACGTGCCGCACCCCGTCGGGACCGACGACCACGATCCGCCAGGCCCGGCCGCCGCCCTGCTCCGTGACCGGCGCCAACGACTCGACCTTGCCGTCCTTGACCGCGGAGGCGGCCTTGTCCACGGCGTCCGCCGCGGAGAGCGAGGGCAGCGGGGCCGGAGCCTCACCGGCCGACATTCCACGGCCGTCCTCGCCGCGCGAACCGCCCTCGCCGTCCGGGATCCGGCCGTCGCGCAGCTTCAAGCCGTCACGCCCGTCGCGCCCTTCGCCCTCGGTCCGGAACCCGTCCCGCCATGCGCGGTCGCCGGCGGCCACGACCCTGCGCTCGCCGCGGCCGTCCTCCTCGTGGTGGTGGATCGCCGCCGCGGCGACGCCGCCGCCGATCACCACCACGGCCGCCGTCCCGGCGACGGCCCAGCGTGCCCGGCCGCCGACCAGCCGGCGCCTGCCGGCGGGCTTCGCCGCCGTACCCGGACCGTCCTCGTCCGGCTGCTCCTGCGGCTCCCTTGGTTCCTGCGCACCCACGGATTCGCTCACTGCGCCCACCCCGATCTCCCGGAAAGGTCCGGGCCCTGTGCCCGGTCGTCGCGCACAGCATCGCTGGAGGCCGCTGAAGACTTCCTGAAGACCTGAAGGCACCTTCAGCTTCGTGCCTGGCCGGCCCGGGGACCTGCCACCCTGGGGGCATGCGTGTACTGGTGGTGGAGGACGAGCGCCGGCTGGCCCTGGCGCTTCAGCACGGCCTGACGGCCGAGGGCTTCAGCGTGGACGTCGCCCACGACGGTCTGACCGGGCTCACCAAGGCCACCGAGCGCGCCTACGACGTGGTCGTGCTCGACATCATGCTGCCCGGCCTCAACGGTTACCGGGTGTGCCAGCGGCTGCGGGCCACGGGCAGCAACGTCGGCATCCTCATGCTCACGGCCAAGGACGGCGAGTGGGACGAGGCCGAGGCGCTGGACACCGGCGCCGACGACTACCTGTCCAAACCCTTCTCCTTCGTGGTGCTCGTCGCCCGCCTGCGGGCGCTGGCCCGCCGGATCGGCACGCGGGCCCCGCGCCGCACCGTGCTGGGCGACCTGGTGGTCGACTCCGCCGCCCGCACCTGCACCCGCGGGGGCGTGGCCGTCCCGCTCACCCCGCGCGAGTTCGCCGTCCTCGACCACCTCGCCCGGCGGGCCGGGGAGGCCGTCTCCAAGCGGGAGATCCTGGACGAGGTCTGGGACAGCGGCGCCGACAGCGACCCCAACACCGTCGAGGTCCATGTCAGCGCCCTGCGACGCAAGATCGACACACCGTTCGGGCGGGCGGCGGTCCAGACCGTCCGAGGCGCCGGATACCGACTGGCGGCCGACGGTGGCTGAGCCCGATCCGACCACGCGGAGACCGAGGCGTCGCGGGATCCTGCCCGCCGCCCGCCACCGGGTCCGTGCCGCGCTGGGCCGCCTCACCGGACATCCCCGTGCGGCCGCGCTGATCCGCCGGCTCGCGCCGCGCTCGGTCCGCACCCGCACCACCCTCGCCGCGTGCGCGAGCGTGGCCGTCGTCCTGCTCGCCACGTCGGCGGTCGTCCTGCTCCTGCTGCGGGGCAACCTCGAACGCACGGTGGAGACCGGGGTCCGCGCGCAGGCCCGGGACGTCGCCCGCCTCGCCGCGGACGGCCGTCTGCCCCGACCGGTGACGCTCGGCCCCGGAGCCGACTTCATCCAGGTCGTCGACGATCACGGCAACGTCGTGGCGGAGAGCCAGAACCTCACCGGGCGCGCCGCCCTCACACCCACCGGCACCCACAACGGCCACCGGACGTACGATCTCGACGCCCTCGGCGAGGAACACCACCAGCGCGTCACCACGGTCACCACCACCGGCCCCACCGGCCAGGTCACCATCCACGTCGGGGCCTCCCTGCGCACCGCCGACGCCGCCGAGGACGTCACCGCCGCGGCCCTCGCCGCCCTCAGCGCCCTGCTGATCTCCACCGTCGGCCTCCTGACCTGGCGTACGACCGGCCGCGCGCTGCGGCCCGTCGAGGCCATCCGCGCCGAGGTCGCCGCCATCGGCGACCGCGACCTGGACCGCCGGGTGCCCGCCCCGCGCAGCGACGACGAGATCGGCCGCCTCGCCGACACCATGAACGCCATGCTCGAACGGCTGGAGGCCGCGGGTACGCGGCAGCGGCAGTTCATCGCCGACGCCTCGCACGAACTGCGCAGCCCCCTCGCGGTGCTGCGCACCCAGTTGGAGGTCGCCCTCACCCATCCCGATCCGGACGTTCGCGACACCCTGGTGGCGGGCGCGCTCCAGGACACCGAGCGGCTCCAGGCGCTCTCCGCCGACCTGCTGCTGCTCGCCCGGCTCGACGCCACCGGACAGAGCCGGCCCACCGAACCCGTCGACCTCGTCGAACTCGCCCGCACCACCGTGGCGGTTCGCTCCACCGACTCCCACCCGGTGGTGCTCCACGCCCCGGACGACCTCACCGTTCCCGGCAACGCCCTGTGGATCGGCCGGCTCCTGACCAACCTCCTCGACAACGCCCAGCGCCATGCCCGGCACACCGTCACGGTGCGGCTTTCGGCGGACCCGGAGGCCGGTGCGGCCGTCCTGGACGTCACCAACGACGGCCCTCCGATCGCCCCCGCCGACCAGGAGAAGATCTTCGAGCGGTTCGCCCGTCTCGACGACGCCCGCAGCCGTGACGACGGCGGCACCGGTCTCGGCCTGCCCATCGCCCTGGACATCGCCGCCCTTCACGGCGGCACGCTCACCGTCCTGGACACCCCGGACGGCACCACGTTCCGCACCCGCCTTCCTGCCGGCACCCGGGCATGACGGCGGGTGGCACCGGCCGGTGGCACAACCCGATCGGATGCGAAGATACGAAGGAGACGCAAGGACGATTCACTTGTCTCGTCGCGGGACGCCGACACCCAGGACGGGACGAGGGACGGGGGCACCATGCAAGGCCTGTCGAAGGCATCCGGACCCGGTGGCGAGGCTCGGACGCCGGCGCCCGAACCGGTCCCCTTCGCCCCGGGATCCGTCCTGTGGGACCTCGCCGGTGACGTACGGATGCTGTTCGCCCTGCCCTCCGCCCTGGTGCTCCAGGTCGCGCACCCGGCCGTCGGTGCCGGCGTCGACGACCACTCGGTCTTCCGCACCGACCCCTGGGGCCGCGCGCGGCGCTCGCTGGAATCGCTCCAGCTGTGGGTGTACGGCGGCGAGCGGGCCCTGGAGGAGGGGCGCCGGCTGCGGCGCCTGCACAAAACGATCTCGGGTACGGACGGTCACGGCCGCGCCTATCACGCCCTGACCCCGGCCTACTACGCCTGGGTCCACGCCACCGCCTACCCGGTGTTCATACGGGCCGCGGACTGTCTCTCCCGACCCTTGACCGAGGACGAACAGCGCCGCCTCTACGACGAACTCCTGCGGCTCGGTGACATCCTCGGCATCCACCGCCGTGACATGCCGCCCACACCGGAGGCGTACTGGCGGTACTTCGACGCGATGGTCCGCGACGAGCTGGAGGCGACGGTCGTCGTCCGGGAACTCCTCGACCCGCACCGCCCCGTCGCGCTCCCGGACGGATCACCCGCCCTGCTCCGCGGCCTCTGGCCCCTGCTGCGCCCGCCGCTGGCCCGGTTGAACGTCTTCGTCACGACCGGCCTGCTGCCGCCCGCGGCACGGGAGCGGCTCGGCCTGACGTGGAGCACCCGCGACGAACGCCGACTGCGCCGCTTCGGAGCGGTCGTCCGCAGGACGGTCCCGCTGCTCCCGGAGCGACTGCGCTACCTACCCCTCGCCTACACCGCCCGCCGCGCGGCAGCCGGCCTCCCGACCCCCGGAACGCGCGCGTCGCGGTGACCTGACCCTTCGGGGCGTCCGGGGGAGGAAGTGGCCACGGGATCAGGTCGGCCTCACGGACCGCCGGTGTGGACAGCCTCTGTCGAGGGCGAGTCGTAGAGGGGTCAAGTCGGTTGCCGTTCACGGGTGTTGTGCGGTGGTCCGATCGCGTTCGCATGCGTGATGCGCCTGTTGCTGGGGATGTACGGGAGGAGAGACACGAACCCCGGCCGCACAGTGAGGTGCTGCAGAGATGGATCGCACGTTCTTCCCCCGTTCACGGAGAATCGCCCCGCTCGTCGCCCTGACCGCCGCAGCCTTATTGCTCGCCTCGGGGTGTTCCAGCAGCTCGGGCGGCAAGAAGGCCGAGGAGAGCGGGGGCGGTGGCGCCGCGGGGAAGGCGGACACGCCGCGGATGACGGTCGCCCTGGTCACCCACCAGGCGGCCGGCGACACGTTCTGGGACATCGTCCGCAAGGGCGCCGAGGCCGCGGCCGCCAAGGACAACATCAGGCTCGTCTACTCGCACAACCCAAACGCGGGCGACCAGGCCAACCTGGTGCAGAACGCGATCGACCAGAAGGTCGACGGCATAGCCATCACCCTGGCCAAGCCCGACGCCATGAAGGACGCGGTGAGCAAGGCGACTTCGTCCGGCATACCCGTCGTGGGACTCAACTCCGGTCTCAGCGACTGGAAGAAGCTCGGCCTGATGGAGTTCTTCGGCCAGGACGAGACCGTCGCGGGCGAGGCACTGGGCAAGAGACTGAACGCGGAAGGGGCCAAGAAGGCCGTCTGCGTCATCCAGGAGCAGGGCAACATCGGCCTCACCCAGCGGTGCGACGGCGTGAAGAAGACGTTCAGCGGCAGCACGCAGAACCTGTACGTCAACGGCACCGACATGCCGTCCGTGAAGTCGACGATCACCGCCAAGCTCAAGCAGGACCCCGCGATCGACTACGTCGTCGCGCTGGGCGCCCCGTACGCCCTGACCGCGGTGCAGTCGGTCGGCGACGCGGGCAGCAAGGCGAAGATCGCCACCTTCGACCTCAACAAGGAACTCACGGGCGCCATCAGCAAGGGCACCATCCAGTTCGCCGTCGACCAGCAGCCCTACCTCCAGGGTTACTTGGCGATCGACTCGCTGTGGCTCTACAAGAACAACGGCAACTACAGCGGCGGCGGCGAGCAGCCGGTGCTCACCGGTCCGGCGTTCGTGGACAAGAGCAACGTCGACCGCGTCGCCAAGTTCGCCACGAAGGGCACCCGGTGACGAGCGCGGCCGGGCCGACGGCGACCGCGCCGCCGGCTCCCGGCCCCGGGACGACCGGCGGGCGAACGGCACGGCGCCCCCTGGCGCTGCGGCTGCTCGCCCGCCCCGAGGTCGGGGTGTTCCTCGGCGCCGCCGCCGTGTTCGTGTTCTTCCTGATCGTGGCCCCGTCGGTGCGCTCCGGCAGTTCGATGGCGACCGTGCTCTACCAGTCGTCGACGATCGGCCTCATGGCCCTGCCCGTGGCCCTGCTGATGATCGGCGGCGAGTTCGACCTGTCCGCCGGCGTCGCGGTGATCACCTCGGCGCTCACGGCGAGCATGCTCAGCTACCAGCTCACCATGAACGTGTGGGCGGGTGTCGTGGCGGCACTCGTCCTCTCCGTCGCGATCGGGGCGTTCAACGGCTGGATGATGGTCCGCACCGGCCTGCCGAGCTTCCTGGTGACGCTCGGGACCTTCCTGATCCTGCAAGGCGTGAACCTCGCGGTCACCAAGCTGGTCACCGACAACGTCGCCACCGATGACATCAGCGACATGGACGGGTTCGGCCAGGCGAGGCGGATCTTCGCCTCGTCCTTCGACGTCGGCGGCGTCCAGGTGAAGATCACGGTCGTCTGGTGGCTCGTCTTCGCGGCGCTCGCCACCTGGGTGCTGCTGCGCACCCAGTACGGCAACTGGGTCTTCGCGGTCGGCGGCGACCAGGACAGCGCCCGCGCGGTCGGCGTACCGGTGACCTTCACCAAGATCACCCTGTTCATGGCGGTCGGCTTCGGCGCCTGGTTCGTCGGCATGCACCAACTGTTCTCGTTCAACACCGTGCAGTCGGGCGAGGGCGTCGGCCAGGAACTCATCTACATCGCCGCGGCGGTGATCGGCGGCTGTCTGCTCACCGGCGGCTACGGCTCCGCGATCGGCCCGGTCTTCGGCGCCTTCATGTTCGGCATGGTGAACCAGGGCATCGTCTACGCCGGTTGGAACCCCGACTGGTTCAAGGCCTTCCTCGGCGTGATGCTGCTCGGCGCCACGCTCGTCAATCTGTGGGTCCGCCGCACGGCGACCCGGAGGTGAACCGAACCATGGCAGACAAAGGATCCGGAACCGTGGACGCCGTCCGCCCGGGCACCCCGCGGGGTGACGGGAACGCCGCGATCGTCGAGCTCCGCGGCGCGGGAAAGTCGTACGGCAACATCCGCGCCCTGCACGACGTCTCCCTCACCGTCCGTCCGGGCCGGGTCACGTGCGTCCTCGGCGACAACGGCGCCGGGAAGTCCACCCTCATCAAAATCATCTCGGGGCTCCACCAGCACAGCGAGGGCGAGTTCCTCGTGGACGGCACGGCAGTGCGTTTCGGCACCCCGCGCGAGGCCCTCGCCCATGGCATCGCGACCGTCTACCAGGACCTGGCGACGGTGCCGTTGATGCCGGTGTGGCGGAACTTCTTCCTCGGCTCCGAGATGACCAGAGGCCCCTGGCCCGTACGACGGCTCGACATCGCCCGGATGAAACGGACCGCCGACGAGGAACTGCGCAACATGGGTATCGTCCTCGACGACCTCGACCGCCCCGTCGGCACGCTCTCCGGCGGCCAGCGCCAGTCCGTGGCCATCGCCCGCGCCGTGTACTTCGGCGCCCGCGTCCTCATCCTGGACGAGCCGACCGCCGCGCTCGGCGTCAAGCAGTCCGGTGTCGTCCTCAAGTACATAGCCGCGGCCCGCGACCGCGGCCTCGGCGTCATCTTCATCACCCACAACCCGCATCACGCGTACATGGTCGGGGACCACTTCAGCGTGCTGCGGCTCGGCACGCTCGAACTCAGCGCCGAACGGGGCGAGGTCGGCCTCGAGGAGCTCACCGACCACATGGCGGGCGGCGCCGAACTGGCCGCGCTCAAGCATGAGTTGGCGCAGGTGCGCGGGGTCGACGTACAGCGGCTCCCGGAGGCGGACGGTCTCGGGGCACCCGCCGCCCCCGCCTCCCCCGACGACTCCTCCTGACACCTCCCGTCCCGACACCTCCCGTCGGACGGACGCTCGACGCAGGCCGACGCACCCCGACGGACGGGTGGCACCCCGACGGACGCGTGGCACCTCGGTCCACCCGGTGAAGCGGACGGACCGGCGGCCGGTCGCACCCCAGGCGGTCGGCCGCCGCGGCCGAATTCACCCCCCGGAGGGGCGACGGTCACGGTGATGGAGGAACGGTTACGCTGAGATCATGCCGTCCACACGTCGTACCGCGCGCCAGACCGACCTGCTCCAGCGGCTGGTCGCGTTGCTGGTGGCGGAGGGTTTCGCGGCGTTCACCCTGGACGAGCTGACCGAGCGGCTGCACTGCTCGAAGACGACGCTGTACCAACTGGCCGGAAGCAAGCAGGAGTTGGTCCGGGAGGCGGTGAAGCACTACTTCCGTGAGGCCGCCCAGGCCGTGGAGAAGCGGGTGGCCGACACCTCCGCGCCCTCCGAGCGCGTGGTGGTCTACCTGGACGCGGTCGCCGAGCAGCTACGGCCGCTCTCCCGGCAGTTCCTCGACGACATGGCCCAGTTCGAACCGGCCCGCGAGGTGTACGAGGCCAACACGCGCCTCGCCGCGGGAAGGATCCGGCAGTTGATCGCCGACGGCGTGGCCGCCGGGGCGTTCCGTGACGTCCACGCCGCGTTCGTGGGCGAGGTCGTGGCCGCGACCATGCAGGAGATCCAGCGCGGCGAGGTCGCCGCACGCACCGGCCTGAACGACGCGGAGGCCTACGCCGAGCTCGCCTCGCTCATCGTGCACGCCGTCTCCCCCTGACGCGGTCTCCCCCTGACCCCGCCCCATCGAGGCCGCCCCCTGCCGCCGTCCTCCTCCGACGCGTCCTCCCCCTGACACCGTTCACCCCGGCGTCTCCGTAACGCGCCATAACGTGACATAACGCGCCGTAGCGCGAAGCGCTCGGCCAGCGGGGCGCACCGAGAGCCACCCGCGCTTCGCAGCGACGGCCCGCCTGCCCGTACCCCGCACAGCCGTCGGCACCACCGCACCCCATCGACCAAATCCATCACCGGCCCGCATGGCCTGGCGGTACCAAAAACGATACTGTTGTATCGCCTGGCGTATCAATATCGTCCGGCGAACCGCCACCACCGAGGACATGCCATGCCCGCGACCCGCACTCTCCCCACGTCGGAAGCCGTCGACCTGATCGCTCTGACCCGCGAGCTCGCCGAGAAGGAGCTCGCCCCGCGCGTCGCCGAGGCCGAGGCCGAGGGACGCTTCCCCCGCGATGTCTTCCGCACGCTCGGACGGGCCGGGCTGCTCAGCCTGCCCTACCCCGAGGCCTTCGGCGGCGGCGAGCAGCCGTACGAGGTCTACCTCCAGGCCGTGGAGGAGATCGCCGCCGTGTGGGCGAGCGTGGCGGTGGGCGTCTCGGTGCACGCGCTGTCCTGCTTCGCCCTCGCCGAGTTCGGCACCGAGGACCAGAAGAAGGAGTGGCTCCCGGACATGCTCGGCGGCGAGCTGCTCGGCGCCTACTGCCTGTCCGAGGCACACGCCGGTTCCGACCCGGCCGCGATGCGTACCCGGGCGGTCCGGGACGGTGACGACTACGTGCTGAACGGCGCCAAGGCCTGGACCACGCACGGTGGGCACGCGGACTTCTACACGGTCATGGCCCGTACGTCCGACGAGGGCTCGCACGCCATCTCCTGCTTCCTGGTCCCGGCCGACACACCCGGTGTGGTGGCCGATCCGCCGGAGCAGAAGATGGGCCTGACGGGGTCCGCGACCGCCACGGTGCGCCTGGAGAACGTGCGCGTCCCCGCGAGCCGCCGGATCGGCGAGGAGGGCGCGGGGCTCAGGATCGCGTTCGCCGGACTGAACTGCGGACGGCTCGGTATCGCGGCCGTGGCCACGGGCCTCGCCCAGGGGGCGCTGGACCACGCGCTGCGCTACTCGCGCGAGCGGGAGACGTTCGGCCGGCCCATCATCGAGCACCAGGGCCTGGCCTTCGTCCTCGCCGACATGGCCGCGGCCGTGCAGGTCTCACGGGCCACGACGCTCGCCGCCGCCCGCCTCAAGGACGAGGGACTTCCCTTCCAGTCCGAGGCCTCGATCGCCAAGCTGATCTCCACCGACAACGCCATGAAGGTCACCACCGACGCGGTCCAGGTGCTGGGCGGCGCGGGCTACACCCGCGACTTCCCGGTCGAGCGCTACATGCGCGAGGCCAAGGTCATGCAGATCTTCGAGGGCACCAACCAGATCCAGCGCCTGATCATCGGCCGCGGCCTGAAAGAGAGCGACCGCGGCAGCCTCCGGGTGAGCCACGCCGGGAACTAGAGCCCGTCCGACGATCGGAACCGGTGCGCGTGGCCCCCGCGCGCACCGGAGAACGTCCGGCCACGTGATTATCGCCGCCCGAACACCGATACTTCCCATGTGAGCTCCACGCACCGCCGACCGCCCGTCGGCCCAGCGGTTCTTCTCACCAGGAGGTTCCCATGAAGATGCTCATCAACGTGGCGGAGACGGTGGTGGCGGACGCGCTGCGAGGCATGGCGGCGGCCCATCCGGAGCTGACGGTGGACGTCGACAACCGGGTGATCGTCCGCAGGGACGCCCCGGTCGCGGGACGGGTCGGTCTCGTCTCCGGCGGCGGGTCCGGGCACGAGCCGCTGCACGGCGGATTCGTGGGCCGCGGGATGCTGTCGGCGGCGTGCCCGGGCGAGGTGTTCACGAGTCCGGTGCCGGACCAGATGGTACGGGCCGCCGCGGCCGTGGACAGCGGCGCGGGCGTGCTGTTCATCGTGAAGAACTACACCGGCGACGTCCTCAACTTCGACATGGCGGCGGAGCTGGCCGAGGACGAGGGCATCCGGATCGCCAAGGTCCTGGTCAACGACGACGTGGCCGTCACCGACAGTCTGTACACGGCGGGCCGGCGCGGAACGGGCGCGACGCTGTTCGTCGAGAAGATCGCCGGGGCCGCCGCCGAGGAGGGCGCGCCCCTGGAGGTGGTCGAGGCGCTGGCCCGGCGGGTCAACGACAGCTCCCGCAGCTTCGGCGTCGCGCTCAGCGCCTGCACGACCCCGGCCAAGGGCAGCCCGACCTTCGACCTGCCGGCCGGAGAGCTGGAACTCGGTGTGGGCATCCACGGCGAGCCGGGCCGGGAGCGGCGCGCGATGATGACGGCGCGCGAGATCGCCGACTTCTCGGTGCACGCCGTCCTGGACGACCTCGCGCCGCGCAATCCGGTGCTGCTCCTCGTCAACGGCATGGGCGCCACCCCCCTGCTGGAGCTGTACGGCTTCAACGCGGAGGTCCAGCGGGTGCTGGCCGAGCGGGGCATCCCCGTGGCCCGCACCCTCGTCGGCAACTACGTCACCTCCCTCGACATGGCGGGCGCCTCGGTGACCCTGTGCGAGGTGGACGAGGACCTGCTGCGCCTGTGGGACGCGCCGGTCAGGACACCGGGACTGCGCTGGGGTGTGTGAACGCCGTCGACGTGCCCCGAACGGCCCGCGGCCCCCGGGCCCTTCGTCGGCAGCCAGGTCAAGTTCCGTACCACGCAAGGAGATTCCGTGCTCGACGCCGATTTCTTCCGCCGTTGGATGACGGCGACCGCAGCCTCGGTGGACCGCGAGGCGGAGCGGCTCACCGACCTGGACTCACCCATCGGTGACGCCGACCACGGCAGCAATCTGCAGCGCGGGTTCGCCGCCGTGACCGCCACGCTGGAGAAGGAGGCCCCGGACACCCCCGGTGCCGTTCTCACGCTCTCCGGGAGACAGTTGATCTCTACGGTCGGCGGTGCGTCCGGGCCGCTGTACGGCACGTTGCTGCGCCGGACGGGCAAGGCGCTCGGGGACGCCGCCGAGGTCAGCGAAGGACAGTTCGCGGACGCGCTGCGCACGGGCGTCGACGCGGTCATGGCGCTGGGCGGAGCCGCGCCCGGCGACAAGACCATGATCGACGCCCTGGTGCCCGCGGTCGACGCGCTCGGCGAGTCGTTCGCCGCGGCGAAGTCGGCCGCCGAGGAGGGCGCCGTGGCGACGACGCCCCTGCAGGCACGCAAGGGCCGGGCGAGCTATCTGGGCGAGCGCAGCATCGGGCACCAGGACCCCGGCGCCACCTCCTCGGCCCTGCTGATCGCCGCACTCGTGGAGGCGGCCGGTGAGTGACACCGAGGAACGACTCGTAGGGATAGTGCTGGTCTCGCACAGCGCGGCCGTCGCCGCGTCCGTGGCCGAACTGGCTTCGGGTCTGGCCGGTGGCGGCGCGCTCGCCCCCGTCGCGCCGGCGGGCGGCACCCTGGACGGGGGGCTGGGCACCAGTGCGGACGTCATCGCCGCCGCGGCGGCGTCCGTGGACCGCGGTGCCGGGGTCGCCGTGCTCACGGACCTCGGCAGTGCCGTGCTCACCGTCAAGGCGTTGCTGGCCGAGGGCGACGAACTGCCGGACGGCACACGGCTGGTGGACGCCCCCTTCGTCGAGGGGGCGGTGGCCGCGGTCGTCACGGCCTCGGCGGGCGCCGACCTCGCCGCGGTGGAGGCCGCGGCGGCGGAGGCGTACACCTACCGGAAGGTGTGAGGATCGCGCGGCGTGACTGCCCGTATCAGGTGATTCCGTTCGCCGCGAAGATCAGGGCCGAGCGGATGGTCGCCGCCAGTTCGGAGTGGGCCTTCGCCGGGTCGGGCTCGGGGTCGTCGGTGCGCCACGCGTAGTGTTCGACGGCCGCGCGCAGCGCCGCGTTGAGCATGGCGGCCTGGATCTGCGAGCGCAGGTCGACGGCGTCGAGGCCGGCACGGTCGGCGAGCGCGCGGGCGAACACGGGCTCGGCCTCGTCATGGGCCTGGAGCCAGACGGCACGCAGTCCCGGTTCGGTCCGGGTGAGCCGCAGCAGCGTACGGACCCTGGGCGGTTCGGGTCGGAGCATCGAGTCCTCGCCGCTCGTCGACGCCTGCTCCAGGGCGTCCTCCAGGGGAGCGCCCGGGGGCCAGGCCCGCAGCGCCGCGGCGATGGCGTCGATCCCGGCCGCGAACAGCGGGCTCACGCAGCTTTCCTTGCCGGGGAAGTAGCGCCACAGGGTCCGCGTGGACAGGCCGACGGCCTGGGCGATCTGGTCGCCGGTCGTGGCGGCGACGCCCTGGTCCACGAACAGTTCCACCGCCGCGCGGGCGATCTCCAGCCGGATCTCGGCCTTGCGTTCGTCGGTGAGCGGCGGCCGCCCGGTACGGCCGGGGCCTCGGCCCGGGTGTTCGCCGATCGCGCCGTCCGGCACTGGTGACTCCTCGGTTCTCGGTTCCGTCCGCGGATGCCGTCGCCGCCCGGGACCGCGGTTGCGGCGAGTCTAGCGATCTCCGATCCCGTCCCAGGACGATCCCCGGCGCGACTTTCTGTCATTCAGCGACAATAAGTCGTACTGTGGCGGCGCGGGGCGTCACCCGCACTGATGAGCAACCTCTGGGAGAACGTCATGAGCACCACTGGACCGGACGGCCGCAGCGTCGTCGTCACCGGCGCCGGCTCGGGCATCGGCCGTGCCACCGCCCTCGCCTTCGCGGCCGGGGGCGCGCGGGTGGTCGTGGCCGATCTCAACGCCGAGGGCGCCGCGGCGGTCGTCGCGGAGATAGAGGCGGCGGGCGGGAGCGCCGTGGCGGTGACGGGCGACCTCAGCGAGCAGGCGGTCGTGGACCGGGTGACCGCGACCGCGGTGGAGCGGTTCGGCGGGGTGGACGTGCTGGTGAACAGCGCCGGGATCATGGACCGCATGTCGGCGGTGGCGGAGGTGAGCGACGCGGAGTGGGAGCGGGTCATCCGGGTCAACCTCACGGCCCCGTTCCTGCTCACCCGGGCCGTGCTGCCGCACATGCTCGCCGCCGGCAAGGGGGTCGTGGTGAACACCGCCTCGGAGGCGGGCCTGCGCGGCAGTGCCGCCGGAGCCGCGTACACCGCCTCGAAGCACGGCGTCGTGGGGCTCACGAAGTCCCTCGCCGTGATGTACCGGGACAAGGGCATCCGCGCGAACGCCATCGCCCCGGGCGGCACCAGCACGGCCATCACCGTGGACGTCGAGCCGGGCGCGCACGGCCCGGCCGCCCTCGGCGCCTACATGGGCAACGTCGGCCGGCTCGCCGAGGCCGAGGAGCAGGCCGCGGCGATCGTGTTCCTCGCCTCGGACGCGGCGAGCAACATCAACGGCGTGATCCTGCCCGTCGACAACGGCTGGGCGGCCGTCTGAGCGCGAAGCGGCTCTCAGCCCTCGCCGAGGAGCGCCCGGGCCAGCCTCTCCCCCGTGGCCACCGCCGCCGCGTGGTCCTCGATGGGTGAGACCCGGGCGTTCTTGAACACGAGGTAGGTGACCCCGGAGGGCGTGCCGCCGCCGCGGGGATCGGGGCGGATCCCGAGCCCCGCGGCGGTGGCGTACGAGGCCTCGCCGATGATGTCCTGGGGGCCGGTGTCACCGACGACGGCGTACTGGACGCGGTCCCGGTAGAGGACGGCCGCGACCGAGCCGGGCCCGATGCCGTGGTCCCGGAAGTTCCAGATGTCGCTCGGCGCCGGTACGACGATGTAGGGCAGGGTCTCCGCGCTCAGGTATCGGCCGTCGGACTGCGTGAAGGCCGTGGACTCGGAGAAGAGCGGGTCGGTGCGGCTGTTGCACCGGGGGCCCGCCCTGCCGTCGCAGTCGATGTCCATGTCGGCCGTCCAGAAGACCGCGCCCGGGATGCCGCAGACCGGGACGTCGGCACGGGTGCCGTCGTCGCTGCGGTATCGCCCCTGCGAGACGGGGGCGCAGCCGCCGAGTTTCGCCAGCAGGTCGGCCGCCTCGACGGAACCCTCCCGCGCGGGTACGGCGGGGCTTCCGGGGCGGCCCTTGGTGGAGGTCGTGGACAGCACCACCGGGGCCGTGGCGAGCAGGGCGGCTGCGGCGGCCGCGGCCAGCGTCAGCGACTGGACACGCACGATGGGAGACCCTCTCCTGGGGGACATGGACGCTCATTTGCCCAAATCTGGTGGGCCTTTGACAGCGCGTCCACCGGGAGGGGGCCGGACGGTGCACGGCCGCGCCCGCGGGCGCCGCACGGCCGAGGGCCCGAGCCGAACCCGGCTCCGGCCGCTCGGCCGCACGCGTCGGCGCGGGATCAGCGACGACAGCGTTCCGCGCCGTGGGCAGGAACTCCCCTGACAGTGGGGCGAGTTCACACCGCGTCGAGGATCAGCATACGTACGACCGCGACGGTCCGGTCAACGGCGTCCGCCCTCTTGATGTGGTCGCGTCACCCGTGTCTTATAGGTACAGACCAATCCCGTCGAGGGAGGGCAGACCCGTGCGACGCGTTCCCCCCACCGTCCCGCGCGCCCTGGTGTGCGGCGCGCTGCTCGCGCTCACCTCCTGCGGCTGGGGCGCCCCGGCGCCCGGCCAGGGCGAACGCGGGCCCGCCGCGGCGACGGGCGTGACCGCCGCCGCGGGCAGCTCGACCAGCGTCCACGTCATGTGGAACCTGGCGACCGAGGACCCGAGGATCACCCGGTACGAGGTGTATCGGGGCACCACCAAGGTCAAGGACGTGCCGGGTTCGGAGCACATGGTGGACATCACGCGGCTCGAACCGTCCACGTCGTACGTCTTCAGGGTCCGGGCCCGGAACGCGGACGGGGTGCCGGGACCGCTCAGCCGGCCGGTGCGGGCCACCACCCCTGCGGCGACCGCGGCCGACCGGACCGCGCCGACCCGCCCCGGCAGCCCGAAGGGGAAGGCCGTCGGCGGCCGGGCGGTCCAGCTCTCCTGGTCGGCGTCGTCCGACGCGCGGGGCGTGGCCTCGTACGACATCTACCAGGGCACGTCGAAGATCCACAGTGTCGGAGGCGCGCAGACGGCCGCCGTCGTCACCGGGCTGCGGCCGGGCACGGCCTACGCGTTCACCGTCCGCGCCCGTGACGCCGCGGACAACGTCTCGTCGCCGAGCGGCTCCGTCAGGATCACCACCGCGCCGGGGGCCGCCGACGACCGCAGCACGGCACCGGCCGGCTTCCGGGCGACGAGCCACCGGCGCGACGGGGCGTACTACCTCGACCTGGCGTGGACCGCGCCCGAGGTCGACGGGGTGATCACGGAGTACGAGATCCGGCTCGACGGCCGGGCCGTGACCTCGCTCGTCTGGGGTGGCAGCCCGCCCAGCGGCACCTGCACCCACAGCTTCTACGTCGGCAGGGAGGCGGACGTGACCCACCGGGTGCGGCTCCGGGCGAAGCTGCCCGACGGCACCTGGGGCGCGCTGTCCCCGGAGCGCTCCGTGACGACGGGCCGCTGACCACCACCCCCGGCTCCGGGGTGTCTCCACGGTCCACGCCCTCCGCGCGATCGGGCGGTCGTCCGCGCCGCCCGGTGCGCCGGACGATGGAATCCGTCACCTGCCCGGTCCCCGTCCGCATGCGGGCTCCGGCCGGGGCGCATTGGCTCGCACTGAGGCAGCACGGGCCTTTCCAATCCTCGGCGGCGCATGGGATGTACCGCCAACCGTGCCGCTGGAGGGCAGTTCCTATGCGTACCACTCAGAGACTTCTCCGCTCCGGCCTGACCGTGGCCGCCACCGCTGCGCTTCCGCTCACCCTGGCCGCGCCGGCGGCCGTCGCATGGGGTTCCGGGATCTCCGTGAGCACCAGTGGCACCTCGGTCTCGGTCACCACCAGCGCCTGCCCGAGCAACGGGAGCAGCTTCGGCAACGCCTCGCTGCTCTCCAGCGGGCAGACGAACTTCGCCCAGGGCCGCCAGATGCCGCTCACCGGGACGAGCGGCAATCAATCGGCGGCCTGGACGGGCGTGAGCCCCGGGACGTTCACGGTCATCGTCGTCTGCCAGGACGGTACGACGGCGGGTACCCAGGCGATCGTCGTCGCGGCCAGCGCGGCACCCGCGACCCCCACGATCTCGACGACGGTCTCCCCGTCGCCGTCGCGTGGCGTCATGGGCGGGCTGGGCGGAGCCGTGAAGGACTACGGCACGGCCACGGTCGTCGGCGGCGGGGCGCTGGTCGTGGCCGGCACCGTGGCGGCGGGCTGGTTCCTGCGCCGCCGTTCCAAGCCGCACCGGCTCTGATCCGGGCTCCGTCGCGACGGGCGGCCGTTCCGCCGACTCCGGTCGGGGACGGCCGCCCCGTGCCGGGTCCGGCCCGTCGGGCGGTGCTCAGTCGCCCGTGCGCATGCTCTCGAACTCGGCCAGGGCGTGGGTCAGCCACTGGGTCCAGAAGGTCTCCAGGTCGATGCCGGCGCGCAGGACGAGGTGGCGCAGCCGGTCCTCGGGCGTGCTCCGCCCGGGCGGGAAGTCCCGGTCCTGGATCTCCTCGTACTCGGCCAACTGGCTCCGGTGCAGGGCGAGATGACGGCGCAGATCGGCCTCCACGCCTTCGACGCCCTCGGTGCCGGCGACGGCCGCGGCGCGCAGGCGCAGGAGCATCGTGTCGCGCAGCGGCTTCGGGTCCTGCGAGGCGGCGGTCCAGCGGGCGAGTTCGGCGCGTCCGGCGGGCAGGACCTCGTAGCTCTTCTTCTGGCCCCGGCTGTGCTGCTCGGGAGGCAGGGCCTTGATGTATCCCTCGGCCTCCAGTTTTCCCAGCTCGCGATAGATCTGCTGGTGCGTCGCCGACCAGAAGTAGCCGATCGACTTGTCGAACCGCCGGGTCAGTTCGAGGCCGGACGAGGGCTTCTCGAGCAGGGCGGTGAGGATCGCGTGCGGGAGTGACATGAGGTCATCCTAGGGAGCCGCGCGGGCGCCGATCGGTGACCGGCCGCGCTCCCCCGGTCCCCGTGAACGGCACTCGCCCCGGCGGACTCGGTGAGTCCGCCGGGGCGAGCCGGGTCACGCGTCCCCGGGCGCCCGCCGGGTGGTACGCGGCGGGCGTCCGCGGTGGCGGGTCAGCGGGTGAAGGTCACCCGCTGCTCCTTGAAGGCGCCGCAGTTGGAGCCGGACACCTGGGTGTACACGTTCTTGATCTGGCCGCCCCAGTCCACGCAGTGGCCCTTGCCGTACACGTACGTCGGTCCCGCGTACGACGTGTACTGGCCGTAGTCGTCGTCGCCGAGGCCGGTGTCGGAGACGTAGACCCACGCGGACATCTCCACGGCGGTGCCCGGGCTGTTGCGGATGGTCGTGACGCAGTTCTTGCCGTTGGAGGAGTTGTACGTGAGGTAGACGGTGCCCAGGGAGCCGATGGGCGCCGAGTTCACGGTCTTGTAGGCGCTGCCGCAGACCTTCTGCGGCGTGGTGTTGGCCGCCGCCGAGGCGGGTGCCGCCAGCGCGGCGGTGGCTCCCACCAGCACCGCGGCGAAGGTGCCGGCCATCAGGGCGGAACGGTTGAATCCCATTATTTCCCCCTTGCGGATCTTTGGAGGCGTTTGCTCCTGCCTGATGTGACCCACGACACCCCGAAACGGTTGTGCCTCGCCGCGGAACTTGTTTCCTAGAGCGCCGCCGCCAGTTCCGTGCCCTGCTTGATGGCGCGCTTGGCGTCCAGTTCGGCGGCCACGTCGGCGCCGCCGATGAGGTGGACTCCGCGGCCCGTGGCGCGCAGCGCCTCGTACAGGTCGCGGCGCGGCTCCTGTCCGGTGCACAGCACGATCGTGTCGACCTCCAGGACCTGGCTGTGGCCGTCGACGGTGACGTGCAGCCCGGCGTCGTCGATCCGGTCGTACCGGACGCCGGGGACCATGGTGACGCCCCGGTGCTTGAGCTCGGTGCGGTGGATCCAGCCGGTGGTCTTGCCGAGCCCGGCGCCGACCTTGGACGTCTTGCGCTGCAGGAGGTGCACCGTGCGCGGCGGGGTGGGCCGTTCGGGAGCGCCGAGACCGCCGGGCGTCCGGTAGTCCATGTCGACGCCCCAGCTCCGGAAGTACGTCGCCGGGTCCTCGCTCGCCTTGTCGCCGCTGTCGGTGAGGAACTCGGCGACGTCGAAGCCGATGCCGCCGGCGCCGAGGATGGCGACACGGTCGCCGACGGGGGCCCCGTCGCGCAGGACGTCGAGGTAGCCGACGACGCTCGGGTGGTCGACGCCCTCGATGTCCGGGGTGCGCGGGCTGACGCCCGTGGCGACGACGACCTCGTCGTACGTCTCCAGGTTCTCCACGGTGGCCGGGGTGTTCAACCGGACGTCCACGCCGTGGAGTTCGAGCTGGGTGCGGAAGTAGCGGATCGTCTCGTCGAACTCCTGCTTGCCGGGAACCCGGCGCGCCACGTTCAGTTGACCGCCGATGTCGTCCGCGGCGTCGAACAGCGTGACGTCGTGGCCGCGTTCGGCGGCGCTGACGGCGCAGGCGAGTCCGGCGGGCCCGGCGCCCACGACGGCGACGGTCTTGCGCAGCCGGGTCGGCGCGAGGACGAGTTCCGTCTCGTGGCAGGCGCGCGGGTTGACCAGACAGGAGGTGATCTTGCCGCTGAAGGTGTGGTCCAGGCAGGCCTGGTTGCACCCGATGCAGGTGTTGATGGCTTCCGGGCGTCCGGCCTCGGCCTTGGCGACGAAGTCCGGGTCGGCGAGCATCGGCCGGGCGAGGGAGACCATGTCGGCGTGCCCGTCGGCGAGCAACTGCTCGGCGATCTCCGGGGTGTTGATGCGGTTGGTGGTGACCAGCGGGATCGAGACGGAGCCCATGACCTTCTTGGTCACCCAGGCGTACGCGCCACGGGGCACCGAGGTCGCGATGGTGGGGATACGGGCCTCGTGCCAGCCGATGCCGGTGTTGATGATCGTCGCTCCGGCGGCCTCGACGGCCCGCGCGAGCGTGACGACCTCGTCGAGCGAGGAGCCGCCGGGCACCAGGTCGAGCATCGACAGACGGTAGATGATGATGAAGTCGTCGCCGACGGCCTCGCGGACGCGGCGGACGATCTCGACCGGGAAGCGCATCCGGTTCTCGTACGAGCCGCCCCAGCGGTCCTCGCGCCGGTTGGCCTGGAGGGCGATGAACTCGTTGATGAGGTAGCCCTCGGAGCCCATGATCTCGACGCCGTCGTAGCCGGCCTGCCGGGCGAGCCGGGCGGCGCGGGCGTAGTCGTCGATGGTCTGCTCGATCTCGGCGTCGCTGAGCTCGTGCGGCACGAAGGGGCTGATGGGGGCCTGCAGCGCGCTGGGGGCGACCAGGTCCTGGTGGTAGGCGTACCGGCCGAAGTGCAGGATCTGCATCGCGATCTTCCCGCCCTCGCGGTGCACCGCGGCGGTGATCTCGGCGTGCTGCGCGGCCTCGGCCTCGGTGGTCAGCTTGGCGCCGCCCTCGTACGGCCGGCCCGCGTCGTTGGGCGCGATGCCGCCGGTGACGATCAGGCCCACGCCGCCTCGCGCGCGGGTGGCGTAGAACTCCGCCATGCGCTCGAAGCCGCGCTCGGCCTCCTCCAGGCCCACGTGCATGGAGCCCATGAGCACGCGGTTGGGCAGCGTGGTGAAGCCCAGGTCGAGCGGGTTCAGCAGATGCGGGTAACGGCTCATCGGGCCCTCCGTGCGCGGTGTCGTACGTCTGTTGTAGACGACGGGCCGCGCGTTATGCAACTAGTTGCACAATGAGGAGGATCACTTGTCCAGCCGCTGGCGGAGAGCTGTACGGGCCGGGGCCCCGCCGGCCTGGGCGGTGGAACACTCGGCTCGGGGCCGGGGCCGGGACATGGGTCGAGGCCGGGGCCGAGGCCAGGGCCGGGACAGGGAGCCGGGGCCGAGGTCGAGCCGGGGGCGGCTTCGCTGTTCAGGCCGGCACCCGGCCACCAGAGTGGGTTGGCGGATCAGCCGAGGGCCACCCGGGCCACGAGGGCGGCGACCGCCTCGGGCTGGTCGACCATCACCACGTGGCCCGCGTCGGGGACCTCGACCATCGTCACGTTCGGGCTGGCCTCCAGCCCGGCCCGCTCCTCGTCCTTCAGGCCGACCTCGTCACGGTCGCCGCGCACGACCCAGGCGGGCACACCCGAGTCACGGAGCCGGGGGACCAGGCTCCCGTAGCGGTCCAGGTGGTCGAAGTAGCGGCGGATCATCGGCCGGCAGAACGCCGGGTCGTTCTTGGCCAGGTCGGCGCCGAGGGCCTCGCGGCGGTCCGGCGGGACCATCTGCCCCACGACCCGCGGTGTCGCCTTGACCAGGCCGAACCAGGTCAGCGCCCCGAGGCCCGGCACCCGCCCGAGGCTGTTGGCGATCGTGAGCGCCTTGTCCTCGTCGGACGCCGAGAACGACGGGGAGAGCAGGACGACGGGTCCGGCGAAGTGCCCGCCGGCCGCCATCTCCAGGGCGATGTTGGCGCCCAGGCTGTGGCCGACCACCACACCACAGCCCCGCTCCGCGGCCAGGGCACCCGCCATCGCCGCGTAGTTCTCGATGGAGAGATCGCGCGGCGGCGTGGTGCCCGCGTGGCCCGGAAGGGTCGCGGCCACCAGCCGCACCGGCGCCGAGGCCAGCGACGGCGCGGCCATCAGGTCGTCGTAGAACACGGTGCCGCACATCCCCCCGGGCAGCAGCAGGACCCGGGTCTCCGCGTCGGCGGGCCCCGACTCCTTGATGTCCCACGCGTCGAACTTCTCGGGGGTGCTGGTCATGTCCGGGCCTTCCTCTGGCACCTGCGGTCAGCCAGAGTGTGGCGCGCCGGACGGGGAGAACGGCCGATCAGGGGCCGAACGCGGCATGTCGTCCGCGCCCGGCCCGCCGGGTCAGGGCTTCACGCCGATCACCACGTTGGCGTACCGCTCCTCCGAGACGGCCAGTCGCGCGATCAGTCCGGCGCGGGCGAAGGCCTCGACGGCCGTGGGCGCCTGCCGCTCGCTCGTCTCGACGAGGACGCAGCCGCCGCGGGCCAGCCAGCGCGGCGCCTCGTCGGCGACCCGGCGTGCCAGGTCGAGTCCGTCCGCGCCGCCGTCGAGAGCGACCAGGGGTTCGTGGTCGCGGGCCTCCGACGGCAGCAGGCCGACCTCGTCGGTCGGGACGTACGGCACGTTGGCGGCCAGGACGTCGACCCGGCCGCGCAGCGTGGCGGGCAGCGCCGCGAAGAGGTCGCCCTCGTGGACCCGGCCCGCGAACGGCGCGACATTGCGGCGGGCGCAGCGCACCGCGGCCGGGTCGATGTCGGCGGCGTGCAGTTCGGGACCGCCGAGGGAGGCGGCCAGCGCGGCGCCGACCGCGCCCGAGCCGCAGCACAGGTCCACCACGAGGGACGCGCCGCGCGCGAGCGCGACGGCCTGCTCGACGAGGAACTCCGTACGGCGCCGGGGCACGAAGACGCCGGGGTCGAGGCTGATGCGCAGGCCGTGGAACTCCGCCCAGCCGAGGACGTGTTCGAGCGGCAGTCCCGCGACGCGCCGGTCCAGCATCGCGGCGGCCTCGTCCGGGGTGCGGGCGGCGGAGCGGATCAGTTCCGCCTCGTCCTCGGCGAAGACACAGCCGGCGGAACGGAGCGCGGCGACCATGGGGTCGGCCGCGTCGGAGGAATCAGGAGCGAGAGGAGGCATGAAGCCGAGGGCCTTTCGACGAACCGAAGGGCGCTCCCACGGCCACCGTCAGACGGCGACCGGACTGCCTGGAGAGGAGAGCACCCGACCTGACACAGCGGTAATGGGTCTCACCTCCTCGACGGTTCGACGGCCGAGTCGTCCTCGGCCGGGACGGCCACCCTACAGGAACGATCAGTGGCCGGTGCGGGCATCCGGCCATCGCGCGCCGACCGCTCGCCACCCGACCCACCCGGGTCGACATGGGCGACTCTCACACCTCCTGCCCCAAGTTGTACTATGCAACCAGGGCAGGTCAGGGAGGTCCCGTCATGGCATCCGAAGGATCCGGTGAGCGCGCCGCCACCACGGGGACACCGGCCGACAGCGTCCCGGCGAACGACGTACCGGGCGACGCCGCCGTGGAGATCATCCAGCGGGAGATGACCGTCTTCGCCCGGCGGGCCCGTGCCTCGGCGGGGCGCATGCATCCCGAGCTGTCGCTGGTCTCGTACACCCTGCTCGGCCATCTGGAGGAGGTCGGCGGCTGCCGGGCCACGGACCTCGCCGCGCACTACGCGCTGGACAAGTCCACGGTCAGCCGCCAGGTGGCGGCGCTGGAGCGGGCCGGGCTGGTCGAGCGGCGCATGGATCCCGAGGACCACCGCGTCCAGGTGCTGTACCTGACCGAGGCGGGCACGGAGATCCTGTCCCAGGTGACCCACAGCCGCCGGTCGGCGTTCCGCGAGCGGCTGGCGGGCTGGCCCGACGAGGACCTCGCCCGCTTCGCCTCGTACCTGCTGCGCTACAACGCCACCGCCGGCGGCCGCGACACCGCCTAGCGCGCGTCCGCGAAGTCCCGCCCGCCCGGCATCCGGGCGGACGACGCGACCTCGCGGACGGGCCCTGGACCCTGCCGACGCCGGACCGACCCGGCATCCACGCCCGGTGTCAGCCCACGCCTGCGGTCCGGTCGTCGCCCAGGTGCTCGGGCACCCGTGCGGCCATGAAGCGGACGTTGCGGCGCAGCCGGAATCCCAGCGACTCGTAGAGCCGGATGGCGCCGGTGTTGCTCGCGGCGGTGTGCAGGAACGGGGTCTCGCCGCGCTCCCGGATGCCGTGCGCGACGGCCAGGATCAGCCGTGTGGCCAGGCCCTCGCCGCGGTGGCCGGGGTCCGTGCACACCGCGCTGATCTCGGTCCAGCCCGGCGGGTGGAGCCGCTCGCCGGCCATGGCGACCAAGGCGCCGTTCCGGCGGATGCCGAGATACGTGCCGAGCTCGACCGTGCGCTGTTCGAAGGGGCCGGGCTGGGTCCGTTCCACCAGGTCCAGCATCTCCGGCACGTCGGCGGGGCCGAGCCGGACGGCCTCGGCGTCGGGTGCCGCGTCCAGCCCGTCGTCCACGAGCTGCACTCCGTCGAGGCTGAAGACCACCTCCCAGCCGTCCGGGGTACGCCCGTCGAAACCGGCCAGCGGAGCCGCGCCCCCGGGACCGACCAGGGCCGCGAGGTCGGCCCAGTCGGCAGCGCCGGGATCGTCGGGCAGCGCCAGCCACGGAGACACGTCCAGGGGGTAGCGCAGCACGCGTCCGCGCCGTTCGGCGAAGTGGGCGTGGGGCCCGGTCAGGGAGCCGAGCGCCGGGTTGTCGAGGGGGTGACGGCCGGAGGGGCTCCCCTGCGTCTCCGGGCCCTCGAACCGTGTGGAGACGTACGCCTCGGTCATCTGCTCCCTCACTCTCCTTCGCGTTGGTCACCGGTCACCGTCGCCGTGACACCGCTCACCGTCTGTGCGTGTACGGGCCACCGGAGTCCGCTTCTGGGGCAAGGAAGATCGGGGCGCGGCTATTCCCGGGCCGCGGGAGAGTTCATACGCACGCAATGACCGGCGGCCGGTACCGGCTCGGAGCACGATCCCCGTGCGCGTACCGTTGAATGGTCAAGCAGCGATGCGTGCCGGACACCGGCCCGCGCCCGCACCACACGTCACCCCGATCCGCGGGCCGCCGTCCCCGGCGACCCCGCTCGATCCGCGGGCCGCCGTCACCCGTGGCCCTGGAGGCACCACCCGTATGAACGTCACGCGAGGCTTCACCGGCCGCCCGCGCGTCCACAACCCCGGACTGCCGCCCGGCCAGTACGACGCCGGCGACGACTGGCCCGTCCTGTCGGCCGAGGTCACCCCGGACCTGGCGCCCGCCGACTGGACCCTGCGGATCGACGGCCTGGTGGCCGAACCACGGACCTGGGACTGGGAGCAGGCGCACGCGCTGCCCGCCTCCTCGTACGAGGGCGACATCCACTGCGTGACGAGCTGGTCGAAGTTCGGGGTGCGGTTCAAAGGCGTGTCGCTGGACACGTTCCTGGAGGCCGTACGACCCGACCCGGCCGCCACTCACGCGGTCGCGTACGCGCACACCGGGTACACCGCGAACCTGCCGCTGGCCGACCTCACCGGCGGGCGCGCGTGGATCGTGTGGGAGTACGACGGACGCCCGCTGCCGGCCGAGCACGGCGGCCCGGCGCGGCTGATCGTGCCCCATCTGTACTTCTGGAAGAGCGCCAAGTGGATCGCGGGCATCCGGATCCTCGACCACGACGAGCCGGGATTCTGGGAGCAGAACGGCTACCACGCCCGCGGCAACCCCTGGGAAGAGCAGCGTTACTCCGGTGACTGAGACCATGACCTTCGTACCGCCGACGCGGTTCGCCGTGCCCGGACGCATCGCGGTGGACACGCGGACGGCCACCACCTGGCAGACCGCCACGCTCACGGAGATCCGGCGCGAGACCCCGCACGCGGCGACCTTCCGGCTCGCCGTTCCCGCGTGGGCGGGACATCTGCCGGGCCAGCATCTGATGCTGCGGCTCACCGCCGGGGACGGATATGTGGCGCAGCGCCACTACTCCATCGCTTCCTCGCCCGACGACACCGGGCACATCGAGCTGACCCTGGACCACGTCGACGGCGGCGAGGTCTCCGGCTGGTTCCACACCGTGGCCAGGACCGGCGACTCCGTCGAGGTCCGCGGTCCCAACAGCGGCTTCTTCGCCTGGCCCGGGGACCGGCCCGCGCTGCTCGTCGGGGCGGGTTCCGGCGTCGTACCGCTGATGTCGATGCTGCGGCACCACCGGGCGCGGTCTCTCGGCATGCCGCTGCGCCTTCTGGTGTCGGCGCGCAGTCCCGAGGAGCTCATCTACGCCCGGGAGTACGGCGCCGAGACCACCGCCGTGTTCACCCGCGCGGCCCCCGCCGGTGTGCCCGTCGGACGTATGACCGCCGCACATGTGGCGCCGCTCCTGGCCGAACAGCCGCCCGGTGGGTGGGAGGCCTACGTCTGCGGTTCCAACGGATTCGCGGAGCACGCCTCACGCCTGCTGGTGGAGGCGGGGCAGCCGGTGGACCGGATCCGGATCGAGCGGTTCGGCTGAGTCGTCGGGGGCGGCCGGTGGGTTCGCCGTCGAAGGGTGCCGGTGGTCCCGGCGTCGTCGCATGCCGGCCGGTGCGGAGCGGGCGCCGTCCGATGAGTGCCGCGTAGGCCGGTCGGCGCCGAGTCCGGCGTCGGCCGGTGCCTCTGGGTCCGGCGTCGGCCGTGTCCGGTGGGTGCGGCGCAGGCCGGTCGGCCGATGAGTCCGGCGTCGGCGGGCGTGGGGTCAGCCGTGGGGGACCACGGCGATCGGGCACGTCACCCGGCGGATGACGGTCCGTGCCGCGCGGCCCAGGCGCTCGCCCGCCCGGCGGCCGATGATGAGCAGGCCTGAACCGGTCGACGCCCTCAGCAGATGGTCCTCGGGGAGACCGTGGACGACCCGTTCCGAGACCGGGGTGTCCGGGAACCTGTCGCGCCAGGGCCGGAGCGCGTGGCTCAGGGCGTGTCGTCGGCCGGCCTCCCGGCCGCGCGCGTCGCCGATCGACGTCACCGTGGCAGATACCTCGGCCGGGGCGCGGTCGTCGTCCGGGGGCGAGGACCAGGCGTGCACCACCACGAGCGGTGCCGAGCGGACGGCGGCTGTCTCGAAGGCGTGACCGATCAGTCGGTCGGCGGCGTGCCGCGGGTCCAGGCCGAGGACCACGGGACGGTAGGGCACGGTGCCCGGAAGCGCGTCCCCTGAGGTGAAAGCCCGCTCGTCCTCGGGGAGTTCACCCGCGCGGACGAGAACGACCGGGCGCTCCGCGGCGCCCGCGACGGCCAGGGCGACGGAGCCGGCCAGGAATCCCGCCGGCGAGGGATCACCGGTGTGACCGCGGGAGCCGACGACCAGCGTCTCCGACTCGGCGGCCGCCGCGAGCAGCGCGGGCACCGCGGGCGCCTCGGTGTGACGCGCGATGATCTCCAACGCCGGGTGCGCGTACGAGAGTTGGATCGCCGCCCGATCGAGCGCCGACCGGGCGCAGCCGGCGGGTACGTCGACGTCCGGAACACGCGCGGCGACGGGCCGCGGTGTGCCCGCGTGCACGAGGCGCAGCGGAAGGCGGCGGCGTTCGGCCTCGCGGGCCGCCCAGTCGGCGGCGTCCAGGCCGGCGCGGGAGCCGTCGATTCCTGCGGTGATGGCGGGGCCGGTGTTCATGGGCGATGCCTTTCGGGGTGGGGGCGGATGGTGGCGGAACGCCGGTGGCGCACGGCGTCACCGTGGATCCGGCCCGGCGGGTGTATCCGGGCGGGGGCGGGGAAGTCGGGTGTGCGCCCGGGTGTCGCGGGCCGCGACGGCCGGTGTCCTGTCATCGGGGGCTCCTGTTCGTCGGCGTGGTGCTGCGCGGGTTCCACGGAGTGCGGGGATCAGTCGTCCGCCGGACAAGACCGGGCGGCCGGGCGTCGGATCGCCGACGGCGGTGGAGCCGATCGGGAAGCTGCGGCCGGGTGCGGTGAACCGGCCCTGAACGGCGGGTTGTTCGACGTCGAGGCCGGTGGGCTCAGGTCGCCTGTCATCGGCTCGGCGCGGGGCAGTGAGGAGGGGGCATGCGAACCCGGGTGCGCGGCTGGCGCTGGCGCCGGAATCCGCTGCGACGCCGCTCCGACGTCGTCGAGGCGTGGTGGGCGCTGGCCGTGGGTGTTCTGCTGTTCGTCGGCGCGCCGCTCCTGGGAGCGGGGGCGGCGTGGTGGACGTACGACGGCACGCAGGCGGACGCGGCCGCGCGGCGGGCCGTTCAGCACCATGTCCGGGCGGTGCTGATGGACGACGCGCCGACGACGGTGTCGTCGAGGCCGGTCGGCGGACGGCGCTCGCTCTCCGCGCTGGTGCGCTGGACCGGGTCCGACGGAAAGGCCCGGACCGGGCGGGTGGGCGTGCCCGCGGGTCTACGGCGCGGCGCGCGCGTCGACGTGTGGACCGACGCGCGGGAACGGATCGTGCGTCCGGCTCCGAGTTCTTCGATGGTCCTCCAACAGGCTCTGGCCACGGGCGTGTTCGCCACGACGGGCGCGGCCTCGGCCGTCGTCTTCACGCATTTCTGCGTACGCCGGGCCCTGGGGCGCCGACGGCTGGCCCAGTGGGAGCACGACTGGGCCCGGACGGAACCGGAGTGGACCCGGCGCACGGCGTGAGGGACACCCCGGGGTCTCCCCGGCCCCGGCAGGGCCGTAGCGGGGCTCCGGGGGTGGACGTACGGTGTGATCACCCGCGCCCGTGTGCCGAAAGGTGGTCCCCGATGGCCCTGTTCGACCTCCCGCTCGACGAACTCCGCGGCTACCGCAGCGCGTCCGCCGAGCCCGAGGACTTCGACGCCTTCTGGGCCAAGACCCTCCAGGAAGCCCGCGAGCACGATCTCGCCCCGCGCTTCGAACCCGTCGAGATCCCGCTGAAGACCGTCACGGTCCACGACGTCACGTTCGCCGGGTTCGGCGGGCATCCCATCAAGGGCTGGCTGACCGTGCCGGCCTGGGCGAACTCCCCGCTCCCCACGGTCGTCGAGTTCATCGGGTACGGCGGCGGACGCGGGCTCCCGCACACGCATCTGCTGTGGGCGTCGGCGGGCTTCGCGCACTTCGTGATGGACACCCGGGGTCAGGCGAGCGGGTGGGGCGGCGGCGACACCCCGGACCCCGTGGGCAGCGCGCCCGCCTTCCCGGGGTTCATGACACGCGGCATCGAGGACCCGGAGACCTACTACTACCGGCGGCTGTTCACGGACGCGGTGCGCGCGGTGGAGGCGGCCCGCTCGCATCCGCTGGTGGACGCCGGGCGCGTCGCGGCGCTCGGCGGGAGCCAGGGCGGTGGCATCACCCTCGCGGTCGGCGGACTCGTGCCGGACCTGGCGGCCATCGCCCCCGACGTGCCGTTCCTGTGCGACTTCCCGCGTGCCACCGTCCTCACGGACCGCGCCCCGTACCGGGAGATCGGCAACTACCTCAAGACCCACCGCGGCCGCACGGAGCGGGTGCGGCGCACGCTCTCCTACTTCGACGGGGTGCACTTCGCGGCGCGCGGCCGGGCCCCCGCCCTCTTCTCGGCCGCCCTGGAGGACCAGACCTGCCCGCCTTCGACGGTCTTCGCGGCGTTCAACGCCTGGGCGAACGACGACAAGGAGATCGAGGTGTACGACTTCAACGACCATGAGGGCGGCGGCCCCTACCAGCAGGCCGCGCAGTTGCGCTGGCTCCCCGCGCGCGTCTGAGGCCCGTGATGGACACGACGACGGCGGCACGACGCTTCGTGCGGGTATGGGAGCGGGCCTGGGCGGCCCACGACGTCGAGGCGATCCTGGAGCTCTACTCGGAGGCGTGCGTCCACCGGTCGATGCCGTTCCGGGAGCCCCATCGAGGCCGGGACGAGCTCGCCGCGTATCTCCGCTGGTCCTTCGCGTCCGAGATCACGGCCGACGTCCGCTTCTCCGACTCCTTGGTGGGCCAGGACGGCCGCGCGGTCGCGGAGTTCCGCGTCCTGGCACGGGAGGAGGACGGTCCGACCACCCTCGCGGGCTGTGTCTTCGTCCGCTTCGACGCCACGGGACTCGCGGTGGAGACCCGGGACTACTGGCACACCGTCCAAGGGTCCGTACCCGCTCTTCCGTGGCGGACGACCTAATACCGGAGCGGACCCGATACGCCTCTTCGCCTGGGAAGCACCTCCGGCGGTGGCGGAAACAGGGACGCCGACAATCCGTATTCCCGTCGACCGGAGACGCCTTTCTCCTCCCTGGCCAAAAGGCATTACGGGCGGCCGGAAACCGGGCTTCTACCCCGCTCCAAGTGGTGCCGATCTAGACATTCAGGGGCACATTCCGGTCCGGGGGGTCATGGATCCTTGCCGTATGCAGCCGCCCTGCAGGATCTTCGTGGGGAAAGCCCGAGTGACCCTGTTCGCATGTTGAATGAAGGAGAAGTCGTGATTTCAAGGACGCTGAGGGTAGCCCGTTCCGTGGGCGTGGCGGCGGCGGCCACCCTGGCCGTCACGATGGCCATGCCCACCGGCAACGCATTCGCCATCGACCACATAGAGTGCCGTGGCGGGGCGGACTACCTGAAGATCTGGTCGCACCTGGACGGGAGGTCCAGTGTGGACTGCTACGCCAACAAGGGCCGGACCAGCTTCGGCTCATGGTGGGTGGACCGCATTTCGACGGGCAACAACGATCTCATCTACTACGACGCGAACGGCGACTCGGTGCGCATCAACCGGTGGACCGACATCACTTTCCCGAGTCGTCCCCCGCTGGTCAAGGACATCGAAATCCTCTAGCGGACAATCCGGAAACTCCCCGGGAGCACGCGTACCGACGCGCGCCCCGCTCCGGGTACGCGTTCATTCCCGCACGGAATTGAATTCCGCATCGCGATCAACCGAATCGACTCCAGAATATCGATACAGGTCGCGCGATTTTCGCGCGGCCTGCATCGGCCTGTTCCCATAACGTTCCAGGGGCATGATCACGGGCACGCCGGGAGAAGAGAGATCCCCACCAAAAACGGTCGTGTCAGAAGAGGCCGGCCCACTGCGCGTCGACGCTCCATGTGTGTTCGCTCCCGCCGCGTAGTCGGCGAAGAGCGCGGCCACCTCGTCCCGCCCGCTCAGCACGCAACGGTAGTGGCGTTCCATCGAGCCTTCCCGGTGTTCGACGGCGAAGCCGTCCGTGGCCAGGCCCGCGTTGGGACCGTGGCCGACCTGCAGGAAGTAGCCGCTCCGCCGTTCCAGGATCAGGAACCAGTTCTCCGCGGACAGTCGGCGCACGGCACGCTCGATCACCTCGGGGTCCGCGTCCTCGACCGTCAGCCCGACGCACGGCCGAAGGCTCAGCCCGTCGGCCCCGCGCTGCGCGGGCGGACGGTGCAGCACCTGGGCCTGCGGGTCGAGGCAGACCAGACCGTGCCGGCCGGCGAGGTCCACCACCTCGGGCGCCGTGCCGTCGGCCCGGCTCCAGGACATCGCCATGATCACATGCGCGGCCGAGACGTCGAGGCCGGCTGCCCAGGGTGACGCCTCCGCCAGCGCGTCGTCGTCCACCGTGGACGAAAGCTCGGGGAACCGGTCGGTCAGTTCCCGGTGGAAGGCGGCCACGGCCTCGTTCGCCACGACTCCGGCTCCGGTCGGGTCGCCGTCGCACAGCCGCTCGTACGTGCGCGTGGCGTCGGCGACCGAGACGCGCCCGGACTCGAACCACACCGCAAGGTCAAAACTCACGTCGCCTCCATCCGCCGAACCCCGACGCGGGGAGCCTACGGCCGGCCGCTGACAACGCCTCTCCTGCATCGCGGTAGTTGGGGCACCTATCTACGCCGACGCCCCGCCACCTGCCGGCGCATCGAGCAGTTCCAGCTCCTCCGGGGCGAGCCGCAGGGCGCCGGCCGCGATGTTCTCGTCGAGGTGGGCCGGGTCGGCCGTGCCCGGGATGGCCAGCACATGCGGCCCCCGGTGCAGGGTCCAGGCGAGCCGCACCTGCGCCGGCGTCACTCCGTGGGCACGGGCGACCGCGCGGACCCTCTCGTCCCGCTCCTGCCCGGCGGCCGCCTCCCGGCGCAGCCCCGAGACCGCGAAGAACGGGACGAAGGCGATGCCGAGCTCGCCGCAGAGATCCACCAGTCCGCTCTCGTCGGCCCCGCGCGCGTCGAGTCCGTAGGAGTTCTGCACGCACACGACCGGGGCCAGGGTCCGCGCCTCGGAGACGTGCTCGGGGCCCACGTTGGACAGGCCCAGATGACGGATCAGGCCCGCCTCGCGCAGTTCGGCGAGCGCCCCGAAGTGCTCGGCGACGGAGTGCATGTCCCGGCCGTTCCGGCGCAGGTTCACCACGTCGAGATGGTCCCGGCCGAGCTGCCGCAGATTCTCCTCCACCTGACCGCGCAGTCGGTCGGGACGGACCATGGGGTACCACGCGCCGGACGGCTCACGGCCCGGCCCGACCTTGGTGACGACGACCACGTCGTCCCGGCGGGACGACAGCGCGCGGTTGATCAGCTCGTTGGCCGAGCGCAGCGGGGAGAAGTAGAAGGATGCCGTGTCGATGTGGTTGACGCCCTGGTCGACCGCCCGGCGCAGCAGGCCGACCGCGAGGTCGCGGTCGATCGGCGGGCCGTCCGAGTTCCCGGCCATGCCGTTGCCGGTCAGCCGCATCGCTCCGTAGCCGATCCGGTTGACCTCCAGGTCGCCCAGTTTCCAAGTCCCCGCGTCCGCCGCGCTCACTGCGTACCGTCTCCTCTCGTCCCCGGCCTGGGTGGACGGTCGCGTCTCCGTCCGGCCGGAGCCAGGAGTATGCGGCGGCCTCGGGGTGCTCCGACAGGGCTGCCGGCCAGGCGAATTGTCACACTCGAATCGGGAACGAACCTTCCCTGCCCGGCCGTTGAATCCGCAGACGGAGCATCGGACGGACGGGCTGAGGGACCTTCCGCTGGACCGGCCGAGTGACCTTCGGTCCGGGGTCCCGCGAACCCGCGGTCCGGGGCCCTCGATCGGCGCCCGGCCAGGGACTTTCGGACACGACGGGGTGGGCGGATCTCCCGATCTCGCGGCCCCGGAAACAGGGGCCGGCCGAGGTGCGTGATCGGTCCGCCGAGCCCGCGCATCGCCCCCGGATCAAGGAAGTCCGCACGCGAGGCCACCGGGAGCGGCGCGCCGCGAGCGCGGCGCGGGGCCACCGGAAGCGCGGGCGGAATTCGGCCGAAGTCCCCGAACGCTCTTTGCTAGTGGTTTAGACCAATGCTACATGTGGTGGCGCACCGAGCTCACACGGCTACTTCATGTCACCATCCAGGAGGCGCGGTCATGGCCCGCACCACCCATCCGACCGACCACGAACCGCTCTACGCGCGGATCGCCGCGCAACTGCTCGGCGAGCTGCGCGACGGGATCATTCCGCCCGGCGAACGACTGCCGGGGGAACGCGAGTTGTCCACCCGCTTCGGCGTCAGCCGGGAGACCGTACGGCAGGCGCTGCACATGCTGCGGCGCGACGGCCAGGTCTCGACCGACCGACGCGGCAGCCATGCGACGCTGTCCGGCACCGCCGCCGAACACGTCCCGTCCCTCGACTTCCCCGTAGGCGCGCACACGGGCGAACCCGAAGGGTGCCGCCGTACCACCGTGACCTGGGAGACCCCCTCACCGGAACACGCGAAGGCCCTCGGACTCGCCCCGCGGCGGGCGACGTTGGTCCATCGCTACGAGTCGGCCGCGACCGACGGAAGCGGGCTGCGCTCGGCCGTGACGTCGTTCTCCGCCATCGCCGTGACCGAGGTGGAGGAGCTCGCCCGCTACCGCGACCGCGCGGACGGCCACGCCTCGGCGCAGCTCTCACGCGCCTACGACTGGATGCGCAAGGCGGGCTTGACCCTGCACCACCGGGACGCGATCACCAGACTCCCGCAGTCGGTACGGGTCACCCGTCGGGTGCACGACCAGTACGACCGTCCGCTGGAGATCACCGACCTGACCGTGGACGCCCGACAGGACGCCCTGGTCTACGAGTTCACCCTGCCGGCGGCCGACTAGCGCCGGAGGCGGGGAACGGCGTCACGCGCCGCCGACGGGTGCTCCCGGGGTGTCCTCACGTGTGGCCACGACCATGCGGGCCCGTGGACTTCCGTCCCGTCGGCGGCCGAACTCGTCCAGCGCGTGGAGTTCCGTCCGGAATCCGGCCCGCGCCAGCTCCCGCTGGACGTCGCCGAGCCGGAACGTGCGGTAGTACATGACGAAGGTCGGGCGCCGGACGGCGTTGCGCACCCGCATCACCGTGTCGAAGCCCAGCAGGGCCCAGTACCAGGGGGAGCCGGGGCCCGGCGGAGCCATGATCGGGAAGGCGAAGCGCCCGCCCGGACGCAGGACGGCGTGGACGCCGGAGAACAGCCCGGGCAGCTCCCGCGGCAGAAAGTGCCCGAAGGCGCCGAAGCTCACGACCAGGTCGAACACGGACCCGAAGGGGAGGTCGCGGGCGTCCGCCCGCACGAAGGCGACCGCCGGCGACCGGCCCTCACCCCGCGGAGACCGCTCATCGACGGCCGCGAGCCGTGAGCGCCCGACCGTCAGCATGCCCGCGCTGATGTCGACCCCTGTGACGCTGTCCCGGCACAGCTCCCGCAGGACCTCCATACCCGCGCCGGTGCCGCAGCACAGGTCGAGTCCGGCGTCGAACGGCCCCATCGGCTCCAGGGCGCTCCCCACGGCTTCGAGGATCGTGTCCGGCGTCCGGAACGGCGTGTGGTCGAACTTGGGCGCGAGCAGGTCGTAGCCGCGTTCGATCGACGAGAGGGCCTGCACGGCCAGCTCGCGCAGGGTGGGACCTTGCGGGGTGAACATCTCGCCGAGCTTAGGACCTGTCCGGCCAGGAGGGCGGAAGATCCCGACGGCGCCATGCGGCGGACAGCGACCGAACGGCGGCCCGTGGGGCAGCGGACGCGCGGTGCGCTGATCTATCGTCCGGGGCATGACCTCGTTCCGCCCCGCCCCCGCCTGGCTGGCCGACGCCGTCTTCTATCAGATCTATCCGCAGTCGTTCGCCGACTCGAACGGTGACGGCATCGGCGACTTCGCCGGCATCACCGAACGCCTCGACCACCTGGCGTGGCTGGGCGTCAACACCGTATGGCTCAACCCGTGTTTCGTGTCCCCGTTCGGCGACGCCGGGTACGACGTCGCCGACTATCTGCGGGTCGCACCCCGCTACGGAACCTCCGACGACCTCGCCCGCCTCGTCGACGCGGCCGGCCGTCGCGGCATCCGCGTGCTCCTCGACCTCGTGGCCGGTCACACCTCCGACCGACACCCCTGGTTCCGGGCCGCGATGGACGATCCGGCCGACGACCGCTACATCTGGGCGCCGGAGGGCCAGGCCCCGGACGGCTTCGTCCCCTCACCGGGGACCCGTCCGGGGGCGTATCTGCCGAACTTCTTCGCGTTCCAGCCCGCGCTCAACTTCGGTTACGGACGGGCCCGTCCGGACGAGCCCTGGCGCCTGCCGGTCGACGCACCGGGTCCCCGCGCCAACCGGGCCGAGCTGCGCACGGTGATGGACCACTGGCTGGGCCTGGGCCTGGCCGGCTTCCGGGTGGACATGGCCGCCTCGCTCGTCAAGGACGACCCGGACAAGCGGGAGACGGCCGCGATCTGGACGGAGTTGAGACACTGGCTGGACGGCGCGCATCCGCAGGCCGTGCTCCTCTCGGAATGGGGCGAACCGGAGGTGTCCGTCCCGGCCGGGTTCCACGCGGACTTCTTCCTCCAGTTCGGCGGCCCCACCGACGGGCTGGCCCTGCGCTCGCTGTGGAGCAACGGGGAGGGCACGGTCAACGAGGCCTGGGACCCGCTCGACTGCTTCTTCGACGCCGGGGGCCGCGGCTCACCGGGCCCGTTCCTGGAGGCCTGGCGGCAGGCCTCCGGCGCGGTCGGCGAGGCCGGCTTCATCGCGCTGCCGACCGCCAACCACGACTTCTCCCGTCTCAACTGCGGCCCCCGCACGGCCGGTCAGCTTCCTGTCGCGTTCGTCTTCCAGCTCACCTGGCCGACCCTTCCGGCGATCTACTACGGCGACGAGATCGGCATGCGTTACGTCCCGGGGCTGCCCGACAAGGAGGGCAGCGTGCTGGGACCGCGCTACAACCGCGCGGGTTCCCGTACGCCGATGCAGTGGGACGAGGGCCCCAACGCCGGTTTCTCCACGGCCCCTTCCGACCGGCTGTACCTCCCTCTCGATCCGTCCCCGGACCGCCCGACGGTCGCCGCCCAACGAGCCGACGACACCTCGCTCCTGCGGCTCGTACGCCGTCTGGTCGCGCTGCGCACCGGCACGCCGGAGCTGGGGCCGGCCGGCTCGGTCGAGGTGGTGCACGCCGGATACCCGTTCGTGTACGTGCGCGGCGGCCGCTATCTCGTCGTCGTCAACCCGCGCCGGGAGCAGGCGAGTTGTCCCGTCGAGGTGACCTCCGGCGTCCGCCCCCTGGAATCGGACGGCATCGAGATCGGCACCGGCACGGTGAACGCCCGGGGATTCGGCTACGGCGTCTTCGAACTCACCGAGCCACGGCCCGGGTCAGCCGCCCAGCCGTAGCCCGGCGAGCCAGACGTCCGGGGCGCTCGGGACGCCTTCCGCGGCCGGGGCCTCCCACACGGCGGCCCGCTTCGGCCGCGCGCGGCGCGCGAGCAGCACTCCGAGGGCTCTCCTGGCGCGCCGCACCGGGACGGAACTCGCCACCGGTGCGGCCGCCCGGACGGCGGGGCCAGGGGCGGGCGCGGGGACCGTCGAGGCTGCGGCGGCGCCCGCCGCGCATACGCGGGCCGACAGGGTCGTGGGGGTTGCCTGGGCAGTCATGGGATGGAACCTCCTGGGCGTCGGAAGAGCGGCGGCGCCGCCCCCGGTCCGACAACGGCCGGGAGGCGCCTTCACCCCACCGACGAAGGGCCCCTACGCGGATCGACACTCCGCGAGCCGCTTCTCCAGAAATCTCCGCTCGGCCGCGTTCTCCACCAGCGCGAGGGCCCGGTCGTACGCCTCGGCCGCCTCCGTCGTGCGCCCGGCGCGGCGCAGCAGGTCCGCGCGGGTGGCGGGCAGCAGGTGGTACGTGTCCAGCTCGCCCTCCGCCTCCAGTTCGGCGACCAGGGCGAGGCCCGCGTCGGGGCCTTCGGCCATGCCCACCGCGACCGCCCGGTTGAGGCGGACCACGGCGGAGGGCACGAAGCGCCGGAGCTCGCCGTAGAGGCCGGCGATGTCGGCCCAGTCGGTCTCCTCGGCCGTGGCGGCGGTGGTGTGGCAGGCGGCGATGGCGGCCTGGATCTGGTACGGGCCGGGGCGTCCGCGGCGCAGCGCGGTCTCCAGGAGCGCCGCGCCCTCGTCCGCCTCGGCGGTGTCCCAGGCCGTACGGTCCTGGTCCTCCAGGGTGACGAGGTCGCCCGAGGCGTCGACGCGGGTGCCGCTGCGCGCGTCGTGGAGCAGCAACAGCGCGAGCAGTCCGAGCACTTCGGGCTCGTCGGGCATGAGGCGGGCCAGGACGCGGGCCAGCCGGATCGCCTCCGCGGAGAGGTTCGCGCGCACCAGATCGGCGCCGGCCGTGGCGGCGTACCCCTCGTTGAAGAGCAGATAGAGCACGCCGAGGACACCGGTGGTGCGTTCGGGCAGGAGGTGCGCGGGCGGCACCCGGTAGGGGATGCCGGCGTTGCGGATCTTCCGCTTGGCGCGCACCAGCCGCTGCGCCATCGTCGCCTCGGGGACGAGGAAGGCGCGGGCGATCTCGGGCGTGGTGAGCCCGGCCAGGGTGCGCAGGGTGAGGGCCACCCGGGCCTCGATGGCCAGCGCCGGGTGGCAGCAGGTGAAGACCAGCCGCAGCCGGTCGTCGTGGACTCCGCTCCCCTCGTCGGGGTCCGATCCGTACGGACCGTACATGCTGTACGGACCGTACGGGTCGTACGGTCCCTCGTCGCGTGCCGACACCGCCACCTCCCGCAGCTTCCGTGCTCCGACCGCCTCGCGGCGCAGCACGTCCAGGGCGCGGTTGCGCGCGGTCGCGGTCAGCCAGGCGCCGGGGCGGCGCGGCACTCCGTCGCGCCGCCACCGGTCGAGCGCCTGGGCGAAGGCGTCCTGCGCGCACTCCTCGGCGAGGTCCCAGTCGCCGGTCATCCGGATCAGGGTGGCGACGACCTGGCCCCACTCCTCACGGAACGCGGCCGCGACCGCCTCCTCGACCCCGTCGTTCACTCCCAGAGCGGCCGCACCTCCACGGAACCGCCGCCCAGCGCCGCCGGATGCCGGGACGCGAGCGCGATGGCCTCGTCGAGGTCGGCGACCTCGATGATGTCGATGCCCGCCACGTACTCCTTGGCTTCGACGAACGGCCCGTCGGTGAGCAGGACTTCGTCGCCCTGGACGCGGACGGTGGTGGCGTCGGCGGCCGGCCGGAGCCGGGCGCCGCCCGTCACGACGCCGCGCTCGCGCACCTCCTGGAGGTACGAGGTGAAGCGGGGGTCGTCGGCCATCTCGTCGGGGCCGAGTTCCTCGCCGTCGACGGGAGTGCAGATGAACAGCGCGTATTTCATGACCGCGTCTCCCCGGCCGGCGGGCTGCCTGCGTCCGACGGCACCGACATGTGCTGGTGCACGATCCGCCAGCGGTCGCCGGCCGCGCGGTAGCCCGTGGTGACGCGGGTGGTGGAGTCCAGCGTCGTGCCGTCGGTGAGCGGGGCGCGCAGGCGCACCAGGGCGTGGCTGAAGGCGACGCTCTCGTCGATGCGGACCCGGAAGTCCAGCACCTCGCGGTCGGCGGGGCCCGCGAGGGCCGCGAACCACTCCTCCTGCGCCTTGCGCAGGGCGTCGGCACCGCTCTGTTCCATGCCGCTCACGGGGTGGAAGACCTCGACGTCGGGGGCGTAGCAGACCATGGCCCGGTCGAGGTCCCGTTCGCGCAGGGCCTCGGTGAGCTCGGCGTCGAGTCGGCGGATCTCGCCCTCGGCGTCCTCGTCCTCCCAGAAGGCGCGGATCTCCATGGCGCCGATGGTGGCGACCGGGTGCTTCGCGGCGGCCTCGATCGCCTCCTCCATGGTGGCGCAGTCGAGGATGTCGAAGCCGGCGACGTACTCCTTCGTCTCGGCGAACGGCCCGTCGGTGCGGAGCACTTCACCGTCGCGCACCCGGACGGTGACCGCGTCGGCGGGCAGCCGGAGCCGGTGGCCGTGCAGCCGGACGCCGCGCTCGGCGCCCAGTTCCTCGACCCACGGTTCGACGGGCGCCATCCCGGACGCGTCGGCGGTGTCGTCGCCACAGACCAGCAGCATGTACTTCATGGTTCCTCCTGGTACTCATCGAGCTTCCTACACCCCACCGACGGACGGCGCCCCGGTGAATCGACAGGCGGCGAAAAACTTTTTCCCGAAGACCGTCAGACGCGGGAGGTGCCGGGCCGCACGGGAAGGACCTGGACGCTGTTGCCGACGAAGCTGGTCTGCTGGGTGAGCTCCGACTCGGACACGGCGAGGTCCAGGTCGGGGAAGCGGGTGAACAGCCGTTCGAGGGCGATGGTGGCCTCCGTCCGGGCGAGCGGCGCGCCGAGGCAGTAGTGGGCGCCGTGCCCGAGGGAGAGGTGGCGGACGGCGTCGGGGCGCCCGGGGCGGGTGACGTCGAAGTGGTCGGCGTCCGGCCCGTGGGCCGACCGGTCGCGGCCCGCGGCCGTGTAGCCGGCGAGGACGGGCGTGCCCTGGGGAATGACGGTCCCGTCGACGGTCAGGTCCCGTACCGGGTAGCGGAAGGGGAAGTAGCTGACGGGGGCGTTCCAGCGCAGGGTCTCCTCGACGACGTCCCCCCAGCTCGCCTCGCCCTTGAGGACCAGGTCGAGCTGGTCGCGGTGTCCGCACAGCGCCCGTACGGCGTTGGTGATCAGGTTCAGGGTGGTCTCGTGCCCAGCGATGATCATGAGCACGAGGGTGCCGATGAGTTCCTGCTGGCTGAGCCGGTCGCCGTCCTCGTCCCGGGCGGCGATCAGCGCGCTGGTGAGGTCGTCGCCGGGGTTCTCGGCGCGGGCGGCCGCGACGGCGCTGAGCACGGCGACCAGTTCGCGGTTGGCGGCGACGGCCTCCTCGGGACCGATGTCGGTGGCGACGACCTGGTTCGTCAGATGGTGGAGCCGGTCGCGGTACTCGGCGTCGACGCCGAGGAGTTCCCCGATGACGCTCATCGGCAGCGGGAGCGCGAAGTGCCGGCGCAGGTCGGCCACTCCCCCGCCCGCCTCGGCCGCCGCGTGCAGGCCGTCGAGCAGCTCGGAGGTCAATTCCTCCACGCGGGGCCGCAGTTGCTCGACACGGCGCGCGGTGAACGCCTTGCTGACGAGGGATCGCAGCCGCCGGTGGTCGTCGCCGTCCGCGGTCGTCATCCCCTGGACGGTGGCGAAGGTCATGAGCGGCCAGCCCGCGGCTATCCTCCCCTCGCGCAGGGCCGTGAAGTGCTGGGCGCCCTTGGCGACGTCCGGGTGGGCGAGGAACTCCTTCAGCGCCTCGTGCCCGAGCACCACCGCGCCCTCCACCCCACCGGGCAGCTCCACCGTCGCGACGGCGCCCCGCGCGAGCAGCCGCGCGTTGTCGGCGTGCGGGCAGCCGCCCGCGGGGTCCAGGCGGTGCGGTGTGACGGACGACGTGTCCACCGTGCTCTCCTTGCTGCTGGGCCGAGTTGACGGTCGTACGACGCCAACAGGCCCCGTACGACGATCGATTGTGCCTGCTCAGAGCAGCGCGCGCAGCACCTCGGCGAAGCCCTTCGGGTGGGTCAGGTTGCCGTTGTGGCCACCGGGGAAGTGGACCGGCGCGACGCCGAGTCCGGCGGCCAGTTCCTCGGCGCAGCGGTAGTCGAACACCTGGCGTGGCGTGGTGTGCCCGGCCGCGGGGACGATGCGGACCGGCCCCTCGCGGAGCGCCGCGATCTCGTCCCGCCCGAGTTCGGCCCGGCTCATGGTCACGGCGTCGTACGCGATGAAGAAGGTGAAGTTGGCCTCGCGGGACGCGTCCAACGGGGCCATTCTGGCGCCCGGTTCGACGTCCTGGCGGGCCGGGTCGATGCCGAGGATCTCGCCGATCCTGCGCACCCCGGCGATCCAGCCGTCCCTGCGGAAGACCTCCCGCATCTCGTCCAGCTCCCGTCGCGCGCGCAGTTTCTCGGCTTCGGGCAGCATGCCGGGGATGGCCGGCTCGTGAGCGACGAGAGCGCTCAGCCGCTCGGGGCGTCGCCGGGCGAGGCGGAGCCCGATGACGGCGCCCATGCTGCACCCGAGCATCAGGGCGGGCCCGTCGGCGAGATGGGCCAGCAGTCGGTCCACGTCGTCCACGTGCTCGTCGAGCGTGGCGCCGCGGGCCGGGTCGTCGAGGACGCTGCGGGACAGACCGCGCCGGTCGTACGTCACCACCGTGTACGCGTCGACGAGGTGGTCGACCAGCGCGTCGCTGCGGTTGGCGTCGCCCTCGCCGCTCTGCGACACGAGCAACAGGGGCCCCTCGCCGCGCACTTCGTAGTGGAGGGCGGCGCCGGGGACGGACAGTGAGCCGGTACGGGTTTCCTGCATGACGGGCTCCTCACGCGGTCGATCGCGGACACCGTTCGGCGTCGCGTCCCCCCGAACATAATCCATCATTTTTGATGCATCAAGCTAGATGTATCATCTCTGATACATCTGGCTTGATACGATCTGGAGCCATGAACGGAGCGGAACTCTTCCTGCTGGGCCGGACCCTGATGAAGATCGGCGAGGAGGCCATCCCCGCAGAGGGAGTCGGCCGCCGGTCCACGAGCACCCGGTCCATGCTGATCGTGATGCTGGACGTGTACGCCAACCCCGACACCACGGTCGGCGAGGTCGCCGTCCGCACAGGCATGCCGCAGAGCGCCGTCTCGGCCTGCGTGGCCCGCCTCAAGGAGGCGGGCTCGGTCCTCACCGCGACCGACCCCGCCGACCGCCGCCGCTCCCTGATCCGGCGCAACCCCGAGGTCGACGGGCGCCGGGCCGAGGTCGCGGCGACCCCGGTCGACGCCGCGCTGGGCGCCGCTCTCGGCACCGAGGACGAGGCGGAGATCGCCGAGACGGTCGCCCTCCTGGAACAGCTCGCCGAACGGCTGTCGCCCGACGTCCTGGGGCGCCTGCGCTGACCTGGCCTGACCTGGCCTGACCTGGCCTGACCGGGCCTGACCGGGCCTGACCGGGCCTGACCTGACCGGGGAGACCGGCCCGGAGACCCGGAGGCGCCCCGCCACGGGAAGCGGAAACCGCACCCGCCTCCTTACGCTCGTAGGGACACGTTTCCTTGGATCGCCCGGGTGCGGTCCCGGAGGTGACCGGCATGCGCGCCTCGCTGATACAGCTCTCCGTGGACGACGCGGACTCCGCGGACGAGCGCCGTCACCGGGCGGCCTCGCTGGTCCGCGCCCGGGCGGGCGACGACCTCGTGGTCCTGCCGGAGCTGTGGGCGGCCGGCGCGTGGGCGTACGACCGCTGGGAGCAGGACGCCGAGGGCCTCGACGGCCCCACAGCGGCGGCCATGTCCGCCGCCGCACGCGAGGCCGGAGTCTGGCTGCACGCCGGATCCGTCGTCGAACGGGACACGGACGGGACGCTGTACAACACGGCACTGCTCTTCGACCGGACCGGTGAACTGCGGGGGTGTTACCGCAAGATCCACCGGTACGGGTTCGACACCGGTGAGGCGACCCTGATGGGTGGGGGCGACGCCATCGTCACCGTGCCCACCGACTTCGGGGTGATCGGCCTCGCCATCTGCTACGACCTGCGCTTCCCCGAACTCTTCCGGGGCCTGCTCGACGCGGGCGCGGAGCTGATCGTGATCCCCGCCGCGTGGCCCGCAGCCCGGCTCACCCACTGGCAACTCCTGACCCGCACAAGGGCCTTGGAGGAACAGGTCTTCCTCCTGGCGTGCTGCGCGACCGGCACGCACGGCGGCATGCGTCAGGGCGGCCACAGCGTGGTCGTCGACCCCTGGGGAACCGTCCTGGGCGAGGCCCGCACGGCGGAGGAGACCCTGACCGTGGACCTCGACATGGCCCAGGTGGCGCTGATGCGCTCCGAACTCCCGGTCCTGCGCGACCGCGTGCTGGCCATCGAGGCCCCTGGGCGGCGCTGAATCCGGCCGCGGGCCATACCGAGCGAGGGCACTGCGAAGGCTCATCACCGAGGGGTTGGCCGTGGACTTCACACCGGACCGCGCTACGCCCGCACAGCCGTCCGCAGCGGTGACGTGTGCCTGCATCGCGTAGCCGGCGACTTCCCTGCAGGATCTCCTGCAGGCGTGGCGGGCGAGGCCGGAGAACCAACCCGCACCGGCATCCAACGTGCGAAGGCCTGTCTCCGATTTCAGACCCCGTGAGAAGCGGGGCTCACCTGCTGTTTAGGGTGCGGGCATGGCTGTCCCTGAGATCATCCCCATCGCCCATGAGCCGGGCTACCGAACGAGCGCCATCGGACGGTTCAGCGACGGCCAGTTCCTGGCTTCGGTCACCTACGCGTTCCCAGACGGGTTCGTGAGGGGGGACGGCTGGGAGGAGCAGAAGCGGCTCTTCGTCGTGCTGCACAGGTTCGACGACGACGGGCGCCATCAGGGCTCCGACATCTGGTGCGCCGGGACTTGGGCAGAGCAGATGAAGCGGCCGTATGACGAGCGCTCCGTGGTTGCCCGCGCGCGAACCCGGCTGGCCGACGTCCTCGCCAATCTCGCAGAACGTGAGTACTGCGACATCGCGATCCAGCCGTTCCAGCTCACCGTTGACGGTGTGGTCTTCGGCCTCATCACGGAGTGCCATGCCGAGGACGAGGACGGCGAGCACGACTGGGCTGAGCTCTATCCGGATGGGTTGGGCTTCTCGGCTCCGTGGAGCGGCGAGTACGACACCTGACAGACCGAGTGGTCGGCTGCGGTGGAAGGCCAGGCGCCTTGTCGTCGACAGCCGGTCACGGCCACCGACCGTCACTGAGGAGAAGGATCCATGAGAACGTTGCCTGCCGTCACCGGCCGTGATGAGCTGGCCGTCCTGGTCGTCAGGACCGATTACCACGACGACCAGGCGTGGCGGGTCGTGGCGGCGGCGCTGATGGAGCCCTGGGGGGACAGGCCGTACGAGGCACACGTCCACTTCATAGATGACCCGGCCTGGGCAGAAGCGACCGTCGACGAGGCCCTGAATGCGATCCGCCTCGACGAGAACCTGCCCGTTGTCTTCCTCGCCGACCGGACAACCATGCAGGCCGAGAGCCACCCCTTGCTGGCGGTCACCACGCTCACGCGGGAGGACTGTCTGGACGACGAGGACTACGAGCAGCTGACCGAGTTCGGCCGTGAGTTCCGCACCACCCCCGCAGGAGTCCACGACGTCCACGCCAACCTGGACATCGGCAACTTGGGCTTCGAGGAGTACGCCGCATGGGCTCACGATGATCCCGAGCGGATCTACCGGTCCTTCTGAACAGAGTTCTCGGAAACGGGGACAGAGCCAGATGCTGGGGAAGGCAGTGGCATGGAATCGCCACCCGCTACAAGACCGCGACGCTTTACCGTGGAAATCACTGGAGCAATAGTCAAGAGTTGTGGGTGAGCCGAGTCCGACCACGGGCCGGGGTGGGCCGAGTTTCGGGCGGCCTGCAGGATGTCCTCATGAGCATACGCTACGAGATGGTCTTCACTTGCTTCCTGAGGGACGACACACCTGAGTCGGTTCTTGACGCACTCCGCTGGTACATGGGCCTGCGCGCCGACAGACCTGAGCCTGTCGGAAATGATGAGTACCCGCATCCCCTGCTGACTCCAAATTCGGACAGCAGCACGCACCTGGCCGGTGGTGAGCTCGCGCACCTGGTACACCAGTCCCGGGGCTCTCGTGATGTCTGGGGACTCTTCGTCCGCGTCCTCTGGCCGGACGCCATATTGGAGGAGGCTGTAGCGATCCTCGAACTGCTGGCTCCGCACGTGGACGAGCCTGGCTACGGCGGTTACTTCCGTGAAGAAGCCGACGCCTGGCCCTCCGTTTACATGTTCCGCGAAGGAACGTACGACGTGACCGGGCCCATGTCGGACTTCCGACGAGACATCGATGCCAGCGTTGGCGGCCAGCGCCGCGGGTGACCTTGGTCCGCAGCTTCACCGTGCTGAAGGTCGACTCGCTCGGATTCGTCGTGCGCAGGTGGACCCAGTGCTCAGCCGGGAAGTCGTAGAACGCCAGGAGTTCAGAGGCGGTAGTCGACGCTGATGGGGTGCAGACGAAGTTCGTCCGCGGTCCGGTGCCGGTCGTATCCGTGCCGCAGGTACACGCGCAGGGTCTGCTCCCAGTCCGGGTGCTCGTCCAGCGATGACACCACCCCCGCGCAGCCGGCTAAGCGCGTGTCGCCGCAGCAGGGATGCCGGACTCTCTCAGTTTGCGGGCCAGGTGTTCCATCTCCGGAAGCGTTCCTGAGTAGTCACCGTTCACCACGCGACGAGCCACGTCCTTGGCGCTCGTCAGGTCGACACCGACTTCGGATCGCAGCACTCGCATGATGGCAACACCCTTGGCCGGAGGGCTACTCACCCGCAGACTTGCGGAGCCGTGCTCGGAGAGCAACTGATCCCGCCGTTCGGCCGGTACGTCGTCGCCGCACACGGCCATCGCGCATCCACAGGCGGAACACGTCGCATCGACGTCCCACCGCAAGCGGCCGCCCACGAGGGCCTGCGTCCCCCAACACGCCATCTCCGCGCCGCAGTCCGGGCACTCCGCCGAGTACCTGACGGACTCGGAAACCGTCTTCTCCATCCCCACCCCCGGCCCACCGACGTGACGGCCCTGTGAACCGACCACCGCGGCAAAGGTGGTTGACTCGCATCGTCCGAAACTCCTCGTCGTCCGGGGCGATTTCCCAACCCACGGAACCAGCGATGATGAATATATGGCCATGAGCTTTGCAGGGTTGCCGGCAGGGAGTGGACGATCAGGGGCTCGAAGAGTCGGAAGTTCAGCTACGAGTCGTAGGCAGCCTGAACTGCTATGACTTGCCTCCCTTTCGGCTGCGGCACACCAAGATCACCGGTAGCTCTTCCCCGACCGGAGGGTCGTGATTAGGGTGTCGTGATGCCTACGGATCATTTCGCCTGGTCGTCGATCGCCGCCGAGGGCTTCCCCTTTCCTGAAGGCGTTCCGGCACCCCTGGTCAGCGACGAGCTGTCGGCCATGCTTGTCTCCCCTGACCCCGAGATCCGCGATGATCAGGCGTACACGGCCGCCGCGCGCTGGATAGAGGACGGCTGTCTCGATGAGGTGCTTGAGAACCTCGGGGACACGGCCGCGGGTCGCTTCACGCATCCCGAGATCCAGGCGCGGACGTTCGCGCCGCTCGTCCTGCGATGCGTGCTGGCGCGCGCAGTCGCTGCCCGCGGCGCCGTGCCGCGAGCCGCCGCCGAGCGTTGGTATGCCCCCTTCACCGCCTGGTATCCGGCTGAGCGCGACACCCGTGGCTGGGACGACTCCCTGGGCTGGCTGCACGCCGTCGCCCATGGCGCCGACGCGGCCGCGGCGTTCGCGCAGGCGTTGCCGGAGCGGCGAGCGGAGTTGCTGGAGCTGTGTGCCCGCCGGATGACGGCTGCGGTCGACTACCGATACGTACAGATGGAGGATGCCCGTCTGGCCCGGGCGATCGGCCGCATCCTGCTCGTGCCCGGCCTGTCGGCCGAGCAGGCCACAGGGTGGCTGAGCGTGGTGACCAAGGCGCTGGAGGGCGGCGGTTACGGTCCGGTGCCTCCGTGGGCGTTCAACACGATGGCGACCCTCCAGTCGCTGCATCTGCATCTGACCCGCGGCCTCGCCGAGGGAGGGGTTCCTTCCCACGCCGCCGTCGTTGCCGAAGAAGTGGCCACCATCCTCCGCCTGCCCTATCACTGGCTCGCCTGACAGGCGGCGCAAGGTGGTTCCGGTCCAGCGATGATCTCGACGGACTGCCGCCCGAAAGGTACAAGCCCCCGCAGTTCAGGGGCCATTTCCTCGCGACGTGAAATCAGGCCGCAGGCCCTGCGGACCGAGGAACCTGGCCGGCGCTGAGACTGGCGGCCGGACGTGCGGATCGAGGCCACCGGGAGACGCAGGGCGTGTGGCCGCCGGGTGGTGGGCGTGTGGTGCGGGCGTTCGTCCGCCGGGGCGTGTGGCCTGGCGCTGTGCGCCGGGCCCTTGCTCCGTCGAGACGCGGATCACGTCCCCGCCGCTCCGACCCGTGCTACAGTGCGAACAGCACTCGTGCACGCCTCCTTCTTCAGGCGCCGGTGCCAATTCATTTCTCCCGCCGTCACACCGTCGATCCCGACGGACGGACCGGCTTCTCGGCACCACCTCCCGCACACCACCGGGGATTCCCCCCGTCGTGTCCGAGGTGATGTTCCCGCCGCACCGAGGCGCGCCCCGCGCCCTCCCGTAGCGGCCTCTCCCCCTTACCTCACGCATGCCCATGCGATCCCGTCCCCGAGAGGACAACCCACATGACCACCACACTCGAACACCCCCCGGTACAGGAGCGGCCCCAGGCCCGGACCGCCGTCGCCGGTGTCCTCGACATCGACGGCAACGGAAAGGGGCACCTCCGCTCCGCGAACCTCCTGCCCTCACCCGACGACCTCCAGGTCTCCCCCGCGCTGATCCGCCGTCACGGCCTGCGCAAGGGCGACGCCGTGGAAGGGGTACGCGGCGGGCCCCGGACCCTCACCGAGGTCGAACGGATCAACGGCCACGGCCCCGAAGAGCGGCGGCGCCGCCGCCAGTTCGGCGACCTCACCCCGCTGCACCCGCGCGACCGGCTCCGGCTGGAGCACCCGGCGAGCGGTCTGAGCGGACGCCTGATGGACCTGGTCTCACCGGTCGGCAAGGGCCAGCGCGGCCTGATCGTCGCCCCGCCGAAGACCGGCAAGACGGTCCTGCTCCAGCAGATCGCCGCCGCGGTGGCGGGCAACCACCCCGAATGCCACCTGATGGTGGTGCTGCTCGACGAACGCCCAGAGGAAGTCACCGACATGCGGCGCTCGGTACGCGGCGAGGTCTACGCCTCGACCTTCGACCGGACGCCCAAGGAGCACATCGCGCTTGCCGAGCTCGTCGTCGAACGGGCCAAGCGGCTCGTCGAAGCGGGCCAGGACGTCGTGATCCTGCTCGACTCGCTCACCCGGCTGTGCCGGGCGCACAACAACGCGGCCGCCTCCGGCGGGCGCACCCTCAGCGGCGGAGTGGACGCCGCCGCGCTCCAGGGACCCAAGCGGTTCTTCGGCGCCGCGCGCCTGGCCGAGGAGGGCGGCTCGCTCACCATCCTCGCCACCGCGCTGGTGGAGACCGGCTCCCGTGCCGACGACTACTTCTTCGAGGAGCTCAAGAGCACCGGCAACATGGAGCTCCGGCTGGACAAGAACCTGGCCGCCCGGCGGGTCTTCCCCGCGGCCGACATCACCTCCTCCGGCACCCGCCGCGAGGAACTCCTCCTGTCGGGATCCGAGTCGACCGCCGTACGAGGGCTGCGCCGGGCCCTGCTGACGCGTGACGGCCAGTCGGGGCTGGAGACGCTCCTGGAGCGACTGCGCGCCACCCCGGACAACGCGACCTTCCTGCGCCGCGTCCAGCCGACCCTGCCGTCCTGACCCCGAGCCACATCCAGCCGACTCTCTCGTCCCGCCCCTGCGCCCCCCTGCACCACGCCCAGCCCCCGCCCCTCTGGCCCCCGCGCCGCATCCAGCCGAACCCGCCGCCCCGCCCCCGCGCCTGCGGCATCCGGGTGTTGGATGACGCCACTCGGCCCGGCCACCCCGGCGTGTCCCGCGTCCGTTCCTACGTTTGCGGTATGACCATCGGATTCTCATTCCGGACTGTCGCCGCGCGCTCCGCGGTCACGCGGGCCGCCCTGACCTGTTCCGCCGTCTGCGCGGCCGGTCTGCTGGCAGCGGCGCAGAGCCCGGCCACCGCACTCGCCGGCGCGCTCCCCGGGGCACCCCGGCCCGCCGCGCCGCCCCGTTCGTCGCTGGATCAGCCGGGGACACAGGTACGGCCCCGGCCCGGCGCACCCGACGTCCCCGAGGACGTCTCCGCGCTGTCCTGGCTGGTGGCCGACGCCCGGACCGGCGACATCCTCGCCGCGCACAACGCCCACCGCAGACTGCCGCCCGCGAGCACCCTCAAGACGCTGTTCGCCCTCACCGTCCTCCCGACACTGCCCGGCAGCACCCTGCACACCGTCAGGGAGCGGGAGCTGGAGGGCATCGGCGCGGGCAGCAGCATGGTCGGCGTGGCCGAGGGGATCACCTACCGCGTCGCGGACCTGTGGCGCGGTGTCTTCCTCAACTCCGGCAACGACGCCGTGCACGTGCTCGCCTCGATGAACGGCGGCTGGGCCAGCACCGCCGCCCAGATGCAGGCCAAGGCCCGTGCCCTCGGCGCGAACGACACCCGCGTCGTCTCGCCCGACGGCTACGACACACCCGGTCAGGTCTCGTCGGCGTACGACCTCGCGGTGTTCGGACGGGACGGACTGCGCAACCCCGACTTCGCCCGGTACTGCTCCACGGCCGAGGCGATGTTCCCCGGCGAGGCCGGTTCCTCGTACGGGATCCAGAACACCAACCGGCTGCTCACCGGCGCGAAGGGGGTGGAGCGCTACCCCGGTCTGATCGGGGTCAAGAACGGCTACACCACCAACGCGGGCAACACGCTGGTCGCCGCGGCCAAGCACGGCAAGCGCACCCTCGTCGTGACGGTGATGAACCCTCAGGCGGGCGGCGGAGTGACCGTCTACGACGAGGCGCGCTCGCTGCTCGACTGGGGCTTCGCGGCGGCCGGCCGGGTCGATCCCGTGGGGACGCTGCCCGCCGCGCCCGCCGTTCCCGCGGCCGCCCCCTCAGCCCCCGCCCGGTCCGCCCCGCACCCGGGTCGCGGACCCGGTCACGCCGCCGGACCCGCGGCCACCGCCCGGCCCCCGGCCGGCGCACGTCCCGAAAGCAGCGCGCGGTCGGCCGCCGCGCCCTCTCAGGACGAGGGACTCGGCTGGTCCGGCGCGGCCGAGATCGCCGGTGCCGCCGTCCTGGGCGCGGCGGGCGTCGCCCTGGGCCTGCGGCTCAAGGCGGCCCGTGCGGCCCGTTCCGGGCGCGGCTGACCCACCGGCAGCCACAGCAGCAGCCCGAGCGTGATCCACGTATAGGTGTTGCTGCCGAGGAAGCCGTCGAGGCCGGACGCGTCGTCGAACCACAGCCACACCACACTGCTGCACAGCACCGCGTACAGGACTGCCGCGATCCGCAGCCGGCGCCGCCGCAGCAGTACGGCGAAGGACGGCAGCAACCAGACGAGGTGGTGAACCCAGGTGATCGGGCTGACAAGACACGCGGCCAGCCCGGTCAGGGCGAAGGCGGTGATCCAGTCGTCGTCGGACAGGGCGCGCGCGGTGCGCCACGCCCACACGCACAGGACCAGCAGGGCCAGCGTCGCCCACAGGGCCCTGCTCGGCTCCTGCGGTGCCACGAGCCGTGCCAGCACCCCCTGGAGCGACTGGTTGGAGACGTAGTCCAGGCGCCCGATGCGGGTCGTGTCCCACAACGCGTCGGTCCAGTAGAAGCGCGAGGCGTCCGGCGCCGCCCAGGCCGCCAGCGCGGTGGCCGCCGCGGCGACGGCCGTGGCGACACCGGCGGCCCGCCAGCGACGGCCGATCAGCAGCAGCGCGATGAACAGCGCGGGCGTCAGCTTGATCGCCGCGGCGAGACCGATCCCGACGCCGGCCCAGCGGCCCCGCCCGCTCGACAGCAGCCAGGCGTCGCTCAGGACGAGGGCGAGCAGCACCAGGTTGACCTGGCCGAAGCTGAAGGTGTCGCGGACGGGTTCGAGCAGGGCCAGCGCGCACGCCGCCAGAGCGCAGCCGAACCAGCCGTAGCGCCGCAGTTCGGGCCCGATCAGGATGCCCACGACCAGGGTCAGGGCCGTGAGGTTCAGGAGCAGGGTGAGGGCGATCGCCGTGCCGAGGCCGACCAGCGCCATCGGCAGCATGCCGACGGCCGCGAACGGCGGGTAGGTGAATCCGTACGTCGTTCCCGGCACCCGGTAGTCGTAGATGCTGCCGCCGTGGTGGACCCAGGTGTCGACGGCCCCGTAGTAGACGCGCAGGTCGAACCAGTCGCGCAGGAGCGGCACGGTGGCCGTGAACACGCCGACGACGACGGCCAGTCCGAGGACGAGCAGGGAGCGCCGGCGGTCGGTGCCCAGCAGCGCCGCCCATCCGGCGGGGCCCCGCCCGCCGGCCGTTGTCCGTGCTCGCGTCGTCCCCGTCGTCGTGCTCCGCGCGTTCATGGCCCTCGTCCCGATCGCCCCGTTGGTCTCCCCCGTGCGTCTCGCCCCGCCCGGGTCCGCGCCGTGTTCCGTGTCGTCCGTCATGCCGTCCGCTCCAGTCCCGGTGCCTGCGGCTGCGCCGCCTGGTGGGCCTGCCAGAGCACGACGAGCGCGAGCAGCCCGCCGGAGACGGCGAGGATCACCTGTCCGCCGTCCGCCGGCGAACCGCTCGGCAGCACCGCGAGCGCGAGTACCGCGCTGGCGGCCGCGACACGTCCGCGCACCGAACCGGTGGGCGCGGCCGCCGCGATGAGGAACAGGCCCCACAACGCGTACCAGGGCCGGATCGCGGGACCGAACACCGCGACCGCGGCCAGGCTCAGGCCCAACGCGTAGACGGGGTGCGGGCGCAGCCGCAGCCATATGAACAGCAGCAGCCCGACGGTCGCCACGAGTCCGACAGCGTGCCAGGCGGGCATCGCGAACGGCGCGAGGCCACTGCCGAGCTTCTGGAGCAGGGCGCCGGTGACGCGCCCGAGGACGCTGGTGGGTGACCAGTTGTGCGGCGAGACGGGGGTCTTGAGGGCGGCTATCCAGCCGTAACCCGTGCCGGCGACCGCCGTCGCGGCGACAGTCGTCGCGGCCGCGACCACGACGGTGGTCGCCGTGGCACGTGCGATGCCCAGGCGTCCCTGGCCGCGCCCGCGCAGCGCGATCACCGCCACCAGGCCCAGCGCGGCGGGCGCCTTGACGAGGGCCGCGAGGGTGACGAGGACGATGCCCACGACGGGCCGGCGGCCGCGCGCCGCCACCAGGCCGACGCCGAGCAGTCCGAGCATGATGGCGTCGTTGTGCGCGCCGGCCACCAGGTGCAGCAGGACCAGGGGGTTCAGCGCGCCCAGCCACAGCGCGGCGGCCGGGTCGGCGCCGCTGTGCCGGGCGAGGCGGGGCAGGGCGGCCGCCATCAGGGCGACACCGAGCAGGGCGACCATACGCATGCCGAAGAGTCCGGCCGGTATCTCCCCGCGGGTCAGGGAGGACAGTCCGCGGGCGACGGCGAGGAAGACCGGGCCGTACGGCGTCGTCGTGCTCTGCCACACCGGTGCCACCTCGTCGGCGAGCGGCCCGCCGAGCTGCGCGGGGCCGTACGCGTAGACGTCGATGTGCGCGTCGACCATGGCGCCCTGCGCGAGATAGCTGTAGACGTCCCGGCTGAAAAGCGGTGGCGCGAGCAGCAGCGGCGCCGCCCAGGTGGCCAGAACGAGCAGCAGGGCACGCGGAGTCGGCGGTTCGGGCCCGCGTACGACGGTGCCCAGCAGGGCCCAGGCGGCTATCAGCAGAACGACGCCGAAGTACACCCCCACCAGGCCGAGTACGGCCCTCCCGGACCCGGGGGCGAGGAGGTCCCGTGCGGGCAGGGCCCCGGCGGTCTCGCCGCCCAGGGCGAGAACGGCGGTACCGGCCAGGCCCAGAGCCTGGCAGCGGCGGAGATCGACGGGGAAAGCCATGGCCAACACTCCGCAAGCGTGTCAACGCCGAGTGGCCGGAAGGCGACGCGGCGCTCTCCTGACGGGGTCCGGAGCGTGACCTCCGTGTGGTGGGACGCCGTTCAGAACACCGACAGGCCGGTGAGGGTCGTGAAGCGGTCCAGGGCCGCCACGCCGGCCACGGAGTTGCCGCGTTCGTCGAGTCCCGGGCTCCAGACGCACAGGGTGCACCGGCCGGGCACCACGGCGATGATGCCGCCGCCCACCCCGCTCTTGCCCGGGAGCCCGACCCGGTAGGCGAAGTCGCCCGCGGCGTCGTACGTCCCGCAGGTCAGCATGACCGCGTTGACCTGCTTGGCCTGGCTGCGGGAGAGCAGCCGCCCGCCGTCGGCGCGGATGCCGTGCCGGGCCAGGAATCCGGTCGCGAGCGCGAGATCGGCGCAGGACGCGGCGATCGAGCACTGCAGGAAGTACTGGTCGAGCAGGGCCGGCACCGGGTTGTCGATGTTGCCGTACGACGCCATGAAGTGGGCGAGTGCTGCGTTGCGGTCGCCGTTCGCGGTCTCGGAGGCGGCGATGCCCCGGTCGAAGTCGAGCCGCGCGTTGCCGCTCTCGGCGCGCAGGAACTCCAGCAGGACGCCGGCCGCGTCCCCGGTACGGGTCTGGAGCCGGTCGGTGACGACGAGGGCTCCGGCGTTGATGAACGGGTTGCGCGGGATGCCGTTCTCGTACTCGAGCTGGACCAGGGAGTTGAAGGGGTTGCCGGAGGGCTCCCGCCCGACGTGCTCCCACAGGGCGTCGCCCTCGCGGGCCAGGTCGAGGGCGAGGGTGAAGACCTTGGTGATGGACTGCGCGGAGAACGGCTGCCGCCAGTCCCCCACGCCGTACACCGTGCCGTCGAGCTCCGCCACGGCCATGCCGAAGCGGCGCGGATCGCAGGCGGCCAGGGCCGGGATGTAGTCGGCGGGCCGGCCCCGTCCCGGGGTCTGCGCGATCTCGGTGGCGATGCGTTCCAGGATCGGCTGGAAGGTCTGGGAGGACGGGTACGGCGATTTCCCGGGCATGATCGCCATTGTGCCGCCCGCTCCGTCCCCCGGCCCGGCGGCCCGGCTCCCGGCTCCCGGCTCCGGTCCTGGCTCGGGTCCTGGCTCCCGGCCATGGGGTCGTACGGGGTGCGCGGGTGTACGGAGTGCGCGGGCCTCGCAGGGGCCACGGGACGGCAAAGGGGGCGCGGAGCCGGAATCCGGCTTCGCGCCCCCTGTGAGCGGCGTTCACGCCCGGAGCCGGTTCGCACCGGCGCCGCGGGCGGTGTCAGCTGTCGATGACGCCCGTGCCGAGCAGGCCGAAGAGCAGCACACCGATGATGATGCGGTAGATCACGAACGCGTTGAAGGAGTGCTTGGCGACGAACTTCAGCAGCCAGGCGATCGAGGCGTAGGCGACCACGAACGACACGACGGTGCCGGCGATCAGCGGAGCGGCGCCCACGCCGGTGCCCAGGGCGTCCTTGAGCTCGTACAGGCCGGCGCCCGTCAGGGCCGGGATGCCGAGGAAGAAGGAGAGCCGGGTCGCGGCGACCCGGTCCAGGTCGAGGATGAGGCCCGTGGACATGGTGGCGCCGGAGCGCGAGAAGCCGGGGAAGAGCAGGGCGAGGATCTGGGAGCTGCCGACCAGCATCGCGTCCTTGAACGAGACGTCGTCCTCACCGCGCTTGTGACGGCCCATCTGGTCGGCCGCCCACATCACGGCACTGCCCGCGATCAACGAGCCCGCGACCACCCACAGGGAGGCCAGCGGACCCTCGATGAGCGGCTTGGCCGCGAGGCCCACGGCCACGATCGGGATCGTCGCGTAGATGACCCACCAGGCGAACTTGTAGTCGTGGTTCTGCCGCTCGTTCTTGTCGCGCAGGCCGCGTCCCCAGGCGGAGACGATCCGCACGATGTCCTTGAAGAAGTACACGAGCACGGCGGCGATCGCGCCGACCTGGATGACCGCGGAGAAGCCGACGACGGCGTCGTCGTCGACGGGGATGTTCATCAGTCCCTCGGTGATCTTGAGGTGACCGGTCGAGGAGACGGGAAGGAATTCGGTCACCCCCTCGACGACTCCGAGGACGACGGCCTGACCGACGTTGATGACGCTCATGGGATCCAGTTCTGAGGAGTTGGTCGACAGTGCTGTAGACAAACGATGCAGGAGACAGTGTTACCTATGGCGGCGGGCGTCCCGCAACTACGTCCACAAAGCTTCGGCAAACGCGAACCCGGCGAACGCCGCGCCCAGGCCCGCCGTCACGCTCACGATCACGTTGGCGGCAGCGTAGAACGCCGCACCCGTCTCGCTCAGCCGCAGGGTCTCGTAGGAGAACGTCGAGTACGTCGTCAGCGCCCCGCACAGACCGGTCCCGATCAGCAGTCTCAGGTGCTCCGACACCTGCCCCGCCGAGGCGGCACCGGTCAGCAGCCCGAGGACGAGGCACCCTGCCACGTTCACGACGAGGGTGCCCCAGGGGAAGACCGTATCGTGCCTGAGCTGTACGGCCCGGTCGGTCAGGTAGCGCAGGGGTGCGCCGACCGCGGCGCCGATGATCACCAGCAGCCAGTTCACCGCGGGGTCCCGCCTTCCCTGGACGGGTCGCCGCCGGTCTCGCCGGAGGGGTCACCGGGTGAGCCGCCGCGGCCCACGTACCGGATGACCTCGCAGGGGTCGAGGACCACCAGACCCTCGGTGACGAGTTCGTCGAGCTGCGGCAGGAACGCCCGGACCCGCTCCTCGGTGTCCACGACGATCACGGCCACCGGCAGGTCCTCGCTCAGCGAGAGCAGCCGCGAGGTGTGGATGAGGGAGGACGCGCCGAAACCCTCGATGCCCTTGAAGACGCTGGCACCCGCGAGGCCGGCCGCGTGGGCGCGGTGCACGATCTCGGCGTAGAGCGGCTTGTGGTGCCAGGTGTCGTTCTCGCCGATGAGCACCGTCAGTCTCAGGGCGTCGCCGGTCAGCCTCGTCATCGCGGCCTCCATGCCAGGGCACGCCGGGTCGCCGTCGTGCCGAGCCACACCGCCGCGAGCGCCGCGCCCAGGGTCGCGGCGAGATAGCCGATCCCGGTGCCGGGGTGGCCGGTGCCGACCAGGTCGCGGATGTCGACGGCGTACGTCGAGAAGGTGGTGAAGCCGCCCAGGACTCCGGTGCCGAAGAAGGGGCGGGCCAGGCGGTGCACCGACCGTACGTCGGTGACCAGCACCATGAGCACGCCGATGACGGCACAGCCCACGACGTTGATCGTGAAGGTGGTCCAGGGGAAGGTGCCGTGCGGTGTGGGCCACAGCAGGCCCGCGCCGTAGCGGGCCGTGGCGCCGATGGCGCCGCCCAGGGAGACCGCCGCGACGACCGGGCCCTGGCCGCGCCAGGGGGACGGCGGGCGCGCGGGCGCGCGAGCGGGGGCGCCGGACTCGCCGACGTGCTCGGGGTGCGGGACGGTCATGGTCTCCGGTGCTCCTACTCGCCGGGCCGGGTGCGGGCACACGGCATCGCAAGCAGGGACCGTTGGCGGCATCCGCGCCGCGGTTCGGGTACGGCGGGCCCCACCGCCGCGCCGCGCTGCAAGATCGCGGCTGGTGACCAGGGTAACGCCGGGCTCGCCGGCCGCGCACACCCGGTCCTTCACCCGGAGCGCCCCGTGCTCCGGACCTGCGCGGGTGCCCGGCCCCGGGACGGCACCGGCGTAGCCAAGGCACAGGGGTCGCCTCGGTCTCGAGGCGACCCCTGTGCCTTGGCGGTCGTGACACGTGCCTTGGCGGTCGTGACGCGTGCCGGAGCCGTGCGTGGGTGGCGCGGTCGCGCTACGGGCGCGCCTCGTCCGCCGAGGCCTGTTCCTGGAGGAGGGCGGTGATCTGGTTGACGTCGTTGAAGATGCTGATGAAGCTGTCGAGGTCGTCGGTCGCGGCGCCGTTGACACCGACGAAGAACGTCAGCAGCCGTCCGTCGTCGGTCTTCAGGTAGCCGGCCTCGTTCTGGGCGGTGGCCGCGAGCTGCTGGTTCAGCTGGTCGTCACCGATGATGGTGCCGGGCTTCGCGAACACCTTGCCCTTGGCCGGGCAGTTCTCGGTGCAGGAGATCCCGTTCGAGCCGTCGACGCCGAGGATCGGGAGCAGCTTGCGGAAGGCCGTGGCGTCGGGGGTGTGCAGCCAGTAGGTGAGGAGCTCGACGAGGCCCCTGGGGGTGACGCGCTCGGGCGGTGTGCCGCCGCGCCCGTCGGAGAGCTGGAACTGCTTCGGGTCGATGTGGGCGACGTCGGTGAGGAACTCGTGCTCGATCGGGAAGGCGTCGAAGCAGTTCTTGCTGCCGCGCGCGACAGCCATGTTGCACAGCGCGAGGTTGGCGCCGAGGTTGTGACTGACCTTCAGGATCAGCTTGGCGTACTGGCTGTACGGCGGGGAGACGTACGCGGCGACGCGTCGGTCGCCCCGGTACGAGGCGGGGAGCTGGTCCTGCGGGTTGGCCCCGGTGGGCGGCGCGGTGACAGTGACGCCGACGCGGCCGAGGGCCTCGATCAGCGCGGTGCGGCCGAAGGCGTTCGGGTCCTGGACGGCGGAGACCCGCAGCAGCGGCTGGGAGCCTGCGGCGATGGTGCCGGACAGGTGGATCTGGGTGCCGTCGGGCGAGGCGGTCACGTTGACGGAGGTGTTCCCACCGCTGGAGACGGTCCGCACGCTGGAGGTGACGTGGTACGGCGAGACCTGCGGGCGCCACGACAGCTTCGCGGCCTGTCCGGGCCGGGTCGGGGTCGTCAGCAGGTCGATCAGGTTGTCGTTCAGGATGAGCGGCGTGGGCTGCGGGCTCAGGTCCGGGAGGTTGAAGAGGCGTGGGTCGATGATGACGTCGCCGTCGACCCTGGTGATGCCCGCGTCGCGGATCTGGCGGGCGATCTGGTTGATCCCGGCGAGCGGGTTCTCCGGGGTGAGGGTCGCTCCGGGGAGTTCGGCCTCCGTGTGGTCGATGTTCGTGTAGTCGACCGAACCGTCGGGCTTGGTGCGCCCGCCCATGGTCAAATCGCCCTGGGCGACCAGTGCCAGGTTCCCGTGCAGCGTCGACCCGGTGCGGGTGCCGGTCGCCATGACGGGAGTGGTGAAGCGGTGGTCGGGGCCCAGGGTGTGCCAGGCGGTCGAGATGGTGACCAGCTTGACCGTCGAACCGGGGACGAAGAACTGGTTCGCGAACTGGGAGTGGATCACCCGGCCGCTTTCCGGGTCCGTCTCCAACACGCCCCACTGCGCGTGCTTGTATTCGGGCTTGTGCATGATCGCCTCGATCGCGGGCCCGAGGTCGTCGTCGTGCGCCACCGCCTGGGGGCCGGCGGCGGCCGCCCCCGCGACGGCCGCGAGTGTCACACCGGCAGCGGCCCAGGTCCGCAGCCGGCCACAGATCATCGGTTTCATCCATTCCGCCATTTCTGGAGTCGAAGAAGCCGAGTCGGACAAGCCCGTCGCACGGGCCGACTCGCACGGGCCCTGCTCACAGGGGCGCTCCTGGCGGCATCGTAGGAACAGCGATCACGCATGCCCGGCTGCTGGGCTCCGTGCCGACAGCGCGTGGGACAACTTCATCCGGTCGGTCGATCGCCGAAGCACGGACCCGGAGGGCGCGCGCACGCCACGCCGCTCATACGGCTGATCCCGGAGCCGGCCCGCAGGGGAACCGACTCGTCACGGACGTCGAGGTCCCCTCCGTGTCCGGCCGGCCGGAGGGACTTGGGTGCGACCGTCCGGAACGACGGCGTGGCCGGCCGTTCAGCCGGTGGTGGCGCCCGGAAGATCACAGACGGCGAGCCCCCGCTCCCAGATGCTGCCGAGGATCAGCCGGCCGTCGGACTCGCAGGCACTGGTCACCATCCGGAACCGGGAGCGGCGGCTCTCCAGGTGGTGCACGACCTTGCCGTCGTCGTCGACCGCGAGGACCCCGGTGGTGCCCGGGGGCCTGAAGGGCGCCCGCACGGCGATCCGGGCCGCGGTGCGCCGGACGGCCGGGCCCCGCCGGTGCAGGAGTTCCAGCGCGCCGACGCGGGGGCCCGCCAGGGCCACCCAGATCGGGCCGTCCGGGGCGCGCCAGAGGTTGTCCGGCTGGCCGGGGAGGTCGTCGGCGAAGGTCTCGGAACGGCCCGCTCGCGGCCCGGTGAGCCAGTAGCGGACGAGGCGGAATCTGCCGGTCTCCGCGAGGACGAGGAACGACTCGTCGGCCGAGGCGGCGAGACCGTTGGCGAACTGAAGGCCTTCCAAGAGGAGTTCGGGTTCCTTCTCGCCCGGCGCGAGGCGCAGCAGGCAGCCGGATCCGGTGTGTTCGACGAGATCGCCGATCCACCGCTTCAGGGGGTAACTCCGGCTGGAGACCGTGAAGTACACGGTGCCGTCCGAGAGGGCGACCACGTTGCTGCAGAAGCGCAGCGGAACTCCGGCGACCCGGTCGGCCAGGACCCGGACCACTCCGTCCCCGAGGCCGACCCGCAGCAGTCCGCGTTCGGCATCGCACACCAACAGGGCGTTGTCCGGCAGGAGTTCGAGGCCGAGCGGCCTGCCGCCCGTCTCCGCGACGACCCGGACGGTGGTGCTGTCGGGATCACCGAGGCCTTCGACGCGTACGATGCGGCCGTCCTCGAGACCGGTCAGCACCCCGCCCCGGGAGTCGGCCACCACGTCCTCGGGGCCGCGGCCTCCGAGCGGCACCGCGCGCCTGGGCGAAAGAACTGCGGCCACCGTGCCGGACCCGTCTCCCACGCGCCTACCAGCCCTTCTCGAAGTAGTGGCCCACCTCGGCGATACGGTACTCGTCGCGTCGGTAGTAGGTCCGCCGCCCCCGCTTCTTGGCGCGCAGGAGGCCGACTCGGGCGAGGAGGTCGAGGTGGGTGCGCGCCACGGCCCGGCTCACTCCGAGCTTCGCGGCGAGGGCCTCGGGGCTGACACCGTCCTCGACGAGGTCCGCACCGCGCTGTGCCGGGAAGTGCGCCGCGGGGGTGCGCAACCACTCAAGGATGTCCAGTCTTCGACTGCCGCCGGGTCCCCTCAGCATCGCGTCCCCCTCCGTCGTGACGGTCTCCCGCCACTGTCCCGCAGCCGGCCGGGGCACGCACGGTCTTCCCGCGACCCTGGCCGGAGCCGGACGCATCACGGAACGCACGGGGCCCGGCCGCACCGGCGGCCGGACCCCGTTTCACTCAGCGGTGCCCGAACAGGGACATGGCCGGAAGCGCCTTGTCGTCGAAGCCGAACAGGGCCTGGTTCTCCCAGCCGTTGCCGGAGGAGGGATCGGCCGGGTCCCAGCCGTTGCCGGTCACGGCCGTCCAGGTGGCCTCCCAGTAGAAGACGCCGAGACCGCGGCCGTTCGGCACGGCCTCCACGATGTTCATGACGTCACGCAGCCAGTTGGACTGCCCGGCGGTCGTGGCCGCGTAGCCGGAGACCAGTTCGGCCGTCGTGTCGATCTGGTTGACGAGCGCGTCGTCGCTGTCCAGACGGAAGGGGTAGGCCGTCTCGGCGACGAAGACCGGCTTGGCGTAGCGGGCGGCCGCGTCGTCCAGGGTGGTCTGGAAGTCGTAGAGCGAGCCGTGCCAGTAGCCGTAGTAGGACAGGCCGATGGCGTCGAACTTCACGCCGTTGGCGAGCGCGGTGTCGAACCACCAGCGGGTGCCGGTGAGATCGCCGCCCTTGGCGAGATGCAGGGCCACGACGGTGGAGGAGCTGACCGCCTTGGCCGCGTCGTAGCCCGAGTTGAGCAGTCCGGCCAGCTGCGCGAAGTTGTCGGTGGAGCCCTCGGACCAGAGCATGCCGCCGTTGATCTCGTTGCCTATCTGCACCATGTCGGCCGTGGTGCCCTGTGCCTTCAGGGCGTTCAGGACGTCGTACGTGTGGTTGTAGACGTCCGTCTTGAGCTGGCTGTACGAGTGTCCGGCCCAGGCGGCCGGCTTGGTCTGGGTGCCGGGGTCGGCCCAGGTGTCCGAGTAGTGGAAGTCGACCAGGAGTTTCATGCCCTGCGCCTTGATGCGCTTGGCCATCGCCAGGACCCGCGCCTTGTTGTTGTAGCCGTCGGCGGGATTCACCCAGACCTTGAGGCGCGCGTAGTTCATCCCGGCCGACTTCAGGATGGCGAGCGCGTCGCCGGTGGTGCCGGAAGCGGTCTTGTAGACACCTCCGTAGGCCTCGCTCTTGGCGAGGGAGGAGATGTCGGAACCCTTGACGGACAGTCCGGTGGTCCCGGTGGTGAACGTCAGATCGTCGACGTTGATCCAGTTCCCGGCGTTGGCGTCGGAGGAGACGCTGATCGTGCACTGGTTGCCCGTCACGGAGACGGGCACGACCAGGTGGATCCACCCGCTGGTGGAGACCGGCAGGTCGGTGCGCTGTTCGGTGCCGCCGCAGTTCTTCAGGGCGAGGTAGGCGGAGTTCTGTCCGCCGCCCGAGCGGACCCACGCGGTGAGCTTGTAGCTGCCGTTGGTGAGCCCGGTGAGGGTCTGGTAGGTCTCGACCTTGTAGGCCGAGGCGGAGTAATGGCTGAGGCGGTAACTCCCGCCGTGGCCACCGGATTCGACGTACGAGGCGCCGGTGGAGCCGGACTCCGACCAGCCGGCGGGTACGGCGACGCCGGCCCCGTCGGACTCGAACCCGGCATTGGTCAGGGTGCTCGCCGCGTGCGCGGTCCCCGCGGGCAGGGCGGCGAGGGCGAGCCCGGCCGCGAGCGGCAACAACAGGGCCCTGAGCGTGCGTCTGGGATGGAACATCATCGTCCGTCGTCCCTTCGACGTGGTGGGGAGAGAGCGCCCCCGGTGGATCCGGGTGGATCCGGGGTGATGCGGACGTGCTTCGGGGGCGAACCCCTCCGCCCGCGGCTACGTGGCTCGCACGGGCGGAGGGGGGTCGGATGGCCGCCGAGTGCGATGACCCGGCGGCGGCCGGAGCGAACGGCGGGCCGCGCGGCCCGGCCGGTGGGGGGCTCCGGGAGACGCACCGGCCGCCTCGGCGGAAGCGGGAGGTGCTTGGAGGTGCTTAGGGGTGTCGGATGGGTGGTCGGGGCCGCCCGGAGGGCGGCGGATCAGATGCCCGGAGTTGCCCGGGTCGGCGGCCGGTCGGGGAGAGCTGCGGAGCTGCCCCGGTTGCGCCACCGGCCACCAGCCACGGGCCACGGGCCACGGGCCACGGGCCAGCGAACCAGGTCGAACGGCCGGTCGAATGGTCCGGAGCTGACTGACCGCCCGGGCTGCCGGTCCGGCAGCCAGGGCGCATGGAGCAGAGCCTGGCCGGCAGGATGGCCCGGCGCCGCCCGGCCAGGCGAGGACTCGGACGGCCCGAGGCGGTCAAGCCCCGTGCCCCGGTGGCCGGTCGGACCCGGTCCGACATCTTCCGCGCGGCGCGGACCAGTTGGTCCCGGGCCCGGGAGGCTCGGCCCTCACTCCGCCCGGCGACCGACCGGCGGGACCGCACCCCCGTACGGCCCACGGCCTGTCACGCGTCGAGGCGTACGACCCGTACCGCGCCCGCCGGGACCGCCAGCCGGCCCGCGGCGCGTTCGCCGGTCAGGAGCTCGGTGCCGTGCGCGTCCAGCGGCACCTTGGCGTCGGAGGCGGTGTGGTTGACGGCGAAGACGTACGTGCCCGACTCGCCCCTGCGGCGCACCACTTCGACATCGCGGGGCAGGTCGGCGCGCGGGGCGATGCGCGCGTCGTCGGCCACCCAGCCGATCAAGGCGTCGAGCCCCTCGGCCGCGAGGCGCGTGGACACGTACCAGGCCGAGCCCGCGCCGCTCCGGTGCCGGGTGACCGCCGGATGTCCGGCGGTGAGCCCGCTCGCGTACGTCCACACGGTCTCGGCACCGCGCGGCACCACGAACTCGGTCCACACGTCTCCGGTGAGTTCGGAGCCGTCGGGCCCGGTGATCCGGACGAGTTCCCCCTGGAGCAGTGGCGAGAACTCCTCGACGGTCAGGCCGAGTACGTCCCGCAGGGCGCCGGGGTGGGGGCCCTCGTGGACGGCGTCGTGCTCGTCGACGATGCCGGAGAAGTAGGAGACGAGGAGGGTTCCGCCGCGCTCGACGTACTCCCTGAGGTTGTTCCCCGCCGCCTCGGTCATCAGATAGAGGGCCGGCACGACGACAAGGGGATAGGCCGACAAGTCGGCTTCGGGGTGGGCGAAGTCGACGGTGAGGTGACGGTCGTAGAGGGCCTCGTAGAAGGCGTCGGCGCGCTCACGGGCGTCGTGGTCCTCGCTCGGACGCCACTGCAGGCTCTGCGCCCACCAGGACTGCCAGTCCCACAGCACGGCCACGTCGGCGACCGTCCTGGTGTCCTTGACGCCGCTCAACGAGTCGACTGCCGCGCCGAGTTCGACGACCTCGCGCCACACCCGGGAGTCGGTGCCGGCGTGCGGCAGCATCGAGGAGTGGAACTTCTCGGCGCCGCTGCGGGACTGCCGCCACTGGAAGAACATGGCGCCCTCGGAGCCGCGGGCCACGTGGGAGAGGGAGTTGCGGGCCATCTGGCCGGGGGCCTTGGCGGGGTTGCGCGGCTGCCAGTTGACCCCCGAGGTGGAGTGTTCGAGGAGCAGCCAGGGGGCGCCGCCCGCGACGGAGCGGGTGAGGTCGGCGGCCATCGCGAGGTTCACATGGGTGCGGCGCCCGTCGGTCATCAGATAGTGGTCGTTGGTGACCAGGTCGACCTCGCGGCCCCACGCCCAGTAGTCGACCGAGTCGCACTGGCTGAGGGCGGTCATGAAGTTGGTGGTGACGGGGATGCCGGGCGCGAGCCGGTGGAGGATGTCCCGTTCGGCGACGAAGTTCTCCCGCATGGTCGCGTCGGCGAAGCGCTTGTAGTCCAGCGCCTGTGCCGGGTTGCCGACGGTCGGGGTCACGCGGGGCGGGTCGACCTGGTCGAAGGCGGTGTAACGCTGGCCCCAGAAGGCAGTCCCCCAGGCCTCGTTGAGCGCCTCGACCGTCCCGTACGCCCCGGTCAGCCAGCGGCGGAAGTGTGCCGCGCAGGAGTCGCAGTAACAGGCGGAGACGGGGACCCCGTACTCGTTGTGGACGTGCCACAGGGCGAGGGCGGGGTGGTCGGCGTAGCGGGTCGCGAGCCGGGTGGTGATGGAGGCGGCGGCGGCGCGGTAGTCCGGGTCGCTGTGGCAGATCGCTCCGCGTGAACCGAAGGCGTAGCGGGTGCCGTCGGCGGCCACGGGGAGCGCCTCGGGGTGCTCGCGGTAGAACCAGGCGGGTGGCGCGACGGTCGGGGTGCCCAGGTCCGCGCGGATGCCGTTCTCGTGGAGCAGGTCGAGCACGCGGTCGAGCCAGCCGAACTCGTAGGTGCCCCGGGCCGGTTCGAGGAGGGCCCAGGAGAAGATCCCGACGCTCACCATCGTGACGCCGGCTTCCCGCATCAGCCGGACGTCCTCGGGCCAGACGCTTTCCGGCCACTGCTCGGGGTTGTAGTCCCCACCGAAGGCGAGCCCGGTGAGGCCCTTGGGGTTGGTCTCCGGCATGGATCTCTCCCATGTAATCGATCATTTGGGAACGTGCACACACAACGCCAGCGGCGTGAGCCCAACATAACCGCACAGCAACAACCATTGACAAGTGTCCGGGATGTTTCTCTACTGTGAACGCTCACAGAAGCACGGCAAGTGAGCCGAAGGGGCGCTCAGGTGTCGGCGGACGAGCGCGCGAGGGCCCGAAGAGCCCCGCGCACGCTCGTGGTCCCGTGCCGGCCGGCGCACCCCGGAGAAGCGAACCGCGCAAGAACAGGGCAGGCCTTCCGCAACAGGCGGAGGCCCAGGTCAGGGGAGAACGTTCCATGCCCAACACGAAGCACAACCGCCTCGTGGCCAGCACCATCGCCGTCGTCCTCGGCGCCACCTCGCTCGTCGCCTGCGGCTCGTCCGACGACGACAAGAGCGCATCCCAGTCCGGACCCGCGACACTGACGTTCTGGACCTGGGCGCCGGGCATGGACAAGGTCGTCGACCTCTGGAACAAGGGGCCGGGCAAGAAGCAGCAGATCACCGTCGAGGTGAAGAAGCAGGCCTCGGGCGACTCGCTCATCACCAAGATCCTCACCGCGCACAAGGCGAAGAAGGCACCGGACCTGGTGCAGGCCGAGTACCAGGCCCTTCCCACGCTGGTCAGCAACGACGCGCTCGCCGACATAGCCGCCGAGTCGAAGGAGGCGAAGACCAAATTCGCCGACGGCGTCTGGCAGCAGACGACGCTGGGGACGGACGCGGTGTACGCGATCCCGCAGGACATCGGCCCGATGATGTTCTACTACCGCGCGGACCTGTTCAAGAAGTACGGCCTGACGGTCCCCACCACGTGGGAGCAGTTCGGCGAGACCGCTCGCGCGCTGAAGAAGAAGGCACCGGACAAGGCCCTGACCACCTTCTCCGCCAACGACTCCGGCCTGTTCGCGGGTCTGGCGCAGCAGGCGGGCGCCAAGTGGTGGAGCGCCTCCGGCGACAAGTGGACGGTCGGCATCGACGACGCCGCCACCCAGAAGGTCGCCGACTTCTGGGGCGGTCTCGTCAAGGAGGGCGCGATCGACAACCAGCCGATGTACCAGCCGGCCTGGAACAAGGCGCTGAACACCGGCAAGGAGATCGCCTGGGTCAGCGCGGTGTGGGCGCCCGGAACCCTGACCACGGCGGCCCCCGAGACCAAGGGCAAGTGGGCGATGGCCCCGCTGCCGCAGTGGTCGGCGGGCGAGAACGTCACCGGGAGCTGGGGCGGCTCCTCGACGGCCGTCACCACCGACTCCCCGCACAAGGCGGCCGCCGCGAAGTTCGCCGCCTGGCTGAACACGGACCCGCAGGCGGTGGCCGCGATGGCGAAGGAGAGCGGCATCTACCCGGCCTCCACCAGCGCGCAGACCAGTGACGCGTTCGCGCAGCCGCCGGCGTTCTTCTCCAACCAGCCGGACTTCTACACCAAGGCCTCGGAGATCGCGAAGACCACGGCCCCCTCCGCCTGGGGCCCGAACGTGAACGTCGCCTACACGTCCTTCAACGACGCCTTCGGCGCCGCCGCCAAGAACAAGTCGGACTTCGGTGCCGCCCTGAAGACGATGCAGGACGCGACCGTCGCCGACCTGAAGAAGCAGGGCTTCGGGGTCGCTCAGTGACCATCGCACGCCGGAAGCCGTACGGGGTCAAGGGGGCCCCGTACGCTTTCCTCCTCCCCGCGACGATCCTCTTCGCCCTCTTCTTCGCACTGCCCATCGGCTACGCGATCTGGCTCAGCCTGCACAAGGTCCAGGTCAAGGGCCTCGGTCTGGGCGCCGGTGCCCGCGACGAGGTCTGGGCGGGCATCGGGAACTACGCCGACGCGCTCACCGACAGCGAACTCGTCGACGGCGCCCTGCGCGTGGCGGGTTACGGCGCCATCGTGGTGCCGGTGATGCTCGGCCTCGCGCTGCTCTTCGCGCTCATGCTCGACGCGGAGAAGGTGCGGCTCGCCCCCTTCACCCGGCTCGCGATCTTCCTGCCGTACGCCATCCCCGGCGTCGTGGCGGCGCTGCTGTGGGGCTTCCTGTACCTCCCGGACGTGAGCCCCTTCTACTTCGTCCTCGACAAGCTGGGCCTGCCCCAGCCCGACCTGCTGGACGGCGGCCCGCTGTACCTCGCGCTGTCGAACATCGCGGTCTGGGGCGGCACCGGCTTCAACATGATCGTCATCTACACCTCGCTCCAGGCCATCCCGGCCGAGGTGTTGGAGGCGGCGAGGCTCGACGGCGCCACCCCGCTGCAGACCGCGTTGCGGATCAAGATCCCGATGGTGGCGCCCTCCCTGGTGCTCACCTTCTTCTTCTCGATCATCGCCACCCTCCAGGTCTTCAGCGAGCCGACCACCCTCAAACCCCTCACCAACTCCGTCTCCACGACCTGGAGTCCGCTCATGAAGGTCTACCGGGACGCGTTCAACACCGGTGACATCTACGCCGCCGCGGCCGAGGCAGTGATCATCGCCGCGGTCACGCTGGTCCTGTCGTTCGGCTTCCTGCGCGCCGCGAACTCCCGTACCAAGCAGGAGGAAGCACGATGAGTTCTCTTGCCCTGCGCAAGGCCGCGCCGGCCGCGGGCACCACCCCCGGCACCGCCCAGGGACCGCCGCGCGGCCGGATCGCCCTGGTGCCTACGCTCACGCTGCTGTTCGGCGCGCTCTACTGTCTGCTGCCCGTCGCCTGGGTGGTGATCGCGGCCACCAAGTCGGGCAGCGAGCTGTTCTCGACCTTCACCTTCCTTCCGGGCACCGGGTTCACCCAGAACGTCAAGGAGCTCGCCGCCTACCGCAACGGCATCTACTGGAAGTGGATGGGCAACTCCGCGCTCTACGCCGGTCTCGGCGCCCTGCTGTCGACGGCCGTCTCGGCGGTCAGCGGCTACGCACTGGCGGTCTACCGCTTCCGGGGCCGCGAGACCGTCTTCAGCATCCTCATGGCGGGTGTGCTGATGCCGCCGGTGATCCTCGCGATCCCGCAGTACCTGCTGCTCGCCAAGGCGGACCTGACGGATTCGTACGCCTCCGTGCTGCTCCCGCTCGTCCTGTCCCCGTACGGTGTCTACCTCGCCCGCATCTACGCCGCCGCGGCCGTCCCCGAGGACGTGGTCGAGGCCGGCCGGATGGACGGCGCAGGTGAGTGGCGGATCTTCACCCGGATCGCACTGCCGATGATGGTGCCCGGCCTGGTGACGGTGTTCCTGTTCCAGTTCGTCGCCGTGTGGAACAACTTCCTGCTCCCCTACATCATGCTCAGCGACGACGAGAAGTTCCCGATCACCCTCGGCCTGTTCACGCTCCTGGAACAGGGCTCCAACACCCCGGCCCTGTACACCCTGGTCATCACCGGCGCCCTGCTCGCCATCGTCCCGCTGGTCGCGCTGTTCCTGGTCATCCAGCGCTTCTGGAGCCTCGACCTGCTGTCCGGAGCCGTAAAGTCATGACCATGAGCAACTCGGGGGGCCGACGCAAGCCGCCGACCATTCACGACGTCGCGCGGGAGGCGGGTGTCTCGCGGGGCACCGTCTCGCGCGTGCTCAACGGCGGGCACTACGTCAGCCCCTCGGCGGCGGAGGCGGTCAACGCCGCCATCCGCAGAACGGGTTACGTCGTGAACCGGCACGCCCGTTCGCTGATCACCGGTCGGTCCGACTCGGTCGGCTTCCTGCTGACCGAGCCCCAGGAACGGTTCTTCGAGGACCCGAACTTCAACGTCCTGCTGCGCGGCTGCACCCAGGCGCTCGCCGCGCACGACGTCCCCCTCCTGCTGATGCTCGCAGGGACCCAGGACGAGCGGCGGCGCATCACGCGCTACATCACGGCCGGCCACGTGGACGGGGTGCTGCTGGTCTCCAGCCACTCCGGCGATCCGGTCGCCGAGGAACTGCGCGAGGCGGGCGTGCCGCTCGTCGCGTGCGGCAAGCCCATCGGGCTCGGGTCCAAGGTGAGTTACGTGGCCGCCGACGACCGCGACGGCGCCCGGGACATGGTCACGCACCTGCTCTCCCTCGGGCGGCGCAGGATCGGCATGGTCACGGGACCGCTGGACACCCCCGGCGGTGTCGAGCGTCTGGCGGGGTACCGGGAAGTGCTCGCCGAGGCGGGCGTCGAGGCCGACGACCGTCTCATCGCCTCCGGGGACTACAGCCGCGCCAGCGGTGAGGCGGGGGCCGAACTGCTCCTCGACCGCGCGCCGGACATGGACGCCGTGTTCGTCGCCTCGGACCTGATGGCCCAGGGCGTGCTGGCCGCGCTGCGCAAGGCGGGCCGCCGGGTTCCGGAGGACGTCGCGGTCGGCGGCTTCGACGACTCCCCCGCCGCCACGGCCGCCACCCCGGCACTCACCACCATCCGCCAGCCCTGGGACCGCATCAGCTCCGAGATGGTGCGGGTCCTGCTCGCGCAGATCGGCGGCGAGGATCCGGCCGCGGTCATCCTGCCGACGGAACTGGTGCGCCGCGAGTCCACCTGAGGAACGTGCCGCGGGACGCCGGTTCGCGGGGGAGACTCCGCCCGCGCACCGGTCAGGATTCGAGAAGCCGTACCCGGCTCCCGCGGCTTAGCGTGAAAGTGCCGTCGGAACGCCGCCGGCACTGTCAGCCGGCCGACACGGCCGCACGCACCGCACAGGAGTCGAGATGACCGCCGGAGTCAAGACCATCATCTACCCCGTCAAGGACATCGCGAAGGCCAAGGCCCTGTTCACCCGACTGCTCGGGGTGGAGCCCTATGTGGACGAGCCGTACTACGTCGGTTTCAAGGACGCGGGCCAGGATGTCGGGCTCGACCCGAACGGCCACGCCAAGGGCCTGACCGGACCGGTCCCCTTCTGGCACGTCGACGACATCAAGGCGACCCTGGCGGCGCTGACCGAGGCGGGGGCCGAGACGCTCCAGGAGCTCCAGGACGTCGGCAACGGCAGGCAGGTCGCGTCGGTGAAGGACGCGGAGGGCAACATGTACGGGCTCATCGAGGACCCGACCAACTGAATGCAGGCACACTAATTGCATCCTCAACTAGTGGCCGGATCTCTGTTACCGTTCAATTATGGCAACGCAGACGCCCACTTCCCGCCTGGAGGACCAGTGGCGGGACATCCTGTCGGTGCACGCGCGCACGATGTGCGAGATCGACCGCGTGCTGCATCCGCACGGTCTGGGAGCCAGTGACTTCGAGGTCCTGGACATCCTCGTCACGGAGACGGTCGCGGAGCCCGGCGACCACTGCCGGGTGCAGAACATCGCGGACCGGGTCCATCTGAGCCAGAGCGCGCTGTCCCGGCTCATCGGCCGGCTGGAGAAGGACGGCCTGGTGGAGCGCACCGTCTGCCAGGAGGACCGCCGCGGGGTGTGGGTCGCGCTCACCCGCAAGGGCCGCGCACTGCACGCCGAGGTGCTCCCCCTGCAGCGGTCCGTGCTCGCCCGCATGCTGCAGGGCTGAGCGGCCCGCGCCTTCCGCGGGCCGGGGGCGGGCGGCCGGTTTCTCGCCCCCGCGGGGCCGGTCCGCCCGCACCGGTCCCGCCGGGCTCGCCACGACGCCCGCCGCGACCCTCGCTAGAGCACGAGTTCCGCCCCGTCGGGCAGGATCTCCGCGCCGGCCTCGGTGACCACCGCGCAGGCGTCCGTGGCCGGGTCGAGCAGCGGGTTGGCGCTGTCGAAGTGGGTGTACACGACGCGCGGGCCGGGGTGCCGGGCCAGCGCCGCCAGGCTGCCCTCCGCGCCGGAGACCGGAAGGTGCCACGCGGCGGCGGTCCGCCCGCGCGGCGCCCGTACCGAGGTGCCGGTGCCGCCGGCCGCGTAGAGGGTGCCGTCGAGCAGGACGCAGGTCGCCCCGTCGAGCAGTTCGTCGAGCGCGGGCGTCCACCGGCCCAGGCACGGTGCGTAGACGAGCACGCCCCCGCTGGCCAGGTCCTCGATCCGGTACGCCGTCACCCAGCGGTCGTCGTCGGCCACCCCGGGGATGTGGCCGGGGATCCGGGAGCCGAGGGCGTGGGCGCTGACGACCAGGCCTCCGGCCAGGACGAACCCTCCCTCGGTGAAGCTGTCAGCCCAGGCCCACGCGGCGGGGCGGTCGAGGAGGGGGCGCAACGGGGACAGCGCGGCGAGGACGGGCGGCGAGGCGTAGACCTTCAGCCCCGGGGCGCCGTCCAGCCCGGTCAGCCCCGTCGCGTGAGCGGCCTCGGCGTCCGTCAGCAGGACCCCGCGCACGGGCGTGCCCCCGGGCCCGGGGGCGAGGGCGGGGGTGGCGTTGAGCTGCGTACGGATGTCGGGGGAGGCGTTGAGCAGCCACCAGTCGCGGGAGTTGCCGCTGACGGCGACGCCTTCCTGGGTGCGCGCCGGCACCTTTCCGTCGCGGGCGGCCGAGCAGGGCGCGCAGGCGCAGTTCCACCGAGGGAAGCCGCCGGCGGCGGCCGTACCCAGCAGGACGACTCTCACGGGATCCCCACTCCTCCGCGGCGGCTTTCCAGGGATCTTCCCCCTTCGGACGGTCCGGGCCACTCCTCACGGAGGAGCGGATCCGGACATCCTTCGCCCGCGGGCCCGCCCACCGATCCCGGGGCGGTGGCGTGGGCGGCGCCCGCGTGACGCGGCCGAGGGTCCGACAGGCCCTAGCGCACCAGGAGCGTGCGTACGCCTTCGGAGGTGAGGGTCAGGCCGTGCGGCGAGGCGGCGTCGATGATCAGGTCCAGATCGCCCGAGGGCCACTGGGCGGCGAGCGCGCCGAGCGGCACGAGGCGGTAGCGGGAGACGGAGGGCAGGAGCTCGGCCAGTTCCTGTTCCGAGGTGAACACCGGGACGACCTGTCCGCCTTCGGGATCGTCCAGGATCGGCAGGGCCACGGCGTGGGGGTCGGCGACGTCCGCGTCCGTGGCGTCGTCCGGTACGGGGACCAGTACGTCGCTGCCGGCGAGGGTGTCCAGCGCCTTGGTGTCGGACGTGTTCGTGGCGAGGGTGTCCAGGGCTTCCTGGGCGGGCGTCGCCTCGGGTGCGCTGGGGTGGTGGTTGTTCAAGGGCGTGTCCATGGCAGATCCCCGGATCGTGGCGGGCGGGCGGCCACCCGGAGGCGGTCTGGCTCCCGGGCTTGTCGTTCGGTCGCGTACCCAACGGTCCGCGCGCCATTCATCCTGGCTCCCGGCCGGTGCGAGGGCGGCGGTCAGGCCGTCCCGCCCGGGCGTGGGACGCCCGGACGGGGCCAGGGTGACCGCCGCTTCCGCACCGGTCCGCCGCTCGCGGGCTACTTCAGATAGGGCCCGTCGGTTCCGATCCTGCCGGGTCCGTTCAGTACGTAGACCCGCAGGTTGCCCTTGCCGGGCGCGGGCACCGAGAGCGTTCCGCCGGAGACGGTCTTGACGTCACCGGTGACGGCGTCCGTGTACGTGCCGTTCGGGATGCCGGTGAAGGTCGCGTCGCCGGTGACCGTGACGAGGGCGAAGCTGTCGGTCGATCCGCTGGTGTAGCGGCGCTTGAAGGCCATCGAGCCGCTGATGCCGTCGGTGGAGTACTGGCCCGACTGGAGGGCCGGGATCGCCCGGCGGATCTGGTTAAGCCGCTGGAGGTGCTTGACCAGCGGCTGCGCGAGGGTGGTCGCGACCTCGCCGCTCGCGGAGTCGGCCTTGCCGAAGTCGGAGGCCGTGACGCTGCCCGCGAGGTGATCGCCGTAGTAGGCGCGCCCGGTCGTCGCCAGGGGGCAGGTCGGCCCGCAGTCGATCTGCTTGCCCTTCTGGAATTCGATCTCCGATCCGTAGTAGAGCGTGGGGATGCCGCGGAAGGTCCACATCAGGGCCATGTTCTCGGCCCAGGCGTCGGTTCCCCCGCTGTAGCGGGTGCTCGACTTGTTCGGGCCGTAGTCGTGGCTGTCGACGTAGACGACGTTGTACGTGGCGTCGTTGACGGAGTCGTCGGAGTCCTTGCCGTTGCTGTAGGCGTTCTGCGCGTCCCCGAAGTTCATGTGCATGCGCATGTCGATGATGTTCATCCCGGAGAACTGGCTGTGGTCCGGGGTGTGGTAGCTGTTGCCGCTCAGGAAGGCGTTGGCGGAGGTGGGCTGGTTGCCGGTGCCTAGCTGTTCCTCGTAGGTGTACTGCTCGATGGCGGCCGTCTCGTCGTCGGCGCTGTAGTCCTTGCGTTCCTTCCAGGTGTAGAACTGCGCGGAGTGGTTCACCGAGCCGCGGTTCCACTTGTCGTTGACGAAGGCGCCCACCTCGCCGAAGACGAAGAAGTTCTTCGCCGCCTCCGTGCCGAACCGCTGCGTGACCCGGTCGTAGATGGCGGGCAGGAAGCGGCGGTTCCAGGTGACGCGCGGGATGTGGACGGCCGTGTCGACGCGGAATCCGTCGACCCCCATGTCGATGTACTTGTCGTACGCGCCGATCAAGTAGTTCTGGACCGTGGCGTTCTCGGTGTTGAAGTCGGCAAGGTCCTCGTGCAGCCAGCACGAACGCGAGTCCTCGCCCTCCCAGTTGCCGATCCAGCACTGGTGGTAGTACGCCTTGGGGAACATGCCCGACGTGGGGCTCGGCCACTGGCAGTTGTACAGCGTGTAGCCCTCGGCGCTCTTGCCGCCGGTGGGTTTGCCCCAGTTGAGGCAGGTGTTGCCGGAGGGTTCGGCGGTCGACCAGAGGTCGCCGTTGTAGTACGACTTCCCCGACTTGGGCTCGACGGTCAGGCCGTCGTACTCGAAGCCCTCGTTCTTCTCGTCGTAGTACCAGCTCCACTGGGAGTCGCGCACGCCGTAGACGGTCGGGGTGAACAGGCCCTTGGCGCCCCAGCGGGAGCTGTGGTTGTAGACGACGTCCTGGTAGATCTTCATGCCCTTGGCGTGGGCCGCGTTGATCAGGTCCTGGTAGGAGGCGCCGGCGGACTCCAGGCGCGGGTCGACCTTGTAGAAGTCGTAGCCGTGATAGCCGTGGTAGTCGTAGTCCGAGCGGTTGAGGACGACCGGGGTGATCCACACGGCCGAGAACCCGAGCGCCTTGATGTAGTCGAGCTTGGCGACGAGCCCCTTGAAGTCGCCGCGGAACATGGGGTCGTTGTTGGCCGCGTTGCCCGACTTGACGTCCTGGCTGCCACCGCGGTCGTTGGAGCTGTCGCCGTCGTAGAAGCGGGCGGTGAGGACGAAGTAGATGGGGTCCTTGCGCGGGTCGGTGCCGAGCGGTGTCCCGGCGGCCGGCGCGGGCGCCTTCTCCCCGGTCGTGACGGTGGCCGCGGCGGAGGCGGGCGAGGTGTTCCCGGCCGCGTCGACGGCCTTCACGGTGTAGGTGTAGCCGGTCCTCTCCTCAAGTCCCGTGTCGGAGTACACCGTCGAGCCGACGTCCGTGACGACGGTCCCCTTCGTGCCACCCGTGCGCGTGAGCTGATACTTCGTCACCGCGGTGTCGTCGGTGGCCGGGTCCCAGCTCACCACCACCGAGGTGTTCGTGGCGGTCGCCTTCAGCCCGGCGGGCGTGGTCGGCGCCTGGGTGTCGGGGGCCTGTGCCGCGCAGGGGTCCTTGGCGTCGGCGGTGACGGTCCGGTCCTTCACGGTCGTGGTGCCGGACGGGATCGCGTAGTCGGAACCGTTGTTGTTGTCCCAGACGCCGTTGCCGTTGTTGAAGGCCGCCTTGAGCGCGGTGGCGGTCCCGAGGTCGAGGGTCTTCTTCCACCATCCGGTGCAGGCGCTCTCCATGCCGACACCGGGAACCGTCGTCCAGGAGCCGCCCGTCGGCGCGTAGTGGACGTTCGCGGTGGTCCAGCCCGAGGTGGCGGTCGAGTAGTACACGGTGGCCTGGTTGCCGGTGCCGGTACCGCTGTCGGCGCACGGGTCGCTGTGGGCGATGACCCCGTCCTTGACCGTGATGGTGCCGGTGCCCAGCGCGTAGTTGTTGCCGCCGTTGTTGTCCCAGGTGCCGCTTCCGTTGTTGAAGGTGGCCTGGAGCCCGGCGGCCGAGCCGAGGTCGACGGTCTTCTTCACCCAGTCCGTGCAGGCCGTCTCCATCTGCACGCCGGGCACGGTGGTCCAGGAACCGCCGTCCGGGGCGTAGTGGAGATAGGTGGACGGCCAGTTCTTGGTCTTCGTGTAGTAGAAGACGGTCGCCGTCGTGGAGGTGGCGGCCGTGCTCTCCATGGGGACGGACCCCGGGTCCGGCGGGGTCAGTCCGAACAGTCCGGTCACCGCCAGGAGCGCCGTCAGCGCTCTCAGGGGCGGGCGTCCACGTCTGCGGCTCATGGGGCGGCTCCAATGCGGGTGCGGGGAGGGGGAGTTGCCGGGGAGGCGTTGCCTTGCAAGGAGAACCGGCAAGTTCCTGAAAGGACTTGCGGCCCGGAAGCTACAGGTCCATGACAGCCACGTAAAGAGATGTGACAGCGACTGCGACGAGCGGGGCGTCGCCGCCGCCCCGCCCGGCGTCGGCCCGCACCGCACGCCGAGTGCCGGTCGCCCCGGTCAGGCGGAGGTCAAGAAACCCCCGGGCACGGGCAATCCCCTCGTCACCCGGTGAGAAGCTGTGGCCCGACCGGCGTACTCAAGGCGGAAGGGCAACCGCAGCCGCGCCCTTCCCCGACCGGAGGTACCTCGAGCGTGACCATCACCAAGGAAGCCCCGCCGCCCGTCCGGCGCCGGGACGAGGAGGACCGCGGGGGCCGGCAGGGCTGGAACGTCAACTCGCCGCTCGCCCTGACGATGCTCCTGCTGCTGGTCGTCGCGGCACAGGGGCCGATCCGCGGGATGCTGTCCGCCCCGGTGATGCAGAGCTGGATGACCGTGTTCGTCGCGGTGGTGGTCCAGGCCCTCCCCTTCCTCGTCCTGGGCGTCCTGCTGTCGGCGGTCATCGCGGTGTTCGTCCCGCCGTCGTTCTTCGCCCGCGCGCTGCCGAAACGCCCGGCGCTCGCGGTCCCGGTCGCCGGAATGGCCGGGGCGATCCTGCCCGGCTGCGAGTGCGCCTCCGTACCGGTCGCCGGCGCGCTGGTGCGCCGCGGTGTCACCCCGGCCGCCGCCCTGGCGTTCCTGCTGTCCGCCCCGGCGATCAACCCGATCGTGCTGACCGCGACCGCCGTCGCCTTCCCCCGCGACCCGGAGATGGTCCTCGCCCGCTTCGTGGCCAGTCTCCTCGTGGCCTGCTCGATGGGCTGGCTGTGGCAGCGCCTCGGCCGCACCGACTGGCTGCGCCCGCCGGCCCGCCCCGCGCACGAGGGCCAGGGCAGGGGGGCCGCGTTCTGGGGGTCGGTGCGGCACGACATCATGCACGCGGGCGGGTTCCTCGTGCTGGGAGCGATGGCCGCCGCCACGCTCAAAGCCGTCGTACCGGCGAGCTGGCTGCACGCCGCGGCGGGAAATCCGGTGGTGTCGGTCCTGGCCCTGGCGATCCTGGCCGTCCTGCTGTCGATCTGCTCCGAGGCCGACGCGTTCGTGGTCGCCTCGCTGACCCAGTTCTCGCTCACCGCCCGGCTGGCGTTCCTGGTCGTCGGCCCGATGATCGACCTGAAGCTCTTCGCGATGCAGGTCGGCACGTTCGGCCGCGGCTTCGCGACACGGTTCGCGCCCACCACCTTCGCGCTGGCGATCCTCGTGTCCGTCCTGATCGGGGCGGTGCTCCTGTGAACCGTCAGGCCCAGGCGGCCGTGCTCTTCCTCGTCGGCGCGGCGGTGCTGCACGCGAGCGTCACGGACCTCTATCTGCGGTACGTGAAGGCCGGGTTGCGGCCCCTGCTGCTCGCGGCCGGTGTCGTGCTCATCGTCACCGCCCTGGCGACGGTCTGGTACGAGATACGCGATCACCGGGCCTCGGCGGACCGGGCCGGAGCCGGCCACGAACAAGCGAACGCGGACGACGGCAGACAGGGGCACGGACACCAGCCCCTGGACGGCGACGGCCCTGGGCACGGAGCCCTGGAAGACGGCGTGCACGGAGCCCACGGCGGACACGGGGCGCTGGACGACGACGGGCACGGGCACGGTCATCGTGAGCCGTGGGTCTCGTGGCTCCTCGTGCTTCCGCTGCTCGCGCTCATCCTGGTCGCGCCGCCCGCCCTCGGTTCGTACAGCGCGATGCGCACCGGTACGGCGCTGCAGGCGCCCTTCGGCTACGCCAAGCTGCCGGCCGGCGAGCCGGTCACCCTCGGGCTGGTCGACTACGCGAGCAGGGCGGCGTACGGCCACGGCCGCTCACTGGGAGGCCGGGAGGTCAAGATCACGGGATTCGTCGCGCTCGACCGCTCCGGCGCTCCCTATCTCGTCCGCATGGCCCTCAACTGCTGTGCCGCGGACGCCCAGCCGGTCAAGATCGGCCTGTCCGGACGGACGCCGCCCGTCCTGCGGCCCGACACCTGGCTGGAAGTCACCGGCCACTACACCGCCAAGCGGACGACGGACCCGGTCAACGGCGGCATCATCCCCTACCTCGAGGTCGGTTCGGCAAAGCCGGTCCCGACGCCGCGCGATCCGTACGACGAGAGCTGGAACAACTGAGCCGAGGGCGGGGCGAGTCCACGGAACCCCGCCCCGGGCTCAGGCCTCGCGGTCCGGGAGATAGCTCGCGAGACCCCGCAGGATGATCTCCAACCCGATGTCGAACCTCTCGTCGGAGGAGTCCGTCACCATCGACCCGGACAGGGCCCGCAGATGGGGGAAGTCCTCCTCGGGCAGCGACGCGAAGTAGTTCTGCATCTCGTCGGCCATCTCACGCCAGTCGGGGCGGGCCAGCGAGCCGCCGCCGGACTGCTGCGCGGCCCGGTCCTGCCACATGCCCTCCTCCAGGACGAACCCCTCGATGTAGGTGGAGATGAGGTCACCGGCCTCGGCGGCGATGCGGTCGGGCAGTCCGGCGGTACGGAAGACGGCGAGCAACGACTCGACGTACGGCAGCAGTTCGGCGGTGAAGGGGACGTGGGCCATGGAGATCCTGGCCATGTCGCGATGGGACAGCAGCCGCCACCGCCAGGACCGCGCGTAGTCGCGCACCTGCTCCTGCCAGCGCTCCGGGTCGGGTTCAGGCAGCGTGAAGCTGGCGAACAGGCGGGTGTACATCAGCTCCAGAAGGTCGTCCTTGGAGCGGACGTAGGCGTAGAGGGCGGAGACCGCGACCCCCAGTTCGGCGGCCACCTGCCGCATCGACAGCTTGTCGAGGCCGGACCGGTCCAGCACGACGAAGGCGGCTTCGACGATGCGCTCGCGCGACAGCGGCTCGCGCGCCGGGGCGACGCGGGCACGGACGGGGCGCTCGCGCTCCCAGGGGGACGGCGGGGGTGATTCGGGGGTGCCGGCGGCCGCGTCGCTCATGACCACAGTCTAGGCGGCACCGGAGAGCAGTGTTCTCCCCTGGAGAGCGGCGTTCACCTCGACTCAACGCGATATATCTTGTCTCCCTCGCGGAGTTGCGCTATATCTTAATGAACGCCGTTCTCTGGATGAGCACTGTTCTGTTAAGGTGAACGGCGTTCACCGGCGTCTCGTCTCGTGCTTCTTCCTCCAAGACGGCGAGCCGGGCAGTCACACCCGTCCGTCCCACCGCGCTCCGGTCGACCCCGGCGCGGCCTCTTCGCGAGGAGTTCCCGATGTCCACCACCGGTGTCGCGTCCACCGAGACGCCCATCGACTCACCAGCGCCCTACCGATGGCGCTGGGCTGCGCTGTTCGTGATCCTCGCGGCCGAGGTGATGGACCTCCTCGACGCCGTCGTCACGAACATCGCCGGTCCCTCCATGCGGGCCGACCTCGGCGGCGGTGCCTCCACGCTCCAGTGGCTCGCCGCCGCCTACACCCTCTCGATGGCCGTCGGGCTCGTCACCGGAGGACGCCTCGGCGACATTCACGGGCGCCGCACGATGTTCCTGGTCGGAGCCGCCGGCTTCACCCTGGGTTCGCTGCTGTGCGCGGTGTCCGTGTCGCCCGGGATGCTGATAGGCGCGCGGGTCGTGCAGGGCCTGTTCGGCGCGGTCATGCTGCCGCAGGGCCTCGGCATGATCAAGGAGATGTTCCCGCCGAAGGAGTCGCAGAAGGCCTTCGGCATGTTCGGCCCGGTCATGGGCCTGTCCGCGGTGTGCGGGCCGATCCTGGCCGGCTGGCTGGTCGACGCCGACTACTTCGGCACCGGCTGGCGCATGATCTTCCTCATCAACCTGCCGCTGGGCGCCGCCGCCATCCTCGGTGCCGTCCGCTACCTGCCGAAGGGCCGGTCCGAGACCAAGCCGCGGCTCGACATCCCCGGCATGATCCTGGTCTCCGTGGCCGCGCTGCTCCTCATCTTCCCGCTCGTCCAGGGCCGTGAGTACGACTGGCCCGTGTGGACGTTCCTGATGATGGGCGCCTCCGTCGTCGTCTTCGTCGCCTTCGCCGTGTACGAGTCGCGCCGCAGCAAGGCCGGCCAGGACCCGCTGGTCGTCCCCAGCCTCTTCCGCAAGCGCGGCTTCAGCGGCGGCATGATCCTCGGGCTGGTCTTCTTCTCGGCCATGCAGGGCTTCATGCTCGTCTTCAACCTCTACACCCAGATCGGCCTCGGCTACTCGCCGCTCAAGGCGGGTCTGGTGATGGTGCCCTGGTCGGGCGGCATGATCGTCGGCTTCGGTGTGGCCCAGGGTGTGGTCCGGTTCGGCCGGACCGTGCTCCAGGCCGGCGCGCTGGTCATGGCCCTCGGTGTCTTCGGCGTGTGGCTGACCCTCGACCAGGTGGGCTCCGACGTCGGCCCCTGGCAGCTCCTGCCCTCGCTGCTCGTCACGGGCATCGGCATGGGCCTGCTCATGGCCCCGTTCTTCGACATCGTGCTCGCCAGCGTGGAGCAGCACGAGACGGGTTCGGCGTCCGGCACGATGACCGCGGTCCAGCAGCTCGGCGGCGCCTTCGGCGTGGCCATCCTCGGCACGGTGTTCTTCGGTCTGCTGGGCGGCGGGATCGCCACCGCCGTCGACCACCGCTCGGACGGTCTGCGGGGACAGCTCACCGCCGCGCACGTCGCGCCCCAGGCCCAGGACCGCATCGTGGCGGGCCTGCGCACCTGCGCCGCGGACCGCGCCACCGCCAAGGACTACGAAGCGACGCCGGCGTCCTGCGCCCGCCTGGAGAAGGACACCCGGTCGGCCGTGACCTCACCCGAGGACGGCGCCCGCATCCCCGCCGCGCTGCAGGCCACCGCGTCGTCGGCCTTCCGGAGCGGATTCGGCTCCGTCATGCAGACGGTGCTCTGGATCGTCGACGGCATGCTGGCGCTGACGTTCCTGCTGGCGTTCCTGCTGCCGCGGCACGCCCGGCCCGAGGACGCCGCCGGGCACTGAGCCCCGGTCGCGGCCGTCGTCGGTGAGCGGTACAGGCCGGGCATCTCTGCGGAGGTGCCCGGCCTGTGGTGTTTCTGCTGGTGGGGATGCGGGGCGGGGCGCCGGAAGGAGGGCGCTCCGGGGGCGGGGCGGGCGCCGGGACGCGGGGTGCGCCGGGGGCGGCTCGGAGGCCGGGACGCGCGGCGCGCCGGAGGCAGGCCGGACGCGGGGACGCGGGATGCGCCGGAGGCGGGCCGGACGCGGGGACGCGGGATGCGCCGGAGGCGGGCCGGACGCGGGGACGCGGGATGCGGGATGCGGGATGCGCAGAGTACGCGGGGTGCATGCCGGAGGCAGGCGCGCCTCCGGCATGGGGACCGCCGCCCTCGAAACGTGGGGCTGCACCCCCGCGCCCGTCCCCGCAGATTACGGCGCGTACCGTGCGAGCGGGCAGAATCGCTCACGTCGGTGGACGGGGTACGCGGGCCTCCGCGCACGCGCGGTAGGAAAGCGGCACGCCGTCCTCCGCGCGCACGCGACCCTGCTCATCCTGACCACCTGGCCGGTCACCCTGATCACCAGGTGCGCTCACCGCCACACCGCCCGACCCGCGCCGCCCCGGAAGGACGAGCCCCGTGCTCACGTCGTACGCAGCCCACTTCGACACACCCGCCGGGTATCTCGACTTCGCACGGTTCGGTCCGCCGTCGCGGGACGCCGTGGCCGCCACCGCGCGGGCCATGGAGGAGTCCGCCCTCGCCGATCACACCACCGTGGACGGCCTGATGCGCGCGGAGTCGGTCGCCCGCGACACGGCCGCGCGCCTCGCGGGCACCGACAGTCGGCACACCGTGCTGCTGCCCAACGCCTCGACCGGACTGTTCCACGCCGCCCTCGGCATCCGGACGGGTGTGGTCCTCACGCCGCGCAGCGACTTCCCGGCGAACCACTATCCGTGGCGCCGCACCGCGGACCTGGGCCGGGCCACGCCGCGCTGGCTCGATCCAGTGGCGGGCGGCGGAGTCACGCCGGAGCTGGTCCGTGCCGCGCTGACCGACGACGTGGTCGCGGTGTCCGTCAGCGCCGTGGACTTCCGTACCGGATTCCGCGCGGACCTCGCTGCGCTGCGCGAGGCGATCGGACCGGACAGGCTGCTGATCGTGGACGCCATCCAGGCGTTCGGTGTGGCCGCGATGGACTGGGACGCGGCCGACGTGGTCGTGGCGGGCGGCCAGAAGTGGCTGCGCGCGGGCTGGGCGACGGGCTTCGCCACTCTCTCGGACCGCGCTCTGGAGTCCCTGGAACCGGTCCTCACCGGCTGGACGGGCGTCGAGGAGGTCGGTGTCTTCGACGGCGAGGAACACCCGCCGGCGGCGGACGCGCGGCGCTGGTCGATCACCAACCTCAGCCCGGTGACGGCAGCCGCGTTCGCGGCCGCGCTGGAGCTGGTGGAGCGGCACACCGTATCGGCGATCGAGACGGCCGTGGCGGAGCGGATCACCGAGCTGACCGAGACGGTCGAGGCCCATGGCGCCCGCGTCCTCTCCCCCACCACCCCGGCGCGGCGCGCAGGCATCCTCTCCTTCACGATGCCGAACCACGACCCGTCCGTCGTGGCGAAGGCGCTGCACGCCGAGGGCGTCACCCCGACCGTACGCACCGACTCACTCCGCTTCTCCCCCCACGCCTCGACCCCACCGGAGGTCTCCGAGAGGGTGGCGGCGGCGTTGTCGACACTGGGCAACTGAACCACCGGGCCGAGCGGAAGGCAGGGGGCTCCGATGAGCAAAAGACGCTACGTCGCCAGAGGAGTGCCCGGCGGCTATCGAATCTGGGACAACCGAGGTCGCCGATGGTGGGGGGATCTCTACGAGTTGTGCCCTGACGATCTGACGGCCGAGCTCAACGGGCAGGCGGACCCGACCCGGATCACCGCACTCATGAAACGCTACCGAGCACAGAAGCGCTAGCGGCACCCTGAACGGGGAGTTGGCGCGAAGCCTGCCTCACAGGCACCGCTCGTCCATGACCACGCGTTCGTCAGAAGATACCGAAGAAGCGGTCCCACCAGGTGGGTCGCCGACCGTGCACGGGCAGCTCGCTCGGCCCGGCGTAGTCGCTCTCCAGGAGTTCCTCGGGAACGACCACGTACCCGAGGTGGGCCAGCGTCCGCTCGATGTTGGCCAGATCCGCCGCGTCCAACTCGCCCTCGGCTTGCGCTTCCTCGGCGCCCAGGAAGGCACCGGGGTTGTCGGCGCAGATCAGCGCCAGTGAGCCGAACTTGCTCACGCAGACGACGATCCGGGTTCCGCACACAGTCGCGTCCGCCGGCACGGTGATCCGCCCGTACTCGCTGGAGTCCTGCGTGTCCCGTTCGCGGGCACAGGGCGCCGCGAAGTCGTCCTCAAGTCGCGCCACAAGGACGTCGAACAACGCACCCGTCTCGCCGCGGTCGTAACCCCGGGGCCGCTCAAGGAACTCGGGGGCGTCGAGCTCGTGCAGCAAGGTCACCAGGTCTTCCTCGTACTCCGTCACACGCAGATCCTGGCGGATCAGCAGCACGCCTCGCCGGACCGGCATCGATCGATCTCCCGCGGTCGGGCCCGCACGACCCGCGGCCCCCGGAGTGATGTCAGTCCGCTGACGTATCGTTCCCGCCACCGCACACCGACCTGGAGGATCGAGAGAATTGACTGCCCTGCCCGCCTTCCCGTTGCCCTTTCATGGTTCGCGTTCCCTGTCGTTCGCGACACCGCGCACGCTGCGGGAACTTCAGATCATGCAGTGCAGCGCGCACATTCGGGCGAAGCCTGGCTGGTTCGACAAGATGAACGACGCCGGCATCGTCGACAGGTGGACGCGGGAAGCCGTCGCCCAGGGCCTCACCGAGGCGCAGGTTCGTTACGTGCTCGACGAACTCGCGTACTACGCCGCCCTGCGGGACGCGCGAACCGGCGTCGAGGTGTCCGCCGTGGACGGGGTGTGGCAGTCGGACACACTGATCGACGACAAGCTCGCGACCCGGCTGCGCGAGGCGGTCCGGGTTCTGGAAGAGGTCCCCGAGGCCGAGCTGGACTGGCATCCCGGATCCGACGGCCAGGTGCTGGACCTGGTTCATCCCTCCCTGTTCTGCCTGGTGAAGGACGCGAGCGGCGCACCCGAGCGGGCCTGGCAGAACCCGACCAACCGATACTCGCGCTACGAGTTCTCCGAGAAGTTCCAGTGGCTGCCCACCGACGTCGACGTCAGTGACGACGGCGAGGTCGCCTTCCGCTCGTACGTCAACAACGTCCACCCCGAGACCCATCGCGAACTGGCCTCCGTGCTGCCGGACTTGTTCGGGCGCATGCGCCCGCTGCTGGAGAACGTGCTCACCGACCTCCGCCATCCGCGGCCCCCGCGGATCGAGGCCGATCCCTACGGGTGGTACGAGTCGCGGGAACCGGAGTATCCGAACAAGTCCTCCTACAGCGAGAGTGCGGCTTACGACGAAGCCGTCCGTGCGTGGGAACAGGCCCATGACGAGTGGTGGGAGAGCCGTCGCCCGACCATCCCGGACGCCCCGGCCTTCGTCGCGCCCGAGGCGCCTGACGCATCGGTCCGGGTCGACCTGCGCGGTCGCCCTCTCCAGGTCATCGTCAAGCTCGCCACCATCCATCTCACCCCGGAGAAGCCCGAGTACGCGGGCGGTTCCTGGCACGTCGAGGGGATGTTGAACGAGCGGATCGTCTCGACCGGCATCTACTACTGGGACAGCGAGAACATCACCGAGAGCCGGTTGAGCTTCCGGGCGGCACTCGACGACCCCAACTACGAGCAGAACGACGACAACGGGGTCCGTGAGGTCTACGGCCTGGAGAACGAGGACGCGCTGAACCAGGTGCTGGGATCGGCGTCGACCCCGGCCGGCCGCTGCCTGGCGTTCCCGAACATCCTGCAACACCGTGTCGGTTCATTCCGCCTCACGGACGACACCCGTCCGGGCCACCGCAAGATTCTCGCGTTCTTCCTCGTCGACCCGTCGGAGACGATCGTCTCGACATCCGACGTGCCTCCGCAGCAACCCTGGTCCGCCACCTCGACCATGACGCTCGACGAGGCCAGGGAATACCGCGAACAGCTCATGCGGGAACGCAAGTTCTTCGTCGCCGAACACAACGAGCAGCTCTACGAGCGCGAATTCTCCCTCTGCGAGCACTGAGGTCCGGCCCGTCGCCCGCACGCTCTCCCCGTCACTCCGCCAGCCTGCGGGCGATCACCTCCATGATCTGGCCCGCCGGCCTGGGCATGTGCAGGTCGTGGTGGGAAGCGTCGATGTCGTACTCCTCCAGGGAGCCGAGGACGTACGGGCGCCAGCCGGGCCCGTACGACGACAACCCGTCGACCTTGTCCGACTTCGCGTTGAAGTAGAGCAGGTCGCCGCGGTAGACCGGTGACGCGAACACCGCCATCTTGTTCAGGTTGTTGGCACCCACCTTGGACATGTCCTCCAGGAAACCGTCCAGGTTGCCAGTGTTCATGTACTGGCCGAAGACCTCCTCGACGTCCCCCCGGTACATCGCCGCCGTCCTGCCCGCCACCTGCTTGAACGGGCTGTCCGGAGACGTGGTCGCCGGCGGGGCGTCCAGGACGGCGACGAGCCCGACGCGGTGGCCGCGCCGGTCCAGCTCCGCCGCGGCCGCGTGCACGACCGGGCCGCCGAAGGACCAGCCGATCAGGTGGTACGGGCCTTCCGGCTGGCGGGCGAGGATCTGGGCGAGGTAGTCGTCGATCATCTCCTCCACCGAACCGGCCAGTGGATCCTTGCCGTTGGAGCCTCGGGACTGCAAGGAGTACGCCGCCCGGTCCTTCACGTGCGGGGCGAAGGTGAAGAACGCCCAGCCCAGGCCGCCGCCTCCGTGGAAGAACCAAAGGGGCGGCTTGCCCGTACCGGGATCCCTGTTCAGGGGCAGCACCACCCCGTACGAGTCGCTCTGGTCGTCCGGTGTACCGCCGACGATGACCAGCCCGCCCAGCTCGGCCACCGTGGGGTAGTCGGTGATCGTCTTGAGCGGCAGGTCGATGCCGAACTCTTCGCCGATGCGCGTGCTCAGGCGCGTGGCCAGGTCCGGATTCCCTCCGAGCCCGAAGAAGTCCTCGTCGATTCCGACCCCTTCGACCCCGAGCAACTCACCGAACAGGGCGCACAGTTTCTCCTCGTGCGCGTTGCGCGGACCGGAACCGCTCAGGTGCCCCTCGCGCGCTGTGCCCGGACGGCGGTCGCTCGGCTCCTTCGCGAGCCTGCCCCGTCCGGCCTCCGGCACCTTGATCGCCTTGACCGGAGTCTGCGGGGCGGCGACCAACTGGTCCACCACCGAGACGAACCCCGCAGCGATCGCCTCGGCTGTTTCCCGGTCGAACAGCTCAGTCGCGTAGACGAGGTCTCCTCGCAGCGCCCCGGTACCGTCCTCCTCCGCCATGCTGAACATCAGGTCGGCCTGAGCGGTCGACGTGAGGTGCTGCTCGAACTCGACCGCCAGTCCTCGGAGTTCGAGTCTCCGCTTGTCGAAGTTCTGCCAGGCGAACATCACCTGGAACAGCGGCTGGTACGCAGCGGAGCGCTCGAGGTCGAGCGCCTCGACCAGCATCTCGAACGGCAGGTCCTGGTGCTCGTAGGCCGCCAGCGCCTTGTCCCGCACCCGCGCGAGCAGGTCCGCGAACGAGGGGTTGCCGGAGAGATCCACCCGCAGCACCTGGGTGTTGACGAAGAACCCGACCATGTCGGCCAGCCCTTCATCGGTGCGGCCGGCGATCGGGTTGCCGATCGGCACGTCCTCGCCGCCCCCCAGTTCGCCGAGCAGCACGGCCAGCGCGGCCTGGAGGACCATCGACAGGGTCACCCCGCGTGCGTCGGCCAGTTTCCGCAGCCGGGCCGCGGACTCGGGCCCCACCAGGACATCGACCATGTCGCCCTCGGAGCTACGCACCGGTGGCCTGGGGCGGTCGAGCGGCAGGTTCAGCGGCTCCGGCACGCCGTCCAGTTCCTTGCGCCAGTACTCGCTCTGCGCCGCGGCCAGGCTCTCCGGGTCCGCCACGTCACCGAGCAACTCACGCTGCCACAGCGCGTAGTCCTTGTACTGAGCGGCCAACGGCTCCCACTCCGGGGCCCGTCCGTCCAGGCGCGCGGCATAGGCCTCGGCCAGATCGCGGGCAAGCGGCGCCCCCGAACTGCCGTCCGTGGCGATGTGGTGGATGACCAGGACGAGGACGTGCTCCTGGGCGGAGCGGCGCAACAGGGTTGCCCGCAAAGGTATTTCTGCCGCGAGGTCGAACCAGTGCGCGGCGGCTTCCTCGATCGCCCGGGACTCGTCCTCGGGCGCCACCTCGATCACCGGCACCCGCACCGGCGCCTGTTCCGCCGACAGGATTCTCGGCTCGGGCTCACCGTCGGCGTCGGTCACATAGGTGGTGCGCAGGATCTCGTGCCGGGCGACGACGTCACCGATCGCGGCGGCCAGGGCCCCCTCGTCCAGTGGCCCGGTCAGCCGGAACGTCGGGGAGATGGCGTAGGTCGCCGTGCCACGGTCCAGTTGGTGCAGGATCCACATGCGGCGCTGGGCGAAGGACAGCGGAGTCGCGGCGTTCTCCCCTGTGTGATCGCCCGGCTCGAACCGCAGGCGGCGGGGAGCGGCCGCCTTGCCGGCCCATGCGGCGAACGCGGCCACCGTCGGCAGGTCGAAGATCTTGCGGATCGGTATCTCGATCCCCATGTCGGCGCGGGCGCGGTTGATCAGCCGGGTGGCCAGCAGCGAGTGCCCGCCGAGCGCGAAGAAGTCATCGTCGATGCCGACCCTCTCCAGGCCGAGCAATTCGCTGAAGAGGGCGCACAGCTTCTCTTCATGGAACGTGCGCGGCCCTCGACCTGTCACAACGGTCGTGTGCCGCGCGGGCAGTGCTCGTCGGTCGATCTTTCCGGCCGGGTTCAGGGGGAGCCGCGAGAGCGGTACGAAGGCGGCCGGGACCATGTAGTCGGGAAGGCGTTCACGCAGGTAGGCGGGCAGTTCGGCCAGCAGGGGGCCGATCGCCTTCGCGAGCGCGGGGGCGTTCACCCGGATCCGGTCGGCACCGGGACGGGGAACGAACCCTCCGGAGACGGTCTTCGGCCCGTCCTCCCCTTCGGGCAGGAGGATCACGTCGAAGGCGTGGACGGTCTCGCCCGACCAGGTGAGGACGGCGTCCAGACCCTGCCGCCGCGCCCAGTCCGCGACTTCCTCCGGATCGAGTGGCAGCCCGGAGGGCGTGACAGTGGGGGGCATGGCAGCGCCCGTACCTCGACCGACCATGGCGCTCGCAACGGGGGCTGGGCCTCGACCGGCGACGGCGGTGGCCACGGCCTCCTCGGTCAGCCGTGCGTTGGGGATCCCGGTCACCCGCACCGGGCCACCGGCCGCCCGCTCGACGCAGCCACCAAGCCCGGCGAAGCCGGTGACTTCCCCGCCCCACGCCACCGCGGCCACATCCGAAAGGTCGAGGACATCGGTCGGCGCCTTGTGCAGCACGACCTCGTAGCGGTGCCGGGTCAGTTCGTTGTGCGCCTGCCCCGCCTTCAGCCGGATGTCCACTCCGCCGGCATGCTCACGCGCCCAGTCGGCGAACCACTCCGGGGCGACCACGAGCTCCCGCTCGGCGAGCAGTGCCTGCTCCACCAGGGTCCGTACCTCGCTCAAGGACGCGTACGGGTGCGCCGCGCGCTGCACGGCGGTGGTCAGCATCCGCAGGGTGGCGGCGTTGCGGACGTCACCGACGATCAACCGCCCGTCTTCCGTGAGGAGTTGCATGGCCTGGCGCAGCACCCGGTCCAGGTACTCGGCGCTCGGGAAGTACTGCGCCACCGAGTTGACGATCACGGTGTCGAAGGCGCCCCGGGGCAGCCCGGAGAGGTCGTCGGCCGCCTGGGCGCTGAGCCGGACCCGGTCGCCGAGACCGGCCTCGTCGGCCTGGGCCCGGACCCGGTCGACTACCGTCGGCGAGATGTCGGTACCCCAGTACTCCTCGACCTCGCCGACGATCTTCGCCAGGAGCAGGCCGGACCCCACGCCGATCTCCAGCACCCGGCGCGGGTCGCATCGCAGCACCTGGGCCACCGCCGCGTCCCGCCACTCCTCCATCTCCTGGAGCGGAATCGGCTCACCGGTGTAGCTGGAGTTCCAGCCCTGGAAGTCCTCGCCGAACGTGCCTTCGGCCGAGGCGGTGTACGTGTCGTCATAGACGTGACGCCATTCCTCGATCTGGGCGGTGGTGTCGGTGACGGCGGCGTCGGGGTCGGGTTCGATGTAGGCGACCAGACGCTGGTCGCCCTTCTGGTCCTCGCGGACCACGACCGCGGCCTGCGCGACCGAGGGATGCCCGGACAGGACGTGGTCGATCTCGCCGAGTTCGATGCGGAAACCACGGACCTTGACCTGGGAGTCGGTGCGCCCGAGGTATTCGACCTGCCCGTCCTTGTTCCACTTCACCAGATCACCGGTGCGATACATCCGGGTGCCGGCCGCGCCGAAGGGGCAGGCCACGAACCGTTCCGAGGTCAGTCCGCTCTGGCCCAGATAGCCGCGGGCCAGGCAGGTCCCGGCGAGATAGAGCTCGCCGGCCACGCCGGGGGCGACCGGACGCAGGGAGGCGTCGAGGATGTAGACCTGGTTGTTCCAGATCGGGGTGCCGATCGGGACGCGGTCGGCGCCGGGGACGTGCTGCCAGCCGGTGACCTCCACGGTGGCCTCGGTGGGGCCGTAGAGGTTGTGGGCGGCGCAGGCGGGGAGCAGTTCGGTGAAGCGGTTGGCCAGGGCTGCGGGGAAGGCCTCGGCGGCCACCTCGATCCAGCGCAGGCTGCCGCAGTGCGCGGCGGCGGGCTCGGTGACGAACGCGGAGAGCAGCGAGGGCACGAAGAACGCGGCGCTGACCTGCTCGCGCCGGATCAGCTCGGCGAGGTAGGCGGGGTCGCGGCGGCCCTCGGCCCCGGCCACCACGACGGAGGCGCCCATCTGCAGGTTGGAGAACATCTCCGGCACCGAGGCGTCGAAGCTGGCCGAGGTGCTCATCAGCATCCGGTCCTCGGCCGTGACCTGGAAGTGCTCCAGGCCCCACTCGATCCGGTTGGTGATCGAGCGGTGCGCCACCGGCACCCCCTTGGGCCCGCCGGTCGAGCCGGAGGTGAAGATGACATAGGCCGCGTTGTCCGGCGACAGGGCCCGCTCCGGGTCGCTGTCCGGATACGCCGACACGTCCGGGAGGGAGTCCTCCAGGAGCAGCAGCGGGTTCGCGCCCGCCAGGATGTGGCGTACGCGTTCGGCGGGCAGCTCGGTGTCCAGCGGCACATACGCGGCACCCGCCTTGACCACCCCGTACACCGCCACCAGCAGATCCACCGAACGCGGGATCCTCACCGCGACGAGCTGCTCGGGGCCCGCACCCTGCTCGATCAGCCAGTGCGCGAGCCGGTTGGCGCGGGCGTTGAACTCGGCATAGGTGAGCCGCTCGTGCTCGGCGATCACCGCGATCCGGTCGGGGGTGCGGGCGACCTGCGCCTCGAACGCGTCCGGCAGCGTGGTCCCGGAGACGTCGCGGGCGGTGTCGTTGACCTGCCGTACCAGGCGGTCGTGTTCGTCCTCGCCGAGCACGTCGATGGCGCTGAGCGGGGCCCTGGGTGCGGCGGCGACCTGCTCCAGGACCCGTACGAACCGGTCGACGATACCGTCAGCGGTCTCCTGGTCCAGCAGGTCCTTCTGGTACTGCAGGACCAGTTGGAGCTGAGGGTCGGCCGCGGCGGCCAGGATGACCGGGTAGTGCGAGCCCGCGAACGGGCGGAGTCCCGTGATGGCGACACCGGCCGCGGAGTTGGCCTCGCCGATGGCTTCCCGGTCGATGGGATACGACTCGAACACGACCATCGTGTCGAACAAGGTCGCCAGCCCGGTGGCCTGCTGGATCTCCGCGAGGCTGTGCTGGTGATGGTCGAGCAGGGCCGCCTGCCGGTGCTGCAGATCGGTGAGCAGGTCGGCGAAGGTGGTCTGCCGGTCACAACGCACCCTGACGGGAATGGTGTTGATGAACAGCCCGACCATGGCGTCGACGTCCTTCACCGCGGCCGGGCGCCCGGACACGGTGGCGCCGAAGACGATGTCCGACTGTCCGGTGAGCCGGGCGAGGAGCACGGCCCAGGCGCCCTGGACGAGGGTGTTGAGGGTGACGCCCAGCTCCGCGGCCCGTCGGGACAGGCCCTGCTTGCCCTCGAACACGACCTCGATGGTGCCGATGCCCGCGGAATCGCGCTGCGTTCCCGCGTGCGGCACGAGCAGGGTGGGCTCCTGGACACCGTCGAGTTCGGCCGCCCAGACGCGCGCGGACTCCTCGTGGTCGTGCCGCGTGAGCCAGGTGAGGAAGTCGGCGTAGTCGCGCGCGGGGGTGAGCGCGGCCGGGTCGCCGTCGGCGGCATACAGCAGGAGCAGGTCGCGCATCAGCAGCGGTGTGGACCAGCCGTCGAACAGGACGTGATGGGCGGTCAGGACGAGTTCGGCCCGGTCGGGTTCGAGGGCGGCCAGGGCCAGCCGGATGAGCGGTGGGGTGTCCGCGTCGAAGTAGGTGGTCCGGTCCTGGTCGAGGAACCGCTCGAACTCCTCGGTGCGCTGCGGCTCTTCGGCCGCGGTCAGGTCGAGGTGCCGCCACGGCAGCGTCACCGACTGCGGTATCACCTGTACGAGATCGCCGTCCGTGCGGTCGACGAACGCGGCGCGCAGGGCGGGGTGGCGGTCCAGGAGGGCTTGTCCGGCGCGGCGCATCCGTTCCGCGTCGACCTTGCCGGACAGATGGAACACGAGTTGCATGTGGTAGGCGTCGAAGGAGGAGCCGGCGAGCATCGCGTGGAACAGCAGGCCGGACTGTGCGGGGGTGGCCGGCCATACCTGGGCGAGCTTGCCGAAGCGGGCCTCCCAGGCGTCGATCTCCTGTTGGGCCACGGTGACCAGAGGTGCGTCGCCGGGGGTCAGTCCGCCGGCGTCGGCGGTGGTGGCGTGCCGGGCCAGCGCGGTCAGGGCCCGGACCCACAGACCTGCCAGTTCCCCGACCTCTTCGCGGGACAGGAGGCCGGTGGGGAAACCGAAGTAGGCGGTCAGTTCCTCGCCGGCGCCGGTGTCGGCGGCGACCGCGTTGATCTCCAGCGCGGACAGCGCCTCCATGTCCGGGTCGGGAGCGGCGATCAGGTCGGCGTGCGTGGTGTCCGGCGCCCAGCCCAGGCCGCGGAGTTCCTCGGGGATGTCCGTACCGGCGGTCCTGCCCAGGTAGTTGAAGCCGATCTGCGGGCGGCGCGCGCCGGCCAGTACGGTGGCGGTGTCGGGGTTGAGGTGGGCGAGCAGGCCGTAGCCGAAGCCGGAGTCCGGAACCGCGCGGAGCTGTTCCTTGACGGCCTTGACCGCCCGGCCGGCCGCCGGGCCGCCCGCGAACGCGTTCGCCAGGTCGATGCCGGTCACGTCCAGGCGGACCGGGTACATGGCGGTGAACCAGCCGAGCGTGCCGGACAGGTCCGCGCCCGGTACGAGGTGTTCCTCGCGGCCGTGGCCCTCCAGTCGGACCAGTGCCGATGTCGCCTGGAGTCCGGACGCGCCGCGGGTCCGGCGCCAGTGTGCGAGAGCCAGGGCGAGGCCGGTCAGCAGGCCGTCGTCGACGCCGGCGCGGAAGACCGTGGGCAGGGTGTCGAGCAGGATCTTGGTGACGTCGGCCGGGACGCCGACGCGTACCGTGTCCACGGTCGCGGCGACATCACGAGCGCCGTCCAACTCCCTTGCTCCCAGAACCGGTTCGCCGCCGTCCAGGATGCCTTGCCACAGGGGCAGTTCGGCGATCCGCTCGGGGCGGGCGGCCTCCTCGGCCAGGGCGTGGGTCCACCGGCGCAACGAAGTGCCGGTCGCCGCCGGTCGCGTGGCGGTGCCGGATCGGATCTGCTGCCAGGCGGCCACCAGGTCCGGGAGCAGGATCCGCCACGAGACACCGTCGACGACCAGGTGGTGCAGCACGATCAGCAGCCGGTCCGGTCCGCTGTCGTCCATCAGCCGCACGAACTGGGCCATCACGCCCGCGTCCGGGTCGAGACGGCCGGCGGCGGCGTCCAGTTCGGTCCGCGCGTCGGCCGCGTCCCGTTCGGTCCGCGCATCGGCCGCGTCCGCTTCCGTCTGCTCGTCGGCCGTCCGCCAGGGGACCTCGCGCAACAGCGCGGCCGCGTCGACGTGTCCGGCCGCCTCCATCCACAGGCCCGGCCGGTCGCGGTCGAGCCGGGAGCGCAGTACGTCGTGCCGGTCCAGTACGGCCTGCAGGGTGGCGACCAGGTCCGCGCGGTCGATGTCCTCGGGCAGGGTCAGCAGGGCGGACATGCAGAACCGGCCGATGCCGCCTCCCAGCGCGAGCACGTGCGCCGCGGTGGGCGGCAGCGGCGCCCAGCCGACTCCCCCGCCCTCCAACTCGGCCGCCGCCACCGGCTCCTGTCCGGTCCGGCCCTCGGCCAGTTCCGCGAGCCGGGCGACCGTACGGTGCTCGAAGATCTCCCGCGTGGTGACGACGACACCGCGCGCCTTGGCCCGTGCCACCACCTGGATGGACCGGATGCTGTCGCCGCCACCGGCGAAGAAGTCGTCGTCGACACCGATCTGTCCGGGACCGGCGCCCAGCACGTCGGCGTACACCTCGGCAAGGACCCGCTCCGCCTCGCCGCGCGGTGCTCGGTACTCGGCGCCCGCGAACCGGGGCTCGGGCAGCGCGGCCCGGTCCAGCTTCCCGCTCGGGGTCAGCGGCAGCCGGTCGAGGACCAGCAGGTGGGCGGGCACCATGTAGTCGGGCAGCCGCCTGGCCGCGAACCGCCGCAGGTCGGCCACCGAGACACCGGCGTCCAGGGCGAAGTCACCGTCGCCCGCTCCGCCGTCCACCGCCACCACGTAGCCGACGAGCCGTCTGCTGCCGGAGGGGTCCTCGCACACCGTGACGGCGGCCCGGCTGACGGCGGGGTGCCGGGCCAGGACGGTCTCGATCTCGGTGGGCTCGACGCGGATGCCGTTGACCTTGACCTGGTCGTCGGCGCGTCCCGCATACATCAGCCGACCCTCGGCGTCCCACCGGGCCAGGTCGCCGGTGCGGTACATCCGGGCGCCGGGCGGGCCGAAGGGGCAGGCGACGAAGCGCTCGGCGGTGGCGGCGGCGTTCCGGTGGTAACCGCGGGCGACCGGGCCCGCCACGTACAGCTCACCGGTCACGCCCGGAGCGACCGGGGCGAGTTCCGGCCCCAGGACATGGGCCCGCATGTTGCTCAGCGGGGCGCCGACCGGTATCGCACCGGTCCCGGTCCATTCCCGCGAGACGGTGAACGTGGAGGCGTAGAAGCTCTCCGTCTGGCCGTAGGCGTTGACGACGCGGGTGGCGGGCAGCGCCTGACGCACCCTGCGGACCAGGTCGCCGGAGAGCTCCTCACCGGCGAACACGACGGTTTCCACGTCCAGGTGGAGTCCGCTGGAGCCGTCGGCGGTGAGCTGGTCGAGGAGCGCGGACACCATGCCCGGTATGGCGCTGACGGTGGTGCCCGACCAGGCGTCGCGCTCGGCGAGTTCGAGGAGGTCGCGGACGACCTCGACGCTCGCTCCGGCGGTCAGCGCGGTGAAGATCTCGAACACGGAGACGTCGAAGTTGACCGAGGTCGCGGCCAGCATCCGGGAGCCCGCCGTGACGTGGGTGCGCCGGGCCAGGTCCTGTACGCCGTTGACGACGGCGGCGTGGGTGACGCAGACGCCCTTGGGTGTCCCGGTCGATCCGGACGTGAACATCACGTACGCCAGGTGGTCGGGCCCGATCCCGGCCGTCGCGGCGTCGACGACGGGGCCGTCCAGGTCCAGGTCGAGGTCCAGGTCGTCGAGGTGCAGCAGCGGGGTCGGGCAGCCGGCCACCGTGTGCGCGGTGTCGTGGCCGGTGAGCACCAGGGACGGGCGTCCGGTGTCCAGCAGGAGGCCGGCGCGCTCGGAGGGGAAGGCCGGGTCGATCGGCAGGTAGGCGCCGCCTGCCTTGAGGACGGCCAGCAGCGCGACGACCAGGTCCACCGAACGCGGCAGGGCCACGGCCACCAGGACGTCCGGCCCCACTCCCTGTTCACGCAGCACCGCGGCCAGCCGGCCCGCGCGGACCTCCAGCTCCCCGTACGACAAGGTGGTCCTCCCGCACACCACGGCGGTCGTCTGCGGGGCCCGTGCCGCCTGGGCGGTGACCAGCTCCGGGACCGTCGCCGCCGGCGCCGGCGCCGGTGCCGGTGCCGCCGTGTCGTTCGACCGGGCCAGCCCGGCCCGCTCGCTCTCGGTGAGCACGTCCACCGCGCCGAGCCTGGTCCCAGGACGGGCGACCACCTGCCGCAGCACCCGCACATAGCGGTCGACGAGGGACTCGGCCGTCGCGTGGTCGAACAGTTCCGTCGCGTACTCCAGGCGTCCGTACGCCCGCCCGGAGGCGTCGGGGACGATGTTGAGGAACAGGTCGAACTTCGCCGTCTCGGTGCCCGGCCAGACCAGGGTGCCCCGCAGGCCCGGCAGTTCGATCTCCGGCCAGACGAACTGCCAGGCCAGCATCACCTGGAAGAGCGGCTGGTAGGCGGTGGTGCGGTCGGGGTCGAGGAGTTCCACCAGGTGCTCGAAGGGGACGTCCTGGTGGTCGTAGGCACCCAGCGCCCGCTCGCGGACCTGGTCCAGCAGATCACCGAACGCCGGGTTGTGCGCCAGGTCGACGCGCAGCACCCAGGTGTTGGCGAAGAACCCGATCAGGTCCTCGAGCTGTTCGTCGGGGCGGCCTTCGATGGGGCTGCCGATGGTGAGGTCGTTGCCGGCGCCGAGGTGGTGCAGCAGGACCGCGAGGGCGGCCTGGGCGACCATCGGCGCCGTGGCGCCGTGCTGCGCGGCCAGCTTCCGGACCCCGGACAGCAGTTCGGGTTCCAGCTCGAACATGACCTCGGCGCCACGATGGCCGGCCGAGCCGGGCCGCGGGCGGTCCAGCGGCAGTTGGACCGGCTGCGGCACCCCGTCGAGTTCGCGGCGCCAGTGCTCCAACTGCTCGGCGGCGACGCTGTCGGGGTCGTCCTCCTCGCCGAGCATCTGCCGCTGCCACACGGTGTAGTCCTTGTACTGGACCGGTAGCGGAGCCCAGTCGGGCGCGGTGCCGCGCCCGCGTGCCTCGTAGGCCGACAGCAGGTCCCGGACGAACGGCGCCATCGACGCCCCGTCCGCCGCGACGTGGTGGAACACGAACAGCACCGTGTGTTCGCGGGGCGAGACACGGAACACGGCGGTCCGCAGGGGCAGGTCCCGGTCCAGCTCGAACCCCGCACGGACGACGTCGAGCATCGCCTCGCCCACCGCTTCGGCGGCCATGTCGACCACCCGGAACGGCGTCGCCGCCTCCTCGGCCGGCAGGATCCGCTGCTCGGGAACGCCGTCCTCGCTCTCCACGAGCAGGGTGCGCAGACTCTCGTGCCGGGCGACGACGTCCGCCACGGCCGCGGCCAGGACCGCCGTGTCCAACTCCCCCTCCAGGCGCAGCGCGAAGGGGATGTTGTACGTCGCCGACGGCCCCTCCAGCCGGTACAGGAACCAGAGCCGGCGCTGAGCGAAGGACAACGGGATCATCGGCTACTCCTCGACGCGTACGCGACCGGCCGGCGGGGTGACCAACCGAGAATGCCCAGCACGGGACCCGAATCGAAGTCCGTACGGCCCTTTGCCTGGCGGTCGGGCTCGGCGAACTGCAGGCGGTGGTCGGTGAATTGACTTATCGATCCATCCGGTGCAAGGGGGACGCGGAGGCGCCGCGGGGCGGTCCCGCGGTGTCGTGGTGTGTCCCGCCGACGGGACGCACCACGACACCGGCCCGGCGTTCAGGGCGCGGAACTCACCTGCGGCGTCGGTGCAGTTCGATGGCCAGCGGTGTGGCGGTGAACATCGAGGAGTAGGTGCCCACCGCGAGGCCGATGAGGAGGGCGAGGGCGAAATCGGACAAGGTGTCACCGCCGAGGACGGCCAGTGCGGTGAGGATGAAGGCCGCCCCCATGCCGGTGTTGACGGTGCGGGGCAGCGTCTGCAGGAGAGCCCGGTTGGCGAGGCGGGCGAAGGGCTCCTCGCCCTTGCGGCGGCCGAGTTCCCTGATCCGGTCGAAGACGACGACCGAGTCGTTGACGGAATAGCCGATGACGGTCAGCAGCGCGGCCAGGAAGACGCCGTCGACGGGCTTGCCGAGCCAGGCGAAGACGCCGACGAGGATCACGACGTCGTGGGCGAGCGCGGCGACCGCGGAGGTTCCCAGCAGCCAGCGGAAACGAGCCGCGAGATAGACGAGTTGGGCCCCCAGAGCGACCATCAGGGCGACGATGGCGCCTTGGCGGAGTTCCTTGCCGAGGCTGGGCCCGATGGCCTCGTCCCGGATCTTGTCGGCTCCGCCCGCCAGACCGCTGACGGTCTCGGTGACCGTCGCCGCCTGGGCGTCGCTCAACTGCCCGGTGCGGACGGTGAGCTGGTTCTCGCCGGAGCTCTGGACGACGGCCCGGGGGAATCCGGCGTCGGCGAGCGCGCCGCGGGCCCGATCGGGATGGACGGGAGTAGCCGTGTCGTACGCGACGAGTCGGCCACCGGTGAATTCGACGCCGAGGTCGATGCCCCGTACGGCGATCCCGGAAGCGGCGAGGACGAGGACGGCGGCGGAGGCCGCCAGCCACGGGCGCGGATGGCCCATCAGGTTCGGGGCGGTACGGCCGAGGCGCTCGCGGACGACGCCGGTGTGCGCGATGCCCGTCAATCGCGGGCGGCGGCGCAGACGCGGCCGGGCGACCGCGTAGTCGGCCAGGGCGCGGGTGATGACCAGGGCGCTGACCATGGAGGCGAGTACGCCGATCCCCAGGGTGACTCCGAACCCGCGCACGGGCCCGGAGGCGAGGAGGAACAGCAGGCCGGCGGCGATCAGTGTGGTGATGTTGGAGTCCGCGATCGCGCTGAAGGCCTGACGGAAGCCCGCGGCCAGCGACGACCGTGGAGTGGGGCGAAGGCGGGAGGCGTACTCCTCGCGGGCGCGTTCGAAGACGAGCACGTTGGCGTCGACCGCCATCCCGATGGCCAGGACGAACCCGGCGAGGCCCGGCAGTGTCAGGGTGGCGCCGAGGGCGGCGAGACCGGCGTAGGAGATCAGGCCGTAGCAGGCCAGGGCCACCGTGGCCAGGACGCCCATGATCCGGTACACGGCGATGATGAACACCGCGGTGAGAGCGGTACCGATCACGGCGGCCCAGGCGCCGGCCGTGACGGCCTGTGCTCCCAGGGTCGCGCCGACGGTGCGCTGTTCGATGGTCTCGACCGGTACCGGCAGGGCGCCGCCGTTGATGAGCAGGGCCAGTTCCTTGGCCTCGGCGTCGTCGAACGACCCGGTGATCCGGGTGGAGCCACCGGTGATGCCGGACCGGCAGGCCACCGACGGATCGACCTCCGGCGAAGAGATGATCTTGTCGTCCAGGACGATGGCGACCCGGCGGGCGGGATCCCCGGCGGCGTGACACGCGGCCTCGCCGGTCAGGCGGGCCCATCCCGCTTCGCCGGCTCCTGTGAAGTCGACGGTCACATGCCATCCCGCACCGCCCTGCGGGTCGAAGCGGGCCGCTGCCTTGTCCACCTCGTTCCCGGTCAGGGAGGCGGTCCGCAGGCGCAGCGGGTGGCCCGACTCGTCGGGCATCACCTGCTCGCGCGCCCGCTTGGGCAGGGGATCCGCCGCGTCGTCGGGGCCGACCGCCGTGCCGAGCACCGGGTGGAAGGTGAGCTGGGCGGTGCGGCCGAGCACGTCGGCCGCCTTCCGCGGATCCTGCAGGCCGGGCAGTTCGACGACGATCCGGTCGGTGCCGGAGCGGGTGATGGTGGGTTCGGCGACACCGAGCGCGTCGATACGGCCGCGCAGCACTTCCACGGTGCGATCCGTGACGTCGGTGTCGGTCTCGGCGTCGCCATCGGTGTCGGCGTCGGTGGCGGGGGCGGTGGAGGGGCGGGTCTCCAGCACGATCTGGGTGCCGCCCCGCAGATCAAGTCCCAGGGTGACGGGCACGGTGAGCGCGACATACAGGGAAAGAGCGACGACGGCGAGGGCGATCAGGCCTCTGACGTGCGGGGATCGGTTCACGGGGAGCCTCCGGCGGGCATGCCGCGGCCAGGGCACCGGCCGCGGCCAAGGAAGGGGGGAAGCGGGGAAGAGGGTTCAGATTCCGGAGGTCGAGGGAGGTGCCCGTACACCGTGACGGTGCGAAGGTCGCCCGGATCCGCAGGGGTCCACGGCCGCGAGCGGGGGCCGGGTGGGCTGGAGCCGGTCGACGGCCGGACCATGGGATACGCCCGGGGCGGAGACCGGCGGAGGCTGACGCTCGCCGGCGGCATCCCGAAGGCTGCGAACGGAGGCGGTGATGAGGGCGGGATCCCCTTGGTCCACGTGCGTGTCGCTGCGCACCGACCTGTCAGCGGATGCTGTGCCGACGGGTGCCGTGCCGGCGGACGCCCATGAGTCCTCGCCGCCCGGTGCGGACAGGCCGAGCACGGTGATGAGCACGGCGAGCAGGAGCGCCGGCACCATCCCGGGGCCACGGGGGCGGCGCGGAAGGGCAGGCACGTACCGGGCCATCCCCGCCCCTTCGGTCTCGATGGTGGTCTGGTGGCCGCGGTGTCGAGCCACGGGAATTCGGGACCTCGGCCAGGGAGCCTCAGGACCCCGGCTCGGGGGTAGGGGCCGGGGCCCTGAGGCGGTCGGTGGGTCAGGCCTCGATGAGGCCGACGCGAATCGCGTAGCGCGTGAGTTGCAGCCGGTCACGCAGGCCGAGCTTGTGGAGCAGGTTCTCCCGGTGCCGGTGCACGGTCTTGATGCTGATGAAGAGCATCTCGGCGATCTCCTTGGAGGAGTGCCCCTCGGCCACCAGCTTGAGGACCTCCTCCTCGCGCGCCGTCAGCACCTGCTCCGGCGGCTCCTCGCCCTGGCGGACACGGTCCAGGTAGTTCCGGACGAGCGCGGTGACGGCGCCGGGATACAGGAAGGGCTCGTCCCGCATCGCGGCCCGGCAGGCCGCCACCAGGTCGCGATCGGCCACGGACTTCAGCACGTATCCGCTGGCTCCGGCCTTCAGCGCCTGGAAGAAGTACTGCTCGTTGTCGTGCATCGTCAGCATCAGCACCCGCACGTCCGGCTTGAGCGCGAGGAGTTCCCGGGTGGCCTGCAGACCGGTCATCCGGGGCATGGCGATGTCCATGACGGCCAAGTCGACGTCGTGGGTGCGGGCCAGCTCGACGGCCTCCGCCCCGTCCCCGGCCTCGGCGACCACCTCCAGGTCCGGCTCCCGGTCGAGGATGAGCCGCACACCGCGTCGTACCAGCGCGTGGTCGTCGGCGAGGAGGATGCGGATCACGGAGGCGTGGGGGGTGCTCATGGCTGCTTCCTGACGAGGGGCACGGTGAGCCGGACCTGTGTGCCGGCCTGCGGTGGAGAGGTGACGTCCAGCGTGGCCCCGATCAGCAGGGCCCGCTCGCGCATGCCGCGGATTCCCGCCCCTTCGCGGGCGACCCCGTTGCCGCGGCCGTCGTCGACGACGGTCAGCACGACGGCCTCGTCGGTGTGACGCAGGCTCACCTCGACCTGGCTCGCCTCGGCATGGCGGGCCGCGTTCGTCAGGGCTTCCTGGGCGACGCGGTACAGCACCAGCTCCGTCTGCTGGTCCAGCAGCGGCAGGCCCGTGTCGAAGCGGCGCACCACGCGCAGCCCGACGTGGGTGGAGAACTCCTCGGTCAGCGAGGTCAGGGCGCTGACCAGGCCGAGGTCCTCCAGCACGCCCGGCCGCAGACGACGCGCCAGACGGCGCACCTCGTCCAGGCTCCCCCGGGTGATCTCCTGCACCTGCCGCAGTTCACCGCGCAGCGGCTCGTCCGCGTCGTCGGCGGCCCGCTCCAGCGCGAGCAGGATCGCGGTCATGCTCTGGCCCACCTCGTCGTGCAGTTCCTGGGCGATGCGTCGCCGCTCCGCCTCCTGCGCGAGCAGGACGCGGGCGCTGGAGGAGGCACGTTCGTGCTCGAGGCGATCGAGCATCGCGTTGAAGGTGCGGATCAGTTCGGCGGTCTCGCCGCGGCCCCCTTCCGGCAACCGCTGCCCGGGGCGCAGCAGATCGACGGTGGTCATCAGCCGGGTGAGCCGTTCGAGCGGGGCGAGGCCGATCCGCAGCATGGCCGCGTTGGCGACCAGCATGACGACCAGGCCGGCCAGGAGGATGACCGCCTCGGTCAGCACCACGGGCACCGAGACGGTCACGGGAGCCCACAGCAGCAGCGCGGTGGCGGTTCCCAGCACGACCGCGTTGAGTGCGAAGACCCTCCAGAACAGGGACACCCGGATGACGCCTTTCTCTGTGTGACATGGCTGCGTGCGGCAGGCCCGGTCCCGGCTGCCGGTCACGCACGGCCCGAGGACGAGCCGGCGGCACCGGTCCTGACCGGCCCACTTCCAGGCTGCCCGCTTCCCGGGCCCACCGTCGATGGGCTCCAATGCCCATTTCCTGGATCAGTGCCGCCCGCGTCTTCTGGAACGATCCCGCCCGCGCCGCGACGGACCACGAGGGGCCGTGAGGGGCCGCGAGGGGCCGTGAGGGGCCGCGAGGGGCCGCGATGGGCTCCCGGACAGGCCGGAGATGGGTATCGCGCCCGATGGTTTCCGGGTGGCTTTGCGACGACGGTGAAGGCATGAACCACAACCGCCCTCCCCCGCTCCCGACATCCCCGACGATCCCCCGCCCGGCGCGAGCCGCCTCCCCGTCGCAGGAAGGAACCACCATGTCACTCGATACGCCCCAGGCCGGAACCCGCCGTGAGCGGCTGACGGCGCACGAGGCCCTGCAGCGCCTCGAACACGAACGTTCGTCCCGCCTCGTGGAGCTGAGCGCCATGGGCGAGGTCACGGGCGACGTCACGCAGGGCGGGCAGGAACACGCGATGGCAGCGCGGAAAGAGACCATCAAGCGCGTCCTCACCGAGGTCGAGGCCGCCTTCGCCCGCGTCAAGGACGGCAGCTACGGCGTCTGCCGGAAATGCTCCGAAGCGATCCCGGTCGAGCGTCTGGAAATCCTGCCCCACACGGCGTACTGCGTCCCGTGCCAGCGTAGCGCCGGCTGACAACCGCCCGCCCGCACTGCCCGGGGGTGAATGGGTGAACCACCAGATCATCGACGACCGCGATACGACCCTGTCGCCCGAGGACTTCGCCGTGTTGCGCGAGGACCTGCGCGAGCAGCTCCTGTTCCGCCGGGAGCAACTGCAGCAGCTCTCGGACGCCGCGAACGGCGCCGACGCGTTCCTCGACCGGCGGACAGCCGGCCAGATGGAGGTCCGCGTCAAGCTCGCGGCCTCCGCCGCCATGGTCCTCACCGACGTCGAAGCCGCCCTCGTACGGATGGACCTGGGTCACTACGGCATCTGCCACCTGTGCCGCACGCCCATGGCCCGCGAACAACTGATGATCGTGCCGCAGGCGCGCTACTGCGGCCGGTGCCAACACGTCCGGGAGGCCAGGCCGTGACGCTTCCACCGGGGCCCGGCCCCGCGCCCGCCCGGAACCGCACGTGGTCCCGGGGCCGGCCGTACACCGGCATCGCCCTGGACCTGGGCAGCGCCCGCACACGCGCCTGGATGTCCGGGCGCCGCATGATCCTCGACGTACCCACGGTGACCTTCCCGGGCGCCGGAGCCACCTACCCCATCCAGCGCGGCACCATCGTCGACGCGCCCGGAACCGCCCGGATGCTGAACCGGCTGCTCGGCCATCGTCTGCCCCGCTTCGGGCGTCCCCTGCTCATCCTGACCACACCCGTACTGGGCGGAATCGCATATCGGGCCCAGGCCCGCACCGCGGTCGAGATCCTGCGCCCGCGTTCGGTCCTGACCGTCCCGACCGCGCGCGCCGTGGCCGTCGCCGCCGACGCCGACCCGACCTGTCCCCTGCTCGTGGTGGACATGGGCGCGCACCTCACCGAGGTCACGCTGCTCGCCGACGGCGCGGTGACCGACGCGCGCCACACCGCCCTGGGCACCAGCGACCTGGACAGCCGCACCCCGCCCGCGAGGATCACCGAGGCGGTCGTCGCCATGGTGACGACCATGCTGGAGCAGGACCACACCTCGGCGACGTTCGAGGCCCTGCACCGGGGCGCCCTTCTCGCGGGTGGGGGCGCGCTGCGGCCCGACATCACGTATCGGCTCGCCGACCGGCTGCGCGCGCCGGTCCAGCCCGTCCCTGCACCGCACACGGCGGCGGTCCGCGGCGCCGCGAAACTCCTTCAGGCCGCCCAGGCCCATCCCTCCGTCCACGCCATCACGGACGCGCACCGCTCCTAGCGCACCCCCTTTCCAGCCCCCGTCCCCGTCCCCGTCCCCGCAAGATCCGGTGAGGCCGCCACGCCCCCACGGAAGGAGCGACGTCGTGGCCCGCGCGACGCCCCCGTCACACCCTCCCGAAGAGCTCCCGCGCATCCTGTGGTGGCGCTGGCGGCGCAATCCCCTGCGCCGGCGCACCGATCTCGCACAGGCGTGGGTCGCCGTCGGCCTGCTGCTGGCCGTCCTCGTCGGCATCCCCGCCGCCATGTTCCTCGTCGGCGACGCCTCCTACCGCCACCACAGGGAGTCCGCACGGCATCAGGCCGCCACCCGGTACGACACCACCGCCGTACTGGTCCACGACGCCCCCCGGCACCCGGAGCCGGGATCGGACGAGGCGAAGGAGGCGCTCTACCCCGTCACCGTGCGCTTCACCGACGCCCAAGGGCACGTCCGCACCGCCAAGGCCGACGTCGAACCGGCGCTCAGCAGGGGCAGCACCGTCCGCGTCTGGGTGGACACCGAAGGAAGGATCACCGGCCCGCCCCTGACCCCGGAACAGGTCCGTGACCGCACCATGGCCTGCGCCGTCCTCGCCGGTCTCGCCGTCCCCGCCCTCGGCGCCGGCGCGTACGGCTGCGTCGTCCGCGGGCTGGCGCGGCACAACCTCGCCCGGTGGGACACGGCCTGGGCCGACACCGCTCCCCGGTGGACCGCCTCCCGCTGACCGTTCCCCCGGCCGAAGCCGGTTCAGCGCGTCCGGTTCGCGTGGGGGCGCCCGGAGGGCCGGAACAGGCCCAGGCGGGCGTTGTGCTCGCGTTGCCGCTCGGCCACGGCACGGGCCGGCTTCAGCACGAGCCGCTGCAGCCGCCGCGCTGCCTCGAGGTGGTCGGCGGTCCACACGACCCGGATGGCGGCCGGTGACTGCTCGATGTTCTCGTCGACGAGATCACGCTCGACCGCGTGGATCAGCCGTTCGTCGGCCCCGACGTCCCTGGGCTGTGCCTCGGGCACGTCACCGAACCCGGTCATGGCGTTCGCCGTGGCCTCGTACCAGGCGACCAGCGCGTCCCCCGAGCGATCGATCTCCGAGCGGGCGGCGGTACGGTCGGCGCCCGGCTGCCCCCGGTCCCGCTCCCACAGGTCGAGTACGGAGTCGGCGGTGAGCCGGAGCACGGCGACGGCCGTCACCAGAGTGGTGATGTCGGTCAGCGGAAGGTGCTTGGTGCCGCGTTCCGCGAGGAACCCACGGAAGGCGTCGTCGAGCCGCCGGGCCGCCGCCGCGGCACGGTAGCGCTCCTCCTCCGGGAGCGGAGCGGTCCGTACGAGGCCGTCGCAGCGGGTCACTCCGTAGCCGATGGCGCCGCGCAGATACCGGGTGCTCTCCGCGAACCCCTCCGCGAGGGCGTGCCCGAGGAGGGGCGCCGCGCCGCGGGGCCAGAACAGCGTTCCCACGACGACGCTGACGGCGCATCCGATCGCGACGTCCTCGATCCGCACGATCCCCACGCTCCAGCCGACGGGTTCGAGGAGGTTGAACAGGATCAGGATCGACACGGTGAAGCCGGCCTGGCCCGCGGCGAAGGAGATGGTCGCCGGGGCGAGGCCGGTGAAGAGCACCGCGATGGGGAGCAGGATCCAGAGGAACGGGGTGTTCGATCCGATCAGGTAGATCAGTCCACCGCCGATGATGATGCCGACCGCGGTACCGGCGATCGCCCGCAGCGAGTTCTGCCCGGTCAGGACGGCGCTGGAGCGCAGGACGGCCAGCGTTCCGAAGACCACCCAGAAGCTGTGCTGCACACCCGACCGCTCCGCGACCAGCACGGCGAGAGCCAGGGCGATCGCGCCGCGGACGCTGTTGCGCAGCCACACCGAGTGGCGCTCGGTGTGCGCACCGGCCCGTTCCTGGGCCGAGGCCAGCGTCGAGGCGGCGCCTTCGGGGCGTCGTCCGATGAGCCGCTGCCACAGGGTGCGCCCACGCGCCGCGAGGATCAGCTCGACGTTCCTGGCGATCGCGGAGACCGCGAAGCTCATCTCCTGGGCGCGGAAGCTCGGTTCCAGTGAGCTCACGAAGCGTGTGGCGGTCGCGCCGGGCCGGGCTTCGGCCCGCGGCTTCCCGGCCTGGCCGCCATCGGTGGTGACCGGCCGGAAGGAGGTGACCGTGTTCTCCATCGCCGACCGCGTCACGGCCAGACGTTCCTGCAACGGTGTCAGGTGTCCGGGCTCCTGGTCGTCCGTCGCGGACAACGCCTCCGCGCTCGCCCGCAGCAGATCCGCGGCGGCCGTCTTCACCCCGCAGACGACCGCGTCCGAGGGGGTCGCCTTCTCGCCCACGGACACGCGGTCCAGGATCGTGGCGAGCAGCAGCACCTCGTCGACCAGACGGATCAGGACGCGGGTGGACGTGGAGAGACCGGTCGGCCGGTAGGGGGTGGCGAAGTACGCCTCGCGCAGCGCCGTCACCGCGTCCTTCGCCTCGCTCACGATCGTGCCGAGCGCCGAGCGGTCCGCCGTGCCGAACCCGCGCAGGACGCAGTCCGCCTCGGCCCTGAGCTGCACGGCGAGTGCCCGGCACGCGTCGGCGGTGGCGTTCCGCAGCGGCTCCCGCACGGGAGTGGGCCACAGCACCCGGACGGCCACGAGCGAGGTCACGCCGGCCAGACCCCAGCCCGCGAGCCGGTCCGGGATCGCCTGCGCGGTCCCGGGGAGGGTGGCGGCCAGCACGAAACTCACGAGCAGGGAGGTGGAGGCACCCGCCAGGGCCGAGCTGACCACGCCGGAGAACAGCACGAGGAAGCTGACGACCGCCGTGGCGAGGGTGCACAGCCATACCTCGCGTGAGACCAGCGTGCCGAGGGAGATCAGCACCGCTCCCGTCACGACGAGTGCGGCCTGTTGGACGAGCCGGTCGCGCATGGGCCCACCGAACTCCACGAACAGCAGCATCGCGATCGATCCGAACGCCGCGAAGAGCGGGACGACCGGACTGTCCGTGACCGCGAGCGCGACGGCGAAGAGCCCAGGAGCGACGATCGCGGCTCTGACCGACCTGCGGAGCGCGGTCAGCCCCGCGTCGCGCCGAAGCAGGGACCGCAGGACGTTCACAGCAGACGCCTCCCAGACACATCAGGTCTCTCGCACGTCACGTCACTCTGACAGCTCGCCCTGTGAAGACCCGTCAGGCTCCGGCCCCGGGAGGGTCGCGCGACCGTGCTTCCGCCGCGAAGCAGCGTCCCTCGCGGAGAGGAGGCTGAGCCTCAAGCGCGCGCATCTCGGCGGCGAGGCCGTCGTCGTCGCGCAGGTGGAGGGTCTCGTCACGCTTCGTGACGGGGCACCCTGATTCAAGAAGCCAAGCCGACCGGAAGCGCGGAAACGCGCTCGAGGGCGGTCTGATCATGCTGCTCCTGTGCGCGTCTCTCCGGCGAACCCGGACCGGCCGTCGCCGTCGGGGCCGGCGCCCGGTGGTCCTGGTGCGGTCGTCGCGCCCTGACGGGCGATGCCCCCGGCAGGTCAGCACGGCCCCACCGGCCGCGCCATTCCGGCAGGGGCAGCGTTCCCCGCGCGATCCGCTGGTGTGGGCGAAGCGAGCTCCGGTGGTATTCAATGAGGTGTGCGCCCCGGGAGCTCGGTGCCCCGACGCATGGGTCCGAGAACAGCCCCGGCGCTGCGCCGGGGATTGCGAGAGAGCCGCATGGACTCCACACCCTCCCCATCGTCCTCTTCTCCGTTCGACATGGTCAGCAGTGCCCTCGGGCGCTACATCCCGCGCGGCGGAGCGCCTGCGGCGGCCGGTCCCGCGAAGGCGCGGGGCGACCGCGCCACCCGCCAACGCGTACCCGACAACTCGGCGGCCGACCGTCAGGATCAGATTCTCGGCGTGGTCAACCTGGACAGGGACCTGAGAATCACCCGATGCAATCTGGACGCCCCCGTCTTCGCGGGTCTGGACGCCGTGGCGGGGAGTCCTTTCGCCGATCTCCTGCCCGCCGGGGACGTACCGACGGTCACACGGCGGTTGCGGCAGGTCCTGGAGATCGGTGAGGCGCACGTCGCCCGGATCCAGCGCCTGCGGCGCTCCGACGGGTCGGAGCTGGTGGTCTCGCTGAGCATCCTGCCCGCCGCGCCGCCTCAGGAGGGCTTGACCGTCTCCGTGATCGCCATGGCCAGGAGGCTGCACCTGTACGCCGCCGAGACCGCGATCGGCACCTCGCTGGACATCGGGGAGACCGCGCAGTCGCTGGCGGAGTCCCTGCTGGCTTGGGGAGAGGTGGCCGCCGTCGACCTCGATTTCGCCGTCTGGACGGGCGAGGGAGTCACCGAGCACGCGCGGGGGCGCATCCGGCTACGGCGGGCGGCCCTGGTGCCGGACCGGGCGTGGCCCGAGGGTTACGTGACTCCGGGCGGCGACCTTCCGAGCGACGCGAGTCGCCTGCTGGCTCAGGCGGTGCGGCGGGACGATGCCCCGCAGCCCATCGTCATACCCGACCGGAAGGCGGTCGAGCGGCTGCTCGGCAGTCAGCGAGTCATCCGTGCCCTGGTGCCCGGTGACCGGTCGGCGAGTGTGGCGTGCGTACCGCTGGTCCTGGACGGCACGCCACCCGTCGTGCTGGGGCTGGCGGAGGTCTGGCGGCGGGCCGGCCGCCCCTTCCGCGACAGCGAGTTGTTCGACCTGCAGGAACTCGTGGCCAGGACCGCCCATCACGTCGACCTCGCCCGTCAACACCAGCGCGAGCACACGCAGGTGCTGGCGTTGCAGCGCCGGCTGTTGCCGCGGACCGGTGGCCACACGATGGAGATCGCCAGCGTCTACCAGCCCGCCACCCCCGACAGCGCGGGCGTCGGCGGCGACTGGGTGAACAGCTTTCCGCTGCCGGACGGCCGTACCGCGCTGGTGGTCGGTGACGTCGTCGGGCACGGCCTCGGAGCCGCGGCAACCATGGGCCAGCTGAGCATGGAGGCCCGCGCGCTGCTGTCCGCGGGGCTGGCACCCGACGAGGTGCTGGAGCACCTGGACGAGACCGTGACGCTGCTGGACGACGCGGAGTCCGGGCTGGCGGCCGGCTACAGCGCCCTCGGCTCCACCTGCTGCATCGCCCTCTACGACCCGGTCGGCCACCACGTGACGCTCTCCAGCGCGGGCCACCTCCCTCCGGTCCTGGTGCTTCCGAACGGGGACGCAAGCCCGCTCGCGGTGCACCCTCACCCCGGCCTGGGCGCCGAGTTCGCGCTGCGGGAGCCCTTCAAGGTGCACACGTTCGGCGTGCCGCCGGGCTCCCTGCTCGCCCTCTACACCGACGGTCTGGTGGAGGATCCGGCCCTGTCGATCGACGAGGGCATCAGCAGGCTGGCGGATGCCGTTTCCACGGTGCACCCCTGGGATCCCCTGGACCAGGCCGCACGGCACGTCGTCTCCGCGCTGGCGCCCGTGCGCCGGCGCGACGACGTGACCCTGCTGCTCGCGCGCATGATCGGCCACCGCAAAGGGGACACCGCGACCTGGCGGCTACCCGCCCGCGACGACGCGCCCGCCCGTGCCCGCGCGCACGTCTCCGCACTGCTGCGCCGGTGGCACATCAGGAGCGACACCCAGGACGACGTGGCACTGCTGGTCAGCGAGCTGGTCACGAACGCGGTGCGCTTTGCCACCGGACCCATCACGATACGACTGATCAGGGCGGGTGGTCACGGCCTGTTGTGCGAGGTGGGCGACACCGGCAACGGCAGGCCACGCCTGAGCCGTGGCGGCCTCCTCGACGACGGCGGGCGTGGCCTGCACGTCGTGCACCGGCTGACCACCCGGTGGGGGGTGCGGTGGACGGACACCGGCAAGGTGGTCTGGGCGGATGTCGCGAGATGACGCGGCTGCGGAGCGGGGCGCCGCCGGGCGTGCGCGAGCGCGGCGAGGGCAGGGGCGGCGTGCGGCGTCAGCCGGCGCCACCGACGGTCCGCACGACGCCCTCAGCGGTACCGATGGCGTGACCGGTGATGATGGCGACCGTCCGCCGCTGCGGGTGGCGCGGGCTCGCGCTACAGCCACTCCCCTTCCAGGGCGGTGGCGGTGAGGCCCGGTGCCGCCGCGTACAGGACGGCGCGACTGCCCGACTTCTGTCCGGCGTCGTGCGCCCGCCTCAGGATGTCGAACACGGCGGCGCCTCCACGGTTGCCGCTGGTGTAGCTGTCCCGGCTGTGGTCCAGCAGCCCGGACGGCCACGCGTCGGGCATCGTCTGCTCCATGTACTCCAGCACCCGGGTCCCGCCGGGGTGCGCGAGCAGCACGTCGGGGTGCCAGGAGTCGGGGTCGTCCTGGTATCGGGCGCGCAGCCACTCCCACATCGCGGTGACCGTCTCCTGTACGGCACGCGGGCCGCGCCGGTCCATCACGAAGTGGGTACCGTCCGCCCGTGTTTCCAGGCGGTGCAGGTCTTGGGTGTCGGGCACGGTGTGGTGCCAGGCCGCGTCCAGCCGCAGGACCGACTCGCGCCTCGGGCGGCCCGTGACCACCGCGGCGACCGCGGTGTCCGCGAACAGCAACCGGACGATCAGGGACTCGAGGGTGTCGTCCGCGGGCTGGTAGGTCGTGCTCAGCGCCTCCGCGATCACGACCAGGACCACCCGATCGGGGTCCGCGGCCACGAGATCGGCCGCCAGGGCCAGGGAGCGGGTCCCCGCGACACAGGCCCACTGCGTGGCCGGCAACAGCATCACGTCGTCGCGGAGCGCAAGCTTGTTGGCCAGGGCGACGTCCAGACCGGGCAGCGCCGGGGTGGTGGAGTGACTGGTGATCAGGCAGTCGATGTCCGTGGCGTCCAGCCCGGCGATCTGCAGGGCCCCGCGCGCCGCACGCTCCCCGTAGGACTGCACGGCCTCCCAGGCCGGCGCGGTGCGCTCCTGGACGGTCTGCGGCGCGGGTATCGCCTCCAGGGCGGCGATCACGCGGTCCACGTCCTGCTGGGTGAACCCGTCGCGTGCCAGGGCCTCTTGGGCGGTACTGATGCCGACAGCCTGCAGGCCGCTGCCGTCGCCGGGCGCGACGACGGTCTCCAGCGGCAGCATCCACCCGCGGGTGTCGATGCCCGTACTGGCCGCGATGCCGTCGATCCGCGGCGCCCACGCCGCATGCGGGTGCCGGTCGCGCACCTCCGCCACGATCTGACGGGTCTCCACGGCGTGCTCGCCGTGTATCACGGCAGGAGGGCAGACGTAAGCGGCCATGAGGGGCACCTTTCCAGGGAGAACAAGGAGGAACGTCACGAGGGCTGCGGCATGGGCCGCTTCGGAAGGTCGCGCCCATGCCGACGGGCTCCCCTTCGGGAGTCGCTGTCCAGGTCGAGCATGGACACAAAAGGGGCAATACCGCTGTGACCAAGACAACTCGGGTGACCCTTGGGGCGCGTGATGCGGCACACACCGCCGAAGCGGAGGGCCCTCGGAGCGATTCCACAAGTCTCGGCTGACCCCACGTCAGCCGGGGAGGCCACCCGGTCCGGGCACGCATCGTCGGCGAGTCAGGGTCGGCGCCCACGGGGTTCGCCGAAATTCCCCAGGCCGACCCGCAGATCTCCGAAGTCGCCGTCCACGACAGTGCGCACGCTCACGACCAGTTCGCGAGCCGTCAAGCCGTCGACCGACAGCGCCGCCCGGATGTCACGCCAAGCCCAAAAAGTGAGGCCCCCATGGACCGTCCGCCGTGGGGACGCCGGTTCCGCGCCCACTTGACCTGCGCGACGGTGGGCGCGACCGAGGCAGCTCAGCCCAGCAGCCAAGCGCTGCCGGCCGGTAAGGCGTTCGGTGGGCCGGTAGTTCGCTGCCGATCAGGCGGATGCCTAACTCGTGGAAGAGGCGCTGATGCTGCCGGAAGGACTGACGGATGGACTGGCGGAGGAACTGGCGGAGGGCCGCGCGGAAGGGGTTGCCGTCTGCGAGGGCGAGCTGGGGCGGCGGCCGCTGGAGGCTCGGGGGGTCGGCTTCGCCTTCACCGGCGGCGGCGCACTGGTGGTCGCGGGCGGCCGAGAGACCGGTGCCATGCTGCGAGTCGCCGTTGGCAGAGGACGCCCGATCCCGTCACCGTTTCGGTCCCGGACGCCCCTTCGGGCCGGGTGCGTGCTCACACGCTCTGGTGAAGCCTGTGAATCGGGAACGCGAACCGCGGTCCCGTCGGGGGACGGCTGTTCCGGTATCGAGGCTGCTCGCGGGGCCGCCGACTGGGGAAACACCGATGCCGTGGCCAGGCCTCCGAGGAGGGTGAAGGCGATTGCGGCAAGAGACCGGACGGCGTACTTCTTCAGCCGCACCGGACGATCGTGCCGGTCAGCCGACGGATCTCGCGAGGCAGTCGGTGACCCGGGAAGGAGCGATCCGGAGGAGTTCGGTCCCCGACCCGAGCGGATCTCCGGGATCACGGTCTCGAGGGTCGGAGCACCGCCCCTCCGATCACTCACCTGTGCCATGCCGGGGTCGTGTGCCCCACACTCCGGGCAGGTGACAGCGCCGTTGAGCGTGCGGTTGCACGGGATGCAGTAGTCCATGAAGCGACCGTCCTCAGTCCTTGAGTTGACGGGAGCAAAGGTGCGCCCGACCCGGGCAGCAGTCAGCGGCAGGGAGACGCCTCTTGGTTTGTTTCGGACCGATCTTTGACATGTACGAACCTCACTTACCGGTCTATAGGTGGTTCACCGGTTACTGGGTTCAACGGGGCGCATCGAGCCAGCGCTCACCCGCGGGCCGAACAGTGGGGTAAGTAACTCCGCTGGAAGGGACGTTGAGGTTCGGGACGGCACGACACCCTCGGCGTACGAGCCGGACGGTTGCGGCTCGATCCGGGCCGAGTGCTGCTCGCCTCCCACGGCTCGACGCCCCCTGGTCGCCATTTCTTCGCTCCTGCGACGTCCTGGGGCAGGACGGTCAGGCCAAGGAGAGTCCCGCGGGCAGCGGCAACCGCACGGCGACCACGGCCACTCATCCGCGAACCGGCATGGTGGCCGCACGCATAGGCACCCCTCGAACTATGTTGTCCCACCACATGTGCGCCTGAACTGGCTGTTCCTACGGTGTGCCGACACGTACCCGTCCCCACCGCACACGAGGAAGTGGCGCACATGGCCTCCGCAGCATCCGCTCCCCCGACATCCGCCCATCTGAAGCGCATCGTCGCCGCCAGTCTCATCGGCACCACCATCGAGTGGTACGACTTCTTCCTCTACGGCTCGGCCGCCGCCCTGGTCTTCAACAAGCTGTTCTTCCCCGACTCCGACCCGCTCGTCGGCACGCTGCTGTCCTTCCTCACCTACGCGGTCGGGTTCGCGGCCCGGCCGCTCGGCGCGCTCGTGTTCGGGCACTTCGGTGACCGGCTCGGCCGCAAGCGGCTGCTGGTGCTGAGTCTGCTGCTGATGGGCGGGGCGACGTTCGCGATCGGTCTGCTGCCCACGCACGCGACCGTCGGCGCGGCGGCTCCCGTCCTGCTCACCACGCTGCGTCTGGTGCAGGGGTTCGCACTGGGCGGCGAATGGGGCGGCGCGGTCCTGCTGGTGTCCGAGCACGGTGACGCCAAGCGGCGGGGGTTCTGGGCGTCATGGCCGCAGACCGGTGCTCCGGCCGGTCAGCTCCTGGCGACCGGTGTCCTGTCACTGCTGACCGCCACGCAGTCGGACAGCACCTTCCTCTCCTGGGGCTGGCGCGTGCCGTTCCTCCTCTCCGGGGTCCTGGTCGTCGTCGGTTTGTGGATTCGTCTGTCTGTCGATGAATCGCCCGTGTTCAAGGAGGCTCTGGCGCGGTCCGAGGCCCGCAAGTCCGCCGGAACGGACGAGAAGGAGAAGCTTCCGCTGGTCTCCGTCCTGCGCCACCACTGGCGTGACGTGCTCGTCGCGATGGGCGCCCGCATGGCCGAGAACATCAGCTACTACGTGATCACCGCCTTCATCCTCGTGTACGCCACCACCTCGGCCGGCGTCTCCAAGCAGACCGCGCTCAACGCCGTTCTCATCGCCTCGGCCGTGCACTTCGCCGTCATCCCGGCCTGGGGCGCCCTCTCCGACCGCATCGGCCGCCGCCCCGTCTATCTGCTCGGCGCCGCGGGTGTCGGTCTCTGGATGTTCCCGTTCTTCTCGCTCATCGACACCGGCGGCTTCGCGAACCTGATCCTCGCCGTCACCGTCGGCCTGGTCCTGCACGGCGCCATGTACGCGCCCCAGGCCGCCTTCTTCTCCGAGATGTTCGCGACCCGGATGCGGTACTCGGGTGCCTCCATCGGGGCCCAGTTCGCCTCCGTCGCGGCGGGCGCGCCCGCGCCTCTCATCGCGACGGCCCTGCTCGACTCCTACGGCAATTCCACTCCCATCTCCCTGTATGTGATCGGGGCGGTGGTCCTGACCCTGATCGCCGTGGGCCTCGCCAAGGAGACCCGCGACCGCGACCTGTCCGCAGTCGACGCCGTACCCGACGACCGGCCGGCCCCGGTCGCGCAGGCGGACGCCCACACGGTCTGACCCCGTCCCGCGGTTCCTGATCCCCGTACGCGATGGCGTGTGCGGGGATCAGTGCGGTCCGTCCGCCGACAACCGGTGCAGTCTCAGGGCGAGTTGGATCTCCAATATGCGGGCCGGAGTCTGCCAGTCGTCCCCGAGCAGGCGCCCCACCCGCTCCAGCCGCTGCGCCACCGTGTTCACATGGACATGCAGGGCGTCCTTCGTGCGGGCCGGGCTCATCCCGCTGGCGAAGTACGCGTCGAGGGTGCGCAGCAAGTCGGTCCCGCGCCGTTCGTCGTAGTCCACGACTCCGCCGATCGTCCGTGCGACGAAGCCGGAGATGTCCCTGTCCCCGGCGAGCAGCAGTCCGAGGAAGCCGAAGTCCTCTGCTGCCGCGCCGTCCCCGGTCCGGCCGAGCAGGCGCAGCGCTTCCAGGCAGCGCTGCCCCTCCGTGTAGGCCGCGGCCACCGCCTCGGGGTGCGCGGCCAGTCGGTCGAAGGGCGCGGAGGCACCCACGGTCACGGCCTCCTGAACGGCGGTGCCCAGTTCCTTGGCCGTGCGGCGAGCCATCGTCGTCGCCGTGTCGCCGGATCCGAGCGGGAGCAGCAGGACGGTGCCTCCGTCACGGGCGGCGGCCAGTCCGTGACGGGTGGCGGCGAGATGGGACGCGGCCGACCACAGCCGTCTGCGCGCGCCCGCCTCCTGGCCGGCGTCCGCGGCCACGACGTCGAGCCGGGCCGCGAGCACCACATGGGGTCCGTCGAGATCGGCGTGGAGCCGCGTCGCCCTCGCCCGCAGCAGGCCCGGATCGCGGTCCCGGCCGTCCAGCAGGTCGTCCAGCAGCTCACCACGCACCCGCTGCTCGGCCTCCGAGGCCGAGCGTCTGGCGAGCAGGAGCAACGAGGTGACCATCGCGGCGCGCTCCAGGGTGCGCTGGTCGACGGGGTCGAGGCCCGGATGCCCGCGCAGCACCAGCGCGCCGAGCAGTTCGCCTCCCGCGGCCACCGCGGCGACCCAGTCGTCGCCGTGCCGCACCGCGTGACCGTCGGCGCGGGCCGCTTCCACGGCCACTTGAGGTGTTCCGCCGGGCTCCGTGAACTCGACGGTGCCGTCCAGGACTTCGGACACCGCGGCGGCGACGTCGTGGACTCCCCCGCCGCGCAGCACGAGCTCGGCGAGCCGGTCGTGGACGTCCGAGGCGCGTTCGATGACCGCGCTGCGGTCCTGGATGATCTCGTTGGCCCGGCCCAGGCGGTCCAGGGCGGAGCGCGCCTCCGTGAGCGCGTTGGCCGTGTCGATGGCTGCCGCGGCCAGGGCCGCGAAGGAGCCGAGCAGGGCGATCTGCTCGCGCTCGAAGACCCGGGCCCTGCGGTCCGCGGCGAACAGCACGCCGATGACCTGGGGCCCGATCATCAGGGGCACGCCGAGGATCGCGACGAGCCCCTCGTCCTGCACGCCCGCGTCGATGGTCCGGGTGTGCTGGAAGCGCTCGTCCTTGAAGTAGTCGTCGGTCACGTACGGGCGGGCGGTCTGGGCGACGAGTCCGCCCAGTCCCTCTCCCATGCCGAGCCGCAACTGCTGGAAGCGCGCGGCGACCGAGCCCTCGGTCACACGCATGTAGGTGTCGCCCCTGGTCGCGTCGTTCAGGCTGAGATACGCGATGTCCGTGCCCAGCAGGGACCGGGCCCGCTGCACGATGGCGCGCAGGACGGCGTCGAGGTCCCGCAGGCCCGCGAGGTCGTGCGCGGTCTCGAAGAGCGCGGAGAGCTCGGCCTCGCGGCGGCGCCGTCCTTCTATCTCCGTGCGCACGCGCAGCGCGAGCAGCTTGGCCCGTTCGAGCGCGGCGACGCGCCCGTCGGGCAGGCCCTCGGCGCGGGCGAGCAGCACCGGCTGCTCGTAGGCGTCGGCGGTCGCTCCTCGGGCCAGGAGTTCCAGGAACGGCGCTTCCGCGCTGTCGGCGGAGCGCTCGGCTGATGGCAGGTGATCGCTGGACATGGCAACAGGATCGCGCATATGCGGTTCGGCGCCTCCGCCCTGTGGACAACCACCCGCGAAGCGGCGCCTCCGCCCTGTGGACAAGTCTCCGCAGGCAGAACCTCAGGCTCGTGGACAAGTCTCCGCGGCAGCACGTCAGGCTCGTGGACAAGTCTTCGCAGGGCAGTACCCAGCCTCGTGGACGACCCTCCGCAGGCAGCTCCTCGCCCTGCTGGACGCCCGTCCGCGGGGCAGTTCCTCGGCTTGGTGGAGCATCCGCGGGGGCAGTTCCTCGGCCTGGTGGAGGGCTCGTCCCCGGCCCGGATGCGGCAGGATCCGCAGGGGAAGGAGGAGGCCGGGCTCCGGCTCAGTGCGCGGTCCATCCCCCGTCCAGCGCGAGCGACGTCCCGGTCATGAAGGCCGCCTGCGGTCCGCAGAGGTAGGCCACCGCCTCCGCGACCTCCTCGGGCTCGATGAGGCGCTTGACCGCGCTGTCCCGCAGCAGGACCTCGGTCAGGACGCGCTCACGGGGGATGCCGTGCGTGCGCGCCTGATCGGCCAGTTGTTTCTCGACGAGTGCGGTGCGCACATAGGCGGGGTTCACACAGTTCGAGGTGACCCCGTGGGGCGCGCCTTCCAGGGCCGCGGTCTTCGAGAGCCCTTCGAGTCCGTGTTTCGCGGCGACGTACGCCGATTTGAACGCCGAGGCGCGCAGTCCGTGGACCGAGGACACGTTGACGATGCGGCCCCAGCCCTGTCCGTACATGTGCGGCAGGGCGCCGCGGATGAGGCGGAACGGCGCTTCCAGCATCACGGTCAGCACCGTGTGGAAGACGTCGGGCGGGAATTCCTCGATGGGGCTGACCAGTTGCAGCCCGGCGTTGTTCACGAGGACGTCGGTGCCGGCCGCGGCCTGTTCCGCCGCGTCGAGGTCGGTGAGGTCGAGGACGTGCGGCTCGACCGTGCCGGCCAGGCCGTGTGTCCGCTCGGCAAGGGTCTCCAGACCCTCGGCGTCCCGGTCGACCGCTCTCACCTTGGCGCCGGCGGCGGCGAGCCGCAGCGCGCAGGCGCGGCCGATGCCGCTCGCGGCTCCGGTGACGAGGGCGGTACGTCCGCCGAGGTCGAGAGGGAAGGCGTGGGGGCCCGGGAGGGCGCTGGGCGCGGTCATGCCTCGACCCTAGGCAGCGCCCAGACCCCGTCCGATGTGGTCAGCGCACACACTTCACCCTCAGGTCATGGGCTCGAACCATGTGGGTTCGTCGAGCAGCGCCTGCTTGATCCGGACGAGCGCGTAGTCGTCCAGTTTCGGCAGCGCGTCCACGGCGAACCAGCCGACCTGGAGCGACTCGTCGTCGTTGACGCGGGCCTCACCGCCGACGGCACGGCAGCGGAGCGTGGTGTCCATGAACTGGCAGACGTCGCCGTTGGGGAAGGTCACCTGTCCCCCGGCCTGGATCATCACGACGCGTTCGACCTCGACGTGGACGGCCGTTTCCTCGTACACCTCGCGCACCGCGCAGGCGGCGGGCTGCTCGCCCGGCTCGGGGATGCCGGAGATCAGCGCCCACTTGTGGCTGTCCGAGCGCTGGCCGAGCAGGATCCTGCCCTCGTCGTCGAAGACCACGACGCTGACGCCGGGGAGCCAGAGGAGCTGGTGGCCGGCGAAGGCCCGGATCTCGCGGATGAAGTCGGGAGTAGGCATAGCCCGACCCTATCCGCGCGACTCCGACGCCCCGCACGCAGGCGCCGACAGGTGCCACCGACGCCGGCCGACGGGTGCCGCCGAGGCCGACCGACGGGTATCGCCCCCCGGCCTGCCCATGCCCCGACGCCCGCCGTCATGATCGGCGGGACGTCTCCCAGGGCGTGTCCGCAGAATCTCCCCTGCGCGGCGCCCGGCCACGCCGGGTGCGTCCTAGACGCCGCTGTCGCGCCGCGAGCGGACCGCCGTCGTGGCGGCCCAGCCGAGGCCGCCCGCCGCGACGAGCACCAGCAGGATCTCGGGGACGATGCCGAGCTGGGTGGCCGGGGTCTCGGAGGAGCGCAGCGGAACCTTCTGGACCAGGGAGTCCGCGACGAACATCCCGGTCTTCTGGGTGATCTTCCCGTCGGGCATGATCACGGCGCTGACACCGCTCGTCACGGGCACCGTGACCGTGCGGCTGTGCTCGACGGCGCGGACGCGGGACATGGCGAGCTGCTGGTAGGTCATCTCGCTGCGGTCGAAGGTCGCGTTGTTGCTGGGCACGGAGATGATCTGCGCGCCGTCGGTGACGGTGCTGCGCACGGCCCAGTCGAACGCCGCCTCGTAGCAGGTGACGAGCCCGACGCCGGTGCCGTTCATCTTGAAGACGCCCGGCTTCGAGCCGCGGCTGAAGTCCTGGCGGACCATGCTGGTCCAGTTCTTGTTGATGGCGTTGAGCAGCGGACGCAGCGGGAGATACTCGCCGAACGGCTGGACCTGCCGCTTGTCGTAGGTGTCCACGGGCCCCTTCTCCGGGTCCCACAGGATCTGCTCGTTGTAGAGCTTGCCGTTCCGCTCGACGACCGCGCCGACGGAGACGGGGGCGCCGATCGCCTTGGCCGCCTGGTCGATCACGATGCTCGCGTCGGAGTTGGCGAAGGGGTCGATGTCGGAGGAGTTCTCCGGCCACAGCACCAGGTCGGGCTTGGCGACCTTGCCCGCCTTGACCTCGGCGGCCAGACGCTCGGTCTCGCGCACGTGGTGGTCGAGGACGGCACGCCGCTGGGCGTTGAAGTCGAGTCCCGCGCGCGGGACGTTGCCCTGGATGACCGCGACCGTCGCGGTGCCGTCCTCGGCCTTGTCGCTGACGAGCGTCCGCGCGGCGAGCGCACCGACGACGGGGACGGCGACGCTGAGCAGGGCCACGACGGCCGCGCCGCGGCGCAGGACACCGCTGCCGCGCCGTTCGACGGCGAGACGGACGATCTCGTAGAGCCCGAAGCCGCACAGCACGACGCCGAAGCCGAGGACGGGGGTGCCACCGAGCGCGGCGAGCGGCAGGAAGACACCGTCGGCCTGTCCGAACGCGATCTTCCCCCAGGGGAAGCCGCCGAAGGGCGCACGCGCGCGTGCCGCCTCACCGGCGATCCAGAGGGCGGCCGCCCACAGCGGCCACCCGGGCAGCCGGGAGACGAAGGTGATCCCCGCGCCGACCAGGGCGACGTAGACGGCCTCCACGGCGACGAGCGCGAGCCAGGGACCCGAGCCGACCTCGACGCCGGTCCAGACCAGCAGCGGGAGCAGGAATCCGAGGCCGAAGAGATAGCCGAGGCCGAGTCCGGCCTTCCAGGAGCGACCGCGCAGGACCCAGCCGAAGACCGCGAAGGCCGGCAGCGCGAGCCACCACAGGGTCCGTGGCGGGAAGCTGACGTACAGCAGCACTCCGGAGAGCGCCGCGACGGCGGCCGGAACGAGGCGACGGACCAGGTGGGACCCGCGCGAGGCGGGCACGGCCTGGGGTTCGAGCTGTTCCGGCTCGTCTACGGTGGTTGCGGTGGCGGTCACTCGGGGAGTGTACGGCGCCTGACCTGGGCGCGGACAGCTCGGCCGGTCGGGTCCCGGTGGGCGGTACACCCCTTGACAGGTCGCCGCGTACGGATGGACGGGTCGCCTCGTACGGCCCTGCCGCAACGTTCCTGCACAACGGTCCCCAAACCTGCACATCACCCGTTACGGTGTGGCCGAGCCTCTGACGTGCGGCCTGATGCGGTGACGGCGCCCGGGGCGAGCACAGTCGGGGGGCGACGGGGGTGGGTTCCGCGGGGATGACCTCCACGGCCGAAGAGGTGGCCACGGGCGAAAGACGCAGTGCGTCGGACGTCGTCGGCATGGTCGTGCTCGTGGCCTGCGCCGCCTGGTCGCTGATCACGGCGGCCGCGCACGAGGGCCGGCCCGAGGGCGTGCTGCTCGCGGTGCTCGCCGTGACGGCGGGCTACGCCGCGGGGCGGATCTCCGGGGCGCTCCTGCCGGTGGCCGCCCCCTGCGTCGCTGCGGCGGCCGGACTCGGCCTCGCGATCGCCACGCCCGGCCCGCAGATCAGTCTGCAGCTCGGTCACACCGGTGCCACGGCCGCCCTGCTCACCCTCTCCTGCGGCGCCGCGTGCTGCGCGGCCTGGGCCGCGCGCACCTTCGCCCTGCGGCTGGCGCTGCGTCTGGCGGCCGCCGGGACCGCCGTGACGGCGGCACTCCTCGGGTCCACCACCGGCCTCGTCACCTGCACCGGTGTCCTGCTCTGTTCGCTCGCCACCGCCCGGGTCCACCGCCGGGCGCTCGGTCTCTCGGGATTCGCGGCGGCCACGGCCCTGGTGACCGGGGCGACCTGGGCGATCGGCCAGGACGCGCTGCCGGGCGGACTGACCGCCTCCCTGGAGGGGCAGCTCACCGAGCACCGCATCCTGCTCTGGCACGACGCCCTGCGCATGGCCCGTGCCGAGCCCGGGCTGGGGGTCGGCCCAGGCCGCTACGAAGCGCTCAGTCCCACGGTCGCCCAGTCCCTGCTGCCCGACGGCAAACCCCACTCCGCGCCCCTGCAGCAGGCCGCCGAGCAGGGGCTGACCGGAGTGGTCCTGCTCGCGGCGGCGTTCTGCTGGGTTCTCTACGCGCTTCTGCGCTCGCCGCGCACGACGCCGATCGTGCTGACGGCGGGGGCGGCCCTGACGGCGGTGGCCGCGATCGCCTCGATCGGCAACGCGCTGAGCTTCATGACGGTGACCGCGGGCGCGGGACTGCTGGCCGGGTTCGCCACCGCGCGGCCGCTCGCCCCGGCAGCGCCGGACGGCGTGCCGATCGGGGCCGGCCGTCCCGACGGTCACGCGGGAACGTGACCGACCCCTCGGGCCTGCACCCTGACGGTCACCCCGATACGTACATGATCTCCGGATCGAACACTCCAGGGGTCAGCCGTACGCATACGTATGTGCGCCCCGGGCGTGCACTCTGGCGGTCACTCCGATACGTACACAATCCCCAGGGCGAGCACTCGGACGGTCACCCCGATCCGTGAACGACGCCCGGACAGGGCCTCAGCGCGCCACGCCGGTCGTGTCCGGACGCAGCCTGCCGCGGATGATCCGGACCGCCGCCTCGGCGTTGTCCACGGTGATCGTGAACGTGTGGCCGTCCCCCAGGCGCAGCACCACGCCCTCGCCGCGCCGGACGACGACGGCGGTTCCCTGCTCGGGCCGCCAGCGGTACCCCCAGCCGCCCCACTGACGCGGGGTGACCTGGGGCGCGAAGTCGGCGCCGACGACCGTGGACAGCGGGATGCGGCGGCGCGGCAGCCCCATGTGGCCGCAGCGCACCTCCAGACAGTCCTCGTCCACCCGCACGGCGACGTGCACGAAGGCGAGCGTGCCGAAGAGGATGAGCAGTCCGGCGGCGATGCAGCCGACGACGGACATGACCAGCGGTGCCGTTCCCGACGTCCAGCCGGAGCCGACGGCCAGCTCGATCCCGAGAGCCAGACAGGCCACACCGCCCAGGGCGGGCAGCAACTGGACGCGGTTCCTCGCACGCCCGGTCCAGATCGCCGGGTGCGGGGAGGTTTCGCCGTGGGGGTGGTCCCTCATGCCCATGAGAGTACTCAGATTCCGCTCTGCGGGCACCGGGTCGCGGAGCGTCACTCCGCCGGGTGGACGAGGGCCCCACCGAGGGCCCCACCGAGGGTGTCCCTATGGTGACCGGACGTGCCCGGGGAACGGGTGTCCGCATGTGTCCCACGGGTGTCCAGGGCCGGACGTCCCGAAACGGGGACGGCCCCCCGAGTGGTGGGGCGAGCCGGTGCGAGGGCGGTTCCGTCGCTCAGCGTGCGGGGCTGACCGCCGACAGGATGCGGCCTTCCTCGTAGGTGAGCGCCGTGGCGGGCAGCGCGCCCTCGCGGCCGCCCAGAAGCACGGTGACCGCGGAGTCGGAGGGGGCCGCGGGGTCCGGCAGCTCGCCGATGCGGCGCAGGGCCTGGGCGGCGACCGCTCCGGCGGAACCGTGCAGCACGAGCGGCGGGCGGCCGGGGCGCTGCACGGCGGCGCGGATGCGCTCGGCGACGAGCTCGTAGTGGGTGCATCCCAGGACGACGGCCGTCACGTCCTCGGGGGTGTGCGCGGCGGCCGCCTCGATCGCCGCGTCGATGGCGGCCTGATCGGCGTGCTCGACGGCGGCCGCGAGGCCGGGACAGGCCACCTCGGTGACCGCCACTCCGGCGGCGAACTCCTCGATCAGTCCGCGCTGGTACGGGCTGCCCGTGGTGGCGGGCGTGGCCCAGATCGCGACGGGTCCGCCGCCGGCCGCGGCCGGCTTGATGGCCGGGACGGTGCCGATGACGGGCACCTCCGGTTCGAGGCGGGCCCGCAGGGCGGGCAGGGCGCGTACGGAGGCGGTGTTGCAGGCGACGATCAGGGCGTCGGGGCGGTGCAGCGCGGCGGCCTCGGCGACCGCGAGGGCACGCGCGGTGACGTCTTCCGGCGTGCGGGGTCCCCAGGGCATGCTGCCGGGGTCGGAGGAGAGGACGAGATCGGCGTCGGGCCGCAGTCGACGCACCGCGGCGGCAGCAGCGAGCAGTCCGATTCCGGAGTCCATGAGCGCGATCTTCACCCGGTCACCATAGACGATCCGTGTTGACGGGCGACCTCGGTGGGGCAGACTGCGGCGAGTGAGCGCCCTCCTGTGGATCGCCGTCGGATCACTGGCAGCGTGGCTGTGGCTGCTGCTCTGCCAGGGCTCCTTCTGGCGTACGGACGTACGGCTGCCCGCCCGCCGTGAGCCGTCGGACTGGCCCTCCGTCTGTGTCGTGGTGCCGGCCCGGGACGAGGCCGCCGTCCTGCCGGACAGTCTTCCCTCGCTCCTGGCCCAGGACTATCCGGGGCGGGCCGAGATCTTCCTCGTCGACGACGGCAGCTCGGACGGCACGGGCGAGCTGGCCCGTGCGCTGGCCCGCCGGCACGGCGGGCTGCCGCTCACCGTCGGCTCACCGGGTGAGCCGCCGGCCGGCTGGACGGGCAAGCTGTGGGCCGTGCGCCACGGCATCGGTCTGGCCCGCGCGCGGGACCCCGAATTCCTCCTGCTGACCGACGCGGACATCGCGCACGCCCCGGACAGCCTGCGGCTCCTGGTGGCGGCGGCGCGCACGGGTGGCTTCGACCTCGTCTCGCAGATGGCGCGGCTGCGGGTGGAGAGCCTGTGGGAGCGGCTCGTCGTGCCCGCCTTCGTCTACTTCTTCGCGCAGCTCTACCCCTTCCGCCGCATCGCCGTGAGGGGCTCGCGGACGGCGGCCGCGGCGGGGGGCTGCGTCCTGCTGCGCGCGGACACCGCGGAGCGGGCGCGGATCCCGGAGTCGATCCGGCATGCCGTGATCGACGACGTGGCGCTCGCCCGTGCCGTCAAGCGGGGTGGCGGCCACATCTGGCTGGGCCTCGCGGAGCGGGTGGACAGTGTGCGCCCCTATCCGCGGCTGCGTGATCTGTGGCGCATGGTCTCGCGCAGCGCGTACGCCCAACTGCGGCACAGCCCTCTCCTGCTGGCGGGGACGGTCGCCGGGCTCGCCGTGGTGTACCTGGTGCCGCCGGTCGCCCTGGTGGCGGGACTCGCCTCCGGGAACGCGTGGGTGGCCGCCGCCGGGGGGCTCGCCTGGCTGGTGATGACGGCGACCTACGTACCGATGCTGCGGTACTACCGGCAGCCGCTGGCGCTCGCTCCCCTGCTGCCGGTCACCGCGTTCCTCTATCTCCTCATGACGGTCGATTCCGCCGTACAGCACTACAGGGGGCGCGGCGCGGCCTGGAAGGGCCGCACCTACACGCGCCCCGGCGCCGCCCTCGACGAGAGCTGAGGACGGGTCATTTCCGGCCGGGCGTCCAGTTCATGCCCCAGCCGTAGGCGTGGTCGACGGTGCGCTGGGGGCTCACCCCACGCGCGGGTACGAGGTACCGGGCCTCGCGCTGGACGACGAGGTCGGCGCCGTTGCCGGTGATGAGGGCGAGCGCGCAGACGGTGGAGGGCACCGTGCACTCGTCGAGGGAGAAGTCGATGGGCGCGCCGTTCTGCGGCTGGAGGGTGACCGTGGCGTGCAGATCGGCGAAGGAGCGGGCGCCTTCGTAGATGGTCACGAAGATGAGGATGCGCCGGAAGCTCTGCTTGTGGTCGAGGTTGATGGTCAGGTTCTCGCCACTGGCCACGGCCCCGGTCCGGTCGTCCCCGTCGAGGTGTATGAACGGCGGCTGGTGCAGGGCCCCGAAGGCGTTGCCGAGGGCCTGTACGACTCCCTTGCGGCCGTCGGAGAGTTCGTACAGCGCGCACAGGTCGAGGTCGAGGTCCGCGTGCATGGCGACGGCCCGGCCGCGTTTGCTGCCCCAGCCCGAGAACTGCTTGCGCACCTCCCAGTTGAGGTTCACGCGCATGGCGCCGCCCGTGCCGCCCTGTTTGGCGAGGGAGACCGAGGGCGCCTCCTTGGTGAGCGTGACCTTGGAGAGACGGACGGGAGCCGGAGGGGCCGCGGGCGGCTGGGGCGCCATGGGGGGCGGCACGGTGACGGGCGGGGCGACCGGCGGCGGCACGGTGACCGGTGGTGCGACGGGGGGCGGCGGCCCCTGTACGAGGGTGGCGGGGCCCTGCGGCGCGGCGACGGGAGGGGTCGCGTGCTGCGGCTCGTCCACCGTGATGCCGTAGTCGGTGGCCAGCCCTTCGAGGCCGCTTCCGTAGCCCTGTCCGACGGCGCGGAACTTCCAGGCGCCCTGGCGCCGGTAGAACTCGCCCAGGACGAAGGCGGTCTCCACGGTCGCGTCGGTGCTGTCGAAGCGGGCGATCTCCGTGCCGGCCCGCGTGTCGAGCACCCGGATGTACAGACCGGGTACGCGCCCGAAGGAGCCGCCGTCGGCGGACGCGGCCAGGACCACGTTCTCGACGACGGGTTCCACGCGCGTGAGATCGACGAACAGGGTGTCGGTCACCTGGCCGCCGTCGTCGCGCTTGCCCTCGTGGCGGACGGCGCCCGAGGAGTGCGCGGGCTGGTTGTAGAAGACGAAGTCGCCGTCCGAACGGACCTTTCCGGCCACCAGCAGAAGGGCGGACGCATCGACGTCGGGCACCCCCTGTCCTGAACGCCACCCCAATTCCACTCGGAGTGCGCTCGTCGGGACATGAACATTGGATCCCTTAGGCATTGACATGTACGCCCCCATCGCGTGTCTCCGCACCGGTGCGAGTCCCGAACGGACCCCCGGCTCCGTTCCGGCCAAACCTAATCCCCAGGTCCGCCGACTCCCATGGCTCTCGCAGGAAGATCCTGGTCAACCGCCGGTAACCCGTCCGAGGCTGGGCCTTTACACGATCTCAACCATCTTTGACGTCCTTTTTTGCCAAGTTCGCTCGCATTGGGGATCCCACGTCACCACGGACACCAAAAAACAACCCTCTTATCGGTCTCCCCAACCAGCACATCGTGGGCTTAACTTATGTGCCATGACCTCCCCCCGCTCCACCTATGGCGGCGGTTACTACTCCGCCTTCCCGGACACCCCGATCTACGACTCCCTGGTCGCCGAACGGGGTACCCCTCAGATCGCCCCGATCCGGGTCCCTTCCGCCTACGACTCGGGCATGAGCAACAACCTCCCGGCACTGCCGTCCGCGCTCCCCGCGCTGCCGGCCGGCCCCTCTTCCTACGGCTACCAGCAGGCCCAGCAGCCCTCGCCGCTGCAGCAGGCCCCCGCGCCGTACATCCCGCAGCAGGCCGGCGCCCCCCGGGGCTACCCCAGCCCGCAGCCGCAGCAGCCCCGCCCGATGGCGGCCCCCTCGGGTTTCGAGGCCATGCGCCCCGCGGCTCCGCGGCCCGCCCCCGCTCCGTACCAGGACCCGTACAACGGTCAGCAGTACCGCGGGTACTGACCACCCCCGACCGGATTGTCGGTGCTTCCTGGCACCATGGCGGTCATGGGGAACGCGGTACTGCACTCGATTCACGTCCATCCGGTCAAAGCCTTCCGGAGCGTCTCGCTCCAGGAGGCCGAGGTCGAGCCCTGGGGGCTGGCCGGAGATCGACGCTGGGTCCTGATCGACGACGGGGGAAAGGTCGTCACGCAACGCGAGCAGCCGCGTCTGGCGCTGGCCGCCGCCGAGACACTCTCCGGCGGCGGCCTTCGCCTGTCCGCCGAGAACCTCGAGCCGGTGACGGTCGAGGTGCCCGAACCCCTCGGCACGACCACGGTGGAGATCTTCGGCGACAAGGTGGAGGCCGTCCTCGCCGACGCCGCCGCGCACGACTGGTGCAGCCGACACGTGGGCGCGGACGTACGCCTGGTCCACATGGACGATCCGGCCGTCCGCCGGCCCGTCGACCCGGAGTTCGCGCTCCCGGGCGAGACCGTCAGCTTCGCCGACGGCTATCCGCTCCTCGCCACCACACTCGGATCGCTGGACGCTCTCAACTCCCTGATCGCGCGGGGCGACCGGGCCGAGGAGGGCCCGGTGCCGATGAGCCGCTTCCGGCCGAACGTCGTCATGTCGGGCACGGACGCCTGGGCCGAGGACGACTGGACGCGGATCGCCATCGGCGATGTCACGTTCCGGGTCACCAAGATGTGCGGCCGTTGCATCGTGACCACGACCGACCAGGACACCGCCCGGCGCGGCAAGGAACCGCTGCGCACGCTCGCCCGGCACCGGCGCTTCGGCGGAAAGGCGATGTTCGGTCAGAACCTGGTGCCCGAGAACCGCGGCTCGGTGCGGGTCGGCGACCCGGTCACGGTCCTGGCGTAGCCGGTCGGACGACATCGCGCCAGAGCCGGGCCACCGGGAACCCCGCGGCCGGGCGGGATCGTTGGGTCTTTGGGAGAAGTTCAGGAAGGGCCCTGGGGGAGGGTGATGTCGGCCTCTCTTCCAGGACCTCCCGTGTGAACGGCTCCGCCGCTGGACATCACGGAGGGGGAAGGGGGGCTGGACGGTGCGCGCGATCATCGGTCTCTGGCGCTGGCGGCGCAATCCGCTGCGCCGTACGACAGATCTCGTGGAGGCCTGGCTTGCCCTGGCCGCGCTCCTGCTCGTCCTGTTCGCGGCACCCCTCGCCGGAGTGGCCGTCGGGGCCTCGGTGCAGGGGACGCTGCAGAAGGCGGTGCGGGACCAGCGCAAGGACCGGCACCACGTGGCGGCCGTCGTCGTCAAGAAGCTGTCGCGGGGCCCGCTGGCTCCCGACCCCGAGACCCCGTCGGGACGGGACCCGCACAGCCGGGTCGTGGCCGACTGGACCGCGCCCGACGGCACCCCGTGGCGCGGCACGGTGATCGCCGACCTCAAGTCCCCGCGGCCGGGCGACCGGTTCGCGATCTGGACCGACCGGCACGGCCGAATAATGGGCCGCCCGCTGGACCGTGCCACCGCGACCGCGCACGCCGCTCTGGCGGGTTTCGGCGCCGCGGTGCTGGCGGCCGGACTGCTGGAATGCGGCAGGCGGTTGATCCTCTGGCACATGATCCGCCGGCGTCACACCCGGTGGGACCGGGCCTGGGCCAAGGCGGGTCCCGACTGGGGCAAGGCAGACACCGGTAGCTGACGGCCTTCCCGCTCCGGTCAACCGGGCACCCCCGCGCACGCTACGGTGGACCGGCCGAACTGTTCGGCACCGCCGTGAGAGGCTGTCGGGCAGGGCCCGGGATGCCGATCGACGGGGCATCGGCACGACCTCGCAGGACCCGCGTACGACGAGGTGGGGGCACAACAGCGCCATGGCACAGGGCACGGTCCAGGTGACGCACACCGGAACCTCGCGGTGGCGGCGCCGCACGGGTGAGTACGCTTCGCTGGCCGCCGCCCTGGAGGCCGCGGCCGAAGGTGACGTGCTGACCATCGCTCCCGGCACCTACCGGGAGAACCTGGTGGTGGAGCGCGCGGTGACCCTGCGCGGACCCGAAGGCTCCCCCGGCTCCGTACGCATCGCGCCGATCGACGGCGTGGCGCTGACCGTTCGCGCCTCGGCCGTCGTCCAGGACCTGCACGTGGAGGGCCAGGACTCGGCCTCGCCCGCGCTGCTCGTCGAGGACGGCACGCCGGAACTGCTGGACATACGGATCGTCACCCGTTCCGCGGCCGGGATAGAGGTCCGCGGGAGTGCCCGCCCGACCGTGCGCCGGTGCACCGTCGACAACCCGGCCGGCGTCGGCATCGCCGTACTGGACGGCGGAGGCGGGGTGTTCGAGGAGTGCGAGGTCGTGGCGGCCGGTCAGTCGGGAGTCGTGGTCCGCGGGGGCGCGCGTCCGCGACTCGAGCGCTGCCGGGTACACCACACCTCCGGTCCCGGGCTGTCGGCCACCGGCGAGAACTCCTCGCTGGAGGCGGTGGGTTGCGAGGTGTACGAGGTCAAGGGCTCCGGGGTGCAGATCACCGCCCGGGCCGTGGCACACCTCACCGACTGCGACGTGCACCGGACGACCGCGGACGGCGTCACCCTCGACACCGACGCCGTGCTCACCCTCGCCGACTGCCGCATCCACGACATCCCGGAGAACGCGGTCGACCTGCGCTCCCGTTCGGTGCTCACCCTGACCCGCACGAGCGTGCGGCAGTTCGGACGCAACGGCCTGTCGGTCTGGGACCCGGGCACCCGCGTCGACGCCAACCAGTGCGAGATCTTCGACAGCACGGGCGACTACCCCGCGGTGTGGGTGAGCGACGGGGCGACCGCCGTCCTGGACTCGTGCCGCGTGCACGACGTGCCGGACGCGCTGTTCGTCCTCGACCGGGGCTCGCGCGCGGACGTCGTCGACTGCGACATCTCCCAAGTGCGCAACACGGCGGTGTCGGTGAGCGACGGAGCGACCGCCCAGCTCGACGACTGCCGGATCCGGGACGCGGCCACCGGAGCCTGGTTCCGCGACCACGGCAGCGGCGGCACGCTGTCCGGCTGCATCATCGACGGCACCCAGACCGGCGTGATCGTCACCAAGGGCGCCGATCCGACCTTCGAGCGCTGCACGGTCACCTCCCCCGCCGAGGCGGGGTTCTACGTCTCGGCGGACGGCCGGGGCAGCTTCACGCACTGCCGGGTCGCCGACAGCGGAGGCTACGGCTTCCACGTGATCGACGGCTGCCGGTCGACGTTGCGCAAGTGCCGTACGGAGCGATGCGCGCGTGGGGGCTACGAGTTCGCCGACGCGGGCTCGGCCCCCGGCTCGGGTCCGGTCGTCGAGGACTGCGCGAGCGACGAGAGCGCGTCGCTGCGCACCCCGGCGCACGAGGCGGCGGTCGAGACGTCGGCTTCGTCCGTGAGTCTGCTGGGGACGATCCCCGGTCAGCGCAGCACCGAGCGGGAACCGGCCGTCACGGGCACCGAGCCCGCCGCTCCGGCCCGCGGACCGAAGATCGTCCTCGGTGAACTCGACACACTCGTGGGCCTGGACAACGTCAAACGCGAGGTGCGCGCCCTCACCGACATGATCGAGGTGGGCCGGCGCCGGCAGGAGGCGGGCCTCAAGGCGGCGTCCGCACGGCGCCATCTCGTCTTCACCGGCTCCCCCGGTACGGGCAAGACGACCGTCGCCCGGCTGTACGGCGAGATCCTGGCCTCGCTGGGCGTGCTGGAGCGGGGTCATCTGGTCGAGGTGTCCCGGGTGGATCTGGTCGGGGAGCACATCGGGTCGACCGCGATCCGCACCCAGGAGGCGTTCGACCGGGCGCGCGGCGGCGTGCTGTTCATCGACGAGGCGTACGCGCTGTCCCCGGAGGACTCGGGCCGGGACTTCGGGCGTGAGGCCATCGACACGCTGGTGAAGCTGATGGAGGACCACCGGGAGGCGGTGGTGGTCATCGTCGCCGGGTACACCGCGGAGATGGAACGGTTCCTGTCGGTCAACCCCGGGGTGGCGTCCCGCTTCTCACGGACGATCACCTTCAACGACTACATCCCCACCGAGCTGCTGCGGATCGTCGAGCAGCAGGCCGAGGAGCACGAGTACCGGCTGGGTCCGGGCGCGCCCGAGGCGGTCCTGAAGTACTTCACCTCCATCCCGCGAGGGCCCGCCTTCGGCAACGGCCGCACGGCACGGCAGACGTTCGAGGCTATGGTGGAACGGCACGCGGGCCGGGTCGCCAAGCTGGACGAGCCGAGCACGGACGACCTGACCCTGCTCTATGCGGAGGACCTGCCGGACCTGCCGTGAGCGCTCGGCTCTAGCACGGCCGCTGGCCCGGGACTTCGGGCAGGAGCCGTTCCAGCAGGAGTTCCCGCTCGGCGGCGAAGACCGGGTCCGCCTGGTAGTCGGAGTGGCCGAGGACCGGGGCGGGCAGCGGCTGCCGGTCGGTGCGCCCGTAGGCGAGCGGGTCCTTCAGGGGCTCGTGGTCGACCTCGGGGCCGCAGTCGCCGGGCAGCCGGACGGGCCCGCCGATCGGGTCGGTGCGCCGGTACAGGTTGCGCCAGCAGGCGACCTCGCGGTGCAGCGAGGCCAGCGCTGCCGGGCCGAAGTGGGCCGGGAACCAGCGTCCGTACAGGCGCTCCAGCGGTGAGCCGTAGGTGAGCAGCGCGATCCTTCCCCGGACCGAGGGCTTGAGCTGCCAGGCCGCGGCGGCCGCCAGCACACTGCCCTGGGAGTGTCCGGAGAGCACCAGGCGTCCGCCGGTCGCCCGGGTCCAGGTGGCCATCCGCCAGGTCAGGTCCGGCACCGCGCGCTCCGCGTAGCAGGGCGGGGCGAAGGGGTGGGCGGCACGCGGCCAGAAAGTGCCGACGTCCCACAGGATCCCGATGGTGCGGCGGGCGGCCGGGTCCTTGTAGGCGCGCCGGCCCCAGGTGACGAACAGGATGAAGCCGAGGCCGATCAACCAGGAGCCCAGGGCCTGCGCGGTCTCGGCCGCCCCGTGGACGAAGCCGCTCGTGCCCCGGGCGGCCTCGCTCGGGGTGTCACCGGTGGCGAGGGCCCCGGCCAGGGAACAGCCGCCGAGCAGCAGGGTCACGGAGGACAGGACACCGATCATGAGCGGTGCCCGGTCGGTGAGGGCGGCCATCGCGCGGGTGCTCGCGATGCGGCGGGTACGGGCGGAGTCCCTCGGTTCGCCCGGGTACTCGCGCTCGACGGCGGTCATCTCGCCGCGGCGCAGCCGCCAGGTGCGCCGGCCGAGCCAGCCGACGAGGGCGAGCAGGACGACGAGCAGCGGTGGGATCACCGAGGCCTGCCAGGTCAGCAGGACGGGCGGCCCGGGGATCGAGTGGCGGGTGCCGTCGAGCCAGTCGGCGACCCGCTGGGACACGCCTCCGGACATGACACCTCCGAGCGCGCAGCCGAGCATGGCGACGGCGGGTCCGGCGAAGCCGCGCATCGCGGTGCGCGGGCCGGGGGCCCCGTCCGCCGTCGGGCCGGGATCCGCGACCTGGGGAGCCGTGCGGTACAGCGCGCGGGCGACCACGCACAGCGCGATCACGAGCAGTCCCTGTACGAGGGTGAGGCCGCCGAACGTGGCGTCGCCCGCCAGGCGCCCCGACGACTGCCAGTGCGGCCGTGACCAGCCCGCGTACACCAGGGTGAGGGCGAGCAGGGCGGCCGCGCCGAGCGGCAGCCTGCGCACGAGCGCCTGGTCGCGTCCGTGGTCGATCCGGTTCTCGCTGCGGCCGCGACGGCAGACCACCCACAGCACAACGGCCCCGCCCGCCACGAGGGTTGCGTTCAGGAGCCCGCCCAGCGTCTCCAGTAGGGCGGACCCGCCCGGGGCGCGGTCGTGGTGGGTGGCCGGGGAGGCCACGGCCGCGGCGACGGTCAGGAACCCCGCGGCGGTGTGCGCGGCGCGCAGCCGGGCCACCAGTCGGCGCCCGTACCAGAAGCCGGGTCGGCCGAGTCCCGTGCCGTCGGTCTCCTCGTGGGCCTCGGCCGCGCGGGCGATGGGCTGCTGCGACTCGTACGCGCTCCACGTGCGGTGGGAGAGGTACCACAGGAGCGTGGTGAGCGCCGTGGGCACCAGCGCGGCCACGGCGAGGCGGCGGCCGGGCAGGCTCCACCAGCCGGCGTCGGGCCGGTCCGGGGAGAGGAATCCGAGCCAGGAGTGGTTGCGCACGCACAGACGGGTGCCCGCGCACTGCCAGGCGGCCAGATCGAGGGCGACCTCGCAGGCGGCGGCGACCAGCAGCACCGTGAGGGTGAGCCCGGCCAGACGCACGAGCAGCCCGTACAGGCGCACCGTCCGTCCGTGACCGTGCGAGGCCGGGCGCATCCAGTGCGCGAGGTTGACCACCATGAAGGGCAGGAGGAGGAGCCACAGGGCGCGGGCTCCGTTGCCGGACGTGAGGTTGCACCACACGTACGCCTCGCGCACCGGTCCGCCGCGGGGGTCCCCGGGGCGCTCCTCGGCGTCGGCGTCGTCGGCGCGCCGGAAGACGGCGGCCGTCGCGTCGCCGGTGATCCGCACCGTCCGCGGATCGTTCAGCATCTCCTCCGGCGTGGCGCCGCCCACGCCGTGGACCAGGAGCTCCAGGGCCGCTCCGGCCGTTCCGGGCCGCTGCGCGGGGCTGCCGGGCTCCCCGTCGACGGCTTGTTCCCGTGCACGATCCACTGTTCCGCACTTCCCCGTGCCACACGTGTCTCAGGTGTCATGTGCAGGCACAAGGCTCTCGCGCCGGGGGCGTCGTGCGCACCCGTAGGCACCAAATCTCCCCGATACGTGTGAACGCCGCGGCACAGGAGGGGCACAGCGGGCGCACGGGCAGTGGCGCGACCGAGGGTGTCCCGTGCAAGGATGGGGCGTCCTCCAGACCTCGGGCAAGGAGTATGTCCACGTGGGAGTGGGTTCGGACGGAGTGTCGGGCAGGCAGCGGCGAAAGGACCGGAGCGGTCGTGAGTGAGAATCAGAACCTCCTCGCGGAGCAGCGGCGCGCTCTGATCCTCGACGAGGTGCGTCGCCGCGGTGGCGTCCGCGTGAACGAGCTGACGCGAAGGCTCGGTGTCTCCGACATGACGGTCCGCCGTGACCTGGACGCCCTGGCCCGTCAGGGTGTCGTCGAGAAGGTGCACGGCGGCGCGGTGCCCGTGGTCGAGGCGAGCACGCACGAGCCGGGTTTCGAGGCCAAGTCGGGTCTGGAGCTGACCGCCAAGGAGGACATCGCGCGGACCGCGGCCGAGCTGGTCGCGGCGGGTTCGGCGATCGCGCTCTCCGGTGGTACGACGACGTACGCGCTGGCTCATCATCTGGTGGACGTCCCGGACCTGACCGTGGTCACCAACTCGGTCCGTGTGGCCGACGTGTTCCACTCGGCGCAGCGCACCTCGGGCCAGCGTCAGGGGGCCGCGACCGTGGTCCTCACCGGCGGGGTGCGCACTCCGTCCGACTCGCTCGTCGGGCCGGTCGCCGATCAGGCCATCGCGGCCCTGCACTTCGACGTCCTCTTCCTCGGTGTGCACGGCATATCGGCCGAGGCGGGGCTGTCGACGCCGAACCTCGCGGAGGCGGAGACCAACCGGCGGCTCGTGCAGTCCGCGCGGCGGGTCGTGGTGGTGGCGGACCACACCAAGTGGGGCACGGTGGGCCTCAGTTCGTTCGCCGCGCTGGACCAGGTCGACACGCTGGTGACCGACGGCGGCATGCCCGCCGATGCGCGCGCGGAGATCTCGGAGCACCTGCGCCTGGTGGTGGCCGGTGAACCCGAGGACGATACAGACATCTGACGGTCCGCCAGCTAGGGTGACGCTGCCCGCGCCGCCGGCACCGCGTGGGTGCCGTCCGTGGCGCGGGCCGTCACGGACGTTCGTCCGGTGGGGACCGGTTTCCGGTTGTCTCAAGGGGGTTCGCGCATGGCACGTCGACTGCGTCCGGTGGGATCCGACTTCGTCGAGACCGCTCCGCTGCGACTGGTGTTCGCGCGGGAGGTCGCCGCTCCTCCCGCGGCCGTGTTCTCCGCGCTCGCCGAGGACGCGTCCGGCTGGAGCGAGTGGTTCTCGGCGGTGACCCTCGTCCGCCCCGCGGCCGACGGCACCGGGCGCGAGGTACGGCTGCGCGGCGGGACTCGTTTCGAGGAGACCATCCTGGTCAGCGAGGCTCCCGAGGTGTACACGTACCGCGCGGACGCCACGAACGCGCCGGGGCTCCGCGCCCTGGTCGAGGAGTGGCGGCTGACGCCCGCGGGCGAGGGGACGCGTGTGCGGTGGACCTTCGCCGCCGACGGAACCGCCTTGTTCCGGGCGGCACTCACCGTGGGCCGGGGCGGCCTCGGCCGCGCGTTCCGCCAGGCGGTGACGACACTGGACCGCCGGCTCGCGTCGACGCCCGCGTGAACCGCCGGGGCCGACGTCAGCGAGGCGTCGACGCGGGCCGGGTCCGACCCGGCATCGAACACCTGTCACCGCAGGGCCCGGCCTCGAAGACGTCGACCGAATCCATCTAGGGCCCGTCGAGTGCCTTGTCGAGGGTGAGAGTGGCGTCGATGAGCGCGAGATGGGTGAACGCCTGCGGGAAGTTGCCGAGTTGACGGCCCGTCGGGTCGACCTCCTCCGAGTACAGGCCCAGATGGTTGGCGTACCCCATCATCTTCTCGTACACCAGGCGTGCCTGGTCCGTCCGTCCCGCCCGGACGAGGGCGTCGACGTACATGAACGTGCAGAGCGAGAAGGTGCCCTCCGAGCCGCGCAGGCCGTCGGGTGACGCCTCCGGGTCGTAGCGGTAGACGAGGCTGTCGCTGACCAGTTTCCCCTCGATGGCGTCCAGGGTCGTGGCCCAGATCGGGTCCTCGGGGCTGAGGAAGCCGACCGTGGACATGCGCAGCAGCGAGGAGTCCAGCACGCCGCTGCCGTAGTGCTGGACGAAGGCCTGCTGGTCCTCGCTCCACCCCTTGGCCATGACCTGGTCGTAGACGGAGTCCCGCTCCGTCCGCCACCGTCCGTACGCCGACGGCCAGCCCTTCGACTCGGCGAGGCGCAGGGCGCGGTCGAACGCCACCCAGGACATGACCCGGCCGTAGGTGAAGTCCTGACGCCCTCCGCGGGTCTCCCAGATCCCTTCCTCGGGCTGGTCCCAGTGGTCGGCCAGCCAGTCCAGGTTCTCCCGCATGGACGTCCATCCCGCGTGCCCGATCTGGAATCCGCGCTCGTGGGCGAAGTGCATGCTGTCCAGCGCCTCGCCGTAGATGTCCAGTTGGAGCTGCGTCGCGGCGCCGTTGCCGATCCGTACCGGCGCGGAGCCCGCGTATCCCTCCCAGTGGTCGAGGATCCGCTCGTCCAGGTCGGCCGAGCCGTCGACCTTGTACATGACGTTGAGCGGGCCCGTGGTCCCGCTCTCGCCGGCCCGCTCCTTGACCCGGTCGCTCAGCCAGGCGATGAACGCCCGTGCCTCTTCGGTGAAGCCGAGCCCCAGCAGGGCGTACACGGAGAACGAGGCGTCGCGGATCCAGGTGAAGCGGTAGTCCCAGTTGCGTTCGCCTCCCAGTTGCTCAGGGAGAGCCGTCGTCGGGGCGGCCACGAGGGCGCCGCTGGGTGCGAAGGTCATGAGCTTGAGCGTGATCGCGGAACGCTCCACCATCTCGCGCCAGCGCCCGGTGTAGCGCGACTGGGTCAGCCAGGAGCGCCAGAACGCCACGGTCTGGTCGAAGAGCCGCTGGTACGCGTCCAGACGGATCTCGGCCGGCGGTCCGGCGGCGCCCGTCTCCAGGACCAGTCCGCGCTGTTGACCGGCCCGCAGCGTGACGGACAGGCTCAGGTCGCCGTCCTGGTCCGTGAGCACGTCCAGGAGTCGCTCGTCCTCGGGTTCACGGATGGGGTGCATGGTGAGTTCGGTGCCGTCCTCCGCCGCGAAGACCGCTCCGTGCTCGGTGATGTGCGCCTCGTGCTTCGCGCGTCCGTAGTCGAAGCGCGGGGCGATCTCCACCTGGAACGTCATGGTGCCGCGCACACAGCGGACCAGACGCACCAGCCGGTGGCGGGCGGTGACGGTCGTACCGGTCACGGGCATGAAGTCGACCACCTCGCCGGCACCCGCCTCGGTCATGAACCGGGTCACCAGGATCGCCGTGCCGGGCAGGTACAACTGCTTGGTCGCGTGGGTCGGATGCGCCGGGCGGACCGTGCAGTGGCCGCCCTTCTCCGTGTCCAGCAGCGCCCCGAAGACACTGGGCGAGTCGAACCGCGGGGAGCAGAACCAGTCGACCGTGCCCTCGGTGGTCACCAGCGCCGCGGTCTGCAGATCGCCGATGAGACCGTGGTTCTCGATCAGTGGGTAGCCGTCCATCGGAGCGCGCCTTTCGGTTGCCGGAGAAGGTGGATCACGGAGGCTGTGTCGAGGGGAGCTGTGCCGAGGGAGCGGTGTCGAGGGGACGCTGTCGAGGGAGCGGAATCGAGGGGACCTGTGCCGAGGAAACCGCGTCACAGAAGGTGTTCGTCGTCCGTCGTCTTGCGGTTCCGGTTGGCCATTTCCTCCCAGAAGGCGTGCAACTCCCTGACGGGGACGCTGACCCAGGGCGCGGTGTGCCGGCTGACGGCCGGGAGGTGCCAGCGGAAGCGGCTGTGCAGAAGGGCCTGTTGCTGCCGGCAGAACAGCTCCGCCACCTCCGCCTGCGCGTTCCCCGCCTTGGGCGGATAGGGGCACAGACGGAACTCGCACGGGGAGGTGCAGGTGGTGCGGGATTCACCCTTGTCGGCCCGGCCGATGCTGCGTTCGGGGTGGAGCAGGCCGCGGTCGTGGGTGAGACAGTGCGGGAGGCCGGGCTTGTTCGAGAGCTTCAGACGTTCCTCGATGTCGTCCGGGCTGCCGTCGCCCTGGGTGAGGTTGAGCAGGACCATGACGTCGGCGAGAAGGCGTTGCGCACGAGGATGCAGGCTGCTCCAGCCGACGGACGGGGAGATCCAGAGGTTGTGCTTGCGGTAGCGGTCCGGATCGGCCGGGGTCGAACCGACGCTGTCGCTCACCTCGTTCTCGTCGATCCAGATGAACCGCTCGGGGTGTCCCGTCTCCAGGGCCAGGGTCACCAGATCACCGGCTTCGGCGATGAACGGGTGGAGGACCTTCTCGCCGTCGCGACGGTACGCGGCGCCGATGTGGCCCGGGGTCTTCTCGTGCGCGCTGCCGGCCATCGAGAGCCATCGGGTGACCGACCTTATGGGCTCCATCGGGCCGCCGGACGCCGCGTCGTCGTCCTTCGTGAGGCTGGTGCCCGGCGCCGCGGAACGGCTCCGCCGGTTCGCCGTGCCGGACCCGGGGGCGCGTCCGATGGTGTCGGGAAGCTCCCACAGGCACAGTGCCTGAAGCAGGCTCACTTGCGCGTACCAGTAGCGGCTGCAGGTGAGCATCTTCTCCGCCTGCTTCACCAGATAGGCACGGGTCTCCTCGTAGGCCTCCGGATGCCGTCTCCTGCGGTTCGCCGCGTTCTTGAAGCCCTGGGCCAGGGCGTTCTCCAAGGAGAGCGGCATGAGCGGACTCTGTTCCCCGGTCTCGGCGGTCAGGTTGCTCAACCAGAGGCTCAGCCGCTCCTTGGCCTCGTCCCGGTACTTCTCGGAGACGGACCCGACGACCATCGGAACGAGCCAGGCCCGGAGGCTGAAATGGCGCCACCACGTGGTCCGGCACTGCTCGTACTCCCTCACCATCCAGTCGTGCTCCCGCTGCCTCTTTTCCACGGCGTCCGGACCGGCCGCAGGGTCCGGATCCTCTTCATTGAGCCACGCGGTGTAGTCGCGGTCGAGTTTCTGCTTGGCGTCACGAATCTTTCCCAGGTACTGGGATATGGGGTCGGATCCGAGGGGGAATTCCGTACGCAGTTCCTGGAAGGCCGCGTCACCACCGGCGGCGATCTGATGGGCGATCGCGATCCGGACGGCGTGGGACGGCTCCTTCGTGCCGATCTGGAAGAGGTGCTTGTAGGGAAGGGTCGGGCGCGCGGGATCCTGACCCGAACATTCTGCGGGTGGACGTTGCGCCTTGTTGCGACGGTCCCGTTCACGCAGGGCGGCTCCGAAGTTCCGTACCAGCCTCAGTTTCGCGCTCTCGATGGTCCGCTGATCGCCTCGGATGTCGAGGCCCGCCCATTGTTCGTCGAGCTCATGGGCCAGCTTGTCCTGTATCGGGACCGGATCCACGCAGTCCAGTTCCAGGGCCGCGGCGTACAGGTCGAAGTACTTCGCGTCGTGCCGGGCCGATGCGGCGTTGCTGAGCAGCTCGGCCAGTTTCGGCGACGCCGCGTGACGGTTCTTGGCGCGATGGGCGCGCTGCGCGCCGGCCGACCGGGGAGTGAGAGGCGCTGCCCGGTGCCGCGAGAGGAGCACCAGAGCGATGAGCAGTTCCCGCGACGGACCCGGGCTGTGCAGTGCCGGTTCGACGACCGCGGCGATCTTGTCGTCCGGTATCTCCCTCAGCAGGCGGTAGCCCATGTACGCCTGGAGGATGCTGTGCGGGAAACGGACCTTGTTCTTGCGGCCGTACACCAGCCCCAGGAGTTGTCCGTTGGCGGTGTGCCTCGCCAGCTCGGTCCGGCACTCGTTCGGGTAGTCCAGCGTGTTGAGCCAGTGCGCCGACCCGCCGATCTTCCGGCACATCACCCCCCAGATCGCGTCGCGTTGCGCCGCGGAGATGGCGAGGCGGGTTCCGTACTGCTGGGCGGCGTCCGGGGATTCCTGGTGATTCTCCTGCGACTGCGCGCGGCGCCGGAGGTCGTCCGCGTGTGCGCTGACGAAGTCGTCGAACGTCACTTCGATGCTGTCCTGCAGGAGTCCCAGGCAGGCCATGGCCGACACGACCCACATGGTCTCCCGGCGTTCCTCGCGCCCCATCACCAGATCGTCGAATATGCGACCGTCTTCGATGGCCTGCCGGTAGGTGTTGAGGAATCCCAGTCTGAGAGTGGAGCAGTCGTTGCTGCGGGTGTCCAGGCGGTCCTTTTCGTCGCGGAGGGTGAGGTGGTCGAGCAGCCCGCACTGCTGAAGCAGTCGGGCGATCCGGAGATAGATCGGCGATTCCACGACCTTGGCGGTCTCCACCACCCAGTCGAGGCGGCGCTCGTCCAGCTCGCCCGGTTCCCGCACCAGATATTCCAGGGCCGCTTCCTCACTCAGCGGTTCCATGTCGGCGATCGCCGCCCGGGTGCCCTCCAGGGGTGTGTGCGGGCGTGAGGCGATGACCAGGGGCAGCTTCTGGCGGTCCGCTCGCTCGATCGCCCGTCGGATGATGTTGTCGCGGTCCTCCTGGTACTTCTCGTCGAGAAGGGCCTCTTCCAGGCCGTCGGCGATCACGACCACCTTGCCGTCGAGCCTGAGCTGCCGCCATGTCTTGTCGATGTTGCTGCCGGCGAGCACCCCCTGGTCCGCCTCCTCCGCGAAGCGGCGGCGCGCCATTTCCTCGAAGTCGAGCTCACCGTCGCCCTTCATGTCGCGCAGGCTGATGGGCACGGGAACGGCGGACTGCTGGGCCAGCATCCGGGTGAGTTCCACGAGAACGGCCGTCTTGCCGACGCCCACGCCGCCGACGAGCAGATAGGGCTTGCGGGTCTTGCGGTTGCGGAGGGTCTGGGCGATCACCTGGGACAGTTCGCGGCGGCCGACGATTCGGTTGCCGAAGGTTCCGGCCGTGGAGACCAGCTCGTGCGGACGCGTACGCGCCTTGTCGATGAGCGGTTTCTTCGTCTTGTGATACCAGTAGAGGAGGAAGAAGGTCAGGATCAGGGAGCCCGTGAGGACCGGGCCCGCGATGTGGTTCACAGCGTCGAACCAATCGGATCCCAGAACCTTGTGGAACGGCGACTCATCGTGCTTCACAAAGTCGTAGACGGCCGCCGCGACCCACATGAAAAGCAGCGCCGTCCCGACGAGAGCGTACGCGCGCAGCATGGGTCCGAGAGAAAACAGTCCGGGGCGCCAACTGCGAGCCGCGGCGATGCTCTTGTGAGCTTCCCGCTTCGTCCGGAACGTGCGCCATTCCTTGCGGGTCGCCCCTGAGAGCCGGGACCACCAGCGCCTCGGGTACAGCGTGTACCAGGGGGCGTCGTGCGGCCGTTCCTTGCCTTCCGGACGGCGGATCACTTTTGTGGGCATGAGGACGTTCCCTCCGCGCTGCACATCATTGACGGGACGTCATACGGGTGCCGGGTTGTGGACACACGGGCAGGTGTGGACCCACAGGGAAAAACGGTCAGCCGTAGTCGTGGCACCGCGCATCGCCTGCGCGTCCTCCGCCCCACACCGCCACAGCGCAATACAGCCGCCCCACGCCGAGGTCTTCTGCCTCGCGCATATTCCGCTGGCACGCATGCCTTCATTTCCATGAAAGCACTGGTCGGGAAGATCGCAACACGACCGCCGGCCGGCCGCGGGAGACCACCCGCGCAACCGGAGAACAGACGGAGACCGTCTCCGGAAAGGGGCACGACCGCCACGCGAGCGCGCGGCGCCTCACGCTTGCCGTGGTGCTGCGCGAGGAGGTCTTTTCCCAGGGCGGAGCGCGCAGTTGGGCGGCTGGAGCCGACCGAGCACCTTGACCGTCCGCCCGGTCGGAGGCATGGACGGACCTCCATCAGGCATACAGGGACGGGGTGTTGGGCGCACGAGCGCGCAGTCCGCCGCCTGGTGCCCATCGCGGCGTTCGGGAAATTGTGCGCAGAAAAGGTTTCCTGAGGCTCCTTCAGGTTCCTTCTCGCTCAGGGCGCGACGTGCGGCAGGCGCCCCGGCACATCCAGCGATCTTGAGGGTTCGCGCGTATCGTTGCTGACGCGACAGCGGCTCGTGCGCCGCGTCAGCAGCAGCGACACCAACGCGCAGCTCGACCATCGAAGTTGCCATGAACAATCTGCGCTCTCTTGCGCCGTTCATCGGCTCGCTCGCGCAGAGTTCCCACACCTACCCGTGGCGGCAGCCCATGGGCGCGATCGGCGTCCGCAGCGGACCTCGGTCGCCGGGCGACCCTTCCCATGCGTCCGCCACACGCGTTCGGACCGAGGCCGTGTGACCGCGGCCGACCGGCTCGAACCCAGGCAGCCATGCCGTTCCCGGCTGAGCCTGGCAGTGGAGGAGTGACTGTCCCATGTACGCGAAGTTTCCCAAGGGGGCGGCGCACCGCACCGATCCCGGGGCGGCGGCCGAGGTCCTCTACGACGCCGTCGTCGTCGGCGGCGGGATCTCCGGCGCTCTCGTCGCCCTGCGGCTGAGCGAGGCCGGCAGGAAGGTGCTGCTCCTCGAAGCGGGCCCGGCCGAAGACCTCACCCTCAGGGGCTACGAGCGCTACCTCGACCGGTTCTACTCAGCCGTCAGCAAGGACAACCAGGCCCCCTACCCGGTCGTCGCGAACGCCCCGATGCCCCGCGGCACCGACGCACGGCGCATCACCCCCGGCGCGCCCGACGCCTCGGGCTACATCGTCCAGAACGGGCCCTTCACCACCGACACCACCTACACGCGGGTCCTCGGCGGCACCACCATGCACTGGGAGGGCAAGGCGCTGCGGATGCTGCCCGAGGACTTCCGGATGCGGACGCTCTACGGCGAGGGGGCCGACTGGCCGCTCACCTACGAGGACCTCGCCCCGTACTACAGCGAGGCCGAACGCGAGATCGGCGTCTCCGCCGACGTGGAGGACCAGGCCTACCTCGGGATCAGCTTCGACGAGGACTACGTCTTCCCCATGAAGGGACTGCCCCTGTCCTACCTGGACCGGACGGTCGCCAGGGACGTCGACGGGATGCCGGTCGAACTCGACGGGGAACATCGCGAGTTGCGGGTCCGTCCGTTCCCGCAGGGCCGGAACGGGATACCGAACCCCGCCTACGACGGCGGTCGGGGCTACGTCCCGCGAGGCGCGGTGAGCGCGTACCAGGTCGAGGTCGGCGAGCGGTGCCAGGGCAACAACAACTGCGTGCCCATCTGCCCGGTGCAGGCCAAGTACAACGCCGGCAAGACCCTGGCCCTGGCCCTCCAGAGCGGCCGGGTCGACCTGGTGGCCCAGGCGGTGGCGTACAAGGTGCACGTCGACGAGCGCACGCACCGGGTGACCGAGATCGAGTACCGCCGCTACGAGCGGCCCGACAGCCGCGGCTACACCACGATGCGAGCACGCGGCCGGCTGTTCGTCCTGGCCGCCAACGCGGTGGAGAACCCCCGGCTGATGCTGGCCTCCGGCCTGCGCGGTTCGAGCGGCCTGATGGGGCGCAACTTCATGGACCACGCCTATCTGCTCGCCTGGGCGCTGCTGCCCGAGGTGGCCGGCACCTTCCGGGGCACGATCTGCACGGGCGGTATCGCCGACCTGCGCGGGGGCCGCTTCCGGAGCCGGCAGGCGGCGTTCACCGTCGACATCCACAACGACGGCTGGGGCTGGGCCCGGGGCGCGCCGATGACCGACCTCATCGGTCTGGTGGACTCCGGCGGCCGCTACGGCGAGTCCCTCCGCCAGGGCCTGGTGGACCGGGTGTCCCGTCAGCTCCAGCTCGCGTTCATGGTCGAGGTCCCCGCCGACCCCGGCAACCGGGTCACCGTGAGCCCGGACTTCACGGACGAGCTGGGCAACATGCGGCCCGTCCTCACGTACAACGTCCCCGAGTACACGATGCGGGGCGTGGCGTACGCCCGGCAGTTGTCGAAGCGGATCTTCGCCCGTCTGGGGGCCGAGGACCACACCGCGTACAACCCGAACTTCTGGGGCTACGCCGTCCACGACGGCGAGGGCTACGAGATCCACGGGGGCAACCATCTCGCCGGCACCCATGTGATGGGCCGCGAGCCGTCGACCTCGGTGGTCGACGCGGACCAGCGGTGCTGGGACCACGAGAACCTCTACCTGGTCGGCGGGGGCAGCATGCCCACGGTGGGCACCTCGAACGTGACGCTCACCCTCGCCGCCCTGTGCCTGCGCAGCGTCCGGGCCATGCTGGCCCAGCTCGACTCCGAGACCGCGCCGATCGACGTCACCTCCGGCCGGCGCCACGCGGCGCCGAACGCACAGGAGGCGGCCTCATGATCGCGCCGACGATCGAGAACCGTGACGACCTGCTCGTCTACCTGAACGCGGCGATGGCCCTCGAGCACGCCACCATCCCGCCCTACCTGACCGCGTACTACTCCATACACTCCGGCACCAACTCCGACGCCGCCCACATCATCCGGGTGACCGCGGTGGAGGAGATGCTGCACCTGACCCTCGCCGCCAACGTCCTGAACTCCATCGGCGGAACGCCCGACCTGACCCGCCCCGGCTTCGTGCCGTCCTATCCGGCCCGGCTGCCGGACGGGGAGGACGACTTCACCGTCGACCTGCGGCCCTTCTCCCCCGAGGCGGTGGAGACGTTCTGCAAGATCGAGCGGCCGGGCAAGGCCCCCGGCGCCGACTCGCGGTTGGTGAGGTCACCGGACCGCAAGACCCGTTTCCTGGTCTCCAGCCCCACGACCGAGCAGATGCGCTTCTACAGCATCGGCGAGTTCTACGAGGAGATCATCGAAGGGCTAGAGAAGGTGGCGGCCAACGATCCCGCGCTCTTCCAGGGCGATCCGGCCCGTCAGGTGGGGCCCGAGTACTTCTACTCCGGCGGCGGGGAGGTGGTCGTCGTCTCCGACCTGGAGTCGGCGCAGCAAGCGCTCCGCTTCATCGCCGGGCAGGGCGAGGGCCTCGACTGCGGCATCTACGACGCGGAAGGGGAGCTGGCCCACTACTACCGGTTCCGGCAGCTCCAGCTCGGGCGCTACTACCAGGTGGGCGACCACCCCGACGCGCCCTCGGGGCCCTCGCTGAGCATCTCCTGGGACGACGTGTACAAGGTGAAGACCAGTGTCCGGCTGGCCGACTATCCGGCGGGATCGGAACTCGCCCGGGTCGCCGAGGACTTCAACGCCGACTACGGGGCGTTCCTCGCCCTGCTCACGAAGGCGTTCAACGGACAGCCGGAAGTCCTCCAGGAGAGCGTCTGCGAGATGTTCCGCCTGCGCGACGGCTTCAACCGGCTGGTGTGCACCCCCCTGCCGGGCGGCGGCGGCCTGCACGCCGGCCCCACCTTCGAGATTCCGGCAGCGGCCGGGCCCGGTCCGGGAGCCTCACCCGGTACCGACGAGACCACCCGGACGGTGACGTGATGACCGCCCCGTCGTTCGAGAGGTTCCTCCTCCTGTCGGTCGACCTCACCGCCTTCGAGGAGACCGATCTGCTCGGCACCGGCATGGCCCACCGGTATCTGGCGAAAGTGCGGGCCGCCTGCGGGGACGAGATCGTCAGCGCGCTCCTGGAAGCGCACAGGGCGGCACGGGCCGACGCGGCGGGAGAGGCCGGAAGGCACCCGCGAGCCCCGCTCGACCGGGATCTCTTCGACCGGGCCCTGCGCCACCGGATCTTCAGCGACGACCGGCTCGGCCCCGTGGCCCGCAACGTGATCAAGCTCTGGTACGCCGGGATGTGGTACGCGCTGCCGCCCGAGTGGACCGATCGTCACGGGGCCCGGGCGGCGGGCGAAACCTCCACGGTCACCGCCGCCGCCTACCAGGAGGGGCTCCTGTGGCGGGCCATCGGTGCCAATCCCCCGGGTGCCAAGGCCCCCGGATACGGCTCCTGGGCTCGGCCGCCCCGCATCGCCGACCGCTACCTGAAAGGGGCGACGAGATGACGGACACACTCGCCCGTCTCAGCCCGGACAAGGTGAAGCTCGGCGTCTGCTGCACCCTGTGGTGGAACGACGACTTCCCCGCCATCGACGCCGGCATCTCCTTCGGCCAGGCCGTGAGCGACATGGCGCTCGCCGGCTTCCAGGGATGCAGCATCGGGCACAAGTACCCCTCGGACGCCGCCGAGCTCAAGGCCGCCCTCGATCTGCGCGGGCTGAGCGTGTCCGAGCCCTGGACGAGCACGTACTTCACGATCGGCCGGATGCGGGAGAAGACGGTCGCCGCTTTCGAGGAGACGCTGACCCACATCAAGACCCTGGGCGGGACCGAGCTGGTCGTGGCCGAGTTCGGCGCCTCGTCCCACCTGCTTCCCGTGGACGTGTTCGCCAACCGCCCGGTCTTCACCGACTCCCAGTGGAACGCCCTGGCTTCGGGTCTGAACGAGCTCGGCGGGATCGCCGCCTCGGCCGGGCTGAAGCTCAGCTATCACCACCACATGGGGACGGGCGTCATGACGCGGGCCGACATCGACCGGCTGATGGCCTCGACCGATCCGGAGCTGGTCCACCTCCTCCTCGACACCGGCCACATGGCCTTCGCCGGTGACGATCCGCTGGACCTGGCCCGGGACTACGCCGACCGCATCGGCCACGTCCACCTGAAGAGCGTCCGGCCCGAGGTCGTGAGCCGGGTGCGGGAAGAGGGCCTGTCGTTCCAGGAGGGCATCCAGCTCGGCGTCTTCACCGTGCCCGGAGACGGCGGGATCGACTTCCGGCCCATCCTGGAGGCGCTGGCCGCGGCCGACTACCGGGGGTGGCTGGTCGTGGAGGCGGAACAGGATCCGAACAAGGCCGTGCCGCTCGAGTACGCCAAGAAGGCCCGTGCCTACCTCGCCGACATCCTGGGCTGGTGACCATGAACGCGACCATCGGACGAGACGTCTTCTTCAGCTTCTTCATGTTCACGGCTGATCTGCGGCCACACGACGAGCGGTACAGCCGGGTGCTGATCGATCACCTGAAGGCCCTGACCGACATGGGCTACGACGGCTTCGACGTGCACATCGCCGCTCAGCCCCCGGGTGTCGATCACAAGGTCGAGGTCGACGCTTACGCCGGCCTCAAGAAGACCTTCGAGCGGGCGGGGCTGGGGGAGGTCGGGTTCACCACCAATGTCGGGACCACGCGCACCTTCGACCCGACCTCGCCCTACGAGGAGCAGCGCGCGCGGGCCCTGTCCTACCTCAAGTCACGCGTCGACATCACCCACGTCCTGGGCGGCGACTCCATCATGTCCGGGCCGTTCATCCATCCCTACGGTGTCTTCCCGGTCACGGACACCGACGAGCCGCTCTGGAGCGACGCGCTGCAGGACTGGATGAAGCCGCGCTACGACGCGGCACGCCCCGTCTTCGAGGAACTGCTGGAGTACGCCGCGACGCGCGAGGTGCGGCTCGCCGTCGAGCCCGTCAAGAGCTGGGAGACGCCGCCGCCCAACATGGTCTCGGAGGTACTGGACTTCCTCGAGGGCCTGGAGCACCCGCGCGGTGGCGTGACGATCGACACGGCGCAGGTCGTGATGGAGAGCCAGGGTCCGTCGGTCCTCAGGGAGAACGTCGGGCGGGCGACACGGCAGGACCGGCTCCACTACGTCCACATCTCCGCTCCCGACCGAGGGGCGGTGAAGGACAGCTGGATCCCGTGGGAAGTCCTCGCGCGCGAGATCGAACCGGTGTACCACGGGCCGTACCTGATCGAGGTGTTCAACGCGATCCCGCCGTTCGACGCTTCCATGCGCATGGCGCGCCGGCGTTTCTGGCGCCCCGGCGAGGACGACCCGGTTCCCGGCGGGGACAGCGCCTACGACGTGGCCGAGGCCGCGTTGCGGGAGCTGCGAGAGAAGACCGCACCATCCCGGAAAGGGGACTCCCGTGCTGGCTCAGGTGTCGGATCCCATCACCATGGTCGTGAAGCAGACGGGTGACGTCCGTATCCACACGTTCGTCGCGTCCTTCGCGGGCAGCAACATCGCGAACGCCACGCATGTCGTCGAAACCAGGAATCAGCTCGTTCTCGTCGACGCGCAGTTCCTCGCCCCCTACGCGAGAGCCTTCAGGGACTACGCGGACGGTCTGGGCAAGCCCATCGAGAGGCTGTACATCTCCCACCGTCATCCCGACCACTGGTTCGGTCTCGGGACCGCGTTCGGCGACGTCACGGTCCACGCGCTGTCCGAGACCATGACGTTCATCCACGATCACGGTGAGGACTCGCGAAGCGACCACTGGAAACTCGGTGACCTCGCCCCGGACCGCGTCGTCGTCCCGGAACAGGTCGCCCGTGTCGGCGAGGACAAGATCGACGGGGTCAGGTACCTCCTCGACCGGGTGACGGACACCGAGATCGACTACCACCTCACGATCAGGCTTCCCGATCTGGGCGTGTACTTCACCCAGGATCTGGTCTACAGCGGCACCCATCCGTACCTGACGAAACACCTGGACCACTGGATCCGGGTGCTGCGCGACATGCTCGTGTCGGACTACGAGCTGTTCATGCCGGGCCACGGTCTGCCGGCCGACAAGAACGAGGTCGCGCGCAACGTCGAGTACCTCTCCACCGCCCGGCAGGCGATCGGCGACGGGCTGACGGGCGACGCCTTCAAGAGCTTCCTGCTGCAGCGGTATCCGGAGCGCAAGTGCCCGGGAATCTTCGACATCTACATGCCCCGGCTGTTCGGCGGCGCGAGCGACTACTGACCACGGAGGTGCTTCAACCATGAACGAGAGTTGCACTGTAGGGCGGTACCTGGTGGACCGGCTCCGTCAACTGGGCCTGGAGCACCTGTTCGCCATCGCGGGAGACTACTCGATCGAATGGCTGAACCGGTACGTCGCGCCGAGCGGCACGAAGATCATCGAGGAGGTCAACGAGGTCAACGCCGGTTACGCGGCGGACGGATACGCGAGGCTGAGGGGAATCGGCGCACTCTGTGTGACCTACTCGGCGGGCGCGCTGTGCGCCGTGAACGCGGTCGCCGGCGCCTACGTCGAGAAGGTTCCCCTCGTACTGATCAACGGGACGCCGAGCGTCAAGAAGACCATCACCTTCGAGCAGACCGGCTTCAGCGCGCATCACTTCATCAGCGGACGGGAAACGGATCTCCAGTCCTTCGAGCACCTGACGGTGGCGGCCATCCGGATCGACAACCCGGACCTCGCGCCGACGCTGATCGACTACGCGCTGACCCGGTGCATCAGCGAACGGCGCCCGATCTACATCGAACTGCTTCAGGACATGGTCGACTTGGAGTGCCGGCCGCCGGAGGGCGTTCTGAAGCCGGTCAGGGTCCTGTCGGACCAGAGCAGCCTGGAACAGTCGGTCGCCCGGATCTGCGCGAAGCTCGAAAGCGCCGAGAATCCGCTCATCTGGCTCGGCGTGGAGATCGACCGTCTCGGCCTTCAGGACAAGGCCACGAACCTGATCCGGCAGCTGAACGTCCCGTTCGTCACGGAACTGCTGAGCAAGGCCGTCCTGTCCGAGGACGACGCCCTGTTCGCCGGTGTGCTGGACGGCCAGGCGTCGTCGAAGGTCGTGACCGATCTGGCGGCCACCTCCGACTTCGTCCTGGCACTCGGCGTGTGGCTCACCGACATCAACTCGCTGGGCTGGGAACCGGATTACGACAGGACCGCGTTCGCGTCGTTCGACGCGGTCAAACTCGGGACCTATTTCGGCGGGCAGGTCGCGCTGGAGCATCTGATCGACGGCATCCTGGCGGAGAGGATCGCCCCCAAGGAACGGAAGCTGCCGGAGGCCCCGGCGCGCAGCGCGCCGGACGTGGAGAAGGCCGACGTCATCACCTACCAGGGGTTCTACGACTACATCCAGCGGTACGTCGACAGGAACACCATCGTCGGTGCCGACGCGAGCATGAACTATTTCGGAAGCCTGCTGCTCGACGTGCCCGGTCCCGGCGGGTTCGTCGTCCAGTCGTCCTACTCGTCGATCGGCTACAGCGCCCCGGCCGCGACGGGCATCTGCCTGGCGAAGCGCCCCGAACAAAGGGTCCTGGTCCTCTCCGGTGACGGCGGCTTCCAGATGACGGCCCAATGCCTGTCGACGCAGACCCGGTTGGGGCTCGATCCGATCGTGTTCGTCATCGACAACGGCGTCTACGCGGTGGAGCAGTGGCTCGCCGACGCGGCGGTGTTCCACTCCGACGAACCGTTCTACAAGCCCTGCGAGCTGCACCGGTGGAACTACAGCACGCTGGCGGAGGTCTTCGGCTGCCGGGGATGGGAAGTCGGCACGTACGGCGAGCTGGAGGACGCCGTGACGGGTGCGCTGGAGTACGCGAGCGGTCCGTCCATCATCCAGGTGCGCGTGCCGGAGAAGACGATCCCGGACAACGCGAACTGGAAAGCCCGGTAGCGGGACTCCTCGCGCGGACGGCGAGGCGTGACGGGAACGTGTGATGCGGTGGTGGCGGCATGGCATTTGGCTGGGTGCGGTCGCGCTCACAGGGACCGTGCTCTGCGTGGCGTTCTCGAACGGAGATCTCGGCAAGACCTCGGTGCTGACCGCCGTTCTCGGCTTCGGGTTCTCGCTCTTCGGGCTCTCGGTCAATCTGTGGAAGAGCGCCCCGCAGGGCGAGGCGGCGGACGAGGGCTCGGCCCCTTCCCGGGAGCGACTGGAGCAGTGGGCCGAGCGGTTGTCGGGGGCGGTGGAGGAGCAGTGGCGGGCGGAGTGGCGGCTGCGCCGGCTCCAGGACCCCTACCCGCTGGAGGTGCGCTGGTCGCCCGCCGAGGCGTGGCTGGTCGACGCTCCCGGCGAGGTCGGTCCCGTCGTGACCGAAGGGGACCGGGCCGAGGACATCGCGAGCGTCCTGGAGGCCGTCCCGTCCCGGCGGCTGGTGGTGCTCGGTGAACCGGGGAGCGGCAAGACCATGCTGGCGGTGGGGTTCATCCTGGACCGGATCGCCCGATGGGCGCCCGGCGACCGTGTCCCGGTCCTGTTTCCCCTGTCGAGCTGGCAGCCCGAGCACAAGAGCCTGCGGGACTGGATGGCCGCGCATCTGGCCGCGACCCATCCGGGCGCCTCCTGGGCCGGCAAGCTCCTGCGAGCCGGGCTGGTGCTGCCCGTCTTCGACGGGTTGGACGAGATGCCGGAGTCCTCGTGGGCGACGGCTCTGCGCCGGCTCAACACGGAACTCGACCCGGGTGAGCCCGTCGTGGTGACGTGCCGTACGGAGGCGTACGCGAAGGCGGTGGAGACGAGCGACGTGTTCACCGCCGCCGCGGTGATCGAACTGCGGCCTCTGACGTTCGAGACCGTGGGTTCCTATCTGGCGCGCACCGGCAGGCCCGTACGCGGAAAGGGCGGAGAGCGCGCCACGCGCTGGGATCCGGTCCTCGAGGAGTTCCGCCGCTGTCCGGACGCCCCCGTCGCCCGTACGGTCCGCTCGGCGTTCAGCACACCGCTGATGGTGGCCATGGCGCGGGCCGCCTACGGTGACACCGGCCGGGACCCCGCCGAACTGCTCGACAGCCGGTTCGCCGATCCGGAGGTCCTGGAACGGCATCTGCTGGACGGTTTCGTCCCGGCCGCGTTCGCGGACAGCCCACGCGCCGAGCAGGCCCGCGCCTGGCTGGGTGAACTGGCCGCTCAGCTCCAGCGGCAGACCACCCGGCAGCTCGCCTGGTGGCGGCTGCGCCGCGCTCTGCCGTGGCCGCTGCGCACGCTGGGCCCGATCCTGCTCCTGGGGTGCGTGGCGCTCCTGCTCGGCGTGGCCTGGTTCCCGGCCGCCGGGGTCAAGGCGCCGGCGATGATGTGCGGGTTCATCCTCGGCGTGGGGCTGGGCTACACCGTGCTCGGGACGCGGGTCTCGACCCGCGGGCGGAGGGCGGAAGGGGCGGCCCGGGTGGTCGTCGCGGCCGTGCTGGCGGGGGTCCTGGTCGGGGCGGTCGCCAGCACCAGCCTCGACTGGACCACCTCCCTGCCGAACGCGAACGTCGGCCCGGCGTGGCTGGGCGCGGCCGCGTTCGCCATGGCGTTCGGGCTCGCCACGGCCATCGCGCTGGGGGTGCTGGGGATCATCGGGGAGCCGCTCCCCTCCTACGCGGCGTTCGGCGGGCGGGGGGCGGTCAGGGCGGTGCTGGTCGTGCTGGTGTCCGCGGTCATCGGCTTCTTCCTCCCGCTGCTGTTCCTCGTTCCACCGTGGGTGCCGCCCACGACGGCGGTGGCCGCCGGCGCCCTGGTCGCGGTGGGGCTGCGCAACTGGCACGGCGGCGCCTGCCCGGGAGCGTCTCCCCGTCCACGGCGTGCTCGCGGAAACTTCCGGACCGCCCTGGTGCGCGGACTCAGAACCGGCCTCCTGACCGGCCTGGCCCTGGGCGCGGCGTTCGGTGTCACGACCGCGACCGTGGCGGGCGCCCGGGCCGCCGTGTCGGCGGACTTCCCCGCCGGGGCGATGCACCACCTCACGGACGGCACGCGCTACGTCGTCACGGCGGACGGCTGGGTCCACGGGGTACGCCCCAACGACGACCGCTATCTGCGACCGCCCGGGCCGGTCGACGGCGTCGTCGAGGCCTACGCCGACGGCACGACGTACGCGTCGCCCGCCGCGACGGCGAGCGAGGACTGCACCGGCTCCGTGCGCTGCACCCGCTTCCACGGTCGCATCGAGCTGGAGCTGCGCAGCTCCCGTACCAATCCGCAGGTCAAACTGCCGAGCGGTGCGTACGTGGAGGACTCAGCGTTCCAGACCGAGGTGCCCGGCCGTTCCTACGAGTGGCTGTTCGCGGCGTCGCCGGGCGTGCTCTTCCGGAGCTATCTGAGTCTGGGGCTGACCGCCGGCCTGGGCCTCGGTCTGGTCAGCGGACTGGCAGCCGGCTTCCACGCGTGGATGGTCTCGCCGATCGACACCGCGCGAGCCGCCGGGCCCCAGGCCACGTTGCGGTTCGACCGGATCGCCGCCATCACGCGGGGCGTCACGCTGGTGGCGTTCGGCGTCGTCGCCGCGGTCGTCGCCGCGGTGGCCCTGGCCAAGGCGTCGGGGCAATACGATTCCTTCGGCCTCGTCCTGCTGACCTGGCTCCTCGTCGGCCCGTTCTCCGTGTTCATCAGCGCTTGGGGCTGGCTGCTCGTGACCCGATTGTGGATGTGCGGCAACGGGCGGCTGCCGTGGCGTCTGATGGCGTTCCTGGAGGAGGCGCACCAGCGCGGTGTGCTGCGTCAGGCGGGCGCGACCTACGAGTTCCGGCATGCCCGGCTCCAGGAACACCTGGCGTCGTCCGCGCCGCCGACCGAGCCGGACCCTCTCCGGCCGAACGACGGCCGGATTTAGGGGTGTTCACCGGGCCCGCCCCCGGGCCGGCCCGAACGCAGGGGCCTTCACACCGCCGGACAACGGTCGGCCGGACCCAGGGGTGCCCCCGGCTCAGGCCGGCCAGACGCCCGTCTCCAGCAGGGAGTTGATCGCCGTCATGTACGGCGCGATGTCCAGGCCCTGTTCGGCCAGCCACGCGTCCGAGTAGTACTTGTCGAGATAGCGGTCACCGGGGTCGCACAGCAGCGTCACCACGCTTCCCGTGCGTCCCTCGGCCACCATTTCGGCGACGATCTTCAGGGCGCTCCACAGGCCGGTGCCGGTCGAGCCGCCCGCCTTGCGGCCGATGGCCCGCTCCAGTGCGCGTACGGCGGCGACGCTCGCGGCGTCCGGCACCTTCATCATGCGGTCGATGGCCCCGGGCACGAAGCTCGGCTCGACACGCGGCCTGCCGATGCCCTCGATGCGTGAGCCGCGCTCGCAGGTGACGTCCGGGTCGCCGGTGGTCCAGCCCTCGAAGAAACAGGAGTTGTCCGGGTCGGCCACACAGATGCGGGTGTCCGCCTGCATGTAGTGGACGTAGCGGGCGAGGGTCGCCGAGGTGCCGCCGGTGCCGGCCGTGGCGACGATCCAGGTGGGTTCCGGGAAGCGTTCGAGGGCCAGTTGGCGGAAAATGGACTCGGCGATGTTGTTGTTCCCGCGCCAGTCCGTGGCCCTTTCCGCGTAGGTGAACTGGTCCATGTAGTGGCCGCCGGTCTCGGCGGCGAGCGCGACGGACTCCTCGTAGATCTTGCGCGAGTCGTCCACGAAGTGGCACTGCCCGCCGTGGAATTCGATCAGCCGGCATTTCTCGGCGCTCGTCGTGCGCGGCATGACGGCGATGAAGGGCACACCGACGAGCCCCGCGAAGTAGGCCTCGGACACGGCCGTGGAGCCGCTGGACGCCTCGATCACCGGGCGGCCGGGCCGGATCCAGCCGTTGCACAGGCCGTACAGGAAGAGCGAGCGGGCCAGGCGGTGCTTGAGGCTGCCCGTGGGGTGGGTCGACTCGTCCTTCAGGTAGAGATCGACACCCCACTCCTCGGGGAGCGGGAAGCGGAGCAGATGGGTGTCCGCCGAGCGGTTCGCGTCCGCCTGGACCTTGCGCACGGCTTCTTTGAGCCAGCTCCGGTACTCCGGGTCGCTCCGGTCGACGTCGAGGGTCTCACCGGTCCTGATCGGCTGGGCAGTGCTCACGGGAGGGCTCCTATCGCGTGGCGCCGACACCGCTTCGACTGGTCGGACGCCTCGATCATAAGCACCTTCCGCACGCTTCTCACCTGCATAAACACACCTTTGGGCAGCCCAAAGCCACCCCTGGGGGGAGGCGGGGAATCCACATCCCGGGATCATCGGATCCGGGTTCCGGGGACGCTCGGATCCCGGTTCAGGGGGGCGCATCCCGGCCTTTGCTCCCGTCACCGCGACCGCCTCGCCATACGTACTGGTGCTCGTCGCCACCTGCGGGCAGACTGCACCGCGCGGGGCGGTGGTCCCCGACGCGGATGCACACTGGGTCACGACAGGACACAGCCGGAGCGCACAAGGGGGCGGAGCGTCATGGCGGAGCCGGAGTTCACGGCCACGGGCGTGCGGATCGGGAAGAGGCTGCGTTCGCTCACCCGGGCCGGACAGGTCCGGATCAGCGACGGCAGGCTGGAACTGCTCACCAGCTACGGCAGCGAGATCGACAGCGCGCCGGTGCAGGCGGTGCGCGCCTCGAAACCCTGGTTCGCCCACGAGGACCGGGCGTTGGCGGATGTCAACGGCACGCGGTACTCGCTCACGCTCGGTGAGCACGATCCGGCACCCGGCCGGGCGGGCCCCCCGTCGGCGCGCCGCTTCATCGAGGCGGTCCGCAAGGCGTCGGGACGCGGCGGCTGAGGTACGCGGTCGGCAGGGCGCCGGGGCTCGGCGGCTGACGTACGCGGTCCGCGGAGCGCGGCGAGCGGCTGACGTACGCGGTCGACCGGGCGCGGCCCAGCGGCTGAGGTGTGCGGTCGGCGAGGCGTCGGGGCGCGGCGGCCGAGGTGCGCCGACGGCGCCCGCCACACGTCCTTGAGCACCGCGAGTTGCGGGACCCAGCCCCCTGAGTCACTCTGATGTCACATCACTCTGGGTTTACCGGCGATAACGCTGCGAACCAGCCCGCCGGTCATCACAGCAGGCGGCCGTTCGACTCAGCCAGTCTGCTGGATCCGATCTCCGCCTTCTTCCGGACCTCAATTCGGGGAGTCGCAGCCGTGATCAGCCAGCCAAGCAGGCATTGCACGGTGGAGCTCCAAGCCCTGCCGTCGCGGATCGGCCAGGTCCGCAGAATCGTCTCTGCGCAGTTGCGCTACTGGCATCTTGACCCCTTGATAGACCGGGCCGCGCTCGGCGTGACCGAGCTGCTGTCGAATGTCCACCGGCACGCCCAGCCGGACAAGATCTGCACCGTGGAGATCGAGCTGCTGCTCGACCGGCTCACGGTCTCGGTGCACGACCACGACCCCCGGCTCCCGGTGGTGCGCGAGGCCGACCCCGGCTCCACCTGCGGACGCGGCCTCGCCATGGTCGCGGCGGTCAGCGAGAGCTGGGGTGTGCGCCCCGACGGCGAGTCGGGCAAGGTCGTGTGGTTCACGCTGCCGGCGTCCACCCCCGTGGTGGCGGCTTCGCTGCGTCCGCCGTACGAGATCGCCGACGAGGTCACCCTCCGGCACACCGTCGACGTGCTCAGGCCGGAACACGCTCCCGCCCGGTCGGCCGTTGCCGGCTGACCGGGCGGTGATCCCCCTCCCGTACGCGGCTCGCTCACGAGCGTCGTACGGCACCGGGCTCACTCCGTGGCGATGGCCCGCAGCACGTCGAGGCGGGCCGCCCGCCGTGCCGGACGCAGTCCCGCGAGGGCCCCGGCGGCGAGACCCACCAGCGCCACCACGACCAGCCGCAACGGCGGGATCGCGAAGGCGAAGGCGCTGTCCGACGCCCCGTCGGACGCCTCGACCAGCACCCAGCCGAGGAAGGCACCGAGGGCGAGACCGCCCGCCGTGCCGAACGCGGCGACCAGGACCGACTCCCAGCGGACCATGGCGCGCAGTTGCGCCCGGGTCTGTCCGACGGCCCGCAGCAGACCGAGTTCCCGTGTGCGTTCGTGGATCGCCAGCGTGAGGGTGTTGGCGATGCCGAGCAGCGCGATGAGCACCGCGAGCGCGAGCAGCGCGTAGACCAGGGTCAGCATCATGTCGATGCCGGACGCCGACGACTGCGCGTACTCCTCCCGGGTCTGCACCTCGGGACTGCCGTACCGCTCGGCGACCTGGCGCACCGCCGCCTTGCCGTCGGCCGTGCTCACCCCGTCCTTGAAGGAGACGGCGACGAGCGTGTCGGCGTCCTGGGTGCGGTGCGGGGCCCAGGCGGCGCGGCTGATGACGTAGTCGCCCGCGAGCTCCGAACGGCCGTAGACGGCACGGACGGTGAAGTTCACCCGCTGTCCGTCGGTGAAGGTCAGCCGGGCGGTGTCACCGGTCTTCAGGTGCTGTCTGCCGGCCTCCGCGCGGGTGATCGCGATGCCGTCGGCGCCGAGGCCGTTCAACGAGCCCTGTACGTGTCCGAGGTCGAAGACCTCGCCGAGCGTGACCGGATCGGTGACGGTCAGCGCGCGGCCCTGACCCTGGACCTCGGCGACTCCCTTGCCCAGTCCCACGGCGTGCTCGACCTCCGGCCGGCTCGCGATGGCCGGGGCCAGTTTCGGACTGAGTCCGCTGCCGCCCGCTCCGAACGACGGTGTGCTGACGGCGACATCGCCGGCGAAGGACCGCGAGACGGTCTGGTCCATGGTGGCCTTGAGCGAGGCGCCGAAGACCGTGAACAGCGAGACGACGGCGACGCCGATCATCAGGGCGCCCGCGGTGGCGGCGGTCCGCCGGGGGCTGCGCAGCGCGTTGCGCCGGGCGAGTCCGCCCGTGACGCCGCGCAGTCTGCCGAGCGGCGCGCCGAGGACCCGTACGGCCGCCGAGGACGCGACCGGTCCGAGGACGACGAACGCGGCGAGGGCCAGCACGGCACCGAGTCCGGCGAGCCACAGCGACGGGGTGAGCAGGACACCGGTGAGGGTGACGCCCACCGCCAGGACGGCCAGTACGCCGCCTGCCGCCGCCCGGGTCCGGGAGGCGCCGGACTCGTCGACCGCCGTCTCCCGCAGGGCGGCGAGCGGAGCGGTCCGTCCGGCACGGGCGGCGGGCAGCAGGGCGGAGCCGAGGCAGACGACGACGCCGACGAACAGCGGCAGCAGCATGGACAGGCCGCTGATCACCAGACCGCCGTCGGGGAAGGGGAACCCGATGGCGGGGAAGAGGGCCTGGAGCCCGGCCGCGATACCGATGCCGCCGGCGATCCCCGCGGCCGAGGCGGCCACGGCGACGGCGCTCGCCTCGGCCAGGGTCGACGCGGTCACCTGCCGCCGCGAGGCGCCGAGGGCGCGCAGCAGCGCGTTCTCCCGGGTGCGCTGGGCGACGACGATCGCGAAGGTGTTGTGGATGGAGAAGGTCGCCACCAGGAGCGCGATGCCGGAGAAGACGAGCAGCAGCGTGGTGAAGAGGGTGAGGAACTGGCTGGAGACCATGTCCGTGTTCTCCCGCGCGGACTCCTGGCCCGTGATGGCCTCGACTCCCTCGGGAAGTACGGGAGTCACCGCGGAGACGAGTTCGTCCTGACCGACTCCGGGGCCGGCGCGCACGCGGATGCTCGCGGCCTCGCCGGGCTTCGCGGTGAGGTACTTCTCCGCGTCGGCCTGTGTCATGCCGGTGAACGTCACCTGGGCCATGCCGTCCTCGCCACCGAAGGTCGCGAGGCCGACGACGGTCACCCGGACCGGGTCGGGGGTCCGCAGGACGGTGGTGTCGCCGATCCTCAGGTGGCCCTTCTTCGCGGCTCCGCGGTTGACGACGACCTCCCCGGACCTCGCGGGGGCGCGGCCTTCGGCGAGCCGGTACGCGTTGAGTTTCGGGTCGTCGATCCAGTTGCCCGCGAGGGTGGGCGGGCCCTGTCCGCCGATGGGCTCGCCGTCGGAACCGATGAGCTGGCCCGCGCCCTGGATGTCGGGCGCGGCGGCGGCGACACCGGGGACCCGCTCGATCGTGGCGGCCAGATCGGTGCGGACGGGAGCGCGGACGCCCTGGCTCTGCCCGGGTGTGGTGATGACGCCGGCGCTGCGGACGACGGCGTCGGTTCCCTTGGTCGCGTCGCCGAACATGGTGTCGAACCCGGCGCGCAGGGTGTCCCCCATGACGAGGGTGCCGGCCAGGAACGCGACGCCGAGGAACACGGCGAAGAACGTCCCGGCGAAACGGCGCTTGTGGCCGCGCAGCGACGAGAGGCTGAGGCGCAGTGCGGCGTTCATACGGGCGCGCCTTTGCTGTCGAAGGCCTTCATGCGGTCGAGGACCTTGTCGGCGGTCGGGTTCTCCATCCGGTCCACGAGGCGTCCGTCGGCGAGGAAGACCACCTCGTCGGCGTGGGCGGCGGCGACCGGGTCGTGGGTGACCATGACGACCGTGCGGTCCATCCGGCGCACCGCCCGGCCGAGGAGGTCGAGGACTTCCTGGCCGGAGCGGGAGTCGAGGTTGCCGGTCGGTTCGTCGGCGAAGACGACGTCGGGCTCCGAGGCGAACGCCCGTGCCACGGCGACGCGTTGCTGCTGTCCGCCGGACAGTTCGCTCGGCCGGTGGTGGAGCCGGTCGCGCAGACCGACGACGTCGACGAGGGTGTCGGTCCACGCGCGGGAGCCCTTGGTCCCGGCGAGGTCCATGGGCAGGGCGATGTTCTCGGCGACGGTGAGCGTCGGGATCAGGTTGAACGCCTGGAAGACGAAGCCGATCCGGTCGCGGCGCAGCAGGGTCAGCCGGCGGTCGTCGAGGGCGCCGAGTTCGGTGTCTCCGATGTACGCGGCTCCCGAGGTGAGCGTGTCGAGCCCGGCCGCGCAGTGCATGAGGGTGGACTTGCCGGAGCCCGAGGGCCCCATGATCGCGGTGAAGCGGCCGGCCGGGAATCCGACGCTCACTCCGTCCAGGGCCCGGACGGCGGTGTCGCCACGGCCGTACACCTTGACGGCGTCGACCACACGGGCCGCGTCCGCACGGCCGGTCGCGCCGGTCATGCCGCACCGCCCTTGCCCGTGCGTCCGAACTGCTCGTCGAGGACGGAGAGCCGGCGCCAGTACTCGTCCTCGTCGATCTCGCCGGAGGCGAAGCGGCGGCCGAGCACGGCGATCGGCGAGTCACCGGCCGGCAGGGAACCGCCGGGACCGAAGCCGCCCGTCGCCCGCCAGGGGCCACGGCCCGAGCGCCAGGCGGTGCGCCGCAGCACGGTCACGACGCCGATCACGACCGCCGCCCAGATCAGCGGGAAGAACAGGATCCACGGGCCGGGACCGCCGTCCCAGTTCGCCAGGGTCTGCATCTCGAGTCATCTCCTCGGTGGAACCACGCGGCTGCGCGGGATCTCTTGGTGATGTCTCGAGACTCGCTCCGGGAGGGGGTCCGCGTCGTCGTACGGCCAGCGGCCGTGCGCGTACCTCCCCGGGAGTACGCCGGGCTCCCCGGGCTGCTTCGCCGGTCACTCCCCCGCGGCCGGGCCCGCTTCACGGTGCTCGGGCGCACCCCGGGGGTCAGACGGGCAGTGCCTTCAGCGGGTCGTCCAGCACCGGCTGCCAGGCCAGCTCGGCGGCGCCGACCAGGCTGTTGTGGTCCAGCGTGCAGGCGAGGATCGGCACCCCGCCGCTCCGCCCCCACAGGCTGCGGTCGGCGACGACGGCGCGCAGCCGGTCGGGGTCGGCGTCCAGGAGGGCGCGGTGCAGTCCGCCGAGGATGATGCGGTCCGGATTGAGGATGTTGACGAGACCCGCGAGGCCTAGGCCCAGGCGGTCGATGAGTGCCTCGATCGCCGTACGGACGGCGGGATCGGCGCTCTCGTGGCGGATCAGTTCGTTGGACTGCTGGAGCAGCGACACCTCGGGGCCCGGGGTCCGGCCGGCCGCGGTGAGGAAGGCCAGCGGGTCGGCCTCGACGTCGAGACAGCCGCGGCTTCCGCAGTGGCAGGGGCGGCCCTCGGGGTTGACCGTGAGATGGCCGACTTCGAGGGCGAGCCCCGAACTGCCGGTGTGCAGACGCCCGTCGAGCACCAGGGCACCGCCGACGCCCCGGTGTCCGGTGGCCACGCACAGCAGATCGCGGGCGCCCCGGCCCGCTCCGTGCCGGTGCTCCGCGAGGGCGGCGAGGTTGACGTCGTTGGCGGCGAACGCCGGCCCCTCGATCCCGGCCGCGCGCACCCGCTCGGCGAAGATCTCCCGCACGGCGGAGCCGGCGGGCCAGGCCAGGTGCAGGGGGTTGAGCGCGAGCCCTTCGGGTTCGGTGACGGCCGACGGCACGGCGAGCCCGGCCCCCACGCAGCGGCGCCCCGTCTCGCGGAGCAGTTCGGCGCCCGCGTCGACGACGGAGCCGAGCACCTTGGCCGGGTCGGGGTCCACGGTCTCGCAGCCGGGGGCGGTCGCGACGATCCGGCCGCCGAGGCCGACCAGCGCGGCGCGGAAACCGTCGGCGTGCACCTGCGCGGCCAGCGCGACGGGCCCGTCGTCGGCGAGTTCCAGCCGGTGCGAGGGCCGACCCTGGGAACCGGCGGCGGCGCCGGGCCGTGCGTCGACCCGGATCAGTCCCAGCGCCTCCAGCTCCGCGGCGACCGCGCCCGCGGTCGCCCGGGTGACGCCCAGTTCGGCGGTGAGGACGGCACGGGTCGGCGCGCGCCCGGTGTGCACAAGTTCCAGCGCCGGTCCGAGTGCTCCGCGCCCCCGGTCGAGCCGTGTCCGTGTACTGCCATCCCCCGCCGTCCGGGGGGCCGCCTTGCCGTTCATGAGGGCGAGTCTCCCATGATCCGCTCGCGCGGGGCCCGTCCGGTCGCGGCCCGAGGGGACCGGCCCCGCGTGCGTCCCTCCGGTCGCGGCGGCCGCTGTACGAGCGCGACGGCGTCCGCGGCTACCGGGCGGGCTCCGGCGGGAGGCCGCTCGCCCTGAGAGTGAGGTTCAGCCGCCCGGTCAGGCCCAGCCCGGGGGGAGCCGTGCCCGCGTACACCTTCGGCACTCCGTGGTAGGCGAGCCGTGACGGGCCGCCGAACACGAAGAGGTCGCCGCTGCGCAGCTCGATGTCGGTGTACGGCCGTGCCCGCGACTCCGTGTTGCCGAAACGGAAGACGCAGGTGTCGCCCAGGCTCAGCGACACGACCGGGGCGTCGCACGATTCGTCGCTGTCGCGGTGCATGCCCATACGGGCCTCGGCGTCGTAGAAGTTGATCAGCGCGATGTCGTACGGGGCGGACGGATCCGCGCCCGGAGCGTCGGGGCCGAGGGCGTCCGTGACCGCCTCGCGGGCCAGCCCGCCGAGCCGATCGGGGAAGGGTTTCACCGGCGAACCGTCGCCGTCGACCACCGTCCGCGCGTAGCCGTACGGGTACCAGTGCCAGCCCAGACAGACCTGCCGGGCGGTCATCGTGCCGCCACCCGGGGTGCGGACGGTGCGCAGGCCCGCCGGCGGGCGGGCCCAGCCCCGGCAGGCGTCCAGGAGGTGCCGCTGACGTGCGGCGTCCAGCCAGTCCGGGAGGTGCACGGCGCCGGGCGCGAGCTCCGTCCTGCCGCGCGGGAACAGCTCCGCGTCGATCGACATGCCCCCATCCTCGCGCACGTCGAGCGGTCCCGGTCCCTTAGCCTTGACCCACGATGAACGACCGGATGACGACACCCTGGGGCGAGTACGAACTCGCCCGCTTCCCCGAGGACCCGCGCGACCGGCTGCGCGCCTGGGACGCCGCCGACACGTATCTGCTGCGGCATCTCGCGGAGAGCGGCACCCCGCTGACGGGGTCGGTCGTCATCCTCGGCGACCGGTGGGGCGCCCTCACCACGGCTCTGTCCGAGCGGCGGCCGACGCTGATCACCGACTCGCACCTGGCGCGGGAGTCGACCCGCGCCAACCTCGCGCGGGCCGGTGCCGAGGAGTCCGCCGTCCGTCTCCTCACGACCCAGGACCCGCCTCCCGAGCGGATCGACGTGCTGCTCGTGCGGGTGCCGAAGAGCCTCGCCCTGCTGGAGGACCAGCTTCACCGGCTGGCGCCCGGGGTGCACGAGGAGACGGTCGTCATCGGCACCGGGATGGTCAAGGAGATCCACACCTCGACGCTGCACCTCTTCGAGCGGATCCTCGGTCCCACCCGTACGTCGCTGGCCGAGAAGAAGGCCCGCCTGATCTTCTGCACCCCGCTCCAGGGGATCGCCCGCAAGGCCAACCCCTGGCCGTACCGCTACGAACTGCCCGACGACGTCGGCCCGGTCTCGGGCCGCACGGTCGTCAATCACGCGGGCGTGTTCTGCGCCGACCGCCTCGACATCGGCACCCGCTTCTTCCTGGGACACCTGCCGCGCAGCCGGGGCGCCGAGCGGGTCGTGGACCTGGGCTGCGGCAACGGCGTGCTCGGTACGGCCATGGCGCTCGCCAACCCCGAGGCCGAGGTGCTGTTCGCCGACGAGTCGTACCAGGCGGTGGCCTCGGCGGAGGCGACCTACCGGGAGAACGCCGAGGGGAAGGCCGAATTCCGGGTCGCCGACGGACTGGAGGGTGTGCCGTCCGGGAGCGTCGACCTCGTCCTGAACAATCCGCCGTTCCACTCCCATCAGGCGATGACGGACACGACCGCCTGGCGGATGTTCGCGGACGCCCGGCGCGCGCTGCGCCCGGGCGGCGAGCTGTGGGTGATCGGCAACCGCCATCTCGGCTACCACCTGAAGCTGCGCCGGCTCTTCGGCAACAGTGAACTGGTCGCGGGCGACGCCAAGTTCGTGATTCTCCGGGCCGTGAAGAAGGATGCCGAGCGATAGACCGGCCCACCGGCGCCGACCGCCCCGGAGACGCTCACGCGCCGCACCAACGGCACATTCCACTCACTTTTTGATCACCTCTGGACAGTCGCGCGTACGACCGTAGAGTGATGCCGATCACCAATGACAACAGGGGGAATCATGTCGCGGCGCGCTGTCGTCATCGGCGGGAGCGTGGCCGGCATGCTCGCCGCCGCGGCCCTGTTCCGGTCCATGGACGAAGTGATCGTCCTGGAGCGGGACGAGCTGCCCGACAGGCCGTCCCCGCGCAAGCGCATCCCCCAGGCACGGCACGCCCACATCCTGCTGCCGAGCGGACGCGACGCGATCCAGGAACTGCTTCCGGTGGCGGACGTGCACGGACGCCTGCTCGCCGCCGGGGCGCACGAGCAGTCCCTGACCGACATGCTGGGCTTCGGCCCGCAGGGCTGGTACCGCCGCTGGGACGTCGTGGCCGCGGACCTGCTGCTCACCTGCTGCAGCCGCGACCTGCTCGACTGGACCCTGCGTGACGCGGTCGTGGGCACGACTCCCGTCCGGGTCCGCCGGGCCGAGGCGGTGTCCCTGCTGGGAACCGCGGAACGCGTCACGGGTGTACGCGTTCTCGCCGAAGGCCTCCAGGAGGACCTGCGCGCCGACCTCGTCGTCGACGCGAGCGGACGGGGTTCGCGGGTGGAGCACTGGCTCGAAGGCCTCGGGGTGACGGACATACCGACCGACGAAGTCGACTCGGGACTCGTCTACGCCAGCCGGATCTTCCGTGTCCCGAAGGGCGCCGAGGACTTCCCGCTGACACAGGTCGAGGCCGACCCGACCGCGAACCGGCCGGGACGCTCCGGGAATCTCGTACCGATCGAAGGCGGCCGCTGGCTCGTCAGCCTCGCGGGCACGCGCGGCGGCGAACCCGGCAGCCGTCCCGAGGCGTTCACCGACTTCGCCCTCAACCTGCGCCACCCGATCATCGGTCAGCTCGTCTCGGCCGCCGAGCCGCTCACCGAGGTGTTCCTCAGCCGCAGCACCCGCAACAGGCGCCGCGACTTCGACAAGACGGCGATGCCCGAGGGCCTGGTGGTGCTCGGTGACGCCGTCGCCACCTTCAACCCCGTCTACGGCCAGGGCATGTCGGTGGCCGCCCTGGGCGCCCAGGCGCTGAGCCGGCAGTTGCGGCAGACCGACGTGACCGCTCCGGGCTTCGCCCGCGACGTCCAGCGGGCGGCCGCCAAGTCCGTCGCCGCCGCCTACACGATGAGCGCCTCGCAGGACCAGTGGTTCCCGGAGGTCGTGGGCAAGGCTCCGACGCTCGCGGACCGGCTCCTCAGCCGCTACATGGGCCGGATGTCACGCGTGGCCACCACCTCGTACGCCGTGTCCGCGGCGATGTGCCGGGTCATCACGCTCCAGGCCGACGCGAGCCGCCTCGTGGGCTCGGAGCTGCTCGTGGCCACACTGAAGGGACCTGTCAGGGAACCCCTCACCGGGCCTCCGCTGACCGAGGAGGAGAGCGCCTTCCTGGACTCCGTGGACCCGCTCGCCGTATGACGGCGGCGCGCGTCGCCGTATGACGCCGGCGCTCGCCGTACGGACGTCGGTCCCGCCCTTTCACGCTGCGGGCCTCCGTGCCACGGTCGCGCGAGGGGCCCGGGACGGCCGAGGCGCGCGGCGCGCTCAGGACGGCTGTCGCACCGCGGTTCTACGGGACTGGATCGCGGCGTCGACGATCGGTGTGCGCACCGCCTTGGACAGGCTCAGCAGGGACGGCTGGCCCGTGTCCAACGACCGCGAACCGACGGCCGGCCGACGCACGCGCGCGCTGACCGAGACCACCACGTCGACGTCACCCACCGAGATGCCGATGGTGCCGGTCTCCCCCATGGGAGTCGGCGCCTCCGCGAGAGCGGCCACGGCCACCATCGCGGCCATCCCGATCGTCTCGGCCTCCGCCGCCGAGGATCCGGCGGCCAGAGCGTCCCGGTAGGCGCGGCTGCGCACCTGGTCGTCGAGCTGTCCGGCGAGCCGTTTGAGACCGTCGCGAATGGCGGTCTCCCTTGTCGTGAGCCGCAGTTCGACGTCACCGATCATCCGCCACGACAGCGCGCCGAAACAGCGCCGCCGGCTGCCCGGCCCCGCCAGGAGCTGGAACAGCGGACGCAGCCGCACGAACGTGACGGCCGAGTCGACGCGCGGACCGACGAGGGGAAGGATGTAGCCGGCGGAGGCCAGACAGGAGCCGACCGCCACGAGCGGCGCGACGCTGGTGCTGAGGCTGTCCCAGTGGTCTCCGCGCCAATGAGCGGTCAGCGCGACGAACTTGACGACGCTGTAGGCGCTGGTGAACAGCCAGCCCAGCACGAGCAGGACCAACGAGCCCCGCGTCCAGCGTTTCACCTTCCGTATCCAGCTCCAGCACAACAGGGTCGTCGTCACCGCCGCCACCATGTGCGCCACCAGGTACAGCACGATCATCTCCCGGATGAACGGCGTCGAGGCGTAGTAGGTGTCGAAGTCGGCACGGCGCTCCACGGGCGCGTCGCCCAGCGAGAACAGCACGCCCTCGGCGGCGATCACGCCCAGGTAGCTGAACAGCCAGGCCCGCGACGTGCGCCGCACCTGGGCGGGGTCGCTGCCCCGCCAGTGCACGATGAGGATGAGCGAGGCCGCGCCGAACGCGGTCACCGCGCCGTAGGTCAGCGGTGCCGCCATGTTCGGAATGCCCGTAAGGCTGTTGACGAGAGCGACGGTGGGCGGCGCCCCGAGCACGAAACAGAGTCCCGAGAGAAAGATGACCGCGCAGAACGACCGCTTGAGCGGGTCCCTGCGGTGCCGGCGCAGATCCGGGAGCTGAGCGGCGAGGCCCATCCAGAGGACGGCGGCGGCGAGGTAGTAGATCAGTCCGTTCACATCGGACCCAGGAGGGTGCGAGGCCGGAGTCCCCGATGCGCGCCGGGGCGCGGGCCGGATTCCGGGATCGTCCTGTTCACCGAGGCGTACAGGCGGCCCCCACCCGCCAACCTACCGATACCGGCCAGAAGTTGACCGCTCAAGGCCTTCTCCGTCCTGCGCCCGGACCGGTGCCCGACCTGCCCCGAAAACACCGCAAACCCCTGCTCCCCGCGTTCATGGGGGCTTACGGACGCGTGCCCGAGCGGTCTCCGGGGCGTAGGTTCACCCGCGAGCCCGCCGTGCCCTTTCGGCCTCCTCATAGTCGTTCACCCTAGCCACCTTGTCACCCGCTCGAACTGTCGTCGGTGCAAAAGCACATGCGGAAAACGGCTTCCACCGGCAGCGACCCCCGGGGAGGGGTCGCTTTGGGGCGCATGTCCGGCTGCAGGGGTATCCGGACGGGGCCGGGACCCTCGGCACGGCGACGCGCCCCCTCGCTTCTCCCCGGCGAGGCCGCTCACCCCCGCAGTACGGAGATGAGCCCCGCCACGGTGCGTGCCATCGCCTCGCGCCCCACGCCCAGGTACTTCCGCGAGTCCACGGCGTCGGGGCTGGCGGTGAGGAACTCCCGTATGGCGCCCGTCATCGCGATGTTCAGCGCGGTACCGACGTTGACCTTGGCGATTCCGCCCTCGACGGCCGCCCGCAGCTCCCCGTCGGGCACCCCGGAGGAGCCGTGCAGGACGAGGGGGACGTCGAGCGCGGCGGCAAGGCGCTTGAGGAGGTCGTGGTCGAGGGCAGCGGTGCGGGTGGTCATGGCGTGCGAGCTGCCGATCGCCACCGCCAGGGCGTCCACGCCGGAGTCGGCCACGAAGGCCCGGGCCTCCTGGGGGTCGGTACGGGCACCCGGCGCGTGCGCGTCCCGCGGGGGTTCGCCGTTCTTGCCGCCGATCTCCCCCAACTCCGCCTCGATCCAAAGGCCTTGGGCGTGGGCCCAGTCGGCGGCGGCGCGGGTCGCGGCGAGGTTCTCCTCGTACGGCAGGCCCGATGCGTCGTACATGACGGAGCTGAACCCGGCACCGGGCGCCTGGCGCAGCAGCTCGTCGCTCTGTACGTGATCGAGGTGCAGGGCGACGGGCACGGAGGCCCGTTCGGCGGCGGCGGTCGCGGCGCGGGCCAGCGGGAGCAGCCTGCCGTGGCGGAACTTGACCGCGTTCTCGCTGACTTGGAGGACGACGGGCGCGCCGACCGACTCCGCCCCCGCTATGACGGCCTCGATGTGTTCGAGGGTGATGACGTTGAACGCGGCGACGGCGGTCCGGGGCTCGGCGGTCCGGGCGACCAGCTCTCCGGTTGCTGCGAGGGGCACAACTCCTCCTGTTCCATGGGGGATCGAGCCGAGCCGGGGCGGTGGCTTCGGCGGTACCGGTGGCCTTAAGGGCTGGGGGCCCCGGGGGCACCGGCGACCTCAAGGGCTCGGTGGCCCCGGCGGCACCGGCGACCTCAAGGGCTCGGTGGCCCTGGTGGCCCCGGTGACGGCGGCGACTGCGGCGGCTTCCGGGGGCTCGGTGAGCCCGGGGAACGGCGGGCGGTTCAGCCGTCGAGGATCACCGAGCGGGTGAGGTGGCGGGGCCGGTCGGGATCGAGCCCGCGTGCCGCGGCGACGGCGACGGCGAGGCGCTGGGCGCGGACGAGCTCGGCGAGCGGGTCGAGGCCCCCGCCGACCCACAGACCCCCGGTCCCGCGGACCTGTTCGGCCAGCCCGTCGGGCGCTTCGCCGAGCATCCAGGTGGCGGTGCCCTGCGTCGTGATGCTGATGGGGCCGTGCCGGTACTCCATCGCGGGGTAGGCCTCGGTCCAGGCGAGGGACGCCTCCCGCATCTTGAGCCCCGCCTCGTTGGCGAGCCCGACCGTCCAGCCGCGGCCGAGGAAGGTGAACTGCGAGCAACCGACGAGCTCTTCGGGCAGCGGGGTGTCGAGCGCGGTGCGCGCGTCCGCGACGACGGCCTCGCCGTGCAGGCCGAGGTGGGCGCGCAGCAGGGTGAGCGCGGTCGTGGCGAACCGGGTCTGCACGACGGAGCGTTCGTCGGCGAAGCCGAGCACGACGACGTCGTCCGCGGACTTCATCACGGGTGTGTCCGGATCGGCGGTGACGGCGGTCGTACGGGTCCGTCCGCGCAGTAGGCCGAGCAGTTCGAGCACTTCGGTGGTCGTCCCGGAACGGGTCAGGGCGACCACGCGATCGTACGAGCGGCCGGCGGGGAACTCCGAGGCGGCGAAGGCGTCCGTCTCCCCGTGCCCGGACTGTTCGCGGAGCACGGCCGTGGCCTGCGCCATGAAGAACGAGGTGCCGCATCCCACGATCGCGACACGCTCCCCGGGCGCCGGCAGCGCGGCCGCGTGCGCCGCCGCCTCGTCGGCCGCGCGGATCCAGCACTCGGGCTGGCTGTTCAGTTCGTCCTCGACATACGTCATGGCTTACCCCTCCCACCGATGCTCGTTTCTGCAAGATATAGCGAGGTTTCGAGCACAATCAAGCATCTGGACGCGGTTGGGGTGCGTTAAGGTCGCGGAGGAGCGAGGAAGGGAGAGCGCCGATGTCGCGGGACGCCCGGTGGAAGGCGCTGCTGGAACTGCTCGTGGAGCGGGGCCGTCTGGACGTCGAGGAGGCCGCTGCGCGGCTGGAGGTCTCGGCGGCGACGATCCGGCGCGACTTCGACCAGCTCGCCGAGCAGCAGATGCTCGTGCGCACCCGGGGCGGCGCGGTCGTGCACGGCGTCTCGTACGAACTGCCCCTGCGCTACAAGACGGCCCGTCACGCCTCCGAGAAGCAGCGCATCGCGAAGGCGGTCGCCGACCTCATCGCCCCCGGCGAGGCGGTGGGCCTCACCGGGGGGACCACGACGACCGAGGTGGCCCGCGCGCTCGCCGTACGCCCGGACCTGGCGTCCGGTTCCCCCGCGCTGACCGTGGTCACGAACGCGCTCAACATCGCGAACGAGCTCGCCGTACGCCCCCAGTTCAAGATCGTGACGACCGGCGGGGTCGCCCGGCCGCAGTCGTACGAGCTGATCGGGCCGCTCGCGGACGCCGTCCTCAAGCAGATCACCCTGGACGTCGCGGTGCTCGGCGTGGTCGCGTTCGACGCCACGCACGGAGCGGCCGCCCACGACGAGGCGGAGGCGGCGATCAACCGCCTGCTGTGCGAGCGGGCCGAGCGCGTGATCGTCGCCGCCGACTCCAGCAAGCTGGGGCAGCGCGCGTTCGCCCGCATCTGCGCGGCCGAGTCGGTGAACACCCTCGTCACGGACGCGGCGGCGGGGCCCGAGACGATCGGACGGTTCGAGGAAGCCGGCATCCAGGTCCTGGCCGTATGACCGTCCGGCCCGACCAGTCTTTCGACCGGACGACCGCCCGCGCCTGACGGCTCCGATCCTCGGGGCGGGACCCGGCTCACGGCACCGGACCTGGCTCACCGCACGGAGGCGCGGGACCTGCCTCACCACGCGGAGGCAGGACCTGGCTCACCGCGCGGAACCCGCCTGCGCCCGTCACCCGGCCGGCGGGCCAGCGGGCCGGCGGGCCAGCGGGCCAGCGGGCCGAAGCATGCTCGCGAGCGGCACGCGACCGCCCCGATCCCATGCCACGAAAGCCCCGGCGGACGTCGGCCTCCCCACGAGTGGACACCGCATGAACGTCAGAAACAGGGTCCGGTTACCATATGAGCGCCACCTAGCTCGAAAGATGATTCCTGTGACTGTCAACGACGACGCGTTCACCAACTGGAAGACCCGCGAAGAGATCGCGGAGTCGATGATCCCCATCATCGGGAGGCTGCACCGGGAGCAGGACGTCACCGTTCTCCTGCACAGCCGCTCCTTGGTGAACAAGTCGGTGGTGAGCATCCTCAAGACCCACCGCTTCGCCCGGCAGATCGCCGGCGAGGAGCTCTCGGTCACCGACACGCTTCCGTTCCTCCAGACGCTCACCACGCTCGATCTCGGCCCGTCCCAGATCGACATCGGCATGCTCGCCGCGACGTACGCGGCCGACGACCGCGGCCTGTCCGTCGAGGAGTTCACCGCCGAGGCGGTCTCCGGGGCCACCGGCGAGAACAAGATCGAGCGCCGCGAGGGCCGTGACGTCGTCCTCTACGGCTTCGGCCGCATCGGCCGGCTGCTCGCCCGCCTGCTCATCGAGAAGACCGGCTCCGGCAACGGCCTTCGCCTGCGTGCCATCGTCGTGCGCCAGGGCGGCGACCAGGACATCGTCAAGCGCGCCTCGCTGCTGCGCCGCGACTCCATCCACGGCCAGTTCCAGGGCACGATCACGGTCGACGAGGCGAACAGCACGATCATCGCCAACGGCAACGAGATCAAGGTCATCTACGCCAACGACCCGTCCGAGATCGACTACACGACGTACGGCATCAAGGACGCCATCCTCATCGACAACACCGGCAAGTGGCGTGACCGCGAGGGCCTCTCGAACCACCTGCGCCCCGGGATCGACAAGGTCGTCCTGACGGCTCCGGGCAAGGGCGACGTCCCGAACATCGTGCACGGCGTGAACCACGACACGATCAAGCCGGACGAGCAGATCCTGTCCTGCGCCTCCTGCACCACCAACGCGATCGTGCCGCCGCTCAAGGCGATGGCCGAGGAGTACGGCGTTCTGCGCGGCCACGTGGAGACCGTCCACTCGTTCACCAACGACCAGAACCTGCTGGACAATTACCACAGCTCCGACCGTCGCGGCCGCTCCGCGCCGCTCAACATGGTCATCACCGAGACGGGTGCCGCCTCCGCGGTCGCCAAGGCCCTGCCCGACCTCAAGGCGCCGATCACCGGCAGCTCGATCCGCGTTCCGGTGCCGGACGTCTCCATCGCGATCCTCAGCCTGCGTCTGGGCCGCGCGACGACCCGCGAGGAGGTCCTCGACTACCTCCGCAACGTGTCGCTGACCTCGCCGCTCAAGCGCCAGATCGACTTCATCAGCGCCCCCGACGCGGTGTCCAGCGACTTCATCGGCTCGCGCCACGCCTCGATCGTCGACGCCGGCGCCACCAAGGTCGAGGACGACAACGCGATCCTCTACCTCTGGTACGACAACGAGTTCGGCTACTCCTGCCAGGTCATCCGCGTCGTCCAGCACGTCTCGGGCGTGGAGTACCCGACGTTCCCGGCACCGGCGGCCTGAGCACGGATCCACCCCGGGCGCCTCGCGTTTCGGCGGGGGCTCCCGGGCGGGTGCGGTGAACACCCGAACCGCTCGCGGTACAGAGCACGATCGCTGAACGACGGCACGACACCGAGGGCCGCCATCCGCATTCCGGACGGCGGCCCCGGCTTCTGGAGCGGCTCGCCACCGAGTGGGACACGTGGGCGCCGACGGCTCACCCCGATCGCGGGCCGCACCGATCGATGGTCCGCGGCTCGACCTACGTTGTTCGGCCCCCGAGCCGGGCCCGACCGAAGCCCTATGACACTCGAGCCCGGTTCGACCGAAGCCGTACAGCCAGAGGTCGGGCTCTACCGAAGCCGTACGACCCCGAGCCCGGCCCGACCGAAGCCACGGCCCCGAGCCCGGCTCCACGGATACGCGAGCGGGACTCCATCCGGCCTCCACCAGCGCATTCGCATGATCGCGGCCCTCGAATCCCGGCCCGCCCCTCCCCTTGCCCCGAGCAGGGCAGCCGTCTAACGTGAGTTTGTGCCGCTCATAAACAAAACGGTCCCGCACAGTGTCGTGCCGGATCGTTCCCTCACCCGACTCCGTGTCACCCTCACCGCCTTCTTCGCCCTGGACGGCTTCGTCTTCGCCGGGTGGGTCGTCCGTATCCCCGCCATCAAGCACCAGACCGGCGCCTCCGCCGGCGCGCTCGGCCTCGCCCTTCTCGGCGTCTCCGCCGGGGCCGTGATCACCATGATGCTGACGGGGCGCCTGTGCCGGCGGTTCGGCAGTCACCCGGTGACCGTGGCCTGCGCGGCGCTGCTGTCCTTGAGCATCGTCCTGCCCCCGCTCGCCCACTCGGTACCGCTCCTCGGACTGTTCCTGCTGGTCTTCGGCGTGGGTTACGGCGGTATCAACGTCGCCATGAACAGCGCGGCCGTCGATCTCGTGGCCGCGCTGCGCCGCCCCGTGATGCCCAGCTTCCACGCGGCCTACAGCCTGGGCGGCATGCTCGGAGCGGCTCTCGGCGGGCTGGTCGCCGGGTATCTGTCCCCGACCCGCCACCTGGTCTGCGTCTCCGTCGTCGGCCTGCTCGTGACCGCCGTCGCGGGACGCGCGCTGCTCCGCGAGGAGGTCCCGGTCGCACCGGACCGCCCACAGGGCGACGCATCCGGACAGCGACGCCGTCTCGACTCCCGCACCCGCGGCCTGGTGGTCGTCTTCGGGCTGATCGCCCTGTGCACCTCGTACGGCGAGGGCGCCCTCGCCGACTGGGGCGCGCTCCATCTGCAGCAGGACCTGGACTCCCGCCCGGGGACCGCCGCCGTCGGCTACTCCTGTTTCGCCCTCGCCATGACGATCGGCCGGCTGAGCGGGACGACCCTGCTCGAACGGCTGGGCCGGACCCGCACGGTGGTCATGGGCGGCACGACGGCCGCGCTCGGCATGCTGCTCGGTTCGCTCGCGCCTTCCGTCTGGGCCGCGTTCCTCGGCTTCGCCGTCACCGGGCTCGGCCTCGCCAACGTCTTCCCCGTGGCGGTCGACCGGGCCGGCGCGCTCGCCGGGGCGAACGGGGTCGCCGTCGCCTCCACCCTCGGATACGGGGGGCTGCTGATCGGGCCGCCCGCCATCGGGTTCATGGCCGACTGGTACTCCCTGCCGACGGCGCTCACGAGCGTGGCGGCGCTGGCGGCCGTGGCCGCCCTGATCGGCTTCACGACGCGCCGCGCCGCGACGGGCTGACCGGCATGGGGAGGCACCCCGGCACAACGCGCTGACGGGGCATCGGAGTGCCGGGCCCCCCGGGCTGACGGGGGCGGGGAGGCGCCGAGCGAGGCGACGGCAGGGCCGAGCCCCAGCCCCGACACGCTGAAGTCGCCTCCCCTCCCCCGCACTTCAGCCCCGCCCTCCGCGCCCGGCGCCCGCGTCGGGCACACTTCTCGGCATGGAGATTCGGGAGTTCGTGGAGACCCTGGACCAGGAGGGCCGGTCGCTGGCCACCGCCGCGGAGAAGGCCGGCACCGACGCCGAGGTCGCGACCTGCCCCGGCTGGCGGGTCGGGGATCTGGTGCGGCACACGGGCATGGTCCACCGCTGGGCCACCGCGTTCGTCGCCGAGGGGCTCACCTCGTACCACCCCGACGGCGGTCTGCCGGATCTGGACCACGACGAGTTGCTGACCTGGTTCCGTGACGGGCACCGCCGGCTCGTGGACACGCTGACCGACGCCTCGCCGGACGTGCGGTGCTGGAGCTTCCTGCCGGCACCCTCGCCGCTGGCCTTCTGGGCGCGCCGCCAGGCGCACGAGACCACGGTGCACCGGGTCGACGCCGAGTCGGCACTCGGCGGGGAACCCACCGCCGTCCCCTCGGACTTCGCGGTCGACGGGATCGACGAGCTGCTGCGCGGATTCCACGGCCGGGACAGGAGCAGGGTCCGCACCGAGGAACCCCGGGTGCTGCGCGTGCGGGCCACGGACCGCGCGGACGCCGTGTGGACCGTACGCCTGTCGTCCGGACCGCCGCTCGCCGAGCGCGGCGCTGCCCCGGATACCCATCGTGAGGTGGACGCGGGCGTGGACTGCGAGTTGGCGGGACCGGCCGCGGGGCTCTACCTGGCCCTGTGGAACCGCGCCCCGTTCCCGGCCGTGACGGGTGACGCCTCACTCGCCACGCTGTGGCGGGAGAAGTCCGCCATCACCTGGAGCTGAGGAGCACTTCCGCCGGCCTGCCCTCCGCGTCGGCGGGGAACCGCGGACCCGGCGGCAGCCCGGTCACTCCCCGCAGGCCGCCGGGTCGCCCGCCAGCATCCGGGCCAGGACGGCACGCTGCAACGGCAGTACCTCGCCGTGCAGTTCACGCCCCTTCGGGGTGACGCACACCCGCACGCCGCGTCGGTCCTCGGCGCACATTCCGCGCGTCACGAGGCCGTCCTTCTCCAGACGTCCGATCAGGCGGGACAGGGCGCTCTGACTGAGATGGACGCGCTCGGAGATCTCCTGGACGCGGAAGCTGGGGCCGCCGTCCGCGGCCGTCCCCGTCGTCAGCAGGTCGAGGACCTCGAAGTCACTGGCTCCCAGACCGTGGGGATGCAGCTCGCGGTCGAGTTCGCACAGGGTGCGGGCGTGCACCGTCAGGATGCCGCGCCACTGGTCCACGAGCACTTGCTCGGCATTCTCGGCAGCCATGCACGCACCGTAGCAAAGAATCGACTTTGTTGCGTCGTAATTAAATGCGCTTGCATTGAATGCATGTGCATGTACTGTCGACCGCATGACCTCTCCGCTCACCCACCCCGCGCCGGGACGCTGGACCCCCCGGCTGTGGGGCACCCTGCTCGTGCTCTGCGCCGCGATGTTCCTGGACGCGCTGGACGTGTCGATGGTCGGCGTGGCACTGCCGTCCATCGGCTCCGAACTCGACCTCTCCACCTCGACGCTCCAATGGGTCGTCAGCGGCTACATCCTGGGCTACGGCGGGCTGCTGCTCCTCGGCGGACGCACCGCCGACCTGCTGGGCCGCCGTCAGGTCTTCCTCGTGGCCCTCGCCGTGTTCGCGCTCGCCTCGCTGCTCGGCGGCCTCGTCGACTCGGGCCCGCTGCTGATCGCCAGCCGGTTCATCAAGGGGCTGAGCGCCGCGTTCACCGCGCCCGCCGGCCTGTCGATCATCACCACGACGTTCGCCGAGGGCCCGCTGCGCAACCGCGCGCTCTCGATCTACACCACCTGCGCGGCCACCGGATTCTCCATGGGCCTGGTCCTGTCCGGGCTGCTCACCGAGGCGAGCTGGCGGCTGACCATGCTGCTTCCCGCCCCCATCGCGGTCGCCGCACTGTTCGCGGGCATGAAGCTCATCCCGCGCAGCGAACGCGAGAAGAGCCACGGCGGTTACGACATCCCGGGCGCCGTCCTCGGCACCGCCTCGATGCTGCTGCTCGTCTTCACCGTCGTCCAGGCCCCCGAAGCCGGCTGGGGATCGGCCCGGACCCTGCTGTCCTTCCTCGCCGTCGCCGTGCTGCTCACCGTCTTCGTCCGCGTCGAACGGCGCAGCGCGAGCCCGCTGATCCGGCTCGGCGTGCTGCGCTCCGGCAGCCAGGTCCGGGCCCAGCTCGGCGCGATGGCGTTCTTCGGCTCGTACGTCGGCTTCCAGTTCCTCGTCACGCTGTACATGCAGTCGCTGCTCGGCTGGTCGGCCCTGCACACCGCGCTCGCCTTCCTGCCGGCCGGTGCACTGGTCGCCCTGTCCTCCACGAAGGTGGGTGCCGTCGTCGACCGGTTCGGCACACCCCGCCTCATCGCGGCGGGCTTCGCCCTGATGGTCGCGGGGTACGCGCTGTTCCTCCGCGTCGACCTCGACCCCGTCTACGCGACGCTCATCCTGCCCACCATGCTGCTGATCGGCGCCGCGTGCGCCCTCGTCTTCCCGTCCCTCAACATCCAGGCGACCAACGGCGTCGACGACCATGAGCAGGGCATGGTCTCGGGCCTGCTCAACACCTCGGTGCAGGTCGGCGGCGCGATCTTCCTCGCGGTCGTCACGGCCGTCGTCACCGCGAGCTCCTCCGCGGGATCCTCGCCCCAGGACGTCCTCGACAGCTACCGCACCGGCCTGATGGTGGTGACCGGCATCGCCTTGGCCGGCCTGCTGATCACCCTGCCCGGCCTGCGCACCACGCGCCGACGGGAGTCCCTCGTCGTCGCCCGCTCCGACGAGCCCGTACACCCCGACCAGACGGTGGCGGAGCCGGCGCCGGAACGGGTCGGCGTCCTCGACAACTGACCACCCGACGCACACGCCCGGCGGGGTTCTTGCTCCGCCGGGCGCACGGCTGTTGACTCGGCCCATGAACAACAACGGGGAAATCGCGGGTGGTTACCGCAGCCGTGCCGACGTGACGCGGGCGCCACACACCCATGCACAGCATCAGGCACGGCGCGACGCCGTGACCGTCGAGATCGGATACGCCCTGGCCAGCGCCGCGTTCGTGGCAGCGGTCGCCTTCGGGGTGGTCACCGGTCCCGCTCTCTTCCTGGACCTGTCGTCCGCCACAGTGCACGCGCTCGTCACCGTTGGCGGCACCCTGGCCACCACCCTCTTCGCGCTGCGGGTGGCCACCGTACTGTTCCGCTTCCACCGGGAAGACGCCGTCCCTCAGCCCAGCCAGCCCGGTCGTACCAGGCCCGACTCATAGGCGAGTACGACCAGTTGGGCGCGGTCGCGGGCGCCCAGTTTCACCATCGTCCGGCTGACGTGGGTCTTGGCCGTGAGCGGGCTGACGACCAGGCGGCGGGCGATCTCCTCGTTCGAGAGGCCGATGCCGACCAGCGCCATCACCTCCCGTTCGCGCTCGGTGAGTTCGGCCAGGCTCGCGACCGACTCCGGCTGCTTCGAGCGCGCCGCGAACTCGGCGATCAGCCGACGGGTCACCCCGGGCGAGAGCAGGGCGTCGCCCTCGACCACCGCCCGTACCGCGCGCAGCAGTTCCTCGGGCTCGGTGTCCTTGACGAGGAAGCCGGAGGCACCGGAGCGGATGGCCTCGAAGACGTACTCGTCCAGCTCGAACGTGGTGAGCATGACCACCTTGACGTCCCCGAGCGCCGCGTCGCCGGTGATACGGCGCGTGGCGGCGAGGCCGTCCAGCACGGGCATCCGGATGTCCATCAGGACGACGTCCGGAACCAGTTCACGGACCGCCCGCACCGCCTGCTCGCCGTCGGCGGCCTCCCCGGCCACCTCGATGTCCGGCTGGGCGTCGAGCAGGGCCTTGAAGCCGGCTCTGACCAGTGACTGGTCGTCGGCGAGCAGGACGCGGATCACCGGTTCTCCTCCTTGGCCTTCCACGGCAGTACGGCCAGCACCCGGAACCCTCCGTCGTCGCGTGGACCGGCCTCGATCGTGCCACCCAGCGCGGCCGCCCGCTCCCGCATGCCCGCGAGCCCGTTGCCACTTCCACCCGCGTCCGCGCCGGTGGCCGGACCGTCGTCGTCGATCCGCAGCCGCAGCACGCCCCGCTCGTGATCGAACCGCACCCGTGCCCGGCGCGACCCCGAATGCCGTACGACATTGGTGAGCGCTTCCTGGACGATGCGGAACGCGGCGAGGTCGGTGCCGGGCGCCGGCGCCGGTACCTCACCCTCGATCTCGACGGTGAGACCGGCGCTCGCCGCCTGCTCGACCAGTTCGGGAAGCCGGTCGAGCCCGGGAGCGGGCGCGCGCGGCGCCTCCCCGGGCGCTCGCAGGGTGTCGAGCACCTGCCGGACCTCGCCGAGCGCCTCCTTGCTGGCCGCCTTGATGGTGGTGAGTGCCGTACGCGCCTGTTCGGGATCGGAGTCGAGGAGCGCGAGCCCCACGCCCGCCTGGACGTTGATCACCGAGATGCTGTGCGCCAGCACGTCGTGCAGTTCACGCGCGATCCGCAGACGTTCCTCGTCGGCGCGGCGCCGGGCCGCCTGCGCGCGCTCGGCCCGTTCCCGGCTCCACTGCTCGCGGCGCACCCGCACCAACTCCGCCAGGGCCACCACCGCCACGACCCAGGTGGCGATGCCGATCTCCTGCATCCAGGAGGGCGGGAGGTCGCCCGTCGGGGGCAGTTGGCGGTACAGCCAGTGGGCGACCACGAGATGCCCCGCCCACAGCAGGCCGAGCGCCGTCCAGGCCGCCTTGCGGTGCCCGGCCACCACGGCGCTGAAGCAGCCAACGGCCACGGGGAGGAAGACCGGCCCGTAGGGATATCCGGCGGCCACGTAGACCATGGCCACCGCGGCCGTTCCGAACACGACGACCACGGGATGGCGCTGGCGCCACAGCAGCAGGCCGGAGCCCACCAGGAGAAGCGCCCGGGAGAAGGGGTCCAGGGCGAGCCGGTCGCCGTGCTGGGCGTGGGCGGCGAAGTTGGAACCGATCAACACGAAAGCGGTGAGCAGCAGCGTGGAACGCCAGGGCCAGCGCGCGCGGCGCCCCTCGTCGTCCCGGCGGTCCCACCCGGGCGGCCCGTGCCACCAGCGCGACGGACCGCCCCACGTCCGCGCCGCGGGTGTGTGCTGCTCTTCCATGGCCGTCACGCTAGACGGCCGACCGCGACGGCGGCGTCCGCCGGGCGAGGTGATCACCCGTACTCCCCACGGAGTACGAGGCGACCGAGACCCGGCCGACACCGGTGGCCCACGCACCACGCACCACGCACCACGCACCACGCCCCACGCCAAGGAGACCCGCCCGCGCCGGTGGCGGCACGCACCACGCCGAGGGAGACACGGTCCTTCCCGGGGGAGGCACGGTCGACGCCGGAGGGGCACGTTCACACCGAGGGGGCGCGGTGCCACGCCGGGGGGAGGGCCCGGTCGACGCCGAGGAGGCACCGTTCACGCCGACGCAGGCGTCGTCCGCCCCCAGGGCGGCCGTCCACGCCGAGCAGCGCCTACGCCGACGGAAGTCGCCCCGCACCGAGCGCGCGGCCCGGCCCACGCCGAGAAGAGCCCGCCTACGCCGGAGTCGGACCCGCGGGGGGCCCACCCGCCTCCGGGAACACCAGCCCCACGTCCTGCGCGAGCCGCCCCGCCGCATGCCGGAAGAACGGCTCCCGGTCCTCCACGACCCGGTTGAACTGGCCGAACAGCTCGAACCCGATCAGCCCGTAGAGCTGCGCCCACGAGGCCACCAGCGCCACCACCACCTCGGGCGGCAGATCGGGCGCGAGGTCGGCGGCCATCCGCCGCGCCTCCGCCTTCAAGCCGTCGGACAGCGGCGTACGGGCCACACCCTTGCCCCGGTACGCGTCCCGGACGACTCCGATCAGGAGCAGCCCGACCCGGGAGGCGGCCGGAACGGTCTCCTGCGGCGCGACGTACCCGGGGACGGGCGAACCGTAGATGAGCGCGTACTCGTGCGGATGCTCCAGCGCCCAGCGCCGCGCCGCCACGCACACGGCGATCCAGCGCTCGCGGGGTCCGGCGGCGGCCACCTCGGCGTGGGCCGACTCGGCCGCCTCGCCCAGCGAGTCGTAGGCGTCGATGATCAGCGCGGTCAACAGGTCGTCCCGGCTGGGGAAGTACCGGTAGAGGGCGGAGGAGACCATGCCCAGCTCGCGGGCGACGGCCCGCAGCGAGAGTTTGGCGGCACCCTCGGCAGCGAGCTGTCTGCGCGCCTCGTCCTTGATGGCCGCCGTGACCTCGATCCTGGCTCGGGCGCGTGCCCCTTGCGCGGTACTCATACGGTGCAGTGTCCCACGTTTTCAGAGCAGTGCACACAAACGAGAGCGGCGATCTGAAAACGGATCGATGCTCCGCGAGGGGATCACCCGTCACAAAAGAGATCGGCGCACAAAAACGAGAGCACTGCTCTTGCATTGGATCACCGATCCGATGCAGACTCTCCTCAAGCGAGAGCGGTGCTCACAAAACAGATCGGCGCTCTCATCAACTCGCCCGCCCCGAGAGGTCACCGTGTCCACACACGTCCAGAAGCCCGGCTGGTTCACCGTCAACGTCCTCAACCGTGCCGTGGCCTGGATCACCAAGCGCGGTCTGAGCCTCCGCGGCTCGCGCGTCCTGGCCGTCCGGGGCCGCAAGAGCGGTGAGTGGCGGACCACCCCCGTCAATCCGCTCACCCTCGACGGTCAGCGGTACCTCGTCGCACCCCGCGGTCACGTGCAGTGGACGCACAACATGCGGGCCGCCGGCGGGGGCGAGCTGCGCCTCGGCAAGAAGGTGGAGACCTTCACGGCGGTGGAGGTGGCCGACGACGACAAGGCGTCGATCCTGCGCGCGTACCTCAAGCACTGGAAGGCCGAGGTCGGCGTGTTCTTCGGCGGCGTGGGCCCCGACTCGTCCGACGAGGAGCTGCGGCGCATCGCTCCCGACCACCCGGTCTTCCGGATCACCGTCGAGCACTGACGCCGGCCGCGCCCTCTGCCGGACCCCGATGAACCCGACGAACCCCGTGAACCCCGGTGAACCCCGAGCCGTCCGACGCTTCCCGTCCGCCCCGGCAGTCTCCGGGCGTGTCGGGAATCGTCGGACAGGCTCGGGTTCCGCTCGCCTGCTCGCGGTCTTCGGCCCTCGGCCGGCTGCCCCTCAGCTCGCCGCCCCTCGGCTAGTCCTCCGCGCCTTCCGCCGTCTGGGGGCGGCGGTCGAGGCTCGTCAGAGCGCGCCCGACCATCGGGTGCGTCCGGATGATTTCCCCGAGCGTGGTGGAGCCGCGGGTGATTCCCGTGAAGGCCTTCCACACCGGGCGCAGTCCGGTGAGCCCGGCGTGGAACATGCCGGGGCGACGCTCGAAGGCTCCGAGCAGGCGCTTGCCGACGCTCATCTCGACACCGAGCCCGGCCTTGATCGCGAAGGCGTAGTTCAGCGCCTGGCGGCGGGCGTCCACGGCGTCGTGCGCCTCGGCGATCCGTACGGCCCACTCGCCCGCGAGGCGCCCGGAGCGCAGCGCGAACGAGATGCCCTCACGGGTCCAGGGTTCGAGCAGTCCCGCCGCGTCACCGCAGACGAGGACCCGGCCGCGCGACAGCGGCGAGTCGTCGGCGCGGCAGCGCGTCAAGTGGCCCGAGGAGATCGACGGTTCGAAGCCGGCGAGGCCGAGCCGGGCGATGAAGTCCTCCAAGTACCGCTTGGTGGCGGCGCCTTCGCCTCGCGCGGAGATCACGCCGACGGTGAGCGTGTCGCCCTTGGGGAAGACCCATCCGTAACTGCCGGGCATGGGGCCCCAGTCGATCAGGACACGGCCCCGCCAGTCCTCGGCGACCGTCTCCGGCACCGGGATCTCGGCCTCCAGGCCGAGGTCGACCTGGTCGAGCTTCACACCGACGTGGGCTCCTATCCGGCTGGCACTGCCGTCGGCACCGACGACCGCGCGCGCCAGAACGGTTTCTCCACCCTGCAGGACCACGGCCACGGTGCGCCGGTCCGGCACGGCCGAACCGTGTTGCTCGACGCGCGAGACCGTGGCCCCCGTCCGCAGTTCGGCGCCGGCCTTCTGCGCGAACTCGACGAGCTGCTGGTCGAATTCCGGGCGGTTGATGAGCCCGAACAGCATGTGCCGGGACCGCCGCGTGCGGGCGAACTTGCCGTCCATCGAGAAGGTGACCGCGTGCACCCGGTCCCTGAACGGCAGTTCGAAGCCCGGGGGCAGGGCGTCCCGTGAGGGGCCGATGATGCCGCCGCCGCATGTTTTGTAGCGGGGCAGTTCGGCCTTCTCCAGCAGCAGGACGCTGCGTCCCGCGACCGCTGCCGCGTAGGCGGCCGAGGCACCCGCCGGCCCTCCGCCGACGACCACGACGTCCCACACCTGCTGTTCGTCGTCCGCCGCACGCCGCTCGTCGTCCGCCGAAGAGTTCTCGCTGCTCACGTTGGTCTACTGCTCCCAGTCCAGCCGTCTGCCGCACCTGTCCCCCGCATCCTACGGCGGGCGTCATCGCAGGCCGCTGTGGGAGGATCTGCCACGGATGCGTCCTGTACACCAGTACGCATCACTCGATCATCTGTACATAGAAGTACAACGTCGCACCTACAAGGAGCGTGCCCATGTCGTCGAATCCGGTCGCCGAGACCGTCGCCTCGCTCATGCCGCGGGCGAAGGCGGAACTCGCCGAGCTGGTGGCTTTCAAGTCGGTGGCGGACTTCGACCAGTATCCGAGGAGCGAGAGCGAGGGTGCCGCCAACTGGATCGCGGACGCACTGCGCTCCGAGGGCTTCCAGGACGTGGCGCTGCTCGACACCCCGGACGGCACGCAGTCGGTGTACGGCTACCTGCCCGGCCCCGAGGGCGCGAAGACGGTCCTGCTGTACGCGCACTACGACGTGCAGCCGCCGCTGGACGAAGCCGCCTGGACGACGCCTCCGTTCGAGCTGGTGGAGCGCGACGGCCGCTGGTACGGACGCGGCAGCGCCGACTGCAAGGGCGGTGTCGTCATGCATCTGCTGGCGCTGCGCGCCCTGAAGGCCAACGGCGGCGTTCCGGTGCACGTCAAGGTCATCGTCGAGGGTTCCGAGGAGCAGGGCACCGGCGGTCTCGAGCGGTACGCCGAGGCGCACCCCGAGCTGCTGACCGCCGACACCATCGTCATCGGCGACGCGGGCAACTTCCGGGCGGGCCTGCCGACGGTCACCGCGACCCTGCGGGGCATGACCCTCGTACGGGTGCAGGTGGACACCCTCGAAGGCAACCTGCACTCCGGTCAGTTCGGCGGTGCCGCGCCCGACGCGCTGGCGGCGCTGATCCGCGTCCTGGACTCGCTGCGGGCGAAGGACGGTTCGACGACCGTGGACGGCCTGGCGGGCGAGGCCGCGTGGGACGGCCTCCAGTACGAGGAGCAGGCGTTCCGTGAGGACGCCAAGGTGCTCGACGGGGTGGAGCTCATCGGTTCCGGCACCGTCGCCGACCGGGTCTGGGCGCGTCCGGCCGTCACGGTGCTCGGGATCGACTGCCCGCCGGTCGTCGGCGCGACGCCGTCGGTGCAGGCGAGCGCCCGTGCGCTGATCAGCCTGCGGGTGCCGCCGGGCGTCGACGCCGTCGGGGCGACGAAGCTGCTGGAGGCGCACATCGAGGCGCACACGCCGTGGGGCGCGCGAGTACGCACCGAGAGTGTCGGCCAGGGCCAGGCGTTCCGCGCCGACACCTCCAGCCCCGCGTACGCGTCGATGGCCGAGGCCATGGGGGTCGCCTACCCGGGCCAGGAGATGCAGTCGGCGGGCATGGGCGGCTCGATCCCGCTGTGCAACACGCTGGCCTCGCTGTACCCCGACACGGAGATCCTGCTCATCGGTCTGAGCGAGCCGGAGGCGCAGATCCACGCGGTGAACGAGAGCGTCTCGCCGGACGAACTGGAGCGTCTGTCGGTCGCGGAGGCGCTGTTCCTGCGGAACTACGCGGCGAGCTGATCCGGCCAGAGCCGATCGTCCCCCGACGCGGCAAGGGCCCTCGCACGCAAGCGAGGGCCCTTGCCATGTCCGGTCGTTCCATGGCCGGTGGATCACGGCGCGCGAATTCCGACCGTCGCCGGGCCACGGGCGCGTACAGAGCGGCTACGGGGTCCGTACGAAGCAGCCGACGCGGGTCCGTACGGAGCAGCCGACGCAGGCCCCTGCGGCGCAGCCGCAGGCAGGTGGGCCGTACGAAGCAGCCGACGCAGACCCCTGCGGAGCAGGCCGCCGACAGGACCGTACGGAGCGGCCGAACGAGTGGCTCGCAGCGGCGATGTCAGCCGAGCGGCACTCCGGCCTCCAGGTACAGCGCCGCGCCGCGCTCACGGGCCCGCAGGGCCCAACGGAGGCGTTCGTAGCGCACGGGTGGCAGCAGGTCGGCCGCCTCCTGCTCGGTGACGAACCGCCAGCCGCGCAGTTCCGGTCCCGGCAGCAGGAGTCCTCGTACGGCCTGTTCGTCGAGGCGGCCGCCGTCGAAGAGGAGCCGCAGACCGCCGTAGCCGGGCGGTGTGGGGGTCTCCCAGTCGACGACGAGCAGCGTGGGCACCTCGTCGAGGGTGATCCCGGTCTCCTCGGTTACCTCGCGCATACCGGCGCGGGCGGGGGCCTCACCGGCCTCGACGACCCCGCCGGGGAACTCCCATCCCGCCTTGTACGTCGGGTCGACGAGCAGGACCCGGTCATCGTCGTCGAAGAGGAGCACTCCGGCGGCGACCGTCTCCGCGGTGGGTTCGGGAGTCTGCACGATGTCGCACACGGGCGCCTCGCCGGTGCGTACGGCTTCGGCGACGCGCAGGGCCGACTCGTACGGGGTGAGCGCGCTGGTGTCGACCGGGTGGGCGTCGGCCGTGAGCCACGGGAGCGCGGCGCGGTAGGGCTCGATGTGGTCGTAGGACCACTGGCGGACGCGCATCTCGCCGTCGGGGAGGTCCGGAGGTACCTCCCGCCCGGCTATTCGCTCCCGCAGGATCGTTTCCGCCGGAGCGAGGAGCACATGGTGCACGGGGATCCGGCGCGCGGCGAGGCCGCCGAAGATCTCGTCGCGGTACTCCTGCCGCAGCAGGGTCATGGGGACGACGAGGACGCCGCCGAGTTCGGCGAGCAGGGCGGCCGCGGTGTCGACCACGAGCCGGCGCCAGATCGGCAGGTCCTGGAAGTCGCCGACCTCGGCGAGGTGCTTGGCCGGGAGCAGCTGCGTGAGTGTGGCCCCGACGATCTCGGGGTCGAAGAGCGTGCTGTTCGGGATCAGCTCGATCAGTTCCCGTGCGGTGCTGGTCTTTCCCGCACCGAACGCACCGTTGATCCAGACGATCACGATTCCCCCTCTTCTGTGGCCCCCTGAGGCTTGCCCGCTCCACCCTGCCACGGAAACCAGCCGCTGATGAGGGCGCCGACAAGGCGACGCCGGTGCCCCGTGACGGGGACACCGGCGCGGCGCGGGGGCCTTCAGCTCTCCTGGCCGCCCAGGGCGCCCTCGTCGACCGCCAGGCTGTCGGTGCCGACGGTGTGGTCGAGCGAGCTGAGCGTGTCGTTGACGTTCAGGTCGTTCAGGGCGTCCCCGCTCAGGGCGTGGGACGGGGTGATCGCCGCGACGACGAACCCGGTGGCCAGGGAGGCGATGGCGAGCATGCTGCGCTTCTTCATGCCCGGTTCAACTACGCAGACCGGACGGAGTCACGGGTGGACCGGACACGTTCATCCGGTCCGCTCGATCCGGCCGGGTGGGTGAGGAGTGCCACCTGGTCCCCTGACGTACCCGAGAGGCGGACCGGAGGAGCTGATTCCTGCACCCGCAGCCGGAATCCGGCGCGAAGGGCCGTGCCGGTACATCGATGCCCGTCGCCACTAACCGCCGCATCTCCGTCCAACAGCGACGGGCTGATGCACCGGCACGGCCCCGACCCACCACCGGACGGCTGAGGCCCGGCGAACTATCTGAGCTGGTCGGCGGAATCCCCGAGTTGGTCGGCGGAATCCCCGAGCCGGTCGGCGCCCCCGGGTCGCGTGTGTACGAAGCGACCCGGGACCGGAGGATCAGACGTGTGCCGTAGCCGTCCGCGAGCGGCGGGTGAGTGCCGCCGCGGCCGCGCCGACCAGCCCGGCGTCGGTCCCCATCAGGGCGGGCGTCACGGTCAGGCGGCGGACGAAGGACAGCGTCGCGTAGTCGGCCAGGGCCCGGCGCAGCGGCGCGAAGAGCACCTCGCCGGCCTTGCCCACTCCCCCGCCGATCACGGCGATGTCGATCTCGACCAGGGTCGCGGTCGCGGCGATGCCCGCCGCGAGGGCCTGCGCGGCCCGTTCGAAGGAGGCCACGGCGACCGGGTCGCCGGCGCGGGCCGCCTCGGCGACCGCGGCGGCCGAGGTGTCGCCGTCGGGGCCGGGCCGCCAGCCCGCCTCCAGGGCGCGCCGGGCGATGTTCGGGCCGCTGGCGATGCGCTCGACGCAGCCCCGGGAGCCACAGGGGCAGAGATCGCCGTCCAGGTCGACGCTGATGTGCCCGATGTGGCCCGCGTTTCCGGTGGGGCCCGCGTGGAGCTGACCGTTCAGGACGAGCCCGCCGCCCACGCCGGTGGAGACGACCATGCACAGCGCGTTGTCGTGGCCGCGGGCGGCGCCCTGCCAGTGTTCGGCCGCGGTGATCGCGACGCCGTCGCCGATCAGCTCGACGGGCAGTCCGCCGGCGGCCTCGGAGGCCCGCTCGACCAGCGGGTAGCCGCGCCAGCCGGGGACGTTGACGGGGCTCACCGTGCCGGCGGAGGCGTCCACGGGGCCCGCGCTGCCGATGCCCAGGGCTCCGGCGCCGCTCCACAGCGGGGAGACCGCCAGTTCACCGATGACGTCCTCGACGGCGCGCATCACGGTGTCGCCGTCCTCCTGGGCGGGCGTCGGGCGCTGCGCGCGCAGGACGATCCGGCCGTGGCCGTCCACCAGCGCTCCGGCGATCTTGGTGCCGCCGATGTCGAGCGCGGCCACGAGGTCGGTGTGCATCAGTTTCAGGTCTCCCATGGGGTGTGGTGACGGGCCCGCCGCGCCGCGGGTCCGGGTCTCCGGCCGGGGACGGTTCGGGATCGGGCCCCGTCGTACGCCGCGCGGAGTGCGCCGACGGACCCCGGGGACCGTGCGCCCTGGGGAAGACGCAGGCCGGAGATTGCGGTGGACAGTGTCTCCCGCATCTGACAACGTTGTCCAGGCTCTATGCTCGACGCCACATCCTCATACAACCCCATGGACCTACGCATCCCCGTGGACGACAGGACAGGACAGCACATCGTGGCCGAGACCGCCCGCCGATCCGAGAACCGCTACGGCAACCGCCCGACGATGAAGGACGTGGCGGCGCGTGCGGGAGTCGGTCTGAAGACGGTCTCCCGCGTGGTCAACAGTGAGCCGGGGGTCACCCCGGACACGGAGCGGCGCGTCCAGGAGGCCATCGAGGCGCTGGGCTTCCGCCGCAACGACAGCGCCCGGGTGCTGCGCAAGGGCCGTACGGCGAGCATCGGGCTGGTTCTGGAGGATCTGGCGGACCCGTTCTACGGTCCGCTGAGCCGCGCGGTCGAGGAGGTGGCGCGGGCGCACGGGGCGCTGCTGATCAACGGGTCCAGCGCGGAGGACCCGGAGCGCGAGCAGGAGCTGGTCCTCGCGCTGTGCGCGCGCCGGGTGGACGGGCTGGTCGTGATCCCGGCCGGCGACGACCACCGCTATCTGGAGCCGGAGATGAAGGCGGGCGTCGCCACGGTCTTCGTGGACCGCCCGGCGGGGCGGATCGACGCCGACGTGGTCCTGTCGGACAGCTTCGGCGGCGCCCGGGACGGTGTCGCCCACCTGATCGCCCACGGCCACCGGCGGATCGGCTTCATCGGCGACATGCCGCGCATCCACACCGCGGCCGAGCGACTGCGCGGCTACCGGGCGGCGATGGAGGACGCGGGGATACCGGTCGAGGACGACTGGATGTCCCTCGGCGTCACCGACCCGCAGCGGGTGCGCAAGGCGGCCGAGGACATGCTGTCGGGCCCCTCCCCGGTCACGGCGGTCTTCGCGGGCAACAACCGTGTCACCGTGACCGTCGTGCGTGTCATCGCCGAGCGCGGTCGCCCGGTCGCCCTGGTCGGCTTCGACGACATCGAGCTCGCCGACCTCCTGGAGCCCGGCGTCACCGTCGTCGCCCAGGACGCCGCGGCCCTGGGCCGCACGGCCGCCGAACGCCTCTTCCGCCAGCTCGACGGCAACCTCATCGCCCCCGAACGCATCGAACTCCCGACCCGCCTGATCACCCGCGGCTCGGGCGAACTGCCTCCGGCGGATTGAGCGCGCCGTGCAGCGGGCCCTCTATGAGGACGGCTTCCGGTTCCTTACGATGACCGCGCACACGTCATCCCCGGGCAGCCATCCGACGGCGAAAGGCCTGACGGCACAGTGGACGATCGTACGCTCGAAGCACTCGGACTCTCCGAGGCCCCACGCGAACATCCCCTCAGCTATCCAGGCGCCTGGCCCGTTGAATCCGGGCTGTTGCACCAGAACCGTCTGCTGCGGCTGACGCCGAAGCCGCAGCGGCGTCTGGCCAAGTGGCTGGTGGAGCAGCCACCCGACGGCTTCCGCCGCGGTGCCACGGGAGGCGCTCCCGTTCCTCTCAACTACGCCCTGATGAGCGCCAACCAGACCCTCGTGGGTGACCGCTTTCCGGTCATCTCCATCGGCTCCAACGCCTGCCCCGCTCAACTGCGCCACAAGATGGAGGGGGCCGGCGTCTCGTCGACGATTCCGATCGTGAAGGCACGTGTCACGGGGATCGGGATCGGTGTCTCGGCGTACGTGAGTCCGCTGGGATACGTCTCGTCGTCACCCTTCCACGCGCCGGGCGTGTCGCGGGATCTGTTCATCACATGGCTCGACGCCGCCCAGTTGGAGATCGTGGACGCGAGCGAGGGGATCTCCGATCCCCGCGGCGAGTACGACCGGGTGCTGCTGCCGTCCGACGACTTCCGCATGGAACTGGCATCGGGGGAACTGCTCGGCACGGCCTACCTGTACGTGCACCGGTACGGGGTCATCCATGACGGGACGGGCGCGCCCCGAACCCACCTCGGGGAACGCCGTCTCCTCACCGACCTGCTCTCGGAGTCGGCTCAGTTGAGGGAGTGGTTCGGCGAGACACCCGAGGAGTTCAGCAGGCGAGCACGGGGCAACGAGCAGCTCTGTGAGAAGGGCACGCGCCTGTTCGCCGACGAGGAGCGGGTGACGGACTCCGGCCTGCGCCAGTACGTCACCGCCGAGCCCTCCCGCATCGTGTACGACGACATCCGCCCGGCCAACTCCCTGCCCACCGGCGCCTTCCACACCGGGCGCACCCCCGATTCCTTCGACCAGCGCGGTGCCGGAGTGGTCCGCTTATCGAGCGCGGTCTCTGCCGCCCTGGGAGACCCCCAGTTCGCCGTCGTCCAGAACGCCCAGATTCCCGAGGCCCGCCACGAGCGGCTCGGCGCGCTCGCCACCGTGATCGTGGCTCCCGACATACCCGCGCAGGAGGAGGGCCGGATCGAGGTCGATCATTCGCTGCGGGTCGGCGTGGGTCTCGAACCGGGCGAGGCGGTCACCGTGCGCGCCGCGCATCTGCCCCGGACCCGTCGACGCTGGCAGGAGACGTTCTTCGGCCACGTCAACTACGTGACCTGCCGTGTGCAGGACGGCGACCGGGCCAGCGCCGAGCAGGAGGTGTGCCTCCTGGACACTCTGACGCTCGAACTGCTCGGTGTCTCCAGCGGGGACGAAGTCGTCCTGGAAGGATTCCCCGGCGCGGACGGCGTCGTGCCGGTTCTCCAGCTCAAGGCCATCCGCACCAGCGAGGAAGTACAGGAGCGCCGCAAGGAGCTGCACGGCGGCGACATGACCAGCCGGTATCCCAGCTCGCTCGACGCCCTGGGCACCTTTCCCGATCTCCCTTGGGTGTTCCTCGACCGCAGGCTGTGGTCGGGCCTCGGGCTGGACGGTCAGTGGCTGGCGACCGTGCGGATCAGGTGCAGTCGCTCCTACCAGCTCAAGAAGGAACTCCGGGAAATGGTGTTCCTCCTGGGCATCGCCTTCATCGGCGTCGTGACCGTGCTCAACAGTGTGGTCTGGCAGGCCACCAGCCTCGCGGTCCTGGTTCTCCTCGTGGGGTTCGTGGTCAACGTACGCCTGCGCAGCCGCCTCAATCAGCGCGCCAAGCGCATCACGTCCCGGCGGACCTAGGATCCGGATCCGGCACTGCCTCCGCGCACCGGCTACCGCCCCGCCCCCGTCAGATCCCCCCGTCGCGGCCCCGCGAAGCCCTCCAGTTCGGGGCGGGTCAGGCCCGACTCCCGGGCGACCTCGCCCGGGTCCAGGGCGCCGCAGTCCAGGCCTCGGAGGAGGTAGCCGCTGAGGGCCTTGGCCGTGGCGGGTTCGTCCAGGACGTCGCCGGGGGCGTGGCCCGCGTAGCGGGAGAGGCGGGCGGCGGCCTGTCGGAAGCCTTCGCGGTAGAAGGCGAAGACGGCGGCGTAGCGGGTCGGGATGTGGGCGGGGTGCATGTCCCAGCCCTGGTAGTAGGCGCGGGTCAGGGCGCGGCGGGTGAGGCCGTAGTGCAGGCGCCAGGCGTCGTGGACCTTCTCGGTGGGGCCGACGGGCAGGACGTTGGTGGAGCCGTCCGAGAGGCGTACGCCGGTGCCGGCGGCGGCGACCTGCATGATCGCCTTGGCGTGGTCGGCGGCGGGGTGGTCGCTGGACTGGTGGGCGGCGGAGACGCCGAGGCAGGCGCTGTAGTCGAAGGTGCCGTAGTGCAGTCCGGTGGCGCGGCCCTCTGCGGCCTGGATCATCCGGGCGACGGTGGCCGTGCCGTCGGTGGCGAGGATGGCCTGGCTGGTCTCGATCTGGATCTCGAAGCCGATCCGGCCGGGTTCCAGGCCGCGGGCCTTCTCGAACTCCTCCAGGAGCCTGACCATGGCGGTGACCTGCCGCGCGTACGTCACCTTGGGCAGGGTGAGGACGAGCCCGTGGGGCAGGCCGCCGGCCTCCATCAGGCCCGTCAGGAAGATGTCGAGGGTGCGGATGCCCCGGTCGCGGACCGCGGCTTCCATGCATTTCATGCGGATGCCCATGTACGGGGCCGCGGTGCCGTTCTCGTACGCCTCGGCGACGATCCGGGCCGCGCGGGCCGCCGTGGCGTCCTCCTCGGCGTCCGGGCGGCTGCCGTAGCCGTCCTCGAAGTCGACGCGCAGGTCTTCGACGGGTTCGCGTTCCAGCTTGGCCCGGACGCGGTCGTACACGGGTCCGGCGAGTTCGTCGGCGAGGCCGAGGACGGCGGCGAAGGTCGCGGCGTCGGGGGCGTGTTCGTCGAGGGCGGCGAGGGCACGGTCGCCCCAGGAGCGGACGGTGTCGGCGGCGAAGGCGTCGCCGGGGACGTACACGGTATGGACGGGCTGGCGGGTGCCGGGGTCTCCTGGATAGCGGCGTTCCAGTTCGGCGTCGACCGGGGCGAGGGAGGCGCCGATCGCTTCGGTGACGGCCCCCGACAGGCTCGTCGTCACCGTGTCCTGCTGACCCTTACCCATCCGACAGCCTCCTGCTTTCCGCAGTACGGAATCAACAATCTGTTGAATGAAGTTATCCGGCGGGCTTCCCGCGGGTCAACACCCTCGTGGACCACGGGACACGCCCCGGCCCCGCCGCGTTCACTCCCGTCCCGGTCTCCCGGGGCAGACTTTCCCGGTTCCTTGTTCCCCTCCGGTGGTGCGCGCCCCGTCCCGACTCGCGAGCGAAGGAGCACACGTGCCCGACTCCAGGAGAGTGACCCGGCGCACCGGGCTGAGAAACGCGGTGGCCGCCGCGGTCGTCCTGCCCCTGCTCACCCAGGCCCGGGCCTCCGCCACCCGGCGGCCCGGCCCCCGCCCCCGTCTCGACGTCATGACCTACAACCTGCGCTTCGCGAGCGACGTCGAGCCGAACAGCTGGCCGGTGCGCCGTCCGGTGATGCGTGAACTCCTGCGCCGTACGTCGCCCCATGTCATCGGCACCCAGGAGGGCCTCTACCAGCAACTCCTCGACATCGAGGCCGACCTCGCGCCGCACTACAAGTGGATCGGCACCGGCAGGGAGGGCGGAAGCGGCGACGAGTCCGTGGCGATCTACTACGACACCCGGCGCCTGGCCCCGCTGGCACACGACACGTTCTGGCTCTCCGACACCCCCCGGGTGATCGCCTCGAACACCTGGGGCGCCGCGCTCCCCCGCATCGCCACCTGGGTACGCTTCCGCGATCTGCGGGACGGCGGGCGGCAGTTCCACGTTCTCAACACCCACCTGGACCACGCGAGCCAGTACGCGCGCGTACGGGCCGCCGCGCTCGTCGCCGAACGGATCGCGCGGTTCGATCCGTCCCTGCCGTGCCTGGTCACCGGGGACTTCAACGCGCATGCGCACCGGAACGAGGTCTACGACATCCTGCTGGGCGCCGGACTCACGGACACCTGGGACACGGCCGCCTCACGGAGCCCGCTCTACGCGACCTTCCACGGCTACGCCCCGCTGACGCCGGACGGCGACCGCATCGACTGGATCCTGGCGGGCCCCGGGACCGAGGTGGCCCGGGCGTCGATCGACACCTTCTCGCTGCACGGCCAGTTCCCGAGCGACCATCTGCCCGTACGGGCCTCACTGACCCTGGGATGACGAGCCTCGCCACCCCCGGGACGGACGAAGGCCCCCGCGACCGGTGCGGTCGCGGGGGCCTTCCTCAGCGCTTGGGGATCAGCCCTTGCGGGACTTGATCTCCTCGGTGAGCTGCGGGACGACGTCGAAGAGGTCGCCGACCACTCCGTAGTCGACCAGGTCGAAGATCGGCGCCTCGGCGTCCTTGTTGATCGCGACGATCGTCTTCGAGGTCTGCATGCCGGCGCGGTGCTGGATGGCGCCGGAGATGCCGGAGGCGATGTAGAGCTGCGGCGACACCGACTTGCCGGTCTGGCCGACCTGGTTGGTGTGCGGGTACCAGCCGGCGTCGACCGCGGCACGCGAGGCGCCCACGGCGGCACCGAGCGAGTCGGCGAGGTTCTCGATGACCGAGAAGTTCTCGGCGCCGTTGACGCCACGGCCGCCGGAGACGACGATCGCGGCCTCGGTCAGCTCGGGACGGCCGGTCGACTCGCGCGGGGTGCGGGCCGTGACCTTGGTGCCGGTGGCCTTGTCGGAGAAGGTGACCGCGAGGGCCTCGACGGCGCCGGCGGCCGGGGCGGCCTCCACGGCGGCCGAGTTCGGCTTGACCGTGATGACCGGGGTGCCCTTGGAGACACGGGACTTGGTGGTGAAGGAGGCGGCGAACGCGGACTGCGTGGCCACCGGACCCTCGTCACCGGCCTCCAGGTCGGTGGCGTCGGTGATGATGCCCGAGCCGATGCGGACCGCGAGGCGGGCCGCGATCTCCTTGCCCTCGGCGGAGGACGGGACGAGCACGGCGGCCGGGGAGACGGCCTCGTACGCGGCCTGGAGCGCGTCCACCTTCGGCACGACGAGGTAGTCGGCGTACTCGGCGGCGTCGTGCGTGAGGACCTTCACCGCACCGTGCTCCGCGAGCGCGGCGGCGGTGTTCTCGGCGCCGGAGCCGAGGGCGACGGCGACGGGCTCGCCGATGCGGCGGGCCAGCGTCAGCAGTTCGAGGGTGGGCTTGCGGACGGCACCGTCCACGTGGTCGACGTAGACGAGAACTTCAGCCATGGGAATGCTCTCCTGCGGATTGCGAAGTCTGAGGGGCGGTAAGCGGGGTGGGCCTTGGCCGCGGAGACGGTCCGGAGGCACGCCCCGGACCCTCGGCGACTAGATGAACTTCTGGCCCGCGAGGAACTCAGCGAGCTGCTTGCCGCCCTCGCCCTCGTCCTTGACGATCGTGCCGGCGGTGCGCGCCGGACGCTCGGTGGCGGTGTCGACCTTGGTCCACGCACCCTCGAGACCGACCTCGTCCGCCTCGATGTCGAGGTCGGACAGGTCCCAGGACTCCACCGGCTTCTTCTTGGCGGCCATGATGCCCTTGAAGGACGGGTAACGCGCCTCGCCCGACTGGTCGGTGACCGACACGACCGCGGGGAGGGAGGCCTCGAGCTGCTCGGAGGCGGTGTCGCCGTCACGGCGGCCCTTGACCACGCCGTCCTCGACGGAGACCTCGGAGAGCAGGGTGACCTGCGGGACACCGAGGCGCTCGGCCAGCAGCGCCGGGACGATGCCCGCGGTGCCGTCGGTGGAGGCCATGCCGGAGACGACCAGGTCGAAGCCGGCCTTCTCGATCGCCTTGGCCAGCACCAGCGAGGTGCCGACGGCGTCGGTGCCGTGCAGGTCGTCGTCCTCGACGTGGATGGCCTTGTCGGCACCCATGGACAGCGCCTTGCGCAGCGCGTCCTTGGCGTCCTCGGGGCCGACGGTCAGCACGGTGATCTCGGCGTCGTCCGCGTCCTCGGCGATCTGCAGCGCCTGTTCGACGGCGTACTCGTCGAGTTCGGACAGCAGGCCGTCCACGTCGTCACGGTCGACGGTCAGGTCATCGGCGAAGTGCCGGTCGCCAGTGGCGTCGGGCACGTACTTCACAGTGACAACGATCCTCAAGCTCACGCCGGCTCTCCTACTGCATCGTCATTTCTGGGCTGCCTTCTTTCAGGCAGCATAGGCGCCTGAAGCGGCCGATCCCGGTCGGGGCGGCCCGCGCTCCGAACGAAATATTACTCACCAGTACACCCAGTGGGCGCACACTAAGCAAGCGCTTTGGACTGTGACCTTCGCAACGCTGCGTAACCAGCGAGTAGAACCGGTGAGTAGCAAACCCACTGCCCCCGGCCTGCGGGTTCAGTCACGCAGGCCGTTGAACCGCCCCTGGTGGTACAGGAGGGGGCTGCCCGCGCCCGAGTGATCGCCCAGCACGACCTCCGCCAGGACGATCCGATGGTCGCCGGCGTGCACCCGCGCCACGACACGGCACACCAGCCAGGCCAGGACGCCGTCCAGTACGGGAACTTCCTCGGGCCCCTTACGCCAACGGGTGGGCGCGCCGAACCGGTCGGCGCCGCTGCGGGCGAAGGTGGCGGCCAGCTCCCGCTGGTGTTCGCCGAGCACGTGGACGCCGACGTGCCCGGCCTCGGATATCGCGGGCCAGCTCGACGCGCCGGTGCCGATGCCGAAGGAGACGACCGGGGGCTCGGCCGAGACCGAGGTGAGCGAGGTGGCGGTGAAGCCGACGGGACCGCGGGCACCCGAGGCGGTGATCACGGCCACACCGGCCGCGTGACGCCGGAACACCGATCGCAGCAGATCGGGTGATGCGGGCCGTGGGGTGCCGAGGCCGGGCGTGGCCGTCATGGAGCTGTCCTTCTGCGAGTGCCGGCGTGAGGTTCGCGCCGCTCGGGCGGAACCGGGGGCGGGAGACGGTCCTTGGCCGGTCAACAGCCCGGACCGCGCGCGCCCGCGGTGCGGGGCGGGTCCGTGTCGGCGAGCTCGGGGAGAAGGCTGTGCGGTGACATACGGTCAGGCTGACGAGAGGCGGCGGGCGCAGTCAAGGGCGTACGCGCATGTGGGAGATGCCTCACCATGATCGCCACCGGTCAGACGGCCTCGCCGAGCGCCGCGATGACGTCCGCCTTGCGTGGCTGCCCCGCCGCGCGCCGCACGATCAGTCCGTCGGCGTCGAGCACGAGCACCGTGGGTGTCTTGAGGATGCCGAGATCGCGTACGAGGTCCAGGTGGTCCTCGGCGTCGATCTCCACGTGCGACACGCCGGGGACCATGCCGGCCACCTCGCCCAGCACCTGCCGGGTGGCCCGGCAGGGGGCGCAGAAGGCGCTGGAGAACTGCAGGAGCGTGGCCCGTTCCCCGAGGGCCTGCCCCAGCTCCGCCGCGCCGAGCCGCTTTCCTCCGTCGCGCCCGCTCACCCGCACCCTCCCGCTCCGCCGCCGGTGCAGCACTCCGAAGACGCTCGCCGCCGCGAGCACCACCACGCACACCACAAGTCCGCTCATCACATGCACAAGCATTCACGAGACCGCAAAGATTCCCGGGGCCGGGAGGCGTCGTTCGTGCGGAATGCTTGATTCATGGACATCGATGCGAGAGGGCCGCGGTTCGGCGCGGCGGTGACGGCGGTCGTGCTGGCGGTCACGCTGATCACCGGGAGCGTCTGGCTGCTGGCGTGGCAGACGCTGGCGTTCGCGCTGGGCGCGGCGGGCGGCGTGACGCGCTCGCCGTACGGCTGGGTCTTCAGGAAGGCCGTACGGCCGCGGCTCGGCCCGCCGAGCGAGTTCGAGGCGCCGGAGCCGCCGCGGTTCGCGCAGGCGGTCGGGCTCGGCTTCGCGGTGGTGGGTCTGATCGGCTGGACCGTGGGGCCGGGGTGGCTCGGGTCGGCGGCCACCGCGTGCGCCCTCGCGGCGGCGTTTCTCAATGCGGCGTTCGGGTACTGCCTCGGATGTGAGATGTACCTGCTCGTACGGCGTGTGACGGTACGCGCAAAGTAAAGGCGTGTTAAAACCCCGAGGTGGATCAAGGGGCGACGTGACGAGGATCTCGCCGCTACCCGGCACCAGGACTGGCCACCCGTCCGTTCTTCGGGCACGATCTGCGCATTGCCGTAAACCTACGGCAGCGTAACTTTCCCGCCGGGAGACCCCTTCCCAGGCAGAGAGAAGGGTCCACCCCGTCCATGGCAGAGCTTGTCTACCGTCCCGTCGTCGGCCTCGCCCAGACACTGTTCAAGGCGTGGGACCTCAAGATCGACTGCCAGGGATCGGAGAACATTCCGCGCTCGGGCGGTGCCGTGCTGGTCAGCAACCACATCAGCTACCTGGACTTCATCTTCGACGGTCTGGCCGCTCTGCCGCAGAAGCGCCTGGTGCGCTTCATGGCGAAGGAGTCGGTCTTCCGCCACAAGATCTCCGGTCCGCTGATGCGGGGCATGAAGCACATCCCGGTGGACCGCGCCCAGGGCGAGACGGCGTACCAGCACGCGCTGGAGTCGCTGCGTTCCGGTGAGATCGTCGGCGTCTTCCCCGAGGCGACCATCTCGCAGTCGTTCACCCTGAAGAGCTTCAAGTCCGGTGCAGCGCGCATGGCCCAGGAGGCCGGCGTACCGCTCATCCCCATGGCTCTGTGGGGCACGCAGCGGCTGTGGACCAAGGGCCACCCGCGCAACTTCAAGCGCAGCCACACCCCGATCACCATCCGGGTCGGCGAGCCGGTGGAGGCCCCGAAGGACCAGTACGCGGGCGCCATCACGCGGCGGCTGCGCGAGCGGGTCCAGGAGCTGCTCGAATCGGCCCAGCGCGCCTATCCCGTACGCCCCAAGGGTCCGGATGACACCTGGTGGATGCCGGCCCACCTCGGCGGAACCGCGCCGACCCCCGAAGAGGTGCGCGCGGCCGAGGCCCGCTGACCCCTCCCCCTCCGACCGTGAGGGACGCTTCCCCGCCTCACAGCGCGAGGGGAAGCGTCCTGAGCAGGGACGCCCGGCCCGGGGCCGCTTTCATGGCGCCGATGACGGCCGGGTGCGGTGCGGCGTACAGCCCCGGATAGTCCTGCTCGCCGAGGTCCGGGTCGGGCGCGAAGGCGAGCCGTTCGCCGTCGAGCGAGAAATGGGCGTCGACCCCGGGCTTGTTGCCCCGCGGGTCCTGCCGGTGCCAGGCGCCGTCGAGGCGTACGGCCACGAGCCCGTGCAGCACCTCGAACCTCTGGTAGCAGAACGCGGTGGGGATGTCCTCGGCCCGCAGGAGCGCGGCGAGCGCGTGCGCCTTGGCATGACAGATGCCGGTGCGCTGCTCCAGGACGTCGGAGGCACGCCAGGTGACCCTCGGGTCACCGGAATCGATCGAGTGAGGGATGGCGTCCCGAACGAATTCGAACGCCGACCGCGCATAGGCATACGAGTCGACGGATCCCTTGGCGAGCCGTGCGGCCGTCTCGCGGACGAGTGGATGGTGATGGTCGACCACCTCGTCGGCGGCCAGATAAGCGGACAGGTCGCTTGTCTCCTGGATCAGCTCCATGCCCGTAGAGCATAGGAATGCGACCACCCGAGAGTCAATGACTTTTCGGATGGTCGCATATCTATGCACTCTGTTCGGTGCCGGCCCCGCTACTGCTGGGCCATCTCCTCCTTGAGCGCGGCGACGAACCCGTCGACGTCGTCCTCGGTGGTGTCGAAGGCGCACATCCAGCGGACGTCGCCCGCCGCCTCGTCCCAGAAGTAGAAGCGGAAGCGCTTCTGCAGTCGCAGGCTGACGTCGTGCGGGAGCCGCGCGAAGACCGCGTTGGCCTGGACCGGGTAGAGGATCTCCACTCCGTGCACGGCGCGGACGCCCTCGGCCAGGCGCTGGGCCATCTCGTTGGCGTGCCGGGCGTTGCGCAGCCACAGATCCTTGGCCAGCAGCGCCTCCAACTGCACCGACACGAAACGCATCTTGGAGGCGAGCTGCATCGACAGCTTGCGCAGGTGCTTCATGTGGCTGACGGCGTCCTGGTTGAGGACGACGACCGCCTCGCCGAACAGCGCCCCGTTCTTGGTGCCGCCCAGGGACAGGATGTCCACGCCGACCGCGTTGGTGAACGTCCGCATCGGGACGTCCAAGGAGGCGGCCGCGTTGGATATCCGGGACCCGTCCAGGTGCACCTTCATGCCGTGCGCGTGGGCGTGGTCGCAGATCGCGCGGATCTCCTCGGGCGTGTAGAGCGTGCCCAGTTCGGTGTTCTGGGTGATCGAGACGACCTGCGGCATCGCGCGGTGCTCGTCGTCCCAGCCGAACGCCTGCCGGTCGATCAGTTCGGGCGTGAGCTTGCCGTCCGGCGTGGGCACCGTGAGCAGCTTGAGGCCGCCCATGCGCTCGGGGGCGCCGCCCTCGTCGACGTTGATGTGCGCGCTCTCCGCGCAGATCACCGCGCCCCAGCGGTCGGTGACCGCCTGGAGCGCGACCACGTTCGCGCCGGTGCCGTTGAAGACCGGGAAGGCCTCCGCGCCGGCACCGAAGTGACTGCGGATGATCGTCTGGAGGTTGTCCGTGTACGCGTCCTCGCCGTAGGCGACCTGGTGCCCGCCGTTGGCCAGGGCCAGGGCGGCGAGCACCTCGGGGTGGGCCCCCGCGTAGTTGTCGCTGGCGAAGCCGCGGACGGCCGGGTCGTGATGACGGCGGGCGTCGGTCTTCGGAGGGTTCACGGCTTCTCGGTCAGCCACAGGCGCTTTCCGTTCACTTCGGCGGCGGGCTTGTCCCAGACGCCGACGATGGACTCGGCCAGTTCCGTGACGTCCGTGAAGCCCGCGAACTTCGCGTTCGGTCGCTCGGCGCGCATCGCGTCGTGCACCAACGCCTTCACGACCAGGATGGCAGCGGCGGAGGTCGCGCCGTCGGCGCCCTCGGCGATGCCGGCCTTGCGGAAGTAGTCCGCCATGGCCAGGGTCCAGGCCTCGGCGGCGGCCTTGGCCGCGGAGTAGGCGGCGTTGCCGGCGGTGGGGTTGCTCGCGCCCGCGGCGCTGATCAGGACGTACCGGCCGCGCTCGCTGGCCTGCAGCGCCTCGTGGAAGGCCAGCGTGGTGTGCTGCACCGTGCGGATCAGCAGGAGTTCGAGCAGGTCCCAGTCGTCGAGGACCGTCTTGGTGAAGGTCTCGCTGCCGCGCCAGCCGCCGACGAGGTGGACGAGCCCGTCCACCCGGCCGAAGTCCTTCTGGATGCGCGCGGACCAGTCACGCGTGGACTGGAGGTCCAGCAGGTCGACGGTGTCGCCGACGACCGTCGAGCCGCCGTGCGCGTAGCGGGCCGCGTCGACGGCCTCCGCCAGCCGCTCCGCGTCGTTGTCCGCGCCGATGACGGTCGCGCCGGCTTCGGCCAGCCTGAGCAGCGCCGCCCGGCCGGCGGGTCCACCCGCGCCCGCCACCGCGATCACCGCACCGCTGAGAGCCCCGTTCCCCATGGTCTTCGCCTCCTGAGCAATGTTCTCGCTACCGCGGTCGGTCACGCGGCGACCCGCTCGGAGCCGGCCGCGGTGATGCCCTTGGTGGAGGCGATCACGTTCTTCAGCTTCTTGGAGAGCGCCTCATAGAACATGCTCAGGGGAAACTCGTCCGGAAGCACGTCGTCGACGAGCTTGCGCGGCGGCAGGGACAGGTCGAGGGCGTCGGGACCCTTGGCCCAGCGGGAGCCGGGGTGCGGGGCGAGGTAGGTGGAGACGAGCTCGTACGCCTTGAACCAGTGGACGAGCTTGGGGCGGTCGATGCCGGCTCGGTAGAGCTCCTCGATCTCGGAGCAGAGCTGGTTGGTGACCTGCGGGGCGCGCTGCCAGTCGATGTGCAGCTTGTTGTCGGTCCAGCGGACGACGTCGTGCTTGTGCAGGTAGGCGAAGAGGAGCTGGCCGCCCAGACCGTCGTAGTTGCGCACGCGGTCGCCGGTGAGCGGGAAGCGGAACATACGGTCGAAGAGGACGGCGTACTGCACGTCACGGCCGTGCTCGTTGCCCTCGGCCTCCAGCTTCACGGCCTCCTTGAAGGCGGTGAGGTCACAGCGCAGCTCCTCCAGGCCGTACATCCAGAACGGCTGGCGCTGCTTGATCATGAAGGGGTCGAACGGCAGGTCGCCGTGGCTGTGGGTGCGGTCGTGGACCATGTCCCAGAGCACGAAGGCCTTCTCGCAGCGCTCCTGGTCGTGGACCATGGCGGCGATGTCCTCGGGCAGTTCGAGGCCCAGGGTGTCCACGGCGGCCTCGGTGACGGCGCGGAAGCGGGCGGCCTCGCGGTCGCAGAAGATGCCACCCCAGGAGAATCGTTCCGGCGCCTCGCGCACGGCGATGGTCTCCGGGAAGAGGACGGCCGAGTTGGTGTCGTACCCGGCGGTGAAGTCCTCGAACGTGATGCCGCAGAACAGCGGGTTGTCGTAGCGGGTGCGCTCCAACTCGGCCAGCCACTCGGGCCACACCATGCGCAGCACGACCGCTTCGAAGTTGCGGTCCAGGTTGCCGTTCTGGGTGTACATCGGGAAGACGACCAGGTGCTGGAGGCCGTCCTCGCGGTTCGCGGCGGGCTGGAAGGCCAGCAGCGAGTCCAGGAAGTCGGGCACCTCGAAGCCGCCGTCGGCCCAGCGGCGCAGGTCCTTGACGAGCGCCTCGTGGTACGCGGCGTCGTGGGGCACGAGCGGCGAGAGCGCGTCTATCGCCTCGGCCACCCGGCGCACGACCGCCTCGACGTCTGCGGCGGCGGGGGCGCCGTCCGCCTGGAGGTCGATGGAACCGTCAGCGGACTGCCAGGGCCGGATCTGCTCCACGGCAGCCTTGAGCACGGGCCACGCCGGGTGCTCCACCACCCTGGCCACGGGAGGAACCCGCTCCTCCGAACCCACCTGCACAAGAACTTCCGTCATGTCCCATCCTCCACAGGAAAACCTCGCGTATGGACACCGTATGTATGCGAGGTTCCGTTACGCAAGAGGAAAGCCGGGAGATTATCCTGTGCACCCCCCGTCTTCACCGCTCTTTTTCCTGTCTGACACCGTCCATGCGATGACATGCGCCACAGCTTCCCGGGCGGCACGGGCGTCGGCCGGAACCTCCGGACAGCCGAACGGCCGGTGGAACACACCCCGTTGGCCGCTCCCGGCGACCCGTGCCACGGCTTCCCCGGCCACCTCTTTGCGCCCCTTCCCGCAGACTGGTGGTGTACGCGTGGCCCTCGTCACGCCGAGGGTCTCCGGGCCCCGGTCATGGTGAGGTTCGCCGGGCCCCGGTCACGGTGGGGTTCGCCGGGCCTCTCGTCCCGTCCGCGCTCGCGGTGCGGCGCCCGTCCCGGCGCTCCCGCCGCGCCGTGTGAATCCGACACTCCCATTGCACGGCGTAGGAACGGGTACACAGCACAGCCAGGCCATTAGGCTGCGGCCTGCCGCGTGGCCGCCCGTCGGAACCACGCGCGAGCCGAGCCGCCGTCGACGGAAGCGAGTCGAATCTTGAACTTCCTCACCATCGGTCACCGCGGAGTGATGGGTGTCGAGCCCGAGAACACCCTCCGTTCCTTCATCGCCGCCCAGAACGCGGGCCTCGACCTCATCGAACTCGATCTGCATCTGAGCAAGGACGGCGCCCTCGTCGTCATGCACGACGCCGAAGTGGACCGTACGACCGACGGCACGGGGCCGATCGCCGACAAGACGCTCGCGGAGCTGCGCACGCTCGACGCGGGCCACGGCGAGCGCGTCCCCGTGTTCGAGGAGGTCCTGGAGGCGGTCAGGACGCCGTTGCAGGCAGAGATCAAGGACGTGGCGGCGGCCAGGGCGCTCGCCGAGGTGATGCACCGCAAGGACCTCGTCGGACGGGTGGAGGTGTCGTCGTTCCACGACGAGGCGATCGCCGAGATCGCCCGGCTGGTGCCGGGCGTCCGTACCGCGCTGATCGCGAGCCGCTACGGGACCGACGTGGTGGACCGCGCCGTCGAGGCCGGTGCCGCGACCGTCTGCCTGAACATCCGCAGGCTGAGCCTGGAGGTCGTCGAGCACGCCCGCAAGGCCGACCGGAAGATCATCGGCTGGGTCGTGAACACCCAGGACCACCTCCGGCTGGTACGCGCTCTGGAGCTCGACGGCGCCACGACCGACTACCCCGAGATCAAGCGCACGGGCCGTTTCACGGCGTAGCCGGACGAAGCCGGGCCCGCGCCGTTCGAGGCGATGTTCGCGAGGTTCGCGGGCCGTCCGACGGCCGCTCGGCGGGGACGCGCCGAGCGGCCCGGTCGGCGGCCGTGGTCGATGCCCCGGCCCCCGTCCGGGCCGGGAGGGCTCGGCCGCGTGGGTTCAGGCGAGCGGGTGCAGGCGGACAGGTTCGGACGAGCAGGTTCAGACGAGCGGCTTGACCAGCAGTTCGAAGCGCAGGTCGTCGCGCTGCGGGACACCGAAGCGCTCGTCGCCGTACGGGAAGGGCGTCATCCGGCCCGTACGGCGGTATCCGCGCCGCTCGTACCAGGCGATGAGGTCCTCGCGCACGGAGATCACGGTCATGTGCATCTCCGTGGCGCCCCACACCTCGCGGACCGTCCGCTCCGCCTCCGCGATGATCACCTTGCCGAGCCCGCCGCCCTGGAGCGCGGGACTGACCGCGAACATGCCGAAGTAGGCGTGGTCGCCGCGGTGCTCGAGCTGGCAGCAGGCGACGAGCGCGCCGTCCCGCTCCACGGTCAGCAGCCGGCTGTCGGGTGCCTCGACGATGGCGCGGACCGCGTCGGCGTCCGTCCGCTGACCGTCGAGGATGTCCGCCTCCGTGGTCCAGCCGGCCCGGCTGGAGTCACCTCGGTACGCCGACTCGACCAGCGCGACCAGCGCGTCCACATCGCTGTCGACGGCGTCGCGGAAGGTCAGTCCGGTGGCGGCGGCGGTTTCCATGGCGGCGGTTCTCCGATCGGTGACACGGCAGGGCACGCCCGAGCGTAACGCTCCCCCGGGAGCGGACCGACAGGTCCCGTGGCCTGTCGGGTCCTAGGCTCCGGGGCATGGTGCATGTACTGAGCAGCCGGACCCTCCTTCGCCCGACCGATCCGGAGCGTTCCCGCGTCTTCTACGGTGAGCGGCTCGGCCTCGCCGTGTACCGCGAGTTCGGCACCGGGCCCGAGCGCGGAACCGTGTACTTCCTCGGCGGCGGTTTCCTGGAGGTCGCCGGGCGCTCCGAGACGCCGCCCTCCCCCGCGCTGAAGCTCTGGCTCCAGGTCGCGGACATCGCGGCGGCCCACGAGGAGCTGACGGCCGCCGGTGTCGAGGTGGTGCGCGGGCCCGTGCGGGAGCCGTGGGGGCTGATCGAGATGTGGATCGCGGACCCGGACGGGACCGAGATCGTGATCGTCGAGATCCCGGCCGACCATCCCCTGCGTCACCGGCCCTGAGGCCCCCGGGCCGGTGTGTCCCGATGGCCGGTGCTCCACGGCAGGCTTAGCGTGCTGAGGGAACTCGCTGCGGAAGGAACGTCATGAAGCTCGACAGGCCCGTGCCCGGCGGACCCTGCTGGACAGAGCTCGGCACCGACGATCTGGAGGGCGCCAAGGCCTTCTACGCCGATCTGTTCGGCTGGCGCCCCGAGACGGACCCGCGCCCGGAGGCGGGCGGGTACACCGTCGCCCACCTGGGGGACGCGGCCGTCGCGGCGATGACCCCGATCTACCAGGAGTCGCAGCCCGTCGCCTGGAACGTCTCCTTCGCCGTCACCGACGTGGACGCGACCGCTGCGGCCGTGCAGGCCGCCGGCGGAACCCTCGCCCTCGCTCCGATGGACGTGCTCGACGTGGGCCGTTTCGCGGTCGCCTTCGACCCGGGCGGCGCCGTGTTCCAGATGTGGCAGGCGCGGGCCTTCCCCGGTGCGGGTCTGTTCAACGCCCCCGGCTCGCTCGGCTGGGTGGAACTCCTGACCCGGGCCCCGGACCGGGTGACCGAGTTCTACACGACGGTGTTCGGCTGGACCGTGAAGCCCTCGCCGCACTACCCGCAGTGGGGCATCGACGGCGCCGACTTCGGCGGCATGGTCACGATGGACGAGAACTTCGCGCACGAGGTCCCCTCGCACTGGCTGCCCTACTTCGCCGTCGAGGACGTGGACGAGACGGCGAACGCGGTCCTCATGGCGGACGGCCACCTGCTGATGGAGCCCGTCTCCCAGCCGGGCGGCCACCGCCGCCTGGCCGTCGCCCGGGACAGACAGGGCGCGGCCTTCGGGATCTACGCGGACGGCGGCGCGAAGGGCTGATCCGGGGAATCCACGCGGAGGCCCGAAGGGCCGACCAGAGGGGGCCGACCCGAGGGGACCGACCCGAGGGGTCTGCCTGCTCTGCGGCCCCGGCCCGGTCAGGCGCGGGGCAGTCGCAGCCGGCCTTCGAGCTGCCCGAGCAACTCACCCAGGAGTCCGGCCAGTTCACGCCGGCGCTCCCCGTCGATGCCGGACAGGACACCGCTCTCGTAGGCGAGTTGATCGGGGAGGACGGCGTCGACGAGGTCCCGTCCGGCGTCGGTCAGCCGGACGTGTGCGACACGCCGGTCCCGGGTGTCGCCGCGCCGCTCGACGAGACCGCGTTCAGTGAGCTGCTTGAGCCGCTTGGTCACGGCCGCGCCCGAGGAGAAGGTCTCGCGGGCGATGTCGCTGGGGGTCAGCTCGTGCCCGGTGCGGCGCAGTGTCCCGAGCACGTCGAACTCTGGGCGGGTGAGCCCGGCCCGGCGCAAGGGCGCGTCCTCGGCCTGCTGGAGGAGCGCGGCACAGCGGTTGACCCGCCCGATGACCTCCATGGGCCCGGTGTCGAGGTCGGGCCGCACGTTCTCCCACTGCCGCACGACGGCCGCCACGGTGTCACCGGCGACGGCGGCGCCGGGGGACCGCTCGGCGGGGCTGCCGGCGGAAGGCTCCCCGTGCGGCGCCGGCTCACGGTCCGTCGCCGGATCACCGTCCGCCGCCGGATCGCCGCCCCGGGCCGGGTCGCCCTCCGCCGCTCTCCGCCCGTCCGCTGTCGTCATGCCTGTGCGCCCTCCCAGCAGTGCAGTCCCTGGCGTCGTACCGTCGCGGCGAGCGTACGGTGTCCGGCCTGCTCGGCCCGCATCACCCGCTCCTCCGGCAGGGCGTGCTTCCACCATTCGCCCGCGGCGGCGTCCGCGACGGAGCGCAGGTGAACGACGGCGGCGGACAGTCCGCGGCGGGCCGATTCCAGGGCGCCGGGCTCGGGCCGCTCCTCGGCGAGCAGTGCGGCGGCGTGTTCCTGGGCCCGCCCCACGGCGGAGAGCGCCTCCTCGATCCGGTCACCGGCCCGCCGGTTGGTCACGGCGACGGCCGCGAGGAACCCGACGACCGCTCCGACGAGGGTGTCCAGGACCCGGTCGGTCATCAGCTCGCCGGGCCGCTGGGTGTGCGCGAACTCGGTGATGAGCAGGGCCATGGGGGTCACGCAGACACTGCCGAGCCAGTAGTTGCGGCCGATCAGCGCCTCGGCGCCGAAATTCAGCGCGAGGCAGCACAGGACGAGGGCCGCCTGGCCCACGTGGGCGAGCGGGACGAGGACGGCGAAGACGGCGACCCCGACGAGGTTGCCGGTCACGCGCTGGACTCCGCGGCTCCAGGTCAGGGTGACGTTGGCCTGGTAGAGGGAGGCGGCGGTGACCAGGGCCCAGTAGGGGCGGCCGACACCGAACGCGAGTGAGACGTATCCGGCGAGGGCGCAGCCGAGCGCGGTGCGCAGGGCGACGGGGGCGAGCGGGCCTAGCCGGGCGAGCAGGCGCGGTTCCCCGAAGGCGAGGGCGGCCTCGACGCCGAGAAGCTCGACCGCGGCGTCCCCGAGCCCGTCGGGGCACGGGACGGGTCCGGTGCCGGAGAGTGCGCGGGCCCAGCCGCGCAGCCGTCCGGGATCCGTGTCGGCGGGTGCGGCGAGCGCGACCTCGGCCCGTACGACGAGCCGTTCGAGAGCGCGCCGGGGTTCGCTGCGGGCTCCGGTGGACAGCAGCGACTGCCAGGCGGCGTGGACGGCGGCGGCCGCGGCGGCGCGGGCACGGGGGTCGTCGGGGGCGTCGACGGACACGGCCGCGGCGTTCAGCGCGTGCGCGGTGGCACGCCGTTCCGGGCCGTGCGGGCGTACGAGCCCGGGCGCCATGCCGACGATCCAGGCCCAGGCCCCCGCCGCCGCGCCCAGCGCGAGGTGGCCCGGCACCTGGCCGAGACTCTGCGGCACGAACAGGGACGCCGAGGAGATGAAGGCGAGGACGACATGGCCCGGCGGGCCGATGGGCGTGGCGTCGCACAGGATCTTCTGCGTGGCGGCCAGCAGCGCGCCGACGGTGACCAGCACGACGGCGTTCGTCGTGAGCGAGGCCGTTACGAGCGCGACGCCCAGTCCGCCGAGCATCCCGGCCACCACCCAGGCGAGGGCCCGGGCCCGGGCGGCGTAGGGACGGCTGTGGGCGTAGAGCGCGCAGAGCGACCCGGCCATGGTGTACATCGCCAGGTCCAGCCGGCCGAGTGCCAGCAGCGTGAGGTTCGGCGGGGCGACCGCGACGACGACGCTCAGGGCGGGCTTGAACCAGATGTCCGAGGGCCTGCCGAGACGCAACGCGCCGGCCAGCGGGAGCCGGCGGGCGGGCGATGGACGGGGAGGGGTCGCACTGCTCATTCCACAACCTTAGCAGGTGTTTTATCTGTAAATTAGTTTCTCCGACCGCCTCCCACCTGCGACGCACCCCCGCACGCTCCCCCGTGTACACCCCTGCGCTCGCTTGCGCCCCGGCCGGCCGGGGCATGCCCTGACCGACCGCCCGATGTCCGGCACCGCTGCCCGGCACCTTCCGCCCGGCATCGCGTGTCCTGCGTCGCGTGTCCGAGGTCGTCTTGCGGGGAGGTACGCGGTGCACGGACCGGCTTCACCCGGCTGGCTGCTCGTCGCGCTGTGCGCGGCGACCGGGGCCTACTGCCTGCTGCGGATGCGCAGCCCGGTCGAGGAACAGCGCCGCACCGCGGGCGGCGAGGCCCTCATGGGGTTCGGCATGGCCGCGATGGCCGTACCGGCGGCCGTGGTGACCCCGCCGCGCTGGGCCTGGTTCGTGTGCACGGCCGTCTTCGGCGTCGCCGCGCTGCGCGCGCTGTGGACGGCCCGCGGCGGCGGACACCATCTGCACCATCTGATGGGCACGGTCGCGATGGTCTACATGGCCGCGGTGATGACCACCGCCCCCGCCCACCACGTCCACGGCGGCACCGGCGTCCCCGTCCTCACCGGGGCGCTCCTGCTGTACTTCACCGGCTACGTACTCCGCTCCGGGGCCCGCCTCCTGCCCCTGGCCGTCGCGTCGGGGCCCGTCGCGTCGGGGCCCGTCGCGAGCGGCCCGCCCGCGGGTGCCGTCGGCTGGGGCGACCGCCCCGAACTCTCCCGGGCCTGCCGCCTGTCGATGGGCATCGCGATGCTGGCGATGCTGATCACGCTCTGAGGCCCGTTCGTCCGCTACGCACCCGTGGCGTACGTCACTTGGGGTCGCGGGGCGTATCCAGCGGCGGGCCCCGCTCATAGGCTTCGGCCATGATGGTCCCCGCGGCACTGTTGCTGCTCGGCGCCCTTGCCTCCGTGGTCGCTCCGCGACTGCTCGCACGGGCCGACTGGCCGGACCGGGAACCCGTGGTCGCCCTGTGGGTGTGGCAATGCGTGGTGGCGGCCGTCCTGCTGTGCTGCGTCCTGTCGATGACACTGAGCGCGTCCGCCGCCTGGGTGGCCGTGCGCGGACCTGTCTTCGGCGGCGCACCGGCGGCGGTCGTCGAAGCCTATGTGCCGAGAGCGGGCGCCCCCTGGGCCGCAGCCACGGCGGTGGCCCTCGCATGCGGCGGCGCCTGGACCGCGGCGATGCTGGCACGCGAGATCGTACGGGCGCGGACGCGCCGTCGGCAGAACCGGTCCGAACTCCTGGTGCGGGCACCGCTGTTGCCCGGTGAGGAGGGCGGCACCGCCGGCCGTCTCGTCGTCCTGGAGGGGGAACGCCCCGACGCCTGGTTCCTGCCCGGCGCCGCTCCCCGACTGGTCATCACCACAGCCGCGTTGCGCCGCCTCAAGGGACGCCAACTGGACGCCGTACTCGCCCATGAGCAGGGCCACGCGCGGGCCCGGCACGACTGGCTGCTGCACTGTTCGGCCGCGCTGGCCAACGGGTTTCCGCAGGTTCCCGTGTTCGCCGCGTTCCGCGACGAGATGCACCGGCTGGTCGAACTCGCCGCCGACGACGTGGCGTCGCGCCGGTTCGGACGGCTCACGATCGCTCTCGCCCTGGTCGAACTCAACGAGGACCGGAGCGTGTTCGGACCCGGCCCGGCGAGCCCCGGCGCGCATCTCCCCCAGCGGGTGGACCGCCTCCTCACACCGCGGGACCGGCTCCCGGCGGGCCGCCGGCTGCAACTGACGGCGGCAGCCGCGCTGGTGCCGGTGGTCCCCGTCCTCGTGGCGTTCGTACCGGGTCTGCGAGCACTGGGCTAGCCCGTACCACCGAGCCACTCGCCCGATCGGCGGTATCCGGACTCCCGCGCGGGGGCGGCGGACGAGTGCTTCTTGACCGCCACGGGCAGCGCCGCAAAGGATCTCCCGCATGACCTTCAAGGGTGTGCTCTTCGACTTCTCCGGGACCCTCTTCCGCGTCGAGGACACGGAATCGTGGCTGCGCGCGGTGCTCGTGGAGAGCGGTCATACGCTCCCGGAGCGGGAGTTGGCCGAAAGGGCGCGTGCCCTGGAGGCGGTGGGCGCGCTCGCGGGCGGAGCCCCTCCGACGCTCCCGGTGCCGGATCACCTCCGCGACCTCTGGGCGTCCCGCGACCGCGGTGCCGAGCAGCACCGGGCGGCGTTCACCGGCCTCTCCCGGCAGGTGTCACTGCCCGATCCGGGTCTGCACGACGCTCTCTACGACCGCCAGATGCGACCCGCCGCGTGGCGGCCCTATCCCGACGCCGCCGAGGTGCTCGGCGCGCTGCGCGAGCGGGGTCTGGTCGTCGGGGTGGTCAGCAACATCGGCTGGGACCTGCGGCCCGTCTTCCGCGAGCACGGGCTCGACCCGTATGTCGGGACGTACGTCCTGTCGTACGAGCACGGTGTCCAGAAGCCGGATCCGCGGCTCTTCGCGACGGCCTGCGCCGAACTCGGCATCACCCCGGAGGACACCCTGATGGTCGGCGACGACCGCACGGCGGACGGCGGCGCGGCCGCCCTGGGGTGCGCGGTGCTCTTCGTCGACCATCTGCCGGGGGCGGACCGCCCGGACGGACTGCGGCCGGTGCTCGACCTGGTGGACACGAACTGACGCACCGGAGACAGCCGTTCGGCGTCGCCGGAACACCCGTTCAGGAATCCCGACAAGGAAGCGACGACTTTCGGCCACGGGCAGGCCGGCAGCGTCAAGTTCTGGCCAACAAAGGCCAAACGCTTCGCAATGCGGGATCCGTGGCTACGTTGGCGCCTCCGCCACACAGTCCCGAGGTCCGCAATGAAGACAGTGTTCTGGATTCTCCTCGCCGGCTTCCTCACCTGCGTCACCGGCGCCGCTCTCGTCAACACGGCGCGCAGTGACGACAGGGAGACCCTCGTCGGCAACGTCCTGCTGAGTCTGTCGGTCGGCTGGTACATGGTCACCACCTGGCGACGCGCCTACCTGGCCGTGAACCGGCGCACATCCTTCGACGGAATGTCCGGGACGCGGAACGACGCTTCGCGGCGCGAGGACGGCAGCCGTCTCGACGGCACTCCCCCGACGCCCGCTGCCGCGCGTCCGACCTGAGGCGATCCCCCGCGTCGCCCCAGGTCGGCGGCAGCCCGGAACCGACCCGCGAAGGGCCTCGATCCGGACGCGTTGAGTATAGTTGGCTGGCAGCCAGTCAACGCAGGAGTTACAGCATGTCCCCGCGAAGCGCCTCGGTCAATGAAGAGTTGCGGCGGCGCTCCCGGGAGCGCTTGCTGCAAGCCGCGGTCGAGCTCGTCAGCGAGCACGGGTACGACGCCACGACGCTCGGGGACATCGCCGATCGCGCGGGATCGGCGCGCGGGCTCGTCTCGTACTACTTCCCCGGCAAACGCCAGCTCCTGCAGTCAGCGGTGCACCGGCTGATGCACCGCACGCTGGAGGAGGCCCTCGAACGCGAACCGCGCAGCGAGGACGGCCGGGAGCGGATGGCCCGGGCCATCGACGCGATCCTCGGCCTCACCCAGGACCAGCCGGTGCTGATGCGGCAGCACATGGCCGGGCTGCTCCAGGCCGAGGGGTTCGTGCAGTGCCCCGAACAGGTGCGGCTCTCCGAACTGCTCGGGGACACCGTGGCACGGTACGGATCGCAGCAGGTCTCGGCCGACTACCCGATGCTGCGCGCCCTGCTCATGGGCGCGGTCTACTCGGCGCTGGTGCCGGGCGTCCCGATGAAGGTCCCGGTGCTGCGGGCCGAGCTCTTCAAGCGCTACCGGCTGGACTGGGAGATGGGGACGCCGCCGGACGCCGAGGCGTCGAACCGCCCCCGCGAGACGGATCTCTCCCGCTTCTTCGCGACCGATCCGGAGCCCGAGCACGACCCCGAGCCCAAGCACGGACCCGAGCCCGAGCCCGCGGACGGTCCGTCCACGTAGCCCACGGCTCAAGGGCGTTCGGCGTGACGATGAGCCCTACCCGCCGGCGGGCCCGCACCAAGGGCCACCGGCGAGCCGGGCCGCCTCCGTCAGCGGCGCGCGTGACGAGGTGCCAGGAACCCCGCGTCGCGGGCCCCGGCGATCAGCCTGAGGGACTTGCGGCGGCTGTGCCCGGTGGCGTCCATGACCGCGAGCACCGGATCCACTCCGTCCCGCTGCGCCGCCATGTACTCCTCCGCCACCAGCAGACGCCCCTCGGCGCCGCGCGGCCAGGTGGGCCGGGCGCGCCGCGCCTGGCTCTCCCGCTCCTGTTCGGGGCCGGTGCCGAGGCGGCCGCCGCACGCCTCGGACAGGGGTTCCTCGATCCACTCGGCGACCACCGCGAGGTCGTCCAGGGACAGGGGCGGCTCGGCCCGTACGTCCTCGATGGACAGGGCCGTCGCCGAGAGCACCGCGAGCAGGTCGACCCTGGCACCGTCGGCGAAGGCCAGCCGGACGTGGAACCAGGACGTGACGCCCGACGCGGACTCCCGCACTTCCCAGGCGGGCCACACCGACACGTCGCCGTCCGCGCGGCAGCGGTCGGACAGATTAAGAAACGATGCGTCTAGCACATACGGAACGTAACCGCATCATCACATTCCATACGAACGGACACGCGCGTGATCGGCACGCACCGCACCCTGTCAGCGGAGCACCCGGTGGTGCGATCCTGGGAGCACCAGCGATGTCCTGTCAGCGATCTTCCTGATCCCTCGGGTGAGGAGTTCCGCCGTGCTGCGTGTCGCCGTCGTCGGTTCGGGACCCAGCGGGGTCTACAGCGCACAGGGCCTGGTCCAGCGGAGCGGGCCTCCCGACGTCCGCGTCGACGTCCTGGACCGGCTGCCCTGCCCGTACGGCCTGGTGCGCTACGGCGTGGCGCCCGACCACGAGAAGATCAAGTCGCTCCAGAACAATCTGCGGACCGTCCTGGAGGACGAGCGGGTGCGCTTCCTCGGCGGCGTCGAGGTGGGACCCGGCGGGGTGTCCGTGGCGCGGTTGCGGGAGCTGTACCACGCGGTCGTGTACTGCGTCGGCGCCGCCACCGACCGGCATCTCGGCGTGCCCGGCGAGGACCTGCCCGGCAGTTGGTCGGCGACCGAGTTCGTCTCCTGGTACAGCGCGCACCCCGACGCCGTGGCCGGTGACTTCGTGGCCGGGGCGCGCTCGGCCGTCGTCATCGGCGTCGGGAACGTGGCGGTCGACGTGACCCGCATCCTGGCCCGCACGGAGCCCGAGCTGAGCCCCACCGACATCCCGCAGGCGGCGCTCGGCGCGCTGGCGGCCAGCGAGGTCACCGAGATCAGCATGGTCGGGCGGCGCGGGCCGTCGCAGGCCCGCTTCACCACGAAGGAGCTGCGCGAGCTGGGCGGCCTTCCGGGGGCCGACATCAGGGTGGACGAGGCGGAGCTGGCACTCGATCCGGCCTACCTCGATCCGTCCGGGCTGCCCGGGGCCCAGCGGCGCAACGTGGAGGTCCTCCGGGGCTGGGCGGCCGCCGCGCCACGGGGCCGGCTTCGTCTGATCCGCCCGCGCTTCTTCCTGCGGCCCGTCGAACTCCTCGCCGACGGGGGCCGGGTGGGCGCGGTGCGGTTCGAGCGGACGGTTCCGGACGGGGCGGGCGGGGTGACGGGGACGGGGCGGTTCGAGGAGATCGAGGCCCAGTTGGTGCTGCGCTCGGTGGGCTATCGCGGGGTGCCGCTGGAGGGGATGCCGTTCGACTCCGGTCTCGGAACGGTGCCGCAACGGGCGGGACGGGTCCTGCGGGACGGCGCGGTCTCGCCGGGTGAGTACGTGGCGGGCTGGATCAAGCGAGGTCCGACCGGGGTCATCGGGACCAATCGCCCGTGCGCCAAGGAGACGGTGGCCTCCCTGCTGGAGGACGCCCCCGGACTCGTACGCCGAGAGGTGGCCGGTGATCCCCTCGACGCACTGCGGGCCGAGGGGATACGGCCGGTGGAATGGGCCGGATGGCAGGCGATCGAGCGGGCCGAGGCGGAGCTGGGAGCCAGCCTGGGCCGCGAGGTGGTCAAGCTGCCCGACTGGGAGGCGCTGTGGACGGCGGCACGGGCCGCCACGTCCTGACCATGGCGCCGGCTGCCGGCGGCCCACGGTGAGCGGCCCCCACGAGCCACGGGCCGGGGCCGAAGGCCGCACGGGCGGACACCCCGCCCGTGCGGCCTTCGGCCGGTTCGTTCCTGCCTGGACCACCCGCCGTCGGCCTCGACCTCCGGCGGCGTGAGGGGGTTCAGCGTGTCAGGGGGTTCAGCGTGTCAGGGGCTCGTGAGGATGACGAGTCGCTGGGTCGCCCGGGTCATCGCGACATAGCGGTCGACCGTTCCTTCCACGCCCTCTCCGAAGTTCTCCGGGTCGACGAGGACGACCAGGTCGAATTCGAGGCCCTTCGACAACTCCGGTGTCAGCGAACGGATCCGGGAGGTCGCCCGGAACGTCGGATCGCCGATCACGCAGGCGATGCCCTCGGCGTGGTCGCGAAGCCAGGTGTCGAGCACCGACTCCAGGTCCGCGACCGAACCGTGGGCGACGGGGACGCCGGAACTGCGCACGGAGGTCGGCACGTTGGCGTCCGGCAGCGCGGTCCGGACGACCGCCTCGGCCTCCACCATGACCTCTTGCGGCGTCCGGTAGTTGATGGTCAGCGAGGCCACGTCGATCCGGTCGAATCCGACCCGCCCGAGCCGTTCCTCCCAGGACTCGGCGAAACCGTGTCTGGCCTGTGCGCGGTCCCCGACGACGGTGAAGCTCCGGGACGGGCAGCGCCGCAGCAGCATCTGCCATTCCGCGTCGGTCAGTTCCTGCGCCTCGTCGACGACGACGTGCGCGAACGGCCCCGCGAGCAGGTCCGGTCGGTCCGCGGGCAGTCCGCTCTCGTCGATCAGGGTGTCCTGCAGATCCCGGCCGCGCAGCATCGTCACCGCGCCCTCGCCGTCGTCGTCGGCCGCCAGCACGTTGTCGATGACGCCGGCCATGCGCTCGCGTTCGGCCGCGACGGACGCCTCGTGGCGACGCCTTCGCAGCGAGGTCTCCGGGTCGCCGAGCCGCTGCCGCGCCGCGTCCAGGACGGGCAGGTCGGAGACCGTCCAGGCCCGCGGGTCCGGGCGCTGCAGTCCGCGGACGTCGTCGGGTCCGAGCCAGGGAGCGCACAGCCGAAGGTAGGCGGGCACGGACCACAGGTCGCCCACGACGTCGGCCGCGTCGAGCAGCGGCCACGCGCGGTCGAGGGTCCCGACGAGCTCCTGGTCGTGCAGCAGCGCTCTGCGCAGCAGTTCGGGCGGGACGTCGTCGTCGTGCTTGTCCGTCAGGATCGCGACCAGCGCCTCCCAGATCTGGTCGCGTGCCTCGTTGTGCGGCGTGCCCGGCTCCGCCGCCTCGAACGCCTCGGCCCAGTCGTCGGCGCTCAGCGGGACCTCGGCCCACGGGGTCGTGACCGTCATCCCCCGGGCGGGCGGGTCCTCGTAGAACCTGACGGCCGTCTCGATCGCCCGCACCATGTCCGCGGTCGACTTCAGACGGGCCACGTGCGGGTCGCGCTCGGCCGCCGCTCCGGCTCCCTCGGCGACGAGGTCGCGCAGGGTACAGATCTGCACGCCCTCTTCTCCGAGGCTGGGCAGGACGTCGGCGACGTAGGAGAGGTAAGGCTGGTGCGGACCGACGAACAGCACGCCGCCGCGTCGGTGGCCGAGCCGGGGGTCGGAGTAGAGGAGGTAGGCGGAGCGGTGCAGGGCGACGACCGTCTTGCCGGTGCCGGGACCGCCGTCGACGACGAGGGCGCCGCGGGATCCCGCCCGGATGACGGCGTCCTGGTCGGCCTGGATGGTGGCGAGCACGTCCCGCATCCGCGCCGAACGGCTGCCGCCCAGACCGGCGATGAAGGCGGACTGGTCGTCGAGCGCCGCGTGCCGTTCGAGTCCCTCGGCGGTGAACACCTCGTCCCAGTAGTCGCTGATGCGGCCGTCGGTCCAGCGGTATCTGCGGCGGCTCGTCAGACCCATCGGGCGGGCGTGGGTCGCGGCGAAGAACGGCTCGGCGGCGGGAGAGCGCCAGTCGGTCAGCAGTCGGCGGCCCTCGCTGTCGGTGAGGCCGAGGCGCCCGATGTACAGGGGTCCGGAGCCGTCCGCCGGAACGACGTGTCCGAGGCACAGGTCGAGTCCGAAGCGGCGCAGTGCGCGGAGCCGCCCGGTCAGCCGGTGGATCTCCAGGTCTCGCTCCATCGCCTCGCGGCCGAGGCCGCCGGGCGCCCTGCGTTCGGCGTCGAGCCGGTCGGACAGTTCGGCGATCGCGCGGTCGAGGCTCTCGGCGAGCGCCGCGAAGTGCCGCTCGTCCGCGGCGATCAGCGCCGGGTCCGCCTTGGCGGAGAGCCGGCCGGGGAGGCGGAACGCGCTGGTGGTCAGAGGGCTCATGTCAACTTTCCGCAGGTCCTGGCTTCGGCCAGTGATTCTGCGGGACGACGGGGGCCTTGCCGCAAGCCCCCCGGTGCGCTATAAGTTGAGAGTGGCAAGGGATGGCTTTCCCCCTTGCCCTTTCTTTTTGCCCGGAACCCGGAGGCCTCGGAAGCGGCTCCGTGAGGGGTCCGCCGGCGCCGCGGTGAACCATCGGCGGCGGTGCCGCGAGGTGTCCGAAGCGGGCTCCGCGACGGTCACCGCTCCGGGCGCGCGGCCTGCCGGGTGGCGGCCTCCAGGACACGGTCGAGGAGTCCGGGGAAGAGCACTTCGAGGTCGTCCGTACGCAGGCCGTTGAGCTTCGCCGTGCCGCGGTAGACCTGGCGGACGACCCCGCTCTCGCGGAGCACCCGGAAGTGGTGCGTCGTCGTGGACTTCGTGACCGGCAGGAGGAAGTCCGAGCAGGAGAGTTCACGGCCCTCGACGGCGAGTTCGCGGACGATCCGCAGCCGCATCGGGTCGGACAGCGCGTGCAGGACCGATTCCAGCCGGATCTCCTCGCGCGCGGGGTGCGGCAGATCACGGCCACGTGCGGCGGGCGTCACGGCGGCTCCACTTCGTCCGGGGGCCTCGGTCCTCGCCCCCTCGTCTTCGGCATCGTCCGGCGGGCTTCACCCGACCCCGCCGCACTCCGGCATTGTACGAGACTCGTCGTAGTTTGACACTCGCCGTACTACGAGGTTTATCGTACGACGCATACATCGGTCCCGCCACGAATGGAGTCGGTCGTGAGCGCTCTCTTCGAGCCCTGCGTCCTGCGCGAAGTCACCATCCCCAACCGGGTGTGGATGCCCCCGATGTGCCAGTACTCGGCCGCGCCCGACGGCCCCTCGGCGGGCGCTCCGCACGACTGGCACTTCGCCCACTACGCCGCTCGCGCCACGGGAGGGGCGGGCCTGGTCATCGTCGAGGCGACCGCCGTCTCGCCCGAGGGCCGGATCTCCCCGTACGACCTGGGCATCTGGAACGACACCCAGGTCGAGGCCTTCCGCCGCATCACGCGCTTCCTGTCCGCGCAGGGCACGGTGCCGGCCGTGCAGCTCGGTCACGGCGGACGCAAGTCCTCGACCGAGCGCCCCTGGAAGGGCGGCGCCCCGGTCGGCCCGGACGCGCACGGCTGGCAGGCGGTCGCCCCGAGCGCGCTCGCGTTCGACGAGAAGCACCCGGTCCCGGACGAGCTGACGGTCGACGGAATCCGCGAGATCGTGGGTCAGTTCGCCGACGCGGCTCGCCGCGCCCTGGCGGCCGGCTTCGAGATCGTCGAGATCCACGGAGCCCACGGCTACCTCATCAACGAGTTCCTCTCGCCCCACTCCAACCACCGCACCGACGTGTACGGCGGCTCGTACGAGAACCGCACCCGGTTCGCCCTCGAAGTCGTCGACGCCGTGCGAGAGGTCTGGCCGCAGGACAAGCCGCTCTTCTTCCGTATCTCCGCGACCGACTGGCTGGAGGACGCGGGCTGGAGCGCCGACGACACCGTCCGCTTCGCCGCCGAGCTGCACGAACACGGCGTGGACCTGCTCGACGTCTCCACGGGCGGGAACGCCTCCGGTGTACGCATCCCCGTCGAGCCCGGCTATCAGGTCCCGTTCGCCGCACGGGTGAAGAAGGAGACCCCGATGGCCGTCGCCGCCGTCGGTCTCATCACGGAGGCCGAGCAGGCCGAGAAGATCGTCGCCAACGGCGAGGCCGACGCGGTGCTGCTGGGAAGGGAGCTGCTGCGCAACCCGTCCTTCGCCCGGCTCGCCGCACGTGAACTCGGGGCCGAGGTGCGCGTGCCGGACCAGTACCACCGGTCGGTGTAGGCGCCGTCCGGCCGCGGAGGCGACCGAACGGGGCCCGCTACGGGTGGTCGACCCGCCGCACCACCACCCTGCCGGAGAGCCGGGCCCCGACTCCGCCGGTCCGTCCGGCGCCCGCCGTGGGCGCCGGACGGGTGACACGCCGCGTGATCCGGATCACGCGCCGCGGACGCCCCCGCCCCGCATGGGGGCCGTCGTCCGGGGTAGCCGCCACGACACCGCCGAAGCACGGCCAGGACACGGAGACCCTACGTGCTGTAGGGTCCCGGCGGTGAGCGAGCGACGTACGTCAGGGGGAGCCCGTGAAGGAGCATGACACCGGGCGGGTGGCACGCGGACCGGCGTCCGTGCTGGCACTGCTCCTGCCGAGCCTCGGCATCGCCGCGCTGGGCGTGTACCACCTGTGCGGCTTCGATCTGCACGCCCTGCACGGGCGCCCGCACCTCGGCGACGGGCTGACCATGGCCGGAGTGATCACGGCCCTGGTGGCGGCAGGTGCCGCGCTCGGAGACCTCCTGTGGTGGGCGACCACACGCGCGGACCGCGAGCGGGGCGCGACACCGCACCGCTGAGGGCCACCCCCAATCCGCGGCGCCGAGGAACCCACTGAGGGCCACCCCCAATCCGCGGGGCCGAGGAACCCCGCAGCTGAGCCACCCCCCAATCGCCGCCGCCGAGGAACATCGCCGCTCAGGCGCGAAGCCCCACCGCCCTCCAGCGAGGGCCCCCCGCCTGAGGCCCCGTGCGCCGAGGCCCCCGACGCTGGGCCCCCCACACCCCGCCGAGGACCCCTGCCACTGAGGCGCGACGCCCACCTCTGGGCACCCTCGCCGCCGAGGCGCGACGCCCCACCATCGAGGCCCCCACCACTGCTGTGGGTCCGACCCTCGGGCTCAGCCCGCCGCTGATGCGAGGCCTCCGTGATCCATGAGGGGCACGCCCGCTTAAGACATCCGGCTCGGCCGGCGCCGGGCCGAGCCGCGGCCAGCGATACGGTTCGACGTCCACGGCGGGACCCCGGGGCGCCGGGCTCACGCGACCTTGCCCGAGCGGAGCAGGGGCGGCGCGGAAGTCGCCGACAGAGGCGAGGCGGAGCCAGCAGGCACGCGTGGAGCGCCCGCTTCGCATTCTCAACTCCTCCTTACCTCTTCACTCCGTCTCTGGCTGGCCATAACCTCACTCTTCCCTACAAGATGTAGTGTTCCGGCCTCAGTCCCCACCGGTTCTCCCGCCCTCTCCCCAAGGTGATGTTCCACGGTGTCCGTACAACAGTCAGCGCTCATCCCGGAACAGCGGAACGCGAGCCCGCGCCGTGAGGCTCCGTCCGGACGAGCGGGCGACGGAATCCGGCCCAGAGCCGCCGCGTTCACGGTCTGGTACCTGCGGCTGCTCGCCGTCCTCAACGTCGTCGCCGTGTCCTCGCTGCCCTTCCGCGAAGAGGTGCACGAGCACAACGGAGGCGAGTTCTTCACTCCCTATCTGGCCACCGCCGGGCTGATCTCGGCGGCGCTGGCCCTGTTCCTCGCGCTCGTGATGCGGCGCCGCAAACGAGCCGCCTGGATCTTCAACCTGCTGCTCGCCGGGCCGCTCCTGGTGCTCTACGGCGTGGCCCTGACCCAGGACCGCTACCAACGGCACGTCTTCAACTGGATCTCGCTGCTCCTCACCGCGCTGTTCGTCGTCGCCCTCCTGCTGGGGCGCAAGGAGTTCCACGCCGTCGGGGACCGCTCGAATCCCCGACTCGCGCTGGCCGTCGGCGCGGGCGGCCTGCTCGTCAGCGCGACACTGGGCACCCTGCTCGTCAGCGCCACCAACCGGGTGTCGGGCACACCGCTGAGCGACCGGATCGCGTACACCCTGCTGCGCGGAATCAGTGTCGGCCCGCTCGCCGACCGGTTCGACAGCGTCGTCGCGCCCCGCTGGGTCGACATCCTGGTCAACGCCCTGGTGGCCGCCACGTTCCTGCTGGTGCTCTACGCGTGCTTCCGTTCCCCGCGTGGTCTCGAACTTCTCGGCGAGGACGACGAGACCCGGCTGCGGGCCCTGCTGGCCCGACACGGGGAACGCGACTCGCTCGGCTATTTCGCGCTGCGCCGCGACAAGGCGGTCATCTGGTCCCCGAGCGGCAAGGCGGCGATCGCGTACGGCGTCCGCGGCGGGGTGACCCTCGCGTCCGGCGACCCGATCGGCGACCCGGAGGCCTGGCCCGGCGCGATCGAGGCGTGGCTGCGGGAGGCGCGTCGGCACGCGTGGACGCCCGCGGTGATGGGGGCCGGCGAGGAGGCCGGGACCGTGTACGCCCGGCACGGCCTGGACGCCCTGGAGCTCGGCGACGAAGCCATCGTGGACCGGTCCGACTTCACCCTGGAGGGACGCGCCATGCGCGGCGTCCGGCAGGCGCACAAGCGCATCCGGCGCGCCGGATACACGGTCCGCGTCCGTCGGCACGAGGACATCCCCGAGGCCGAGATGGCCGCGTTGACCGACAAGGCGGACCAATGGCGCGACGGAGCCACCGAACGCGGCTTCTCCATGGCGCTCGGCCGGCTGGGAGACCCCGCCGACGGACGCTGCGTGATGCTGGAGTGCCACGACAGCGAAGGCGAACCCCGGGCCGTGCTGAGCTTCGTGCCGTGGGGTGAGCGGGGCCTGTCCCTCGACCTGATGCGCCGCGACCGGAACTCCGACAACGGCCTCATGGAGTTCATGGTGATCGAACTGCTCCAGCACGCCGAGGAGTTCGGTGTCGAGCGGATCTCCCTGAACTTCGCGATGTTCCGGTCCGTCTTCGAACGCGGCACCCGGCTGGGCGCGGGACCCGTACTGCGGCTGTGGTGTTCGGTGCTGACGTTCCTCTCGCGCTGGTGGCAGCTCGAATCCCTCTACCGGGCCAACGCCAAGTACCGGCCGGTCTGGGAGCCTCGGTACCTCCTCTTCGAGAAGAGCGCGGACCTTCCCCGTATCGGTATCGCCGCGGCGCGCGCCGAGGGTTTCCTCGCCCCGCCGGCCCTGCCCCGGTTCGCCTCCCGGCGCCCGGCCCACCCGGACCGGCCATCCCAGGAACCGCCCCTCGCTGCACCCGCTGCACCCGCTGCACCCGCCGCGACCTCGGGGACCTCGGCCGGGTCCGGAAGTCCCGGGGCGTCCGCCCCGGGCGAGTAGCGCCACGCCGCGGACCGCGGCCTCGATCCGTCGGCACACGGCCGGGCACCCAGGAGGTGCCCGGCCGCGGTGTCTCCACCCGCCCCTCTCCCCCGGCCAGGCGTCCCTCTACGACGGCGGCAGCCCCGCCCGACCGTCGGAAAACAGCCGTTCGCCCCGTAGTTGGCTGGACCGACGCCATCGACGGGAGGGTCCACGAGCGTCACTGTCAGTGCCGTGGTGCACACTCACGATCAATGGCCGTACGCATGGGGAGGACACGTGTTCAGGGGGATCGACGAGGTCGACTGGGCCTCGATGCAGCATGCGTACGGAAGCGCCGCGGACGTGCCGGAGCTGCTGCGGGGACTCGCCTCACCGCTCCCCCGGGAGCGGGAGACCGCGCTCGACGGGATGTACGGAGCCGTGCACCACCAGGGCGACGTGTACGACTCGACGCTCGCGTCGATCCCCTTCCTCTTCGCACTCGCCGCCCGCGCCGGACTTCCCGACCGGGGCGGAATCGTGGAACTGCTCACCAGCATCGGCGGTTCGGACGACGCGGACACCTTCGGGGACACCTCCGGGGACGCTGAGGACGGCGCGGACGAGGACGGCGGTGGCCGGGACTCGGAGGTCCCCGAGGACGACAACCACGCGATGGCGCACGCGGCGGTCCGGGCGGGTTCCGCGGTATTCCTGGACCTCGTCACGGACGGCGACCCGCAGGTGCGCCGCGCCGCGCCGACGGCGCTCGTACGCTTCCACGGCGAACCTCCTCGCGTCCTGGCCCTGTTGAGCGACCGCTTGCGGGACGAACAGGAGGACGGCGTCCGGCTGGCACTGGTCGAGGGTCTCGGCCTCTTCGCCCGGCTCCACGGCGGTTCCTCGGCCCCGGCGGTGGACTGTCTGGTGTCGCTGTGCGGCCCGCCGCACGACCCCGGGCTGCGGCTCGCGGCGCTCGGTCAGCTCGCCTCGTGCGCCCTCGACCGGCTGCCCGCCGACCTCGTGCCGACGGTCGTCGCGCTGCTCCACACCCGGTCACAGCGGATCCGGCCGTCCAGAGAACCCGTCCGGACCTCGTCCGACACCCTCATCGGCAGTCTGCGCCGGATGCGCCCGGCGGACGAGGAGGGGGCGCAGTTGCTCCGGACGCTCCACAAGGCGCTGGGCGCCCGCACCACGGACCGGATCGCCCTGCTCAAGGGACAGTTGAGCTGCCAGAACACCGCCGACCGGTGCAACGCCGTCTGGATGTCGGCGGGGCTGTTCCGTGAATGGCGGGGCGCGTACGAGGAGCCGGTCGCGCTGATCGGGGAGCAACTCGGCTCGGACGAGGAGCGGTTGCGCTGCGCCGCCGTGTCCGTCCTGGAGTTCCTGTTCACGCTGGCGGTTCCGGCGGCGGACCGGCTCGCCGACCTCGTGGAGGCCGGCACCGACTCCCGGGGGCGGGGTACGGCGACGTTGTACCGCCCTCTGAAAGCCCTCGCCCGGTGCGGGGACGTACGGGCGATACCAGCGCTCGCCGAGGTGCTGCGGGGCCCGGCCGTGCCGAACGAGACCGGGTACGCGATCGGCTTCCTGGGACCGGCCGCGGCACCGCTGGCTCCCCTGCTGCGCGAGCGGCTGGCCGAGGTTCCGCTCGACTCTCCGGAGACGTACGACCGTGCCGCTCCGCTGCTGTCCACGCTCGGCACGCTGCGGTACGCCGCGGCCCTGCCCGAGGTGCTGCGACTGCTGCACGGCACACCAGGGGATCTGCGGCTCCGGAACGCCCTGGTGAAGGCGCTGGCCAGGACAGTCGCCGCGTTCGGCCCCCGGGCGCGTGAGGCCGTACCGGCGCTGCGGGAACTGCTGACGGATGAGACCGGTGAGAACGCCGTGGCGGCGGCCGACGCGCTCCGGGAGGTGGAGGGGGACGTCGAGGCGGTCCTTCCCGTTCTCCTCGGGGCGCTGGCACCGGAGCGGGACGCCGGAAGTCGCCGGGCGGCGGCCGAGGCGCTCGGCCGGTCGGGGGCGGCGGCCGCGCCCGCGCTCCCCGGGCTGCGACGCCTGACGGACTCCGCCGAGGTGTGGGAGCGGACGGCCGCCGCCTGTGCCCTGTGGGAGATCGCCGGAGATCCGGACCCTGTCCTGCCGGTGTTCCGCGAGGCCTGGCGGAACCCGTACACCCGGGGCACCGTCACCGCCTGCCTCGTCCGGATGGGCGACGCGGGCGCGCCCGTCCACGACCTGGTCCGAGCGGAGCTTGCCTCTCCCCGCCGTCACCGCGCCCGGTCCGGCGGCCACGGCAGCCACGACGTCCTCGACGACGAGACGCTCCTGAGGGACTGCCGGAGGGTACTGGAGATCGCGTAGGGACGACCCGAAGCTGCCCGCGAGCGGGCGTAGCGGTGGGGTGAGGGGCCGCAACGGCGGAGCGAGCGGCCGCAATCAGTGCATAAGTGGGGTGAGGGGTCGCGGCGGCGGGGGCCGGCGGCCGCAACAGCAGGGCGCGAGGCCGTGGCGGTGTGCGGCTGGGCGACGCGGGGCGTGGCGGTGGGCGACGCGGGGCGTGGCGTGGCGCTGGGCGACGCGGGGCGTGGCGCTGGGCGACGCGGGGCGCTGGGCGACGCGGGGCGTGGCGGAGGCACGGGCCCTTCGCCGTCCAGGCGCTGGGGCCCTGTCGGCTCTGGCGCCAGGTGCATGGACCCTGCCGGCTCCCGCCACTCAGGGCTGGGATCCTGTCGGCTCAGCTCGTCATCCGGCCCCAGAGCGGGCCGATCCGGGCCCAGTCCTCGTCCCAGCGGTCCACGCGACGGCGTTCCAGGCGGCCGCGGAGGAAGCTGCCGACGGCGAGGGGGATGCCCGCCACCCCGGCGCCGGCGAAGACGCCGATCAGCCAGGCCCGCAGCCGGGCCACGGGGACGGTGGTGGGCCGGTCGACGAGACGCCCGTCGGGGTCGGTCCACACCAGCACCGGGGTGTCCGCCAGGGTGCCCGCGGCGACCCGCACCTGACCGGAACGGACGGTGCCGTCCGGTGCCGTCCAGCGGACCCTCGTCCACACGACGCGGCCGGCCGGCCCGCTCGCTTCCCGCGCGTCCTCGATCAACTGGGCGGGGACGGTGCGCGACTCCGCCCGCTCCCTCGCGAGACTGTTCTCCACGGCGCCGACGGTCGCCAGGCCCGCCACCGCACCGCCCAGCACCGTGAACACCCAGGCCGCGAGCATGATCCAGGCTTCCAGGACATCGCTTCGCCGCCGCAGCGGGTTCCTCCGCCACCGCCACAGCCAGACCCCCGGACCACGGAACGCCGCCATCAAGGGCCTCCTCCTCACGACCGCACGGACACGCCACATCTCCTTCCCTTACGCGCGTGCTCCACGCGATGCTCACACCTCGCGCCCACCGGCTCGTCCGACCTGCCGGACCGGAGCCCCGGCACCGGAGCCGGAAGGTGCCGACACACCCCGTCCGACCTGCGCAGACGTCACAGCGGAAGGTGACTGTCGGTGCCGGGGTGCAGACTGGCCCGTAGCGCAGACAACGACGTCGCGGAGGTGGCCGGTCATGGCCGACGTACTGCTCACGGTAGGCACCCGCAAAGGCCTCTTCATCGGGCGACGGCGCGGCGGCGCCTGGGAGTTCGACGAGAGTCCGTACTTCAACGCGCAAGCCGTGTACTCGGTCGCGATCGACTCCCGGGGCGACAATCCCCGGCTGCTGGTCGGCGGGGACAGCGCGCACTGGGGCCCGTCCGTGTTCCACTCCGACGACCTGGGCCGTACGTGGACCGAACCCGCGCAGCCCGCGGTCAAGTTCCCCAAGGAGACGGGCGCCTCGCTGGAGCGGGTGTGGCAGTTGCACCCGGCGGCCGCCGAACCGGACGTGGTGTACGCGGGCACGGAACCGGCCGCGCTGTACCGCTCGGAGGACCGGGGCGAGTCCTTCGAACTCGTCCGCCCCCTGTGGGAGCACCCCACCCGCTCGAAGTGGGTCCCCGGAGGTGGCGGCGAGGGGCTGCACACCATCCTCACAGACGAGCGCGACGCGCGCGCCGTGACGGTGGCCGTGTCCACGGCCGGGGTGTTCCGCACCGGCGACGGCGGCGCGAACTGGGAACCCGCCAACTCCGGTGTCTCCGCCGTGTTCCTGCCCGATCCGAACCCGGAGTTCGGGCAGTGCGTGCACAAGGTCGCGCGTGACGCGGTGAACCCGGACCGGCTCTACCTCCAGAACCACTGGGGGGTGTACCGCAGTGACGACGGGGCCGGGCAGTGGACCGACATCGGCGCGGACCTGCCGTCGACGTTCGGCTTCACGGTGGCGGCCCACCCGCACCGCGGGGACACGGCCTACGTCTTCCCGATCAACGCCGACGCCGACCGTGTCCCGGCCGACCGGCGCTGCCGGGTCTTTCGTACGGACGACGCGGGCACGACCTGGGAACCGCTGACGGCGGGCCTGCCCTCCGAGGACCACTACGGCACGGTGCTGCGGGACGCCCTGTGCACGGACGGCGCGGACCCCGCGGGCGTGTACTTCGGCAACCGCAACGGCGAGGTGTACGCGTCCGCGGACGACGGCGACAGTTGGCGACAGCTCGCCTCGCACCTCCCGGACGTCCTGTGCGTCCGCGCGGCGGTGATGGCCTGATCCCGGCCGAAGCCGGAGGGGCGTGACCTGAACCCGGCCGAGGCCGGAAGGGCGTGACCCGAACGCAGCCGAGGCCGGACGGGCGTGGCCTGAGCCCTGTCGAGGCCGGAGGGGCGTACCCGCCCCGGCCGGGAAGCCGTCATCGCTGCCTCCCGGCTGGGAAGCCGTTATCGCTGCCCCGGCTGGGAGGCCGTCAGCGCTGCCCCCGGCCCGGCGGGTCGGCCCGTCATTCCGCGAGTACGGCGGACGCGAGCCTCACCCGGGTGCCGATCGCCTTCTTGATCTTGGCCAGAGCCACGCTGTTCTTCTCGATCGCCTGCCGTTGCAGGGCGGCGTCGACGGCGTACCAGACGCCGACGACGTTGTTCCGCTTCTTGCAGTCCGCGTCGGCGCGGGCCGCCGCCTTCTCCTTCACCGACGCGGTCCTCGTACGCCAGGCCGGGTCGCTGGTGGCCGCCAGCGGGTCCGAGTAGGTGAAGCCGCGGCCTTCCATGCACCGGGACCACTGGGCGAACACGGCTTTGACCAGCGGATGCTGCCGCGAGGCCTCGAAGCTCTCGATGTTGATGTCGTCGGAGAGCTTCGCGTCACCGCCGGCTTCCGGCCCTTCGGATCGCAGTCGGGCCCGGGCCTCGCCGACACATCCGCCGACCGGAATCCTCCGGCCCTTGTGGACCTGGCCACCGGCCTCGGTGGAGCTGGGTTTGACGTGCGGGTCGTTCGTCCCGGTCAGTACCAGCGTCGTCTCCGCGGACAACGGGGCGGGTTCGGTGGTCGCCGGGGCGGTTCTGCTGCCGGCCGGAGCGAATCCGTCGGTCGCCGCCGCCCCGGGGTCGGTCACGCCGTACCGGAACTGGGTGGGGGTCCTCGGCCGGAACACCGGGGCCGGGGCGGGAGACGTGTAGCGCAGCCCGAACCGTGCCATGCATGCCTCGGTCAGCTTGGCCTGGGCCGCGGTCAGTTCGTCCGACTGCTTGTCGCTCAGGAGGTAGGGGGCGATCGGCAGCGTCCGGTCGGCTGCCGTGATCAGCCGCGGCACGGAGGAGACCTCCGGCATCGCGACGGCCGCGCCCTTCGGCCGGGCGGGCCCCGGGGACGACGGCGAGGACGAGGAGCAGCCCCCGGCCATCAGCACGGCGGCCGTCGCCAGGACGACGGCGGCCTTCGGATAGCCGCGGACAGGGGACGAGTTCATGAGCCGGTGTGTCCTCGATGCGGTGGGTGGGTACGCAAGGACGGCCGAGCGTGCGGCCGGGGCGCGGGGGATGCCCCGCCCGGTGTGTTCGGAGCGGGGCACCCCTGCGCGAGGCTGCGTGCGGGACCTCGGTCGGTCGGGAGGTCCCGGCGGATCAGCCGAACTTCCCCGATGCGTTCTCGTTGCGCAGCGTGGAGTTGAAGTTGCCGCCGCCTCCCGCGGCGAAGCGCTGGCTCGCTCCGGTGTAGTTGACGTGGAAGTACACGGTGAAGGCGTTGTTGAAGTCCCAGTTGTCCACCGAGGCGGCGTTGTTGCGGACGCCCTGGCCGGCGCCGTCACTGCCGTTGGCGCTGGCCGTGAAGGTGTAGCCGGAGTAGTTGGGGATGTTGGGGAACTGCTTGAAGAAGGCGCCCTGATAGTTGGGGTGGTAGTAGATGCAGGCGTAGCCGCTGGAGCAGGTCGTGTCGGCCGCTGACGCGGGGCTGATGGTGAGGGCGGTGGCACCGGCGGCCAGGACGGCGGCGGCGGCCGCCGAGCGACGTATGTTGTTCACGGTGTGTCGTATCCCTTCCGGTACGGATGCGGGCTGCCCGCCATACTCGCCAGCGTGTTCGGTCGAGGGACACTCCTTTCCACCGCGGTCGAAATGCGCAGGTGGTCACCGGCCCGGCCATGTTTCCGCTCTCAAGTGCCCGATGGATGGGCCGCGTCGACCAAGGCGGATCCGGTGGGGGTTCGGGTGTGCAGGATGAGCTCGCCCTGCTGGAGGGTGCGCAGAAGACCCGCCGCGCGCAGTGCGGACAGATGATGACTCACCGTGGCGGCGGACACCCCCACACGGCGGGCGAGTTCCCCGGATGTCGTCGCGGTCTCGGTGGCGATCAGGATGGAGGCGCGGGTGCCACCCATGAGCCGGCCCAGAGCCCGGACCGTCACCGGCGCCGTCGTCCTGTCGTACCCGGCGGGGTAGACGAGGACGGGTGGCAGCGCGGGGTCGGCGAGCGAGTTGGCGGGTCCCTGGCCGAAGTGCGACGGGGCCAGGAGCAGTCCTCGTCCGTTCAGTCGGAGTGTCTGATCGACGGCGTACCGGACGTGCAGGACGGGCGGCGCCCATCGCATCAGCGACGGGTAGCTGTGCAGCAGTCCGTGGACTCCGCCGTCGAGAAGGGCGCGGGTGCGAATGGCCCGGTCCGCCTCGACGCTGTTTCGGATCGCATTCCAGTGAGGGGCGAGGGCGATTCGGTGATAGTCCAGCAGGAGTTTTCGTAAATCTTCCCGGGCCGAAAGATCCGCTTCGTACAAGCGCTCCAGCCAGGCGGATCCCCGGCCGCGGTCGAGGAGGTCGAGTTGACCGCGCACGACACTTCTGGGGCTTCCGGCCACGGATTCAATGATCGATTCGACCCCTCCGTGCCGCCGACTTTCCGGAGTGAGAAAGTCCGGAAAATATCCCGAGGCCGGGATCATGGGCATCAGCATGAGCCGAATGCGTTGCACCAGATCACTGCGGGCCGCTTCGGCCCTGACCTGCCGATACCACGGTTCATACCGGGCCACGGCAAGTCGCCTGCGTAATCGGAAGACGCTCAACACCAGTTCCCACATGGGATCCGGCGACGAGATCACCCTGGTTTTCAAGAGATCTTCGGTCGTGAAATGAATCCGCAGCATCTCCCACCCCCACGAGCCCCCACACCTCGTCGTTCATTGTCTATACCAGGAATGGCGGGACCCGCAAGAAAATTTCTCACAATTCCAGGTGCGCCAATCGATGTGCGCCAATCCATGTGCGCCCATCACGCCTGGCCGAATCGTCGATTACGGCCCCCATCAGCCCATATCACCGCCTCCATCCGGCGGATGGCTGAATTCATGCCGACGTTTTCGGGCAACCGGGTCGGCCGCACGGGGGTGGTTCGGTGTATCCGCTGCTTCACGGAGCCGTACCTCACGGAGCCGTGCCTCGCGGAGCCGTGCCTCGCGGAGCCGTGCCTCGCGGAGCCGTACAGGGAACTCGTCGGCCGGTCGGAGTCCAACGCCCCGCCCTGGCAGGCGTCTTGCGCCCGTAGCCGTCCTATTCGGCGACGAATCGGTCATCCCCGATCGCGGGACGGGCACCGGTTTGATCTCGGCCATGTGTACGGCAGTAGGGTGACGCCCGTGGCACCACGACCGTTGCATGAGATCGTCGAACCGGGCTGGGCGAAAGCCCTCGAACCCGTCGCAGGACGGATCGCCGAGATGGGCGACTTCCTGCGCGCGGAGATCGCCGCGGGACGCACCTACCTGCCGTCCGGGGCGAACGTCCTGCGGGCCTTCCAGCAGCCCTTCGACGACGTACGCGTCCTCATCGTCGGGCAGGACCCCTACCCGACCCCGGGACACGCGGTGGGCCTGTCGTTCTCGGTGGCCCCGGAGGTACGTCCGCTGCCGCCGAGCCTGATCAACATCTTCCGCGAACTGAACAGCGACGTCGGCGCGCCCCCGCCGTCCAACGGTGACCTCACCCCCTGGGCCGACCAGGGCGTGCTGCTGCTCAACAGGGCACTGACCACGGCACCCCGCAGCCCCGCCGCACACCGCGGAAAGGGCTGGGAGGAAGTCACGGAACAGGCCATACGGGCACTGGCCGCACGCGGACGACCGCTGGTGTCGATCCTGTGGGGCCGCGATGCCCGCAATCTGCGCCCCCTGCTCGGCAGTCTCCCCTCGGTCGAATCCGCGCACCCCTCCCCCATGTCGGCGGACCGCGGCTTCTTCGGCTCGCGCCCCTTCAGCCGCGCCAACGACCTGCTGACGAAGCAGGGCGCCGAACCGGTGGACTGGCGCCTGCCGTGACACCCGGCGGAGGACACGGCCGACCGCGCGACGGGCAGAGCCCCGCCGTGGTGCTGGCCGTGGACTCCGGAGGCTCGGGCCTGCGTGTGGCGCTCGGCGCCCACGGGGCCCCGGACGACGCAGACGGCAGCGCACGCCTCGCGGCCCCGGACCGGCTCGGTGGACCGCTGACCTCCCGGGAGCCGGTCCGTACCGGCCCGCGCGGGATCTCGGCCGATCATCTGCTGGAACAACTGCTGCCGATGGCACGCCGCTTGATGGCCGAGGCGGGTGCCGATCGGCTCGGGGCCGTGGCCGTCGGCGCCGCAGGTCTGGCCACGCTCGGCGACGAACTGAGGGACGAACTGCCGGCCGCGCTGGAGCGCGAACTGGGCGTACGGCGGCTCGCCCTGGCGGCGGACGCGGTGACCGCGTACGCGGGAGCCCTGGGCAGCCGGGCGGGCGCCGTGATCGCGGCGGGCACCGGCATGATCGCGATCGGCACCGACCTCACGTCCTGGCGCAGGGCCGACGGCTGGGGCCATCTGCTCGGCGACTGCGGCGGCGGAGCCTGGATCGGCCGCGCAGGCCTGGAAGCGGCCCTGCGCGCGTTCGACGGCCGCCCGGACGGCTCGGCCGCGCTGCTGGCACGGGCGGAGGACAGGTTCGGACCGATGCCGGAACTTCCCGGCCTGCTGTATCCGCGCACCGACCGGGCCGCCGTCCTGGCCTCCTTCGCCCCCGACGTGGCCGACCTCTCCGGGAGCGATCCCGTCTCCTCGCGCATCCTGCGGACCGCCGCCCGGCACCTGGCCGAATCGGCCGCCGCCGTGTGCGCCGCCGACGGCGATCGCCATCTCGCCTTCACCGGGGGCCTGTTCAACCTGGGCGCCGCGCTCCTCGAGCCCCTGGACGAGGAGTTGGCCGAGCGCCTGCCGAACGTCCACCGCGTACCGGCGGCGGGCGACCCTCTCGACGGCGCGCTCCGGATCGCGGCCGACCTGGCGGACGGCCGGCTCGCGCTGCCCCTGGACGAACGGATGTTGCACGTGGTGGCCGAAAAGCCGTACCCGGAAATCCATGGCCCGAATACACCGTAGGGCCGACAAGTAGGCGTTTACCGATCACTTCTGATCCGTACGTAACTCATCAGACAAAAGCGGACGGATACCGCTCACCTGCACCCTCCCCGAACAGGGGAACCCAAGAAACCAGTAACATGCGGCGCCATGAGCTCCCCCACTGGGCCCGCGTCCGGCCTGCCAGTACGAATGCCGCGACCCCGCCAAGCCGGGCGGCACCGCCGTCCGGAACCTCTGGCGGCTCCTGAGGGCGCGCCCGCGCTCGTCCTCGCGGTGCCGGGCACCCCCAGCGCCGCCACGCGCAGCCTCGCCGAGGAGGTCGTGAGCATCGCCCGCTCCGAGCTCCCCGGCCTCGATGCCCGCATCGGTTACCTGGATGGGGACGACGAGTTCCCCACGCTGCAGTCCGTGCTGACCCACGCCGCCGAGGAGCGCACCGCGCGCTTCGAGCAGGCCCGCGCCGCCGGTTCCGACGTCTCGGAGCCCGACGGCCCCGTCGGCATCGTTGTCCCGCTGCTCGCCGGTCCGGACAGCGCCCTGCTGCGCCGCATCCGCCAGGCGGTCATGGAAAGCCGTGTCGCGGCCGAGCTGACCGACGTCCTCGGTCCGCACCCGCTGCTCGCCGAGGCGCTGCACGTGCGTCTCTCCGAGGCCGGTCTGGCCCGCGCCGACCGCGCCCGGCTGTTCACCGTGGCGACCGCCGCGGACGGCATCGTGCTCGCCACCGTCGGCGGCGAGGACGCCGTGCAGGCCGCCGGGATCACCGGCATGCTGCTCGCCGCGCGGCTCGCCGTGCCGGTCATGGCTGCCGCCCTCGACGAGGAGGGTTCCATCGCGGCCATCGCCGAGCAGCTCCGCGGCTCCGGTTCGCAGCAGCTCGCGCTCGCCCCGTACCTGATCGGTCCGGAGCTCAACGCGGGTCTGCTCGACGCGGCCGCCAAGGAGGCCGGCTGCAGCGCCGCCGAGGCCCTCGGCCCGTACCCGGCGATCGGCAAGCTCGCGCTCTCCCAGTACACGACGGCGCTGGGCATCGCCCCGCCGCAGTCCCAGGGAGCGCCGGCCTTCTAGTCGGCCGCCGCCACCGCACCACCCGTACCACCCGCACACCGAAAGGGCCCGCTCCTGAGTCAGGAGGGGCCCTTTCCCATGGGCCGACGCCGACGTACCGGGTGGAGACGCACCAGGCGGGAAGGGGTCGGGCCGGCCGCGTCAGTCGAAGACCACGCAGGACGCGGCGGGCGCCTCGACCGAGCCGCCCCGGACCGGAACGCCGGTGTCCGGATCGACGACGAACCAGGTCACGTCGCCGGAGCGCTCGTTGGCCGCGTACAGGAAGCGCCCGGACGGGTCGAGGGCCAGCGCGCGCGGCCAGACGCCGCCGCAGGGCACCTCCGCGACGAGTGTGAGCCCCTCGCCGCCCGCGTCGACGGCGAACACGGAGACGGTGTCACACCCTCGGACGGCGGCCCAGACGAAGCGGCCGTCGGGCGAGACGACGATGCCCGAGGGGTACGCGTCGCCGTCCGGGACACCGGACAGGACCGGCGCCTCACCGACCGGCCGCAGCGTGCCCTCCCCGGCGTCCCAGCGGCAGACGGTGACGGTCGGCGCGAGTTCGTTGAGGACGTACACGTGCTCGCCGCGGGGGTGGAAGGCGAGATGGCGCGGCCCGGAGCCGGGACGCAGCGCGATCTCGCGGTGCACGGTGAGGTTTCCGCCGTCGAGGGCGCACACCCGGACCGAGTCCGTGCCGAGGTCCACGCTGACCGCCCAGCGGCCGGTGAGGTCGGGCTGCACCTGATGGGCGTGCGGCCCCTGCTGCCGCTGTGTGTGCGGACCGGAACCGGCGTGCCGGAGCACGCTGGACGCGGCGGGCGCCAGTTCCCCGCCGGGGCGGACGGGTACCGCGCTGACGCTGCCCGAACCGTAGTCCGCCGTCAGGACGTGTCCGTCGAAGACACTGAGGTGGGTGGGGCCGCTGCCGCCGGTCGGGGTCGGCGGACCGGTCAGTTCCGGTTTGTCGCCGTGCACCCGGTAGGCGGCCACCGCGCCCTCGGCACTCTCGCTGACCGCGTACAGGACGTCGTGCGCGGGAGCGAACACGAGATACGAGGGGTCGGGTACGTCGTCGGCGGCACCCAGCACGGTCAGCGCGCCGGTGTCCGGGTCCACGGCCGCCGCGAGGACGCCGAGCCCTCCCGCCGCCGTGAACGAGCCGATGAACGCCCGCTGTCGCCGCCTGTCGCCGTGCGCCACTGCTGTCCCCTCTCGGTCCCGCGTCATCGGGGCGACGGTAGCAGTCACGGGGCTGCGGTCTAGACCAAAGCCCGGGGGTCGAGGGGACGGCCGCACGTCGGGCCGTCCGGTTGACGGACGGCCGTACGCCGGCCCCGCCGGTCGGCGGACGGGCGAACGGGTGGACGGCGGCCGGTCTGGCGATCCGGCGGCGGGAAGCGGGGGTGCGCCAGGCTGCGTACCGAGCCGGGGTGCGACAGCGTGCGTACGGCACACATATGGACGCACGTGGGCCACGAGGGCACATGGAGCCCGCAAGACGGCCGCCACGAGCCTCTCCGGCGCCCGCCGGACCCGAGGCCTCCGGAACGACTCCGAAGCCGTCCAGCGGGCGCCCTGGGCCTCGTTGTGGATCTTCGGAGCCGACACCGGCGGAGCTTCCTCGGCCCCTGCACCGGGCGACCCCGCACCGATAGAGAGAATCGGCCCCTGGGGCGTCGTACGACGCCCCAGGGGCCGGAGGAAATGCGGTGCTGCCCGTGTCCGTCAGGCGCCGACGACGAGTCGGGAGCGGGGAACCGGACCACGCAGCGGTGTCGCCATGTCGACGAGCGCGCGCTCCAGGCCGTGCAGGTGCACGAGCGCCTGCTCGGCACCGGGGTGATGGCCCGGGACACCGTGGTGGGACGCCGGAGCGCCGCCCGGTACGGCGCCGACCAGGGACTCCATGGCGGTCTCGACCCGTCGGCAGGCCGCGGTGAGGCGCGCGTCGTGCGAGGCGTCCGGGTCGGCGGCGACCGCGGCGAGACCGCGCACCTCGCGGGCGCAGTCGTCCAGCAGGGCGAGGATCGCGCGCGCCCGCTCCTTGCGCTGCCGCATCGGGTTGAGCGGATGCACCAGAGGTGCGAGAGCCATCCGTACGCGCCCCAGAAGGGCTTCGAGCTCCCCCGCGAGCGGTGCCGGGTCGGCCCGGTCGTCACCCGCGAGCCGCCGGGCCGCCGCCGAGGTACAGCCGTGCACGGCGTGCAGGGCGCGCTCGATCCAGCGATCGGTGACCGTGTGCGTGGTGATCGGCAGGACGAGCCCCACCGCGAGCGCGGCACCGAGCGCGCCGACACCGGTCTCGGCGAGCCGGAGGCCCAGCAGCCCGGGATGCAGGACGCCGAGCAGCCCGTAGAGCAGGCCCGCCATGACGGTGACGAAGAACATCATCCAGCTGTACGAGGGAGCGGCGGTGTAGAAGATCCCGAAGACGCTCACCGCGACGAGGACGGCGGTGGGGGCGGGCGCTCCGTGCAGCGGCACGGCGACCAGGAGCCCGGCCACGATGCCGACGAGCGTGCCGATCACGCGCCGGAAGCCCCGGACCAGCGTCTCACCGCGCGAGGCCGTGTTGACGAAGATCCACCACGCTGTACCGACGGCCCAGTACCAGCGGTCGTGCGAGAGCAACTGGCCGGCGGTGAGTGCGAACGCGCAGGCCGCGGTCGCCTGGAAGGCCTGACGGGTGGCGGGGCGCGCCAGCCCGCGCCCTTCCAGCGGCAGCGGCGCCGCGGGCAGGGGGCTGCGTCGCTCGATGCACCATGCGCCGAACCGCACGGCCGAGGAGGCCGTCAGTGACATCGCGACGGCCGCGTAGAGCTGCGGGAGCTGGCCGGGCACGGCGTGCAGGAACTGCGTCGTGAAGAACATCATGAACGCGAAGATGCCGAGGGCGTGACCGCGCGGGCCGAAGCGGCGGGCGTACACCCCGGCGAAGATCACGGCGAGCCAGGTCGCGTCCCGCAGCAGCGGCGCCCCGTGCAGGGTGGTCGCCAGCGCGAGGACCGGGAAGCCGGCCACGGGGAGCAGCGCGGTGGTGCCCGCCTGGCCGCGCACGGTCGGGTCGCCGACCGTGAACAGCGCGAGGAGCGCCGCGAGCCCGCCCGCGATCGAGGCCGGGAGCGAGAGTCCGGTCAGCTGGCACAGCGCGACCGCGAGGCCGATGCCGAGAACCGCCCGGAGCGACACCCGCAGACGGAACAGTCCCGGATCCGGCGCCATGAACATCTTCTTCACCTTCGGCGGCCCGCCCCCACTTCGCAGTTCAACAGAGATCCGGCATGCGCGGCGCACATGCGAAAGGCGCCGCGGGTCCGGAACGGCTTCCTTGCCGTCCGGCACTACGCAGCGCCATCGATACGGACAAGGTACGTGGCGGCCCTGAACTGGCTCAACCGGCGTGGTTTCGGCTGGGCCATTGGTACAGTCGAAGAAGAACATATTCGGCCGCGAGGAGGCCAACGGACCATGCCCGTGGACGAGCTCGACACCCGCATCCTGCGGTTGCTCCTGGAGCAGCCGCGCACCAGCGTCCGTGAGTACGCCCGTGTCCTCGGGGTCGCCCGGGGCACGCTCCAGGCCCGCCTCGACCGGCTGGAGCGGGACGGGGTGATCACCGGGACCGCGCCGTCGCTGTCTCCCGCCGCTCTCGGTCATCCCGTGCTCGCGTTCGTGCACATCGAGGTCACGCAGGGGCATCTGGACGACGTGGGCGACGCGCTCGCCGCCGTGCCGGAGATCATCGAGGCGTTCTCCATCACCGGCGGCGGCGATCTGATCACCCGGGTCGCGGCGCGCGACAACGCCCACCTGGAGGACGTGATCCAGGCCCTGATCAGCCTCCCCGGAGTGGTCCGCACCCGGACCGAGGTGGCCCTGCGCGAACGCGTCCCGCACCGGCTGCTGCCCCTGGTGGAGTCGATCGGGCGGGCCACGCGGGGCTGAGCGCGACTCCGGGCCACCGGGCCCACGCGTGCCGAGCGCGGCTCGGGGCACCGGGCCGACACCCGTCCGTGGGCCATTTCTCAAGTCCCGGCCGGAGCTCCGCCGGGTGCGCCAGAATGCCGGGCGGCGAGAGGTTCCGGCCGCCGAGGCGGCCCGGCCGTGACACGACCGGGAGGTTCCGGCGGTCGTTCCGGAAGGAGTACGCGTGCACCCCGAAAAGGACGCACCCGCGGGCTCGGGGGCGCCGCCAGGTCCGTACGACCCGGCCGGCGGCCCGGGCACGGAGCGACGCTCGTACGACGCGGCCGCGGGCTCGGGGGCGACGTCGCCCCCGAGGGTCCGACCCGCGGCGGGCTCGGGCACGCCGACCGGAGCGGACGACGCCCCGCACGGTCCGCTGCGCTCGGACGCGCGGCGCAATCGTGAGCGCATCCTGGCCGTGGCCCTCGCGGAGCTGACCCGCTCCGCCGACACACCGCTGAGCGCGATAGCCAGGAAGGCGGGCGTCGGTCAGGGGACCTTCTACCGCAACTTCCACCACCGCGAGGCGCTCATCCTGGAGATCCACCGCCACGAGGTACGGCAGGTGACCGAGGCGGCGGCGCATCTGCTCGCCACCCGCCCGCCGGACCGGGCGCTGCGGGAGTGGACGGACCGTCTCGCGCGGTTCGCGATGGCCAAGGCGGGTCTGACCGAAGCGCTGCGCACGACCACCGCCACACCCCGGGGACTCCTCACGAGCCTCGACCACGGGCCCCTGAGCTCGGCGGTCGCGCTCCTGCTGAGGACCAACGAGGAGGCGGGCACGATCCGGCCGGGGGTGACTCCCGACGACTTCCTGCTCGCCGTCGCCGGGCTGTGGCACCTCGACCGGCACGGCGACTGGCAGGCGCACGCCCGCCGCCTGCTGGACCTGGTGACGGACGGCCTGCGCGTGGGCGCGCCGGGACCGGACACGCGCGCCACGCCTGCGGACTGAGCCCGCGGCTCGCGCGCGGGCCGGGAGCGCCGTCGGTCACGATCAGCCGGGGCCTGCCTCGAAGGGGGTCGGCTCAGCGGCGGACCAGCCGGACGTGCGTCGCGGCCAGCGATGCGACCGTCTCGGCCACCCGGTAGCCGTCGATGGCGTCCCCGAGGTCGCTGAGCAGGAGTTCTCCGCCGCCCAGGAGCCGCGGGACGACGGCCATGTGCAGTTCGTCGAGGAGTCCGGCGCGCAGGTACTGCCGCACGGTGGCCGCTCCGCCGCCGAGCCGGACGTCCTTGCCCGCCGCCGCCTCGAAGGCGCGGGCGAGGACCTTCTCGACGGGTTCGTCGGTGAAGTGGAAGGTCGTTCCGCCCTCCATGACGACGGAGGGCCGCAAGTGGTGCGTGTGGACGAACACGTCGTTGTGGTACGGAGGGTTGGCGCCCCACCAGCCCGTCCACGACTCGTCCTCCCAGGGTCCGCGGTGAGGCCCGAACATGTTGCGGCCCATGATGGTGGCGCCGATGTTCTCCTCGCTGCGCCGGACGTACTCGACGTCGGTCCCGTCCTTGCCGTCGGCCAGGTCGCGCATGGCGGCGAACATCCACTCGTGCATGGTCCCGAAGCCCTCGCCGAGCGGATGCTCGAGATCCTGGCGTGGACCGGCGGCGTAGCCGTCCACCGAGACGGTGATGTTGTGTACGCGCAGCTTGGGCATGGCCGTGCTCCCTGGGTTGGTGGTGTCCCGCTCTCACCCGTACGTCGAACGGGACGCGCGGGGATCGACGGGCTCCCGAAAGATTTCCCTGCCGCCCGGAATCCGGCCAGTCGTCACCGGGCCGCCGTCACCGGGCCGCCGAAGGAGGCGGCAGGCGCAGTTCCGCGAGGTCCGGAGGGATGGGGGTGTCGGGGCGGAAGAACGGGGCGGGTTCGCCGTCGGGCGCCGTGGCCGGTGCGTCGGTGAGGCGGAAGCGGTCGCGCAGCCGTCCGTAGAAGTCGGTGGGGCGCAGCCGGATGAGGCGCACCCGCTGCGGGGCGCGGAAGACCCCGATCCAGTCGCCGGGGTCGAGCACCCCGCGCAACTGGCCGTCGATGCTGACGGCGGCCTGGCCCGAGTGGGGCAGCACCCGCAGGGCGACGGGCTCGTCCGGGGCGGCGACGACACTGCGGTCGAAGGTCATGTGCGGCGCGATCGGGGTGAAGACGACGGCGTCCATGTGCGGAGAGAGCACGGGGCCGCCGGCGGCGAAGCTGTAGGCGGTCGATCCGGTGGGGGTGGCGACGGCGAAGGCGTCCGCCGAGTAGGAGGCGAGCAGCCGGCCGGCGAGGTACACGCCGACGCCGACCTGGCGGTCGCGGGCCAGTTTCTCCAGGACGACGTCGTTCAGGGCCGTGACGTCCAGCGCCACCCCCCAGCCGTCGCCCTCCGTCGTCTCGCCCCTGACCTGCGGCGGGGGCAGTGCGGGACCCCGCCCGTAGCAGAGGACCGTCTCCACCTCCGCGGGGATCTCGAGGACCCGGGAGGCCCGCAGCGTCAGGGTCATCCGTTCCTCGACCGTGGCCCTGCCCTCGTGGACCGTCTGCAGCGCCCGGGTGACGTCGGCCGCGGGCACCTCGGTGAGGAAGCCGACCTTGCCGAGGTCGACGCCCAGCACGTTCGCACCGCTCTTGACGGCGATCCGGGCGCCGCGCAGGAAGGTGCCGTCGCCGCCGAGCGTGACGACGAGGTCCGGGTTGCCGGCCGCTTCGGCCTCGGCGCGTCCGCCGCGGCGCCGCTGGTCCTTGGCCCAGACGTCGATCTCGGTGCACCGGATGCCTCGCGCGTCGCACCACTCGTGAACGGCGCGGGCCACGTCGCGGGCCGCGGTCCGCCCCTGGTGGACGACCAGGCCGACGCGGTGCACGGACACGGCAACCTCCTCCAGGTCCCATGGGGTACGTACCGATCCTTCCACGAATGGGGTGTTTCGGACGGGGAGAGGGGGCCGTCCGGCCGCACCGAGGCCCCGCGGCGCCGCCGGACCGGGAAATCCGCGGGGGCGCCGGGCCGGCGTGCGGCGACGGATGTCGGTCGCGGGTGCCGCCGCGGACGTGCGGCGACGGAAGCCCGGCTCGGGCGCCGCCGCGGACGTGCGGCGACGCAAGCCCGGCTCGGGCCCGGCGAGCGGCGCCCGGCCAGTGTGCGGCGAGTGGCGTGCGGTGTGCGGCGGCGGATGCCGGTCCCGCACGCCGGCCGCGACGCCGGCCGCTTCACCCCCCGCGACGCCGAACCGATCACCCGGGCGCGCGATCCCGCGCCGAGGCCCGAGTGCCGGAGCGGCCATGCCGCCGTAACCCCAACTCCCCTCATGAACAGCCGACTTGGCCATGTCTCCCACCCAGAGCGGGACTTGCCGCCACGAGCGTCGCTCCGGCCCCGAATCCCCCGGACGGATTCCGGCCGTGTCGGTGTCACCCGGGTAGGGCAACTCGCCTCCGTTCAGCACGAGTTCGGGTGCCGTCAGCAGCGGGGCAGCCGGCACAGGAGCCGTTCCGCGGGCCGAACAGTTTCGGACACTTGGGCATCCCGCGGAACGCTGAACGACTATCGTCTCGAATTGACGTCTCCTGAGCGACCGACAAGGCTCGGAGATCCCGCCATGGCCGCTTTCATCCGCATTGCGCACTACTTCGACCGCCCCCATGAAAGGTTCCTTTCGTGATCAACAGCAATCACGGGACTGATTACGAGAGCCTTCCGCTCGACCGCAAAGGCCAGGCCGAAGCCTTCGACGCCATCGGCGACCGCTACGACGAGGCCTTCCCGCACAAGGAAGGCCAGGTCACCGCGGGCGAGTGGCTGGTCGGATCACTGGCCGAGGGGGCACGGGTCCTGGATCTCGGCTGCGGCACGGGTGTGCCGACCGCGCGCCAGATGGCGGACGCGGGGTTCGAGGTCGTGGGGGTCGACCTGTCCGGCGGCATGGTGGAGCTCGCGAGCGGATACGTCCCCGAAGGGACCTTCCACCAGGTGGACCTCGCCGATCTGCGCCCGGGCGGTCCCCGCGACCTCGGGCGTTTCGACGGCGTCGCCGCCTTCTTCTCGCTGCTGATGCTGCCGCGCGCCGAGATCCCCCTCGCCCTGCGGACCGTGCGCCATCTGCTGGTGCCCGGCGGCCTGTTCGTCCTGTCGATGGTCGAGGCCGACGTGGACAACTTCGCGATCCCGTTCCTGGGGAACACGATCCGGGTCTCCGGCTATCTGCGGGAGGACCTGCACAAGGTCGTCGAGGAGGCGGGCTTCGAGATCGTCAAGGAGACCTCGTACACGTACGCCCCCGCGGTGACCGACGTCCCGCCCGAGGAGCAGGTGTTCCTGTGCTGCCGGCGGTGTGACTGAGGAGCGGAGTCCGAGCCGCGGACCGCGCCACCCACCCGACGGGACAGAAGCGTGACCGAGCACCGCACCCCCCAAGAGGGCACCGCGCCGCCACAGGTCCTCCTGCCACCTGTGGCGGTGACGGACGGCCGCGTGCCACAGACCGACCGCCTCCGGTACCTGGACGTGGCGACGCGGCGGATCGCGCGCGGGATGGATCTGGACGAGACGCTCCGGGAACTGCGGCAGGCCGCCGTACCGGCCTTCGCGGACGCGGTCTTCATCCACCTCGACGATCCGCTGCCGGTGGGCACGGAGACGTCGACGGGACCCGTCGTGCTCCGCCTGCACAGCTCCGAACGGACCTGGCCGGGAGCGACGCACACCGCCACGACGCTGTACGGCGACACGGCCGTGAGCGCCGCCCCGGCCACACGCGTGGGGGCACCCCCGCAGGTCGAGGCAGCCCCGTACCCCGAGGCAGCCCCTCACGCCGCGGCAGCCCTTCACGCCGACCCGGCCCCGTACACCGGCCAGACCCCGCCACCACCGCTCCCCGACATCGCCGAGCGCGTGGAACCGGCCGGCGGCGGCCGGCTCGCGGAGCTGCTGCGGGACGGGCGTCCCGCGTTCGGTGACGCGCCCGGCAACGCGCCCGCCGTCGCCGAACTGCTCGCGGCGGGGACCGTCCCGCCCGACACGCTTCCGCCGGGCCACCGTCTGATCATCGCGCCGCTGCACGGCAGCCATCACGTCATGGGCACGGTCGTCCTGGTCCGGTGCGCCGACCGCCCGGTCTTCACCAGCGACGATCTCCTCGTCGCCTCGCAGCTCGCCACGCACACCGCGCTCGGGGTCCAGAAGGCGGTGATGTACGGCAACGAAGCCGCCGTCGCGGACACCCTCCAGCACACCATGCTCCCGTCGTCGCTGCCGGAACCCACCGGCATCCGGCTGGCCAGCCGCTATCTGCCCGCCTCCAAGACCGCCCAGGTCGGCGGCGACTGGTACGACGCGATCCCGCTGCCCGGCAACCGGATCGCCCTGGTCGTCGGCGACGTCATGGGCCACTCCATGACCTCCGCCGCGATCATGGGCCAGCTCCGGACCATCGTGCAGACCCTCGCCGGGCTCGACCTGCCCCCGAACGAGGTCCTGCACCACCTCGACGAGCAGGCCCAGCGGCTGGGCAGCGACCACATCGCCACCTGCCTCTACGCGATCTACGACCCGATCTCGCACCGCCTGCTCATGGCGAACGCCGGCCACCCGCCCGCGGTTCTGCTCCACGAGGACGGCCGGGCCGAGGTGCTGGGGGTTCCGCCCGGCGCCCCGATCGGCGTCGGCGGTGTCGTCTTCGAGTCGGTGGAGATGGCCGCGCCCCCCGGGGCGACCCTGGTGCTGTACACCGACGGACTCGTCGAGTCCCGCGACACGGACATCGGCAGCGGCGTCGAGGCGCTGCGCGGCCGTCTCCAGAGCACCGGCCACGGACTCGCCTCGCTGGAGGTGCTCTGCGACCAGGTGCTCGGGACCCTGGGCCCGGGGACCCGGGACGACGACATCGCCCTGCTCACCGCCCGATTCGACGGCTTCCCGCCGGACAGCGTCGGTTACTGGTTCCTGGCCCCGCACCCGATGACCGCGGGTCAGGCGCGCCGGCTGACCCGCAGGGCACTGCGCCGCTGGGGTCTGGAGTCGCTGGTCGACCCGACGGAACTGATGGTCAGCGAGATCGTGACGAACGCCGTGCGGTTCGCCTCCCGTCCCCTGTCGCTGCGGCTGCTGCGCACCGACGTGCTGCGCTGCGAGGTGACCGACGACTCGCCCCAGGTGCCGAGGATGCGGCAGGCCGGCGCCGGGGACGAGAGCGGTCGCGGCCTCTTCCTCGTCAATCAACTCGCCCTGCGCTGGGGCGCGACACGCGTGAGCAGCGGCAAGGTCGTCTGGTTCGAGCAGAAGATCCCCGCGAAGTAGCCGCCGCGAGGACGGCGTCCGGCGCCTTCACCCGCGCCGGCCACCGGCCCTCACCAGCTCCGCGGGCGCCGCCGCGATCCGCATTCGGCTGATTCTTGAGCGATCTCGAACGACGGTCCCGGTGGTTCCGGGGCAGGCATACCCGTCCGGGGTACGGTGGCGGTCCTAGCTCGCAGGAAGTGCTGACGCCCCTGATGACGGTACGCATGTTGCCCTGGGCCCGGCCCGCCGTTCCTCTCCTCACCGCGCACATAGGCCACGTCCCCACGGCACTCCGCGTCCTCGGACGCCGTACGGCCGTGTGTGGACCGTCCCGAAACGCCTGTCGCGCATCGAGAAGAGGACTCCCCGTGAACAGCATCAACCGTCGCACCGTCCTCGCCGGACTGGGCGCGGCAGGTACCGGCCTGCTCGCCGCCTGCGGCAAGGACGCCCCCAGCGCCCCCGCCCTGCTCAGCCCCAACGGACCCCAGGTCGCCCGCGTCGAGAAGAAGCGCGGCGCCACGGGCCGGGTACGCAGCCTCAACGTGACGGCCGCGCCCGCCACCGTCGACCTGGGCGGCGGGGTGACGGCCAAGTCCTGGACCTTCGGCGGGCAGATTCCCGGCAAGGAGATCCGCATCTCCGCCGGGGACACGCTCGAGGCCGAGCTGTCCAACCAGTTGCCCGACGCCACCACGACGTCCATCCACTGGCACGGCATCTCCCTGCGCGGCGACATGGACGGCGTACCGCCCGTCACACAGAACCCGGTGCGGGCCGGATCCAGCTTCACGTACCGCTTCGTCGCCGACAAACCCGGCACGTACTTCTTCCACCCGCACGTCGGCGTCCAGGTCGACCGCGCCCTGTACGCGCCGCTGATCATCGAGGACCCCAGGGAGCCGCTGTCGTACGACGACGAGTGGGTTCTCGTCCTCGACGACTGGCTCGACGGCGTGACCGGCACGCCCGACGACGTCTTCACCGAGCTCAGTCACGGCATGTCCGGCATGAACATGAAGGGCAGCGGGTCGCGGCAGCCGACGTCCTCGCACCACCCGTCGATGCGGACGTCCCCGTCCGCGTCCGCCGGCGACGGCCCCTCGACGCGGTTCAGGCTCGCCAGTTCCGCCAGCCCTCTGCTCGGCCGTGACGCCGGGGACGTCAACTACCCGTACCACCTGATCAACGGACGGGTGCCGACCGACCCGGCCGTCTACAACGGCACGCCCGGCAGGCGGGTCCGCCTCAGGATCATCAACGCCGGCGCCGACACCGCGTACCGGGTGGCGCTCGGCGGCCACAAACTGACGATCACCCACACCGACGGCTTCCCCGTCGAGCACGAGGAGGTCGACGCCCTGCTGGTCGCCATGGGCGAGCGGTACGACGCGCTGGTCACCCTCGACGACGGCGTCTTCCCCCTCGTCGCGCTGGCCGAGGGCAAGGACGTCTCCGGCATGGCGCTCGTGAAGACCGGGTCGGGCGGCCTGCCGGATCCGGCCGTGCGTCCGAGCGAACTGGACGGCCGCATCGTGACCGCAGGACAGTTGCGCGCGAGCGACGACGTACGACTGGGGACGAAGGATCCCGACCTGGTCATCCGCGTCAAGCTCACCGGCAGCATGGGCACGTACGACTGGGCGATCAACGGCAAGCGGTTCGACATGGCCGCCCCGACCGCGGACCCGCTGCTCGTGCAGCAGGGCCAGCGGGTCCAGCTCGACTTCGTCAACGCCACGGGCATGTGGCACCCGATGCATCTGCACGGGCACACGTACCAACTCGGCCCCGACGGCGCGCGCAAGGACACGACCATCGTGCTGCCCAGGTCGAAGGTGTCCGTCGTCTTCGACGCCGACAACCCCGGGCAGTGGATGCTGCACTGCCACAACGCCTACCACAGCGAGGCCGGGATGATGGCGCTCCTGGCCTACGGGGCCTGAGTCCGCGGCGCGTCGGGGCCCTGCAGCTCAGCCGAGGAAGCTCAGTCGCACCTGACGGTTCGGGTTGTCCTTGTTCGTGTCCACGAGGCACACCGACTGCCAAGTCCCCAGCTCCAGGGCCCCGTCCACCACCGGCAGGGTCGCGTGCGGCGGGACGATGGCGGGAAGGACGTGGTCGCGGCCGTGCCCGGGACTGCCGTGACGGTGCTGCCAGCGGTCGTCCGCGGGAAGCAGGGAGTGCAGCGCGGTCAGGAGGTCGTCGTCGCTGCCGGCGCCGGTCTCCATGATGGCGATTCCGGCGGTGGCGTGCGGCACGAAGACGTTCAGGAGGCCGTCGCGGCCGGCCGCGACCTCACGGAGGAACGCCTCGCAGTCGCGGGTGAGGTCGACGACCGTCTCCGACGTGCCGGAGGAGATGTGCAGGACCTGCGTGGTGAAGGCATCGGACATGCCTCAATCCTCCCCCATCCACGGGCTCGCGGCCTGTGGCGACTGCGCCTGTCCGGCGGCCGTGGCGAGGGTTCCGGCGGGCGAGGCGAGGAGTCCTCTGCGGCCGTGGCGAGGGGTCCTCGGCGGCTGTGGCGAGGCCTTCGGCGGCCGGTCGTGATCGGCCTTCCGTCGACTCTCACCGGCGCGACGGTCCGTCGGGTGGCTCACAGTGAGGTACCCGACGTGCCCGGCGGGAAGATCCCGGACCCCGGTCCGGTTCCCAGAGACGTGAACAGCACCGGGGTGAACGCGCGCGAGGTCGATGTGGTCGTCGTCGGGGCCGGCCAGGCCGGTCTGGCCGCCGCCTACCACCTGCGGCGCACCGGCTTCGAGCCCGAGCGGGACTTCGTCGTGCTCGACCACGCGCCGCATCCGGGCGGCGCCTGGCAGTTCCGCTGGCCGTCGCTGACGTACGGCAAGGTGCACGGGATGCACTCCCTGCCCGGTATGGACCTCAAGGACGCCGACCCGGACCGTCCGTCCTCGGAGGTGATCTCGGAGTACTTCGCCACGTACGAGAGCGCCTTCGGCCTGCCGGTGCACCGGCCGGTCGACGTCAGGTCGGTCCGGGAGGGGTCCGACGGGCGACTGCTCGTGGAAGCCGGCGACCGATCGTGGTCGACGCGGGCGCTGATCAACGCGACGGGGACCTGGGACCGCCCGTTCTGGCCCCGCTATCCGGGCCAGGAGACCTTCCGCGGGCGGCAGTTGCACACGGCTCAGTACCCGGGCCCCGAGTGGTTCGCCGGGCGGCGCGTGATCGTCGTGGGCGGTGGCGCTTCCGGCACCCAGCATCTGATGGAGATCGCCTCGCACGCGGCCGGGACCACCTGGGTCACCCGGCGTCCCCCGGTCTTCCGCGAGGGACCGTTCACCGAGGAGTTCGGGCGGGCCGCGGTCGCTCTCGTCGAGGAGCGGGTCCGGCGGGGGCTGCCGCCGAAGAGCGTGGTCTCGGTCACCGGGCTGCCGCTGAACGACGCGATCCGTCAGGCGCTGGCCGACGGCGTGCTGGACCGGCGGCCGATGTTCGACCGGATCACCCCGGACGGCGTGGAGTGGGCGGACGGAGCGCGGGTGGAAGCGGACGTGATCCTGTGGGCGACCGGTTTCCGGGCCGCCATCGACCACCTGGCCCCGCTGCGGCTGCGCGAACCGGGCGGAGGCATCCGGGTCGAGGGAACGCGCGCGGTCGCCGATCCGCGGATCCACCTGGTCGGGTACGGGCCCTCCGCGAGCACCATCGGCGCCAACCGGGCGGGCCGGGCGGCCGTACGGGACATCAGGCGGTTGCTGGCGGACGCGCCGGTCGCCGTGTGATGCCCCGTACGAACGTCAGCTCGTGGGAACGACCGTGGGACCGGTCGTGGGATCGGCCGTGGGCGTGGCCGTGGGGGGCGCGGCGGAGGTGACCGCGGGTGAGACCTCCGGCGTGATCGCCGGGGTGACGGCGGGTGAGGCCACGGGCGGGACCGTGGGTGAAGCCGGGGACGTGACCGTGGGAGAGGCCGTCTGCGGGAGCGTGGGCGAGGCCGTCGGGGATCCGCTCTTGTGCTGCCGCCGGTTGAACTCGGCCACGTTGCGCTGGTGTTCCTCGTAACTGGCCGTGAAGCGCGTGTCGCCCGGCTTGACCGTGACGAAGTACAGCCAGTCGCCCGCGGGCGGGTTGACCGCGGCACGCATCGCCGCCTCGCCGGGGTTGGCGATGGGAGTGGGCGGCAGGCCCATGCGCCGGTACGAGTTGTACGGGCTGTCGAGCCTGGTGTCCGCCTCGCTGGTGTTCAGGGTGGAACGGTTGAGCGCGTAGTTGATGGTGGAGTCCATCTGCAGCGGCATACCGCGCGCCAGGCGGTTGTAGACGACGCGGGCCACCTTGCCCATGTCCGCCTCGGTCGCCGCCTCCGCCTGCACGATGCTCGCGACGGTGACCGCCTGATAGACGTTCATCGCGTTGCGCTGCGCGCCCGCCGCGATCGGCGCCCCGTTGAACTTCTTGTTCGCGGTGTCGACCATGAACGTCAGCAGGGACTCCGGGGTCGCCTTGTCACGGATCGGATAGGTGGCCGGGAAGAGATAGCCCTCGGGGTTGCCCCTGGCGTCGTTCGGAAGCTTCAGACGGGCTTTCCCCAGGGACTTCTTGGTGGTTCCGGCGGGGACCCGGAGGGCCTTGTCGACGGCCGCGTAGATCTGTCCGGAGCGCCAGCCCTCCGGAACGACCAGAGACGTCGGACGGGCGTCGTCCCCCATGGTCAGCAGCGGCACCGCCACGGCGGTTGCCGCCACGACGGCGCCGGTCGCGATCAGGGCGACCCGGCCCCGGCGCGTCAGTCGGATCGTGCTCCGTGGCGGAGTGTTCGTCTGCATACGGGGCACGGTAACGCGCTATTGCCCACAAACCCGGCATATCGTCATCTTGTCGGCTCCAGTTGGGCGTCCCGGTGGACGAGCGCGGCGTAGCGCCCCTCCGCCGCCAGCAGTTCCTCGTGCGTGCCCCGCTCGACCGCGCGGCCGGAGTCGAGGACGACGATCTGGTCGGCACCGCGGATCGTGGAGAGCCGGTGCGCGATGGTGAGCGTGGTGCGGTTGGCCGACAGGGCGTCGATGGCCTCCTGGACGGCGTGCTCCGTACGGGTGTCCAGGGCGCTGGTCGCCTCGTCCAGGATGAGCACGGGAGGGTCGCGCAGGATCGTGCGGGCGATGGCGAGGCGCTGCTTCTCGCCGCCGGAGAAACGGTGGCCGCGTTCGCCGACGACCGTGTCGTACCCGTCGGGCAGCGACGCGATGTGGTCGTGGATCTGGGCCGCCCGCGCCGCCGCGTGCAGTTCCTCGTCGGTGGCGTCCGGCTTGGCGAAGCGCAGGTTCTCGGCGACCGAGGCGTGGAAGAGGTACGTCTCCTGGGAGACGACGCCGACCGCGCGTGCGAGGGTGTCGAAGTCCAGGTCCCGGACGTCGACCCCGTCGAGGGTCACCCGGCCGCCGGTGACGTCGTACAACCGGGGCACCAGATAGCTGAGCGTCGACTTGCCGGAACCGGTGGGACCGACGACGGCGAGGCTGCCGCCGGCCGGGACGGTGACGTCGATGCCGTCGAGGATCGGGGCGCCCTTGTCGTCGTAGCGGAACTCGACGTCCTCGAAGCGGATCTCACCCTTGACCTGGTCGAGGTGCACCGGGGTCTCGGGCTCGGTGATGTCGATGGGCAGGTCGAGGTACTCGAAGATGCGCTGGAACAGCGCGAGCGAGGTCTGGATCTGCACGCCGGTGGACAGCAGGCTGACCGTCGGCCGGAACAGGCCCTGCTGGAGCGAGACGAAGGCGACGAGCGTGCCGATCGATATGGAGGGTCCGCCGAGCTGAAGGGCCACGCCCGCGGTCCAGTAGATGAAGGCGGGCATGCCGGCCATGACGATGCCGATGACGGACATCCGCCAGCGCCCGGCCATGTTCGACCTCACCTCGAGGTCGACGAGCCCCTCGGACTCCTCGGCGAAGGACTTCGTCAGCGAGTCGGCCCGGCCCATGGTGCGCCCGAGCAGGATGCCGCTGACGGACAGCGATTCGGTGACGGTGGCGGCCATCGCCGCCATCTGCTTCTGCCGCTGGGTGGTGATCTTCTTGCGTTCGTTGCCGACCCGGCGGCTGATCCACACGAAGACCGGCAGCAGGAGCAGGGAGACGACGGTCAGGCGCCAGTCGAGGGCCACCATCGCGATGATCGTGGCGACCACGCTGGTGAGATTGGAGACCAGCGAGGTGGCCGTGGAGGTGACGGTCGCCTGTATGCCGCCGATGTCGTTGGCGATGCGGGACTGGACCTCGCCCGTGCGCGTCCTGGTGAAGAAGGCCAGCGACATGCGCTGGAGACGGCCGTAGACCGCCGTGCGCAGGTCGTGCATCACGCGCTGGCCGACGGTCGTGGAGATCAGTGTCTGCAGGACGCCGAAGACGCCGCTCAGGACGGCGCTCGCGATCATGCCGAGCGCGAGCAGGGTCAGCAGGCCCGTACGCCCCTGGGGGATCGCGGTGTCGAGGATCGCCTTCAGCAGGAAGGGCGTGGCGACCCCCACGAGGGAGGCGGCGCCGACCAGCAGGCCGACGATCGCGAGGCGGCCACGGTAGGGCCGGAAGAGACTCAGGATGCGGCGCACCTGCCGGGGCTGTTGCTTGTCGACAGGTGGCGGGCTCCAGGTCGGCTGTTCGGGGCGCAATGGACTCCTAGGGAATCGAGAGGACAGGGGGTGCCGATGACGACATGGACATCGACAAGGATCCGACGACTGACGGACCCCAGCTCATTGTTACCTATACTCACAATGAACGGCATCCTGATATTGTTCCCGCATGAGCACCCCCGATGCCGACGGCCTGCTCGCCGAGCAGTTGCTGCGTCTGACGCGACGCGTGCACCGCATCCAGAAGCGCCATCTGGAGCAGCGCGAGCTGGGCATCACCCCTGCCCAGTCCCGGCTCCTGCGTACCCTCGCGCACTACGCCTCACCACCCCGCATGGCCGATCTCGCGGAGCGCCTCGAAGTGGTGCCGCGCGCCGTGACCACGCTGGTCGACGGCCTGGAGGCGAGCGGCAAGGTGCGCCGGGTGCCCGATCCCACCAACCGCCGGGTGATCCGTATCGAGGTCACGGACGAGGGCCGCAAGGCGCTGCGCGAGCTGCGCGCCGCGCGCCGCGGCGCCGCGGAGGAGATCCTGGCTCCATTGACGGACGAGCAGCGCGAGGTGCTCGGCGGGCTGCTGGACACCCTGGTGGACGGCATGCCGAGGGTGGACCACCGGTGCTGAACGGGCTCGGGGCGGTGCGCCGCCGCTGAGGCGGCCCGGGACCGGAACGGCCGGGACTGGAACGGCCGGGACTGGAACGGCCCGCGCCGGGACGGCCCGCGCTGGGGCGGCCTGGACCGGGCGGCCTGGAGCGGAACGGCCCGGCCCGGGGCGGTCTCGTCCTGAGCCGACTCGGCGCACCGCCCGCCCGCCGCCGCGAGCGTAGGAGGAGTGGTCCGCTGTGCCTCTGCTGGAGCCCGACCCCGACAGGCTGCGTCCCGGGACGCGCCCCGACGCCCCGGCGGCCGACCGGGTCCCGGAGGACCGGGCCGGCGGGACCCCCGAGCCCCTGCGCGGCGACCTGATCGCCCTGCTCGGCGCCGACAAGGTGGTGACCGGGATCTCCGACCTGGTGCGCTACGCCTCCGACGCCAGCCCCTACCGCTTCGTGCCACGGGTCGTGGTGGTCCCCGAGGACGTCGACGACGTCTCGGCGGTGCTCTCGTACGCCCACGGCAAGAGCCGCGAGGTGGTGTTCCGCGCGGCCGGGACCTCGCTCAACGGCCAGGCGCAGGGCGAGGACATCCTCGTCGACGTCCGCCGGCACTGGACGGGAGTCGAGGTCCTCGACGGCGGAGCGCGGGTCCGGATCGCTCCGGGCACGACCGTCGCCCGCGTGAACGCCGCACTCGCCCGGCACGGGCGCGTGCTCGGCCCCGATCCGGCGAGCGCGGTCGCCTGCACGGTCGGCGGCGTGGTCGCGAACAACGCCTCCGGCATGACGGCGGGCACCACCCGCAACACCTATGTCACCCTGGCCTCGCTCACGTTCGTCCTGCCGTCCGGCACGGTCGTGGACACGGCGGAACCGGACGCCGACGAGCGGCTGTCGGCGGCGGAACCCGCCCTGTGCGCCGGGCTCATGGAGCTCAAGGCGGATATCGAGGCGGACGCCGCGCTCGTCGAGCGCATCCGGGCCAAGTACGCGATCAAGAACACCAACGGCTACCGCCTGGACGCGTTCCTCGACGGCTCGACGCCCGTCGGGATCCTGCGCGGTCTGATGGTCGGCTCGCAGGGCACGTTCGGCTTCATCTCGGAGGTCGTCTTCGACACCCTGCCACTCGACCGCCGGGTCTCCGCGGCGCTGCTGTTCTTCGGCTCGCTGCCGGCCGCGGCCGCCGCCGTGCCCCTGTTCACCGCCGCCGGCGCCTCGGCCGTCGAGCTGATGGACGGCAACACCCTGCGCGCCTCGGTGGCCGTCGACGGCGTGCCCGGGGACTGGACCGGTCTGCCGGGTCCGACGACCGCGCTGCTCGTCGAGTTCCGCGCCCCGGACGAGGAGGCACAGGAGGCGTACGAGGAGCGGGCACGCGCGGTCCTCGATGAGCTTCCCCTCGTGTCGCCCGTGCCCTCGGTCACGAACGCGTTCACCCGTGACCAGCGGACCGTCGCCGGTTACTGGAAGGCCCGCAAGGCGTTCGTGACGGCCGTCGGCGGCGCGCGCCCGCCCGGCACGACACTGATCACGGAGGACTTCGCGGTACCGCCCGAGCGGCTCGCCGAAGCCTGCGAGGCGCTGCTGGAACTCCAGACCCGGCACGGCTTCGACGCCGCCGTCGCGGGCCACGCCGCCCACGGCAACCTGCACTTCCTGCTCGCCTTCGACGCCTCCCGGCCCGCCGACGTCGAGCGCTACGCGGCCTTCATGGACGCGTTCTGCCGGCTCACGGTCGAACGCTTCGACGGCTCGCTCAAGGCCGAACACGCCACGGGGCGCAACATCGCACCCTTCCTGGAGCTCGAATGGGGGCCCAGGGCGACGGAGTTGATGTGGCGTACGAAGCGGCTGATCGACCCCGACGGCGTGCTCGCCCCGCGCGTCGTGCTCGACCGCGATCCGCGTGCGCACGTACGGGGTCTGAAGACGATCCCGCGTGTCGAGGCGATCGCGGACCCGTGCATCGAGTGCGGCTTCTGCGAACCGACCTGCCCGAGCCGTGACGTGACGACGACACCGCGCCAGCGGATCGTGCTGCGCCGCGAGCTGATGCGCCAGCCCGACGGCTCACCCGTCGGCAAGGGGCTCCTGGAGGCCTACGGGTACGACGCGGTGGACACCTGCGCGGGCGACTCGACCTGCAAACTGGCCTGCCCGGTCGGCATCGACACGGGCGCCCTGATGAAGACGTTCCGGCACGCCCGGCACACGCCGCGCGAGGAGAAGGCGGCCGCACTGGCCGCGCGGCACTTCCGGGTCGTCGAGGGCTCCGCGCGCCTGGCCGTCGCCGCCGCGGACCGGATCGGCGGCGGGCCGGTGAACGCCGTGACACGGGCGGTCCGCAGAGTCGTGCGCCCCGATCTCGTGCCCGAGTGGCTGCCGGGCATGCCCGGAGCGGCGCCCTCCGCCCTGCCCCGCACCGCGCGCGTAGGTGCCGCCGCCGTCTACTACCCGGCCTGCGTCAACCGCATCTTCGGCGGCCCGGGAGAGGTGTCCCTCGCGGAGGCCGTCGTCTCGGTCTCCACACGCGCGGGAAGACCGGTGTGGATCCCGGACGATGTGCGCGGCACCTGCTGCGCGACGATCTGGCACTCCAAGGGGTACGACGCCGGCAACGCCGTGATGGCCAACCGCGTCGTCGAGGCGGCCTGGGGGTGGACCGCGGGCGGCAGACTGCCGCTCGTCGTGGACGCCTCGTCGTGCGCGCTCGGCATCGCGCGCGAGGTCGTACCGTATCTGAGCCCGGACAACCGGGAGTTGCACGCCGAGCTGCGGGTCGTCGACTCGGTCGTGTGGGCGGCGCGGGAGCTCCTCCCCCGCCTCACGGTGCACCGCACGCTCGGCTCGGCCGTCCTCCACCCGACCTGCTCCATGCGGCACTTGGGCGACGAGGCCGAGCTGCGCGCGGTGGCCGAGGCCTGCGCGGACGAGGTGGTCGTTCCCGACGACGCCGGGTGCTGCGCCTTCGCGGGCGACCGCGGCATGCTCCACAGGGAGCTCACCGAGTCGGCCACCCGCGAGGAGGCGGCGTACGTGACCTCACGCGCCTTCGACGCGCACCTGTCGGCCAGCCGCATGTGCGAGATCGGCATGGATCACGCGACGGGCCGCTCGTACCACTCCGCCCTACTGGCACTGGAGCACGCGACCCGCCCCGGCGCCGGACCGACCGACCCGTCTCCCTGACGTGCTGCCGCCTGCCGGAGCGGGCGCCAGGGCGGCGGCACGCGCCTCCGCGCCGCCGCTCGGGCACCCTTTGCTCAGCAGCGGGCGCGGTCCCGTGTGAGCGTCCCTTGCACGGTCACCAGCGAGCGGTCGTAGCACCCGGCCGAACCGTGCCGATAGCGCTCGCTCGTCGTGGCGACCGCGTGACGCTGATCGCGCGGCACACCGGTCGTGTAGGTCGCGTCGCCCGTGTAGGTGTCGTCGAGCCATGACCATGCGGTGGGCCGACCACCCGAGTCCTCGTTCGCGGCGGCCCGGTCGCCGAGCGTCAGCACGGTCCGCAGCCGGCCGTCCGCGCCGAGGGTCGTCGTGCCGTCCATCGTGTACGTGCGCCGGGTGCGCGTCGTCGTGGCGGGTCCGCGTCCGTCGACGGTCACGACCTCGTCGTCGGTCCACCTCGCCTCGATGCCGTCCGTGTCCTCGCCCTCGGTCCAGCGGTGCGTGGAGGTGTTGGCGAGCTCCCGGCCGACCGTCGTGAGCACCCGGCCGTGCGAGGTGTCGACATAGCCGGCGACCGTCAGCCGGTGCCCGCCCACGGTGTCGACGCGGTGCTCCGAACCGGGTGTGTACGTGGCCGAGTCGGTGAGGTCCCCCTCCTCGGCCCGGACGAGCCCACCGCTCACCCGGGCGCGCCCCGGGTCCTGCCGGACGAGCACGTTGACAGGCAGACTCCATCCGGACTGTCCCTCGGGAACGCCCACGACGGAGACGTCGATCCGGTGCGGACGCCCGTCGTCGAGGACTCCGGCGAACGGGGTCAGGTCGTACTCGATGGGCCGCACCGCGAAGGCGCGGGGTCCCGGAATCACGTACCAGAGGAAGGGGTTGGACCAGCCTCCGGTCCACACGGTCGGAAACGGCTCGGCGATTCCGGCGAGCCGGCCGTCGACCTTGATCTGCACCTCGCGGTAGGCGCCACCGGCCGCCTTGCAGGAATACGACGCCTCGTCCGGGACCGTCATGTACCAGACCTCCTCGCAGCCGCCGCCTGACCCGGTCGCGTACACCTCGGCGATCACGCGCTCACTGTTGCGCGGGGTGGTCAAGGTGCCGTCCTGGAGGGTCAGCACACGGTCGGGCGTCACGGCGGGCCTGCCGGTGTAGAAGGTCAGCGTGGCCTTGACGTCGAGAACGCCGGTGTACGTGTCGTCGACGACGTTCCCGATGAGCATCTCGACGTCCTGGCTCCGCCGGAACGTGTCGCTGTAGCGCGTCACGTCCGTCTCGACGGACCACTCGATCCCGTCGGGCGACGGCTCGGGCGTGGACGTACGGAGAATCTCCACCCCGCCGACGTGCAGATAGCCGAGACGGTCGAACTGCCGCCCCTTGACCTTGCCTTCGAGCCGGAGCACGACCTTGCTCCAGCGGTCGCCGCAGCCCTTCGGCGGGGTGTAGGTGCCGGTGTAGGGCGTGAAGTCGCGGAACTGTGCCTCGGCGACCGTCACTTCGCAGGACTTCCCGGACGGCCGGCCGACGGGTGGGGCGGCGGTGAGCGGGTCGTGCCAGTCGCTGCCGAACTCGGCGGGCGCGTCGCCCGATTGGACGGCGGGAGCCGAGGCGCTGTCCGCGGCGGACGCGGTGGAGGCCACGGACGTGGTGGAGGCCGGGGACGCGGTGGAGGCCGGGGACGGGCGATCCGCGACGGGCACTGTGGCCGCCGGAGCCGGGGCCGCCCCGAGGAGGGTGCTCGCGGCTAACAGCAGCCCGGCGAACATGGACATGATGACCGGTCTCTTCATGTGCGGTGTTCTACGGGGCGGTCGAGCCGTCCGCAATGGCGCACCGTCGTCCCCGGCCAACACACATGGGTTCGCCAGGGCGTGTCCGTCCTAGGCCTTCAGATCCGCCTTGTCCCCCATCAGCACCACGGGATGCTGCTCCGGGTCGAGGGTGCGCAGAAGGTACTCCATGCCTTCCTTGGGCAGACTCACGCACGCCGACGTGCCACTGCCGTGGTCCATGTGCAGCCAGATGCCGCCGCCCTTCTCGTCTCCCCAGGGCCGGGTCGGATCGTCCGGAGGATTGCCCTCGAGGCGGTTGTAGTCGATGGCGATGACGTAATCGAAGTCGTGCCAGTACGACTCGGGCCAGTCGTGCGGAGCCTGGTACGTCTCCGACTGCGAGTACGGCAACAGGGCACCCGGGTCGTCGAGCACGCCACCGGCGTCGCTCAGCGTGAACACACCGACGGGGCTGCGCTTGTCGTCCTCGTGATGGTCGGTGGTCCAGCCCTTCTTGCCGTTGTGCGCTGCCCAACTACGCGTCTTCTCCCAGGCCGTACCGGACTTCGTGAACAGCACGGCCGTGGACTCCGCGGAGTCCTTGCCCTCGCCGTACACCGCCAGGACCTGCCGCGAGTCGGAGGGGATCTCCCGCTGCAGCCGGTCACCGACGTCGGGGATGCGTGTCGGGTCGACCGCGGGCGCACTCGTACGAGCGACCTCGCCGCGGGCCCCCGAGTGGCCCTTCCCACCGCTGCCGCTTCCGCCCTCCGCGCCACCGCAGGCCGAGAGAGCGACCACGAGGGCCCCGCAGGCCATGGCCGCGAGCCCCGTACGCATCGCACCGTTCTTTCGCATGCGGTCCATCCTCGCATCACGTATCGGGCGAATCACCCTTCTCTCCCGTACCGGCCAGTCGCGGCCACCCCGGTCCGGTTCCTTGCCACGGGACGTAAAACCGTTTGCCTTCGACCACACTGCGGCGCGAACCTGTCACGGTTTGCTGCCGGCCCCGGCCGGACGGCCCGCCGACATCCGGAACCCTCTCCATCGCCTTACACGAGCCACTGGGACGTCATGCAGATCCAAGACCTTCCGTATCCCGACCCGGGTGTGCCCGACGCACGCTCAGGTCCCCGATTCCTGTGGTGGCTCGGGCGGAATCAACTCGGCGGACAGTTCAAGGCCCTGGCCTGGGGTCTGCTGCACTTCCTCGCCGTCTGCGCGCTGCCGTTCTGCGTCGGTCTGGCCGTCCAGTCCGTCATCGACCGCTCGGGCACCCGGCTCGCCCTGGCCGGCGCGATCATGGTCGTGTGCGGCGCGGGCATCGCCGTCGGCGAGCTCATGCTGCACCGCACCGCGGTCACCAACTGGATCACCGCGGCCGCGCGCGTCCAGCAACTCCTGGCCCGCCGAACCGCGCTGCTGGGCTCCGCGCTCACCCGGCGCGTCGCCGCGGGCGAGGTCGTCTCCGTCTCCACCGGCGACGTCGAGAAGATCGGCTGGTTCGTGGAGGGCGTGTCCCGGTTCTCGGCCGCCGCCGTGACCGTCGTGGTGGTCTGCGTGGCCCTGGTCGTCTACCAGCCGGCCCTGGGCGTGATCGTCGCCGTGGGCGTACCGGTGCTGGCGGTGGCCGTCCTGCCGCTGCTGCCCCGGGCCACCCGGCGTGCCGACCTCCAGCGGGAGAAGGCGGGCCGTGCCACCGAGCTGGCCTCCGACACCGTGGCGGGCCTGCGGGTGCTGCGCGGCATCGGTGGCGAGGAGCTCTTCCTCGACCGGTACCGCCGCGCCTCTCAGGAGGTGCGCCGGGCCGCCGTGCGCAGCGCGCGCATGTGGTCGATGATCTCGGCGATCCAGGTGCTGCTGCCCGGTCTGCTGATGATCGCCGTCGTCTGGCGCGGTGTGGAGCTGGCCCGGGACGGCCGGATCGAGGTCGGTGAACTGGTCACCGTGTACAGCGCCGTCATGCTGCTCACCTACCCTTTGCGGCATTTCGAGGAGATCGCCATGGCGTACTCCTTCTCCCGTCCGTCGGCCAAGCGGGCGGCCCGGGTGCTGTCCCTGGAACGGGCCATCGACAGCGGCGGTTCCCTCGCCGCGGAGCTGCCGCGCGGCGACCTGTACGACCCTTTGACCGGTCTGCTCGCTCCCGCAGGCCGTTTCACCGCCGTGGTGTGCGGGGACCCGGACGCGGCCGGACTCCTGGCCGAACGGCTCGGCGGCCACCCCTCCGAGCGGAGCGACGAGGGCAGCGCCGAGGACGGGGACGGGGCCGGGGACGGGGCGAGAAGCACCTCGGTGGTGCTCGGAGGCGTACCGCTGGACGAGCTGCCCCTGGAGTGCGCCCGCACCGCCGTCCTCGTCCAGGACAAGGACCCGGTCCTGCTGTCGGGCACGCTGCGCGAACTGCTCGACGTGCCCGCGTCGGGTCTCGTGAGCGCCGAGGCCGCTCTGTCGGCGGCCCAGTGCGGTGATGTCCTGGACGCCCTCACCCAGGGCTCGCTCGACAGCGAGGATCCGATGGACGCGCGCGTCACCGAACGCGGACGCTCCCTGTCCGGTGGCCAGCGCCAGCGGCTCGCGCTGGCCCGGTCCCTGATCACGGACCCGGAGGTGCTCGTCCTGGACGAGCCGACGTCCGCGGTCGACTCGCACACCGAGGCCCGCATCGCCGACGGTGTGCGCGCCCTGCGCACCGGGCGCACGACCGTGGTCTTCACCTCCTCACCGCTGCTCCTGGACCACGCGGACCGGGTCGTCCTCGTCCACGAGGGCGAGGTCGTCGCGGTCGGCGCGCACCGCGAACTGGTGCACAGCGAACCGCGATACCGGGCCGTGGTGACCCGCGAGACCGAGGAAGAGGCCGCCACCGGGGCCGCCGCAAAGGCTGGCGGACGAGCCGAGCTCGTCGCGACGGCTCCTGACGCCGAGGCCGCCCTCGGCCCGGCGGGCGTCAACGACGAAACCGCTCTCGGCACCGTGACCGCCGACGACGAGGCCGTTCTCGACGGCGTACTGGAAGAGATCGAGGAGACCGCATGATCGGCGTGGCCCCACCGGCGTACGACCCGGCCGCCCCGACGACGGCGAACACACTGCCCGTCGGCGCGCCCGCGACCGTGCGTGCCTACGTGACCGAGTTGTTCCGACGGCACCGCGGAGCCTTCCTGCTCCTGGTCGCCGTCAACACCGTGGCCGTCGTGGCCTCGATGGCCGGGCCCTATCTGCTGGGCTCGGTCGTCGAACGCGTCTCGGACCACGCGCGCGACCTCCATCTGGAGGCCACCGCCGCCCTCTTCGTCGTCGCGCTCGTCGTTCAGGCCGTGTTCGTCCGGGAGGTCCGGCTGCGCGGTGCCATGCTCGGCGAGCGGATGCTGGCCGACCTGCGCGAGGACTTCCTCGTACGGTCGGTGGGTCTGCCGCCCGGCGTCCTGGAACGGGCCGGGACGGGCGACCTGCTGTCCCGCATCACCACCGACATCGACCGGCTCGCCAACGCGATGCGCGAGGCCGTCCCGCAACTGGCCATCGGCGTGGTGTGGGCGGCCCTGCTCCTCGGCGGGCTCGCCGTGACCGCCCCCGTGCTCGCTCCCGCCGTCCTGGTGGCCGTCCCGGTGCTGGTGATGGGCTGCCGCTGGTACTTCAAGCGTGCACCCGCCGCCTACCGCTCGGAGGCGGCCGGCTACGCCGCCGTCGCCGCCGTCCTCGCCGAGACGGTCGATGCCGGGCGCACCGTCGAGGCGCACCGCCTGGGCGGGAGCCGCATCGAGCTGTCGGACCGCCGCGTGCGGGAATGGACGGCGTGGGAGCGCTACACGCTCTGGCTGCGGTCGGTCCTCTTCCCGGTCGTCAACATCACGCATGTGACGGTGCTCTGCTCGGTCCTGATGATCGGCGGCTGGCTCGCCCTCCAGGGCTGGATCGGGGTGGGCCAGCTCACGACGGGTGCGCTGATCGCCCAGATGCTCGTCGACCCGGTGGGACTGATCCTGCGCTGGTACGACGAGCTGCAGGTCGCCCAGGTCTCGCTGGCCCGGCTGGTAGGGGTGCGGGACATCGAGCCGGACGCGGGCGACCCGGCCGTGAAGCCCGAGGGACGCGACGTCCACGCCGACCGGGTGCACTTCGGCTACCGCGCGGGGGTGGACGTGCTCCGGGAGGTCTCCCTGGCGGTGCCGCCCGGCACCCGGCTCGCCCTGGTCGGCCCGTCCGGCGCGGGGAAGTCGACCCTGGGCAGGCTGCTCGCCGGAATCTACGCGCCCCGGGACGGCCACATCACCCTTGGCGGCGCCGAGCTGTCCCGGATGCCCGCGGAGGAGGTCCGGGCGCACGTCGCGCTGGTCAACCAGGAGCACCACGTCTTCGTGGGCTCCCTGCGCGACAACCTCCTGCTCGCCGTCCCCCAGTCCCGGCGACACCAGGACGAACAGCACGATCAAGAGCAGGCTCAGGGGAAGAAGCAGGGACGGAGGCAGGTGCAGGAGCAGCAGGTTCCGGCACCGGCCGCAGGCGCGACGCCGGCCCCGGCTCCGGCCGCGGGTTCGGCCGCGGGTTCGGCTCCAGCCCCGGCTCTCGCTCTGGCCCCGGGTGGGGCCGCGAGTCGGGACGGGACTCCTGCGCCGTCCCCGACCCCGACCCCGGCTGCCCATCCGGCCGAAGGCGCCGACTCCGTCGACGCCCGGCTCTGGGCCGCTCTCGGCGCGGTCGACGCGGCCGGCTGGGCGCGGGCGCTGGACGACGGTCTGGACACCGAGGTCGGCTCGGGCGGGTTCGCGCTCACCCCGGCCCAGGCCCAGCAGATCGCGCTGGCCCGTCTGGTCCTGGCCGACCCGCACACCCTGGTCCTGGACGAGGCGACCTCGCTCCTGGACCCGCGGGCGGCCCGCCATCTGGAACGCTCGCTGGCTCGCGTCCTCGACGGCCGCACCGTCATCGCCATCGCCCACCGTCTCCACACCGCTCATGACGCGGACGTCATCGCCGTCGTCGAGAACGGCCGCATCAGCGAGCTCGGCAGCCATGACCAACTGGTCGCGGCGGACGGCGCGTACGCGGCACTGTGGAGGTCCTGGCACGGGTGAGCGGGGCACCCCGCCGGGGTCTGTGGCGCTGCTGGTCGGCCGCTGTGGCGTTGCGCGGTGCCGAAGGGGGGTGGAAGGCTGGATGTGGGCACCCGCTCGGGGGACTCCCGGGAACCAACCGGTTCGCGGGAAGCGACGCCTGTGTCCTCGGGTCCGCGCGCCCACCGTCGAACACGGTGGCTCCGGTCCCGTCCGCACCCCCTGGAGGTACCTGTGGACAGCGCCGACGGATGGGGAGACGACGTCTACCAGCCCGACGGATCCGAGGTGCAGGACGACGCGGGGCTGCTCGACTCCGAGGACACACTGGTCACAGACGGTGTGAGTGACCCCCTGGACCGCGGCTGGTCGCCGCCGGAACGGCCGTGGGCGGTGGAGCACAACGGGGTGACCGCCTCGGAGCGCCGTGCGGGCGAGACCCTGGACCAGCGCCTCGCCGACGAGCTCCCCGACATCGCCGGATCCGACGGCGACGGCATCGGCGACTGCGAGGGCACCGACGGTGAGCCCATCGACAACGAGGTGGGCGCCCTCCGCTCGGGCCGTCTGGTGGCCCCGAACGAAGGCGCGCACGAGGACGAGGAGAGCGGGCTCATCGCCACGGACATCGGCATCGACGGTGCCGCGGCCTCGGCGGAGGAGGCCGCGATGCACATCGTCGACGAGGACGCCGTGTCCGGCTGACCGGCACGCCTCCCGTTTCCTTCCCAAGGAGTCGCCATGCAGCAGGACAAGCAGCCCGACTACCGCCCGGTGGTGTTCCGCGACCGTGCCGCCGGTTACGCCTTCCTCACGCGCTCCACCGCCACGAGCGACCGGACCATCGACTGGGACGACGGCGAGACCTACCCGGTCGTGGACGTCGAGATCTCCTCCGAGAGCCACCCGTTCTACACCGGCAAGGCCCGAACGGTGGACTCCGAGGGCCGCATCGCTCAGTTCGAGCGGCGCTTCGGAGGCGGGGAGCAGGGGTCCGGCGCCGGCACCGACGGCTGACCGCGACGGGGGCGGGGGCGGCGACGGGCGCGGGCGCCCTCCGTCGAGCCGAAGGCGCCCGTACGGCCTCGAAGGAGCCGCGCGACCCCGATGCGGAGCGGGCGGCGCGGGACTCAGATGAAGTTCAGCGCGGCCGCGCAGCCCACGGCGCCCAGCACCATGAACACCGGCGTCAGCACCTTGAGCTCGACCCAGCTCCCGGCCCGGAACCGCATCACCTTGGGCGGGCCTATCGGGTACCAGCGCTTGCGGCCGACCGGGATGGGCCACAGGATCGGGCAGCCGGACACCGTCAGCGCGTCCCCGATGTCGTGCACCAGGGCGCCGAGGATGATCGGCAATCCGAGCCACAGGTACTCCTGGCCCGGAGCGGAGAACAGCCAGTCCGCGCCGTTGCCCGGCTTGTCCAGGGTCTGCGCGAGGATCCACGAGCTCGTCGCGGCGAGCAGCCAGACCAGGACGTTGCTGCTCGAACCGCGGGCGGCCCGCCACAGCAGCCCCTCGATGGCGAGCACCATGTGCACGAAGAGGATCCCCAGGACCGCCCACCGGCCGCAGGTGATCGCCAGCACCGCAGTGCCCGCTCCGATCGCGACCGCCCACACCCAGGTGTGCGTCAGTGTGCGGTGCCCGCCGTTGCGCCGGGGGTCGCCCGGCTTCCTGGTCCCCTTGTAGGCGGCGTAGGAGAGCTTGTCGACGATCTCGCAGAGTCTGCGTGACACCGGTCCGAAGGCGTTCGAGATGGTCGCGGCCTTGTGGTCCAGGTCCGGGGCGAGAGCGGCGCCGGCGCAGATCAGCGCGCCGACGAGCAGGACCGGCCAGGGCATGGCATGGCCGGCCGCGGCGGCCGCCGCTCCGACGCCGAGCCAGGCCGCGGCCCCCGACAGTGAGTGTGCTGGTCCCATCATGGCCGTTCCCCGCCCCATTTCTCTTGCAACGCTGTCCAGTTGCCCGTGCACGCTGACGCGTCACCGGCGCCACAGCGTAGCGGTCGTGATCTTCCCCCGAACATCCGATTCCCCCATCACGTGTATCGACAGGCAAGATGGGGGCGTGACCCTTATCGATCAGCTCCCGCAGACCACAGACCCCGACGCCCTCTACGAAGCCTTCGAGTCGTGGGCCGGGGAACGCGGTCTCACCCTCTACCCCCACCAGGAGGAGGCGCTGATCGAGGTTGTCTCGGGTGCGAACGTGATCGTCTCGACACCCACCGGCTCGGGCAAGAGCATGATCGCGGCGGGCGCTCATTTCGCGGCGCTCGCCCGCGACGAGGTCACCTTCTACACGGCACCGATCAAGGCGCTCGTCTCGGAGAAGTTCTTCGAGCTGTGCAAGATGTTCGGCACCGAGAACGTCGGCATGCTCACCGGCGACGCCTCCGTGAACGCCGACGCCCCGGTCATCTGCTGCACCGCCGAGGTCCTCGCGTCCATCGCCCTGCGCGACGGCAAGCACGCCGACGTCGGCCAGGTCGTCATGGACGAGTTCCACTTCTACGCCGAGGGCGACCGGGGCTGGGCCTGGCAGATCCCGATCCTGGAACTTCCGCAGGCGCAGTTCATCCTGATGTCGGCGACGCTCGGCGACGTCTCGATGTTCGAGAAGGACCTCACCCGCCGCACCGGCCGCCCCACGGCGGTGGTCCGGTCGGCGACCCGGCCCGTCCCGCTCTCCTACGAATACGTGCTCACTCCGCTGACGGAGACGCTCACCGAGCTGCTCGCCACGAAGCAGGCCCCGGTCTACATCGTGCACTTCACCCAGGCGCAGGCCGTGGAGCGCGCGCAGGCTTTGATGAGCATCAACATGTGCACGCGTGAGGAGAAGGACCAGATCGCCGAGCTCATCGGCAACTTCCGCTTCACCACCAAGTTCGGCCGCAACCTCTCCCGCTACGTACGCCACGGCATCGGTGTGCACCACGCCGGCATGCTGCCCAAGTACCGACGGCTGGTGGAGAAGCTGGCCCAGGCAGGTCTCCTGAAGGTCATCTGCGGCACCGACACCCTGGGTGTGGGCGTCAACGTCCCCATCCGCACGGTGCTGTTCACCGCGCTGACGAAGTACGACGGGACGCGGGTGCGCACGCTGCGCGCCCGTGAGTTCCACCAGATCGCCGGCCGGGCCGGGCGCGCGGGCTTCGACACGGCGGGCTACGTCGTCGCCCAGGCGCCGGAGCACGTGATCGAGAACGAGAAGTCGCTGGCCAAGGCGGGCGACGACCCCAAGAAGCGCCGCAAGGTGGTGCGCAAGAAGGCTCCCGAGGGTTTCGTGGGCTGGACGGACAACACCTTCGAGAAGCTGATCGCCTCCGATCCCGAGCCGCTGACGTCGCGCTTCCGTGTCACGCACACGATGCTGCTCTCGGTGATCGCACGACCCGGCAACGCCTTCGACGCGATGCGGCATCTCCTCGAGGACAACCACGAGCCGCGCAAGCAGCAGTTGCGGCACATCCGCCGGGCCATCGCGATCTACCGTTCGCTCCTCGACGGCGGCATCGTCGAGAAGCTCGACGAGCCGGACCCGACGGGCCGCATCGTGCGCCTGACGGTCGATCTCCAGCAGGACTTCGCGCTCAACCAGCCTCTGTCGACGTTCGCGCTCGCCGCCTTCGACCTGCTGGACCCCGAATCCCCGTCCTACGCCCTGGACATGGTGTCCGTCGTGGAGTCCACGCTGGACGAACCGCGGCAGATCCTCGCCGCCCAGCAGAACAAGGCCCGTGGCGAGGCCGTGGCCGCGATGAAGTCCGACGGCGTGGAGTACGAGGAGCGCATGGAGCGGCTCCAGGAGGTGACGTACCCCAAGCCTCTGGAGGAACTGCTCTTCCACGCGTACAACACCTACCGCAAGAGCCACCCGTGGGTCGGCGACCACCCGCTGTCGCCGAAGTCCGTCATCCGTGACATGTACGAACGGGCCATGTCCTTCACCGAGTTCGTGTCCTTCTACGAGCTCGCCCGCACCGAGGGCATCGTCCTGCGCTACCTGGCCAGCGCCTACAAGGCCCTCGAGCACACCGTCCCGGACGACCTCAAGTCCGAGGACCTGGAGGACCTGATCGCCTGGCTGGGCGAGCTGGTGCGCCAGGTCGACTCCAGCCTCCTGGACGAGTGGGAACAGCTCGCCAACCCCGAGGTGATGACGGCCGAGGAGGCCCAGGAGCGGGCCGACCAGGTCAAGCCGGTCACCTCGAACGCCCGGGCCTTCCGCGTCCTCGTGCGCAACGCGATGTTCCGCAGGGTCGAGCTGGCCGCTCTGGACAACGTCGACGAACTCGGCGAGATGGACGGGGAGTCCGGCTGGGACGCCGACGCGTGGGGCGAGGCGATGGACAAGTACTGGGACGAGTACGAGGACCTCGGCACCGGCCCCGACGCCCGTGGCCCCAAGCTGCTCTCGATCGTGGAGGAGCCGCAGAACGGTCTTTGGCGGGTCCGCCAGACGTTCGCCGACCCGAACGGCGACCACGACTGGGGCATCAGCGCCGAGGTCGACCTCACGGCCTCGGACGCCGAGGGCCGTGCCGTCGTCAAGGTCACCGATGTCGGACAGCTCTGAGTACAGGAGAACTCCACCGATGACGAACCCGGCCGAGAGGCTCGTCGACCTGCTCGACCTGGAGCAGATCGAGGTCAACATCTTCCGCGGGCGCAGCCCGCAGGAGTCGCTGCAGCGCGTCTTCGGCGGCCAGGTGGCAGGCCAGGCGCTGGTCGCCGCCGGCCGCACCACCGAGGGCGACCGGCCGGTGCACTCGTTGCACGCGTACTTCCTGCGCCCGGGCCGTCCGGGCGTCCCGATCGTGTACCAGGTCGAACGGGTGCGGGACGGGCGGTCGTTCACCACGCGCCGCGTCACCGCCGTGCAGCAGGGCCGCACGATCTTCAATCTGACCGCCTCCTTTCACAAGCCCGAGGAAGGGAGCTTCGAGCACCAGTTGCCGCCGGCCCGTGAGGTGCCGGACCCCGAGTCCCTGCCGACAGTGACGCAGGAGATCAAGGAGCATCTGGGTGCTCTGCCCGAAACGCTGGAACGCATGGCGCGGCGCCAGCCGTTCGACATCCGCTATGTGGACCGGCTGCGCTGGACGGCCGAGGAGGTCAAGGGCGCCGAGCCGCGCAGTGCGGTGTGGATGCGTGCCGTCGGCCCGCTGGGCGACGACCCGCTCGTGCACACCTGCGCCCTCACCTACGCGAGCGACATGACTCTTCTGGACGCCGTCCGCATCCCGGTGGAACCTCTGTGGGGTCCGCGTGGTTTCGACATGGCGTCGCTGGACCACGCCATGTGGTTCCATCGCCCGTTCCGCGCGGACGAGTGGTTCCTGTACGACCAGGAGTCGCCGATCGCGACGGGTGGCCGCGGTCTGGCCCGCGGGCGCATCTACGACCTCAAAGGGCGCCTGCTCGTCTCGGTCGTGCAGGAGGGGCTGTTCAGGGCCCTGTAGGCGGACTCGTCCGGGCTCCCGCGCCGCAGCCATGCGAGCAGCCTCCGCGACCGGGCTGACTCCGGCGGCCTCGGCGGGGCGGCCGCGGCGGTCGCGCAGTGCCGTTCAGCGCGCGGAGAGCCGACGGGTGCGGTCCGGGCCGCGCGCGGTGGAGCTCCGATGGGCCCACTTACCGACGACCCGGGCGACGGAACCCGCGCCGGAACGCTCGGGGCGCGCGGTGCCGGGCGGGGCGCGGGGCGGACTTCCCTGGCTTCCAGGACGCTCTGCCCGAGGTCGGCCCTCAGCCAGCCGATCTCGTCCGGGTGCTCAGCGGTCGTGATGCGTTCGGTGATCCGGGCACCGGGCGAGTCCGGTGCGGCCCGTGAAACAGGCGCGGGCATGAGACGGTTGAGATGCGCGCGCTCGTAGGGATCCTTGACGATCTCGGCCACGTGGACGGGGTCGAGCAGGGACGCCACCACCGCGGCGCGGGCCCAGGGGTCCTCGGTCTGCCGCAGCAGGAACCCGAGGTGGCGGCCACGCCAGTTACGGGGACGGAGGTCGAGGCCTTCGACCAACTGGTCCCGGAGGCCCTCCGGTGTGCGCCCGCTCAGCAGCGGCGCGTTGTGCTCGTCGGCCGCGAACTGCTTCAGCTCCTCGGCGAGGTAGAGCCAGACGACCACCCTGTAGCGATTCAGGTAAAACTTCACCGGCACGACCAGCCCCAGGCGGGCGAGGCGTGTGAAACGGGCGGTCGTCACGCCGACGAGGGCGGCGCCCTCCGTGGTGCCGACGGCTTTGACCCGCTCGCGCAGCGTCTCCGGGAACCCGGCTTCGGCTCGCACCCGTTCGATCTCGGTGCGGGCGATCCGGCGTCCCCCGCCTCCTTCGTCGGGGACCGAGCGCACACAGCCGAGATGCAGGGCCAGGTCGAACTCGCCCCGCTTGAGCTCCAGTTCCCGAGCCGCCCGGCTGAGCGAGACGGTGGCGGACTGCGTGATGGTGGTCGCGGACATGACGGTCTCCCCTGTGGTGTCGGAGGCTCGCGCCGGTGTGCGTTGGCCTCGGGAAAAACCGTATCCGGCTTGTCGGACATCGTGGCGGGCCTGTGGAAAACCTCGGCCACGGCGGCGTATCAGCAGGTCAGAAGTCTGAAGCGGGCTTTCCTTCCGGTTGCCGCGCGTCCACGCGAAGGTGTTCGCCGACGCGGTTCACCAGCAGCGTCATCTCGTAGGCGACCTGCCCGATGTCCGCCTCCGCCCCGCTGAGGACGGACAGACAACTGCCCGTGCCGGCCGCGGTGACGAAGAGAACCGCGTCGTCGAACTCGACCATCGTCTGCCGTACCTGCCCGGCGCCGAAATGGCGGCCGGAGCCCTTGGCCAGGCTGTGCAGTCCCGACGAGACCGCGGCGAGGTGTTCCGCGTCCTCCCGTCGGAGTCCCGTGCTCGCGCCCGTCACCAGCCCGTCGTTGGACAGCACCAGCGCATGCCGAACGTGCTCGACCCGCTCGGTGAGGTCGTCCAGCAACCAGCCGAGTCCCGTGTTCTGTTCCATGTTCCGGTCTCCCCGTGTGCCGTCCCCCTGGCCGGAGGTTTCGACCAGCAAGCCTTCCCCACTGCCGCCGTCCCGGCAAGGCGCACGGGTGGCATGGCAGAGAAGATGGCCGACGAACGGGCGCGAAGGGCGGACCGCGAGGAGGCCGTGCGACGGTGGCGTGGCGCCGGCGCCTCGCCGAGGCGACGACGGGCTCTCTCAGCCGACGGATTCGAGCAGCCGGGCCGTGTACACCCTCCCCGCGTACTCCACGAGCCTGATCAGCACCTCCTTCCCGGAGTCGCGGTCGCGGGCGTCACAAAGGACCACGGGCGTACCTGGGTCCAGGTCGAGGGCACGGGAGACGTCCTGGGTCCCGTACGCGCGAGCGCCCGGGAAGCAGTTGACGGCCACGACGAAGGGGATCCGGCGGTGCTCGAAGTAGTCCACCGCGGGGAAACAGTCCTCGAGCCGTCGGGTGTCGGCCAGGACGACGGCGCCGAGAGCGCCCGTCGACAGTTCGTCCCACAGAAACCAGAACCGGTCCTGGCCGGGTGTTCCGAAGAGGTAGAGCGAGAGTCCTGAACGGATGGTGATGCGTCCGAAGTCCATGGCCACGGTGGTGGTGATCTTCTGGGCCACGCCGTCGGTCGCGTCTACGGAACGACCGGCCTCGCTCAGCAGTTCCTCGGTGCGCAGCGGCCGGATCTCACTGACCGCGCCCACCAGGGTCGTCTTCCCGACGCCGAACCCGCCGGCGACCAGTATCTTCAGCGCCATGGCGGTCGGGTCGCCACCCGTGGCGTCGGAGTTCTCGGAGACCATGGATCACTTCTCTCGGGATCGCCGGCGACGGCCGGCATCGATGCGTCTGATCGGGCGAGCGAAGCCAGCATCATGACAACTACGGCTCGACCGGGCGGGGTTGGACCGCAGATTGCCTCTTGCGATCGGAACGCGCCCGTTCCGTGCCCAGGAGTGCACGCGATTGGCCGTGACGCCGATCGAATTGTGGTTCGCCTAGAGCGCCCTCAGCCCCTCGATCACCTCGCGGAGGATGCGCTCGTCGGGCAGGTACGCGGGCTGTACCGGGCGGTTGACGGTGACACAGCGGCGTTCCAGGAGGTCGCCCAGGAGCACCCTGACCACGCCCAGCGGAAGTCCGGTGCCGGCGGCCAGTTCGGCGACGGACAGGGTCTCGGAACGGCACAGTTCGAGCATCGTCCGGTGCTCGGGGCCGAGCGAGGTGTCCTCGTCGGCTCCCGGCGCCGTCCTGTCGAGCGTGACCAGGGCGATCAGGTCGAAATGCGTCCCGGCCGGACCGGCGCTGGTGCGGCCGCCCGTCACGGCGTAGGGCCGGACGAGCGGGCCCGCCTCCTGGTCGTACCACTGGCTGCCCGGCCATGCCGGGATGTCCGGCGCGTCCTCGGTCATCTGCGCGGGCCGCCCTCGGTCATCCCGCCGCGGGCGGCTGTGCGCCTACCCGGGGCGGGGCGTGGAGATGCTCGCCGACACGCTTGACCAGGAGCGCCATCTCGTACGCCACGAGTCCGATGTCGGCCGTGACCGTGGTCAGGACGGCGAGGCACGAGCCGTCCCCCGCGGCGGCCACGAACAGGAAGCCCTCGTCCATCTCCACCATCGTCTGGCGCACCCCGCCCGCGCCGAAGTGGCGGCCGGCTCCCTTGGCCAGGCTGTGGAATCCGGAGGCGACGGCCGCGAGGTGTTCGGCGTCCTCGCGCCGCAGGGCGGTGGACGCGCCCACCGCCAGTCCGTCGTTCGACAGCACCACGGCATGCCGTACTTCGGTCACGCGCAGCACCATGTCGTCCAGCAGCCAGTCGAGCTCACCGGACCGCTGGGCACCGTCCCTGGTCGGGTCCTGGATCATGAGGGGTCTCCTTCGCTGCTGTCGGTGCCCGCTGCGGGGCCTGGAGTTGTGCCCACTCCGGGCGACCGGCCGCCGCCGCGTGCCCAGCCGGCCCGGTAGGCGGTCATGCGGGCCCGTACGACTTCGGGTGTGCGCTCGTCGTCCGACGGGGACACCGGAGGAACCTCCGACTCCTCGGAACGCTGTTCGCGCAGTTGGGGGGCGAGGTTCGCCTGGCGCACCCTGCGTGGAAGTCCGCCGGAACCTGCGGAGTCCTCCGAGGGAGGTTGCGGGCGGAGCAGCGCGATGTCCGAACGAGCTGTCTCCTTCGTGCCGTTCGCCGGGGGCGGGGTCCCCGCCGATCCGTTCGTCCGCTCCTCGGAAGCCCTCGGTCGCGGGGGAACCAGTGCGGGCCGCTCGGTGACCGCCTCGACCGCTTCGGGTTCCGGAGCGACCGGCACGCGCGCGTACTCCCTCTCGGGTGGTGGCCCGTCCGCGTCGGCCTCCAGGAGGGAACGTTCCGTCGGACCGTCCTGCAGCAATGCCGTGGGCAGCAGCACGACCGCGGTCGTGCCTCCGTAGGGAGAGGCCTGCAGGTGAACCTTGATGCCGTGCCGGGCCGAGAGCCGGCTGACCACGAAGAGGCCCAGCCGGTCGCTGTCGTACAGGTCGAGGGCTTCGGACCGCTCGATGCGGAGGTTGGCCTCGGCGATCCGGTCCTTGCCCATGCCCAGTCCCCGGTCCTCGATCTCGACCGCGTAGCCGTTCGCCACCGGTTCACCGGTGATCCGCACGCGGGTGTGCGGGGGCGAGAACTGGGCCGCGTTCTCGACGAGTTCCGCCAGCAGATGGGTGAGGTCGGCGATCGCCCCGCCGACGACGGCCGCCTCGGGGAGCTGCCGCACCTCCACGCGCGCGTAGTCCTCGACCTCGGAGACCGCCGCCCGGACCACGTTCGTGAGCGAGACGGGCCTTCGCCACGCCCGTCCGGGCGCGGCTCCGGACAGGATGATGAGGCTCTCCGCGTGACGCCGCATCCGCGTGGTGAGGTGGTCGAGGCGGAACAGATCGCTCAGCTCGTCCGGGTCCTCGGACCTGCGCTCCATGGCGTCCAGGAGGTTCAACTGGCGGTGCACGAGGACCTGGCTGCGCCGGGCCAGGTTGACGAACACCCCGGAGATGCCGTCGGCCAGCTCCGCGCGTTCGACGGCGGCCCGCAGAGCGGCCCGGTGCACGGTGTTCAGCGCCTGCGCGACCTGCCCGGTCTCATCCTCCGAGGGCCGTCCCGGCGGTGCCTCGTCGTCGACGTCCACCGGCTCGCCCGCGCGCAGCCTGCGCATGGCTTCGGGGAGCTTGCGGCGGGCGATGTCCAGGGCGCCGTCGCGCAGTCCCACGAGTTCGACCACGAGATCGCGTCCGATGCGTACGGAGATGATAAGCGAGGCGATGACCGCGACGAGGCCGAAGAGGACCGCGGCGCCGGCCGGGGTGAGCAGCGCGTGCCCGAGCGGGTCGGTCGCGTCGTCCGCGGCGACACGGCCCGCGTCGGCCTCGACCGTGCGCATGCCGTCGCCGACGCGCTCGTGAGCGATGCTCCAGGCGGCCTCCGGCGCTGCGTCGAGTGCCTTGGGCCCGGGGCGCGAGAGGAGCACCTTGTCCTCGACGGCGCGCACGTCGTCGTACGCGCTCCCCTCCACGAGATCGTTCCAGGCGGTCCGTTCGGGCCCGTCGAGGTCCGGCGTCGCGGCGTCCGTCAGGGTGCGGCGTGTGTCCACGGCACCCGTGAACAGTCGCAGCCGCTCGCCGTCCAGGGTTCCGGCGAGCCGGGCTGCGCCGAGCACGGCGTCCTCCTGGGCCAGCGCCTCCCCCGCCCGCGAGAACTCGAGGAGGACCCGGGCGTCGGTGCGCATGGCCGTTCCGGAGACGCCGGTGAGCGCGCCCTCGACGCCGAACGCCGTCGAAATGGTCCTGGTGTACTCCCCGTACGCCTCCTCCCATCCGGTGCGGCGCTCCCGTACACCGGTGCGCAGCGACTTCAGTCGCTCCACGTCGGCGACGAAGGCGGCGAGGCGCCCGGAGACTCCGTCGGGCAGGTCCGCTCCGTCGGCGACGGTGTTGTGGTCTCCCAGACGGAGCTTCGCCACGGCGCGGTCGGTGAGGCGTGAGAGGTCCTCGAAGTCGCCCGGCGACACGGCGGCTGGGGCGGTCGCGTAGCGGACGGCCTCCGCCCGTTCGGCCTGGAGCGCGGCGACCGCGGCGTCGACGGGGGCGCGGACCGTGGCGTCCACGCGCTGCGACTGCCGCAGCCGCGCGACGTCCTGCGCCGTGCTCACGGTGGCGTATGCCCACAGGGCGAGCAAGGAGACGATGGGCACCATCAGCAGGCTGACGATCTTGGCCCGGACGGTTCGGGGCCTGACGCCCCACCGTCCCGCGCGCGTGAGCGCTTCGGGCGAAGGTCCGGTGAGGAGGTCACCGATGTCCCCCTCGTCCGCCGGCGGGCCCGCGTGCGCGCGACGGCCGCGGCGCGGGGGCGATGACTGGGCGCCTGCTGTGGTGGTCCTGCGGGGTGTACGCATGGCCTCCTCGATCGGAGAGTGTCGGGGTGTGCCGTCCGGGCCGCGCGGCTGCGGCACCGCCGTCAGTGGGCGACGCCCTCGACCGGCCGCCGGGCCGTCGCGGACGCTTCGGCTCGGCCGGACATCGGGGACAGCGCGACGAAGGCCGCTGTCAGGAAGAGGTAGGAACCGAGGCCGACGGCGAGGGGGAAGATGAACTGCATCGCCGTGGCGCCCGACAACGCGTCGCTCGAGGGGCTGACCCGTACGTTCACGGCCATCATTCCGGTGTAGTGCATGCTGCTCACCGCGCCGCCCATGACGAGGGAGGCGATGGCGACGGCCACGGGTGACCTGATGGAGAGCGCGGCCCACAGGGCGGCGGTCGCCGCGATCACGCCGATCACGACGGAGAGCGCCACGAGCGCCGGGTCGTAGCGCACCTGGCCGTGCAGCCGCAGCGCCGCCATCCCCAGATAGTGCATGCTCGCGATGCCGAACCCGGCGGTGAGGCCGCCGACGACGAGTGCGCGGCGCCGGTCACGGCCGTAGGCGACGGCGAAGAGGCCCGCGCCGACGACGGTCATCGCGATCAGCAGGCTGAGGATCGTCAGAGGCACGTTGTAGCGGATCTCCGTGCCGGTGACGCCGAAGCCCAGCATCGCCACGAAGTGCATCGTCCAGATGCCCGTACCGAGCGCGGAGGCCGCCGTGAGCAGCCAGTTGCGGCGCGACCGGCCGGTGGCGTCGAGTCCGCGGACCGTGCAGCGCAGCCCCAGCGCGGACCCTGTGCAGGCCATCGCGTACGACAGTACGGGGGTCAGCCAGCCGAAGGCGGCGTGGTCCAGGTGTCCCATGGCCCCGGGACGCTAGTGCGCACAGGGGCGCACGACGGGGGCGCGTTTCGAAAGCTGATGCAAAGTGACGAAGAGCTGTGCCCGAGCGATCGCATGGGGCTCGAACGTGTGCAGCGCGCCGTCCTTCGTGTCGGTGAGAGATCATGCGGCACATGAGCGACGACCACACACACGTCCAGGAGTTCTTCGGTGCGCGGGCCGCCGACTGGGACAACCGCTTCCCCGACGACGGGCCCGCCTACGCGGACGCCGTGGCGCGCATGGGGCTCCGCGCGGGTGATCGCGTGCTCGACGCGGGCTGCGGCACGGGGCGCGCCCTGCCCCCGCTGCGAGCGGCCGTGGGCGGCACCGGCGTGGTCGTCGGGGCCGATCTGACTCCGGCCATGCTGGAGGCCGCCGTCCGGGCCGGACGGGACCGTGAGGGGCGGCTGCTGCTGGCCGACGTCACCGCGCTGCCGCTGCGTGACGAGTCGCTGGACGCGGTGTTCGCGGCCGGACTCGTGGCCCACCTGCCGAACCCGGCCGAGAATCTGATGGAGTTGGCCCGGGTGGTACGGCCTGGTGGCACACTCGCTCTCTTCCACCCGATCGGCAGGGCCGCGCTCGCGGCCCGACAGGGCCGTCGGATCACTCCCGACGACCTGCGCGCCGAGGACAACCTGGGCCCCCTGCTCGCCGGTTCGGGCTGGGACATGACCTCGTACGTGGACGAGGACACCCGCTTCCTCGCGCTGGCCGTACGCCGAGGATGACCTCCCGCTGAGGGTGAGCGCCGGCCTTGTCGCGGGAGGAACACACCAACCTGATCCGGTGATCGACCGTCAGGCCGAGCCGGCGACGGCCGCCGCGAACGCGTCGGGGTTGTCGAACATGATGTTGTGTCCGGCACCCGGCACGTTCACCACACGCACCCCTGCCGCTTCCAGGCCGTCGGCGCCCGGGAGTTCACCACTGAGCTCGCCCTGAAGGAACAGGCGCTCCATCGTCAGCTCTACGAGCATCTGACGCATCGTGGGGGTGGTGCCCCGGGCGAGTCCCGTCGCCGAGCGGTGCAGGGCTCGTGGATCGGCCAGGCGCATGGTCGCGGCCCAGAGGTCGCCGACCTTCTCGAGCACGCGCGCGTGACCACCGTTCTCGACGTACTCACCCTCCTCGTAGGAGGCGATCCCACTGCTGCCGGCGGTGACCGGAGGGCGCGGATCGAGGTTGGCCTCCACGAGGACGAGCCGCGAGACGAGCTCGGGACGCCGATGGGCGAGCACGACGGCAACCGAGCCGCCCATGCTGTGTGCGACGAGTTCCGCTCCGGTGACATGAGCGGCGTCCAGAGCTGCCGCCAGAGCCGCGGCGTGGTCCTCCAGTGTGTAGCCGAAGTCCGCGGGCCGGTCGCTGATGCCGTGGCCGGGCAGGTCGACGAACAGGGTGCGGCGACCCGCCAGTTCGGGCCGGGCCGCGATGTGGGCGTTGTACACCGTCGAGGCCGACCCCAGGCCGTGCACGTAGACGCGCGCGGGGCCCCCGCCCGCCGCCTCCGTCCAGCGGATCATGCTCCCCCTGCCGTCGAACTCCACCTGCCGCATCGCGCTCTCCCCTGTCGCCGTCCGGTCGTCTTCCACAGCCCGAAGAGCATACATCGGTTCCGATGTATGACTGAAGCGATGTACAGCGCCGATGCGACAGAATGGAGACATGCTGGAGCTGGCCATCCTCGGTTTTCTGTACGACGCCCCGTTGCACGGCTACGAGCTGCGCAAGCGCATCACCGCTCTGACGGGGCATGTGAAGCCGGTCGCGGAGAGCACGCTGTATCCCGCGATCAAGCGGCTGGAGAACGCGCAGCTCCTGGAACGGGCCACACAGCCCGGCTCGGTCGCCGCCCCTCGTCACGTCCTGACACTCACCGAGGAGGGCGGACGCGAACTGCGCCGCAGGCTCGCCGAACCGGCGCGACGGGACATCACCGACGAGAACCGCTGGTTCGCGGTGCTCGCCTTCCTCAGACACCTGCCGGACCCCAAGGCGCAGGCCGCCGTACTGCGCCGCAGACTGGCCTTCCTGGAGGAGCCCGCGAGCTTCTTCTACGACGGCGACCGGCCGCTCCGGGCGGAGGAGCTGGACGACCCCTTCCGGCGCGGCATCCTGACCATCGCGCGAGCGACCAGCCGGGCCGAGCTGGACTGGCTGCGGACCACCCTCGACTCGCTCGACACGGCGGGCCACTGACAAGAGATCCGGTTTCACCGGGCCGCCCCTCTTCTACCGCCGCAGCTCCATCTCTACGTTGGGTAGCGGCAACCACACGATCAGCGATCAGGCAGGGATGGTGACCGGATGACCGGCATATTCGGCAGGCTCCGCTCGATCGGGCGCGGGACCACGGCCGGGCGGCCCGAGAAGGGCGCGCGGGAGGTGGGCCGCAACGAGAGAAAGCGCACATACAACCTGTTCGAGGCGGCCGCCGTGTACGTGGCCGCGTGCGCGGAGGACGACCAGGAGCAGATCGACGAGGCAGCCGCCTGGGTGTCGCCTGAGGCCCTGTCGTTCGGGGTCAACGAGCTGGCCTGCCGGGCTGTTGTCGCTCTCGCACGTGAACGCGACGAGTCGCCCCAGGCGGTCGCCCGCACCCTGCTCGGACTGCCCGCCGCCTGACCGGGCGGGCCCACGAGGGCGTTTCGCCCCTGTCCAGCCGGATAGCAGCAGCTCCGCACGGGTTTCGGGACCGTGACAAGCGCCTCCCTGTCGCTTAGGGTGCGCCGACAGATGGAGCGATCGGGAGGCTGGAATGGCCGGGACGGACGAAGACGCCGTCGACACCGGGGACGACGACGCGCTGTATGTGCTGACGGCGGTACTGCTGACGCCGGCGAAGTTCCCCAGCGTGCTCGGTGACGACTACCCGGAGGCCTGCGCGACGCTCGACCTCGCGCCTCTCGCAGAGGGGTACGGGCTGGTGCTCGGCCAGGACGGGGAGGGCGCGCGCTGGACCGTCGTCATCGACGACGTCTCCCTGGTCGCCGTCGCCATCGCGTCCTGGGACTGCGGGATGGAACACGAGCTGTCGCCCGACGAGCGGACGGTCGTCGCCGCGCTGCCGGGCTGGCCTCTCGAGGTGGCGGTATCGGCCCCCGGGGTGCCGGCTCCGCACGATCCGTCGGCCGAACTCACGGAACGGCCTCCGCTGAGCCCGCCGGACACCACGGAATGGGGACCGGCCCAGCGACGCCTCGGCGCGGACGAGATCGCGCTCCAGTGGGCCATGTGGCGCGACCAGATCGACGACAGCGAGTTCGCACCGTCGGAGGGTGGCGATGGCACCCCTGGCGACGCCGAGGACGCTCAGGAGTCGCAGGACTCCCAGGGCGGCGACGAGAGCGAGGCCGAGGACGGGAAGAAGGTGAACCGCGCCGGGATCCGCCGCGTTCTCGCCGAGGCCCGCGCGTACGTGGACACACCGCCCCCGCTGGGCCGTGTCCGCTCATCCTTCGCCACCGGCGACGCCCGCACCCTGCGCGCCGACGGTCCCGGCTGGTCGCTGGTCGCCAGGACCGACGACATCGCGTTCGTCCTGCTCGACGAGGAACCCGGCGAGGTCCTGCCCATCGGTCGCGGACCGGAGCTGCCCGGCCTCCTGGAGGCCCTGGACAAGATGGCGGTCCGCCCGAGCTGAGCGACCGCGTCACGTGGAATTCCCGCGACGCGGCTCTCGGCCGGCCCCGCGTTCGTCACGTCGGTCCCGCCGCTCACCGTCCGCGGTGAGCGGCGGGACACCCGACAGGCGGATCCCCGACAGGCGGATCCCCGACGGACCGAACGCCGTCGGGCGGATCGCCACCGGGCGGTGACCGCTCAGCGGCCCAGCTCCTTGCGGCTGACACGGCGCAGCCTGCGCCGCTGCGAGGGGTCCAGCGCCAGATACGCGACAGCCGGAACCCCCAGCACGATCAGGAATGCGGCCCACCAAGGCAGCCAGATCAACAGAATCAGGCCGACCGCCACACCTCCTGCGGCGATCTTCGCGTTCTTCGACATGTGTCGCCTCCTCCGCGGCTGCTGCCGCTCTCTGTCCTGAGAACGGGTCCCCGCGTCCCACGGTTCCGGACCGCGACCCTGATACGTCCCTGACGCGCGCCCCCTACTCAACCCTGAGACCGCCCTCGCGTCGACCGATGGAGACCCGATGACTGTCCGACGCGCGGCGTTCACCCTCACGTCGCGAACCGTTCGGCGCCGGGGCCAACTCTGGCCGCTGTCAACGAACTTGTGACTCAGGAGGCCTGATGTCCGCGCATGTCGCCGGCAAGCAGCACATCCACCGATCCATCGCCCTGGGCGTGCCGCTCGCCGTGCTGGCCACCTTCGTGCTGGGCGGCACCTCGGACGCGGCGTCCGGACCGGCGCAGCCGCACGTGACGCGCACCGCGACCCTCGGGGACATCCCGCTCGGCTCGTTCAGCAACGCGCTGCTGCCCGGCACGGTGGACGACGACCGCGGTGTCGATCTCGGCGGCATCGGCAGCGACATCTACCCGACGGGGCGCAAGGGCGAGTTCTGGACGGTGACCGACCGGGGGCCCAACGGTCAGATCAAGGTGGACGGAACGAAGCGGCGGACCTTCCCGGTCCCGGGCTTCGACCCGGCGATCGTGAAGATCCGGGTGTCCGGCGACACCGTGAAGGTGATCGACTCGATCCCGATCACCACCTCGTCCGGGAAGCCGGTCACCGGCCTGTCCAACCAGGCGGGACGCGACGAGGCGCCGTACTCCTACAACGCCCAGACCCCCCTCTCGTACAACGCGAACGGCTTGGACACCGAGGGCGTCGTGCGGGCCAAGGACGGCTCGTTCTGGCTCGTGGACGAGTACAGCCCGTCGCTGGTGCACGTCTCCGCGCGTGGGAAGGTCCTCACGCGCTATGTCCCCAAGGGTCTCAAGCTGACCGGCGCGGACTACCCGGTCGTCGAGGCGCTGCCCTCCGTGCTGCTCCACCGCAAGACCAACCGCGGTCTCGAAGGGCTCGCCCTGCTCCCCGACGGTGATCTGGTGATGGCGCTGCAGAGCCCCCTCTCGCTGCCGAACGCGGCCGCGGGCGACGCGTCGCTCACCACCCGCCTGCTGCGCTTCTCTCCCAGGAAGCGGGCTGTGACCGCCGAGTACGCGTACCGCTTCGACGCCGTGAATGTGGTCGATCCGAGTGAGGACGACACGTCCGAGCTGAAGATCTCCTCCGTCGTGGCCGTCGGCGGCGACCGACTGCTCGTGGAGGAGCGCACCGACAAGGCGGCCCGTCTTCAGTCGGTGCGGCTCACACGGAGCGCGAACATCCTCGGCGGCCCGTACGACAGCGACACCACGTCGCCCTCGCTCGAGCAGTTGGACGACCCGGCGTCGGCGGGCGTTCCGGTGCTCGCCAAGCGTCTGGTCGTCGACCTGGGTACGGTCTCCGGGGTGCCCGGCAAGATCGAGGGCGTCGCGCGCGTGGATCACGACACCCTCGCCCTCATCAACGACAACGACTTCGGGATGACCGACGGGGCGGGCGCCTTCGACGCGCAGGGGCGGCTCGTGGACAGCGGCATCGAGACGACTGTCACCTACGTGCGACTGCCGCGCGGAGTCTGATCCCGGAAATCCCCTCAGCGCGGTACGCGCGCGTGCACGATGGACAGCGGCCACGCGCGCGTACCGCTCACTTCAGCGGCCTGGTGAGCCTGTGGGTGCCCTTGCCGACGTCCGCGGCCAGGCTGCACGCGACCTTGTCGATGCCGGTCGCGTAGCTCCCGGTGTCCGGGTACTGCACGAGTGTCTGGCTGACCGTGCCGGCCGTCTGGTTCGCCGCTTTTCGCTGCAGCGGCGCCTCGCACAGCGCGGAGGCGGCCTTCTTGAGGGCCGCCTCCGTCGTGTAGGTGCCGTTGAGCTCGGTGACCGTCACGACCTCGGCGTCGTGCGGCTGGGTGCACTTCCGCTTGGCGGCCTGTCCGGGCAGGGCGTCGTCCGTGTCGAAACAATCGCCCTTCCGGAGCAGGTAGTAGGGCACGTCGTCGTCCGCGAGGGACGGGAAGAGGGATCGCAGATCGCTGGGCACCAGCCCGGTGGGCAGATCCGAGGGAAGCGACGGCAGGACACTGGGCAGGCTCGATGGGAGCGACGGGAATCCGGACGGGAGGCCAAGGGAGGGACTCGGCGTCCGCCCGGTGCTCGCGGTGTTCCCGCTGGGGGACTTCCCGTCTCCGCCCCCGCCGCCCATGGCCGCCACCGCCACGGCCACGATGACGCCGACTCCGACGATCACCGCGATGACGAGGAGCAGCCTGTTGCGACGGCGTCCTCCGCGGTGGCCGCCGGGCCCGGGCGGAGGTCCCGGTGGAGGGCCGGGCGGCGGAGGAGGCGGCCAACCACCGCCGCTGTGCCCGGGAGGAAAGCCGCCGCCCTGATCCGGCGAACCGTAGTCTCCGGAAGGAGGGCCGTCGCCTCCCGGAGGCGGGCCGAAGCCGTCCGGTGGAGGACCGTAACCGCCGGACGGGGGCGGGCCGTAGCCACCGGACGAGGGTGGACCGTAGCCACCGGAGGGCGGGCCATAGCCACCGGAGGACGGCGGACCATAGCCGCCGGAAGGAGGAGGCCCGTAGCCGCCAGAGGAGTCCGGAGGGCCGTAGCCACCCGTCGGCGGTGAGCCGTAAGCCCCGGATGACGAAGGCCCGTAGCCCCCCGGGCGCGGGCTTTGGGCATCGTCCCCGGGAGGGCGGGGGTCTCCCTGCGAACGCGGAGACCGAGGCGGTTCGGGCGGCATGGCCATACCGCCAAGAGTCGCCTCGAATCCGGTCATCGCGCGACCCCTGTGCGGAAGTTGATACGGACTCATGCCATGGATCGCATGATTCCGGGAATTTCCGCACGAAGATCAGGCACTGCGGTGGACGGACCCGCCCGGGGACGGACCCGCCATGCGGGCGGGTCCGTTCCCTCAGAGCGCTCCGGTCAGCCGCGTACGCCCAGGAGGTGGTCCATCGCGAGCTGGTCGAGCTGCTCGAAGGCCATGCCACGCGCGGCCGCGGCCTCGACGTCGAAGTCCTCGAAGGCGGCACGGTCGGCGAGCAGACCCGCGAGGCCGTCCTCGGCCGTGGGCTGAGCGAGCTCGTGCAGACGCGAGGCACGCAGAGCCGCCTGGACCTCGGGGTCGCCCCGGAACGCGGCGGCGCGCTCGCGCAGGATCAGGTAGTTGCGCATGCAGCCCTCGGCGGACGCCCAGACGCCGTCGAAGTCCTCGGTCCGCGGCGGCTTGAAGTCGAAGTGCTTCGGACCCGCGTAACCGGCGCTCTCCAGGAGGTCGACCAGCCAGAAGGCGGACCGCAGGTCGCCCGCGCCGAAGCGCAGGTCCTGGTCGTACTTGATGCCCGACTGGCCGTTGAGGTCGATGTGGAAGAGCTTGCCCGCCCACAGCGCCTGCGCGATGCCGTGCGGGAAGTTGAGTCCGGCCATCTGCTCATGGCCGACCTCGGGGTTGACGCCGTACATCTCCGGACGCTCCAGGCGCTCGATGAAGGCGAGGGCGTGGCCGACCGTGGGGAGCAGGATGTCGCCGCGGGGCTCGTTCGGCTTGGGCTCGATCGCGAACTTCAGGTCGTAGCCCTGCGAGAGCACGTACTCGCCGAGGAGGTCGAAGGCCTCCTTCATGCGGTCGAGGGCGACGCGTACGTCCTTGGCGGCGCCGGACTCGGCTCCCTCGCGGCCGCCCCAGGCGACGTACGTCTCGGCGCCGAGCTCGACCGCCAGGTCGATGTTGCGGACGGTCTTGCGCAGCGCGTAGCGGCGCACGTCACGGTCGTTCGAGGTGAACGCGCCGTCCTTGAAGACGGGGTGCGTGAACAGGTTGGTGGTGGCCATCGGCACCTTGAGGCCGGTGGCGTCCAGGGTCTGCCTGAACCGCTTGATGTGCGACTCGCGCTCAATGTCCGAGGACCCGAAGGGGATCAGGTCGTCGTCGTGGAAGGTCACTCCGTAGGCACCGAGCTCGGCCAGGCGCTGTACGGACTCGACGGGGTCCAAGGCGCGCCGGGTGGCGTCGCCGAACGGGTCCCTTCCCTGCCAGCCGACGGTCCACAGGCCGAAGGTGAACCTGTCCTCGGGGGTGGGCTGGTAGTTCATGCCGCGGCTCCTTGCTAGCTCCGACTATTTCGTCATGGCGGTTTACAAATTAGTATGCGGACGCACCTCTGGGAAGAGACGAAGTAGGAAACCTGGTCACATCGGTCCGGGAACGAACCGCGGGATCCGGGCCGTGGCGGTCCGGACACGCCTGTGACCAGCACAAATCCCGTGACCAGCACGATCCCGCGGAGCCGCGGAAGAGGGAGAGTCCGATGTCAGCAGCCGAGGGTCCGCTCGTCATCGGGGTGGACTCGTCCACCCAGTCCACCAAGGCGCTGGTCGTCGACGCGTCGACCGGACAGGTGGTGGCGAGCGGCCAGGCGCCGCACACCGTCTCCACCGGAGAGGGCCGCGAGAGCGACCCCCGCCAGTGGTGGGACGCGCTCTGCGAAGCGCTGCGCCAGTGCGGTGACGCCGCGCACGAGGCCGCCGCCGTGTCGATCGGCGGACAGCAGCACGGGCTCGTGACGCTCGACGCCCACGGCGAGCCCGTACGGCCCGCACTGCTGTGGAACGACGTGCGCTCGGCGCCGCAGGCCCGTCGGCTGGTCGAGGAACTCGGCGGCCCCAAGGCCTGGGCCGAGCGGACCGGCAGCGTGCCGGCGGCGTCCTTCACGGCCACGAAGTGGGCCTGGCTGGCCGAGCACGAGCCCGAGGCCGTCCGGGCGACGGCGGCGGTCCGGCTGCCCCACGACTACCTGACCGAACGGCTCACCGGGCAGGGCACCACCGATCGCGGCGACGCCTCGGGCACCGGATGGTGGGCTTCCGGGAGCGAGGCGTACGACGAGGAGGTCCTGGCGCACATCGGCCTCGACCCCGCCCTGCTCCCCCGCGTCGCCCGGCCGGGCGAGGTGGCCGGGACCGTGCACGCCAATGGTGAGCTGCCGTTCTCCAAGGGCACCCTGGTCGCGGCCGGGACGGGCGACAACGCGGCGGCCGCGCTCGGCCTCGGGCTGCGCCCCGGCACGCCGGTGGTCAGCCTGGGCACCTCGGGAACCGTGTACGCCGTCTCGACGCACCGCCCGGCCGACCCGACCGGCACGGTGGCCGGGTTCGCGGACGCGCGGGGCGACTGGCTGCCGCTGGCCTGCACGCTGAACTGCACGCTCGCCGTCGACCGGTTCGCCGCGCTGCTCGGACTCGACCGGGAGGCGGTCGAGCCCGGCTCCTCGGTGACGTTCCTCCCGTATCTGGACGGCGAGCGCACACCGAACCTGCCGCACGCCTCGGGCCTGCTGCACGGGCTCAGGCACGACACGACGGGCGGACAGCTCCTCCAGGCCGCCTACGACGGCGCCGTGCACTCCCTGCTGGGCGCCCTCGACCTGGTACTGGACGAGGACGCCGATCGTTCAGCGCCGTTGCTCCTGATCGGCGGCGGGGCGCGGGGCAAGGCCTGGCAGCAGACCGTGCGCCGGCTCTCGGGCCGGCCCGTGCAGGTGCCCGAGGCCAGGGAACTGGTCGCGCTCGGCGCCGCCGCCCAGGCGGCCGGCCTGCTCACGGGCGAGGACCCGGCGGCGGTGGCGCGGCGCTGGGACACCGCCCGCGGACCGGTGTTCGAGGCCATCGACCGGGACGAGGAGACGCTCGCGCGGATCACCGGGGTACTCTCCGACGCGGCCCCGCTGCTCGAACGGGAGCCGAACAGGAACTGACGACGATCAGGCGTGCCGCCCCGGCGCGGCCGGCTCTCGGCGTGGCATCCCTCCCGCGTGAGCGGTACCGGCCGGGGCCGCCCGGTCGCCCCGCTCGACGCGGGACCGCTGGACGGGCACCCGCACCGAGACAGGCCGACGGGACGGCCGGACGAGGACTGACGGAAGCATGACCGCACCGCTGCACGAGGCCCATCCGACCGGTCCCGGCCGGCGACTGCCCGACACCCAGCAGGGCATGCGCCGCCGCAACCTCGCCCGGGTGATGCACACCGTCGGCGACGAGGGACCGCTGTCGCGTGCCGCCGTCGCCTCCCACATCGGTCTGACCCGGGCGGCCGTCTCCACCCTGGTGGACGAGCTGATCCGCACGGGGCTGCTCGAGGAACTGGGGCCCGAGCGTCCCGGCCGAGTGGGACGTCCGGGTTCGGCACTCGCGGTCAGCGGAAACGGCCCCGCCGGGATCGGCGCCGAGGTGGGCGTCGACCATCTCGCGGTGTGCGCGGTCGATCTCCGCGGCACCGTGCGGGCCCGTGCCGTTCGGCACGGCACGAATCGCGGCCGGGCGGCCGGTCCCGTGATCCAGGAACTGACGGCACTGATACGTCAGGTCGTCGCCGAGGCCGACCGGGAAGGGCTGTGGCCGGCCGGCCTCGCCGTCGCCGTCCCCGGACTCGTGGCCCGTGACGCCCGGACCGTGGTCCGGGCGCCGAACCTCGACTGGCACGACACGGACCTCGGTGAGCTGCTGCCCGCCGAGTGGCCCTTGACCGTGGGCAACGAGGCGAACTTCGGCGCGCTCGCGGAGCTCTGGCTCGGCGAGGCGACCCCGCGTGACTTCCTCCACGTGTCCGCGGAGATCGGCATCGGTGCCGCGGTGCTCGTGGACGGGCAGCTCTTGCGCGGGACCCGTGGTTTCGCGGGCGAGTTGGGGCACGTTCCGGTGCGCCCGGAGGGGCCGGAGTGCCCGTGCGGCGGTCGCGGATGCCTCGAACAGTACGCGGGCGAGGAGGCCGTGCTGCGGGCCGCCGGTCTCGAACCGGGTGAGGACCGGGTCGGGCTGCTGTCCCGGCGCGCCGCCGACGGCGATCCGGACGTACGTCGTGCCCTGCGCGACGCCGGCACCGCGCTCGGCATCGCCCTGACCGGGGCGGTCAACCTCCTTGACCCGGAGACGGTCGTGCTCGGCGGGGCCCTCGCCGGGCTGGCGCCCTGGCTGCTCCCCGCACTGGAGGACGAGCTGGCGCGGCGCACGGCGGGTCCCGCCTGCCCGGTGTCCGTCTCCCGCCTGGGGTCCGAGGGGCCGCTGCTCGGTGCGGCGCATTCGGTGGTGCGCGCGGTGCTCGACGATCCGGCGGCGGTGGCGGGGCGGTCGTAGAGGGCCGGTTGCGGGATGCGGTGGAGAGGGAACCTCACCGGGGCGTTTGGGCCGCACGGGCTTGTCGTGGGCGGAACCCCTCCCGAACGTCGAGCACGACGGGCCGACGGGCCGACGGGCCGACGGGCGAGGTGAACGCGGCCGGCTCGGCCGAGGAGCTTCCCCCTTGTGGGTGATCGCGTTGTCCACATTCGGCGGTCCGTCCACGGACTCGCGCCAGGCCCTTCCTGCCCAACCGGCAAGCGCCGTACCGTAATTCACGCGAGGCGCAGCCGTCATGCCGAGGGCTGTGTTCCGGTCGGATCGGGGGATTCTGATGTCGGAGGAGGCGGTTCCGGGTCTGCGGCGTGAGGCGATCGGCCTGCGCGAGGTCCTGTTCCAGAGCATCACCGCGATGGCACCGGCCGCGGCGGTCGCCGCGTCCATCCCGTCGGGAGCCGCGTTCGCGGGCGGCAGTCTGCCGCTGTCCGTTCTCATCGCCCTGGTGGCCTGTCTGTTCACCGCGTCGTGCGTGGCCGAGCTGGCACGCGAGATGCCCGCCGCGGGATCGGTGGCCACCTACACGGCGCGAGGGTTACACCCGTCCCTCGGATTCCTCGTGGGCTGGGGGTACGTGTTCGTCGAGGCCCTGGTGCCGCCCCTGCTCCTTCTGCAGCTCGGGTTCACCACGGCCGGCACGCTGCACCAGGAATGGTCCTCGTATCCCGGCGACCTCTGGTGGCCCTGGTCGCTAGCGGGGGCGGCGGTCATCGCCGTCGCCGGCTATCTGGGAGTGCGCGCCTCGGCCCGCTTCGGAACCGTCCTCGGCGTCTTCGAGGTGCTGGTCTTCCTCGTCTTCGCGGTGTGGCTGATCGCCAAGGCCGGCGGCGACAACACCCTGTCGGTGTTCGGGACGTCCCACACCGCCAAGGGCTACGACGGGATAAGCGGCGTGTTCGCGGGGTCGGTGTACACGGTGCTCGCCTTCGCCGGGTTCGAGGCGGCGGCCCCGCTCGCGGAGGAGACCAAGGACCCGCGCCGCACGATGCACCGGGCCGTCCTCGGCGCGGCGCTGGCCATCGGTCTCGTCTACGTCCTGACGACGTACGCCATGTCGGTGTACTTCGGCCCCGACCGGTTCGCGGGATTCGGGGCCTCCGGCTCCGCCTCGTGGGAAGGGGTGGCTCGCGCCTCGTTCGGGCTGTTCTGGGTGCTCGTGTTCCTCGCGGTGGTCAACTCGACGATCGCCAACGCCAACGCGTGCGCCACCGTCTCCACGCGGACGGCCTTCGCGCTGGCCCGGATCCGCGTCTTTCCCGCGCTCTTCGCGCGCGTGCACCCTCGGCATCGCTCGCCCGTGGCCGGCGTGGCCGTGCAGTGTGTCGTGAGCGTGGCGGTCATGCTGGGTCTCGGCCTCGCGTACGACCCGGTGACCGCGTTCCTGCTTCTCGCGACCGTGATCGTCACCGTGGTGATCGGCGTGTACATCGTGGTCAATCTCGCCTGCGCGAGCTACTTCCTGCGCCGCAGACGCGAGTTGCTCAAACCGGTGCGGCACGTCGTGTTCCCGCTTCTCGGCATCATCGCCTTCGTTCCCGCCCTGCTGACGGCCGCCGGTCTGCCGGTCTTCGACTTCGTGACCGAGCTGACCCCACCCGTGTCGTACGCCGGACCGGTCGTGGGTGTCTGGATGTCGGCCGGTGTCGTGATATTGATCTTCCTGCTGCGCCGCCACCCCGGGCGCATAGCCGAGACCGCCCGTGTCCACCTCGACGAGACCTCGACCACCGCCCCTTCGCAGAGCGGAGTTGTGCAGTCATGAGCGACCCCCGGATCCTGACCGTGCGCCCCACGCCGGACGAGTTCGCCTGGACGTTCGGCGGAGCGCCCCCGGTGGCACGCATCGCGCCGGGCACGGTGCTCGATCTCTACACCGAGGACTGCTTCGCCGGACGGGTGCGCTCCGAGAAGGACTTGGTCTCCGAGGTGTGCGAGTTCCCGTTCCTCAACCCGCAGACCGGTCCCTTCCATGTCGAGGGGGCGGAGCCGGGTGACACGGTCGCGGTCCACTTCGTGTCGATCGAGCCGGCCCGTGACTGGGCGGCGTCCACGACCGTGCCCCTGTTCGGCGCCCTGACCTCCACGCACACCACCGCCTCGCTTCAGCCACCGCTGCCGGAGACCGTGTGGATCTGGCAGCTCGACCGGGAACGGCGGACCGCACTGTTCAGTGCGCGGGACAGTGACATCCAGGTCGAACTGCCGATGGATCCGATGCACGGCACCGTGGGCGTGGCGCCCGCGAACCTGGAGGTGCGCTCCGCCCTGGTGCCCGACGCCCACGGCGGGAACATGGACACGCCGGAGATGCGCGCCGGGGTGACCTGCTACCTCGGGGTGAACGTCGAAGGCGCCCTGCTCAGCCTCGGCGACGGGCACGCTCGCCAGGGTGAGGGCGAGACCTGCGGCGTCGCGGTCGAATGCGCGATGAACACGGTGGTGATCGTCGAGCTGCTCAAGGGAGTCGCCACCCCCTGGCCGCGTATCGAGTCCGACACCCACATCATCTCGACCGGCTCGGCCCGCCCGCTGGAGGACGCCTTCCGGATATCCCAGCTCGACCTCGTGCAGTGGCTGGTGCGCGACTACGGGTTCAGCGAGCTGGACGCGTACCAGTTCGCGACGCAGACGGTCGAGTCTCCCCTCGCGAACGTATGCGACACCAACTACACGTGCGTCGCCAAGCTGCGCAAGGAATGGCTGCCCGCGCGGGAGACCCATCGAGGACTGCACGCCCGACTGCGGGAGACGGCCGCGGCACTCCGGCACTGATGCGCGTGCTCCACGCGCGACATCGACAGAGCCGGCACTCCGCTCCTTCCGGCAGCCCCGTCGACCAGCCCGGCTCCGGCCTGCCTGACCGCGGCCCCACCCCACCCCCCACCGACGAAAGGCCAACTCTCCATGGAACGAGCACGGCCGTTCCCCAGCCGGCGGCGGCTGCTCAAGGGCGCGGCCCTCGCGGCCCTTCCCTACGCGCTGCTCCCCGACGTCAAGGCGACGGCGCAGCCGGCGGCGGCCGTCGACTATCCGGACGCCGAGTGGAACCCGGCCACGAGCTCCAACTACACGGCTTCCGACCGCCCCTACAGCTACGACGTCGACTACGTGATCATCCACGTCACCCAGGCCACGTACACCACGACCCTGTCGATCTTCCAGAACCCGCAGAAGAAGGTGTCGGCCCATTACCTGGTTCGCTCGGCCGACGGCCACATCGCCCAGTGCGTGAGAGAGCGGGACGTCGCCTGGCACGCGGGCAACTGGGACTACAACACCAGAAGCATCGGTATCGAGCACGAGGGCTGGGTGGACCGGCCCGCCTACTTCACCGACGCGCTCTACGAGGAGTCGGCCAAGCTCACCGCCACGATCTGCGACCAGTACGGGATCCCCAAGGACCGCGCCCACATCCTCGGTCACTACGAGGTTCCGGGCACCGATCACACGGATCCCGGGCCGAACTGGGACTGGACGCGGTACATCCGGCTCGTCAACTTCGCCTGACCAGGGACGGTCTCGCGGCGCATCGGGCGGGACCGAGTGAGCATGCCGCGGGACACCGAGCGGAAGGAGAGCGTCACACGGGTTGTCCAAGCCCGCACCGGGAGTGACGATGGGACCCAGTCGCATCGCCTTCCTGGAGGCCGAGTTGACCGATCCTTGGGTGGCCCTGGAACCGGGCGCCGATCCCGCCGAGCGGGTTCGGCTGATGCGTCGCGCGTACGAGTCGTTCACCGAGGCGGGCACGGTGCCGCGGCCGGTGCGTGCCGTGGTCGCCGATTCGTGGCGGCGTTCGGCGCGGGCGGGCGTCGCTCCGGAGGGCACCGCGAGGGTGGAACTCACGGACGGAGAGCTCGGTTCGTACCGGGCGGAGCATCCGCTCGCGCGGGTGATGCCGTTGTTCCGGGAGCTCATGGGGACGTTCGCCGCGGACGGGGAGCATCTGCTGGCGGTGTGCGACGCGCAGGGCCGGCTTCTATGGGTCGAAGGCCATCCCGGGACGCGGCGGCAGGCCGGGCGGATGAACTTCGTACCGGGCGCGCGATGGTCGGAGGCCGCGGTCGGGACGAACGCGCCGGGTACGGCGGTCGCCGTCGACCGTCCGGTACAGGTGTTCGCGGCCGAACACTTCATCCGGCGGGTGCAGCCCTGGACCTGCGCGGCGGCACCCGTGCACGATCCCCGCACCGGGCGGGTGCTCGGCGCGGTGGACATCACCGGCGGGGACGGGCTCGCGCATCCGCACAGCCTCGGCTTCGTACAGGCGGTGGCACGGGCGGCCGAGGCCCATCTGGCGCTGCTCGCACCGCCGCAGGCCCTGGCCGACTCCCTCGAACTGACCGCGCTGGGGCGCGACGAGGCCCAACTCGTCGCGGACGGACGCAAGATCAGGCTCAGCCGCAGGCACAGCGAGATCCTCGTGCTGCTGGCCCTGCATCCGGAGGGGCTGACGGGCGACGAGTTGCAGTGCGCGCTGTACGAGGACGAGTCGGTGACTCCGGTGACCCTGCGGGCCGAGTTGGCGCGGCTGCGCAGGATCCTCGGTCCCGGACTGCTGAGTTCTCGGCCCTACCGGCTCACCAGGCCGGTCGAGTCCGATGTGGCGGTGGTGGAGCGGCGGCTCGGCAGCGGCGCGGTGACGGCTGCCGCGGCGGTCTACGCTGGGCCACTGCTGCCGGGTTCGACGGCGCCGGCGGTGACGCGGCTGCGGCGGCGGCTCGCCGACGGGCTGCGTACGGCGATCATCGCCCGGCGTGATCCCGACCTGCTGGCCGACTGGGCCCGTGCGCCCTGGGGCGAGGACGATCTCGACGTCTGGCGGGCGTTGGCGGCGCTGCGCCCGGGTCCGGCCGTCCACGCCCGCGTGGCGGAGCTGGAGTCCGAACAGGCGGCGCCGGCCGGCTGGGCGTACGCCGCACGCGACGGCCGGACGCGCCCGCGGTCGCACTGAATCCGGGTCCGGCTTCCGGGTCCGGGTTCAGGTCCAGCTCTTGACCCTGAACCTGACCGCCCCTGACCCCTGGCCCCTGACCCCTGACCCCTGACCCCTGACCCCTGACCCCCGCAACGTCGTTGCAACGTCCCGGTTTCTAGCCTCGCGGCGAGAGCTGCCCAACGGCGGGCGGCGCTTCTCCGGGAGGCAACCAGCATGACCCGTTACGCGGCGCCCGGCACCGAGGGCGCGATCGTCTCCTACCAGGCGCGTTACGACCACTTCATCGGCGGGGAGTACGTCGCGCCGGCTCGCGGGCAGTACTTCGAGAACCCGAGCCCGTTGAACGGGCAGCCGTTCACCGAGGTCGCGCGAGGTACCGCGGAGGACGTGGAACGCGCACTGGACGCGGCACACGCGGCGGCACCTGCCTGGGGGCGCACCTCCGTGACCGCGCGCGCCGACGTCCTGCTCAAGATCGCCGACCGGATGGAGGCGAACCTGGAGAAGCTGGCGGTCGCCGAGACCTGGGAGAACGGCAAGCCGGTCCGCGAGACGCTGGCGGCCGACATCCCGCTCGCGATCGACCACTTCCGCTATTTCGCGGGGGCCATCCGGGCTCAGGAGGGCGCGCTCAGCGAGGTCGACGACGACACCGTCGCGTACCACTTCCACGAGCCGCTGGGCGTGGTCGCGCAGATCATCCCGTGGAACTTCCCCATCCTGATGGCGGTGTGGAAGCTGGCCCCGGCACTCGCGGCGGGCAACGCGGTGGTCATCAAGCCGGCCGAGCAGACACCGGCGTCCATCCACTACCTGATGAGCCTGATCTCGGACCTGATCCCGCCGGGTGTGGTGAACATCGTCAACGGCTTCGGCGTGGAGGCGGGCAAGCCGCTGGCCTCCAGCGCGCGGGTGGCGAAGGTCGCGTTCACGGGTGAGACCACCACGGGGCGGCTGATCATGCAGTACGCCTCGGAGAACATCAAGCCGGTGACGCTGGAGCTGGGCGGCAAGTCGCCGAACATCTTCTTCGACGACGTGTGGGCGCAGAACGACGACTTCCGCGACAAGGCGCTCGAGGGCTTCACGATGTTCGCGCTCAACCAGGGCGAGGTGTGCACCTGCCCCTCGCGCGCTCTCGTCCAGCGCGGCCACTACCGCGAGTTCATGGAGGCGGCGGTCGCCCGCACCGAGCTCATCAAGCCCGGCAACCCGCTCGACACCGACACGATGATCGGCGCCCAGGCGTCCAACGACCAGTTGGAGAAGATCCTCTCCTACCTGGACATCGGCCGGCAGGAGGGCGCCAAGGTACTCACCGGTGGTGAACGCATCGAGCACGACGGCGAGTTGAAGGGCGGGTACTACGTCCAGCCGACGATCTTCGAGGGTGACAACCGGATGCGGATCTTCCAGGAGGAGATCTTCGGCCCGGTCGTCTCGGTGACGTCGTTCGACGACTTCGACGACGCCATCAAGATCGCGAACGACACGCTGTACGGGCTCGGCGCCGGTGTGTGGACGCGGGACATCAACACCGCCTACCGCGCGGGCCGTTCCATCCAGGCCGGCCGTGTCTGGACGAACTGCTATCACGCGTATCCGGCACACGCCGCGTTCGGCGGATACAAGCAGTCCGGCATCGGCCGCGAGAACCACAAGATGATGCTGGAGCACTACCAGCAGACCAAGAACCTGCTGGTGTCCTACTCGCCGAAGAAGCTGGGCTTCTTCTAGAGCCCAAAGCCGGGTGCCCGGAGGCCTCGTCGGCCTCCGGGCACCCGGCGACGCCCGTGAACGCCCCCTCCGGCCTGCCGAGGACAACCAGATACAGTGCGCGGGATGGCAGCCTGGTCAGAGAGGGGCAGCGTGACCGACACCAGCGACACCCGACCCGCCGACGGTGCGGCGCAAGCGCCGCGGCAGAGCCGACTGCACCGTCTGATGCGCTACATCCCGCTGATCGCCCCCGTCCTGTTGTGGGCCGTGCCCTGCTGGGTGCTCCTGTACACCGGCCAGCACTGGCCGCTGCCCGTCACCCTGGTCGGCACCGGCCTGTTCGTCCTCGGTCTCGTCGGTATGCCGCTCGCGATGGTGCGCGGCCACGGCCGGCGTCAGCAGGACCGGTTGGCGATCGTCGGTGACACGCTGCTGGGCACGAGCTGGGTCCTGTTCACCTGGTCCGTCCTGCTCGGCATCCTGCTGCGGCTCGCGCTGACCGTGGCCGGCGTCGGTGAGAGCCAGGACCGGGCCCGCGTCGTCACGTGGGCCGTGCTCGGCGTCGCCGCCGTACTGCTCGCCTGGGGATACACCGAGGCCCGCCGCGTGCCCCGGGTGCGCCGCCTCGACGTACAACTCCCGCGGCTGGGAGCGGGTTTGGACGGCACGCGCGTCGTCCTCATCACCGACACCCACTACGGCCCGCTCGATCGTGCCGACTGGTCGGCGCGGGTGTGCGAGACGGTGAACACGCTGGAAGCCGACCTGGTCTGCCACACCGGTGACATCGCGGACGGCACGGCCGAACGCCGCCGCGCCCAGGCCGTCCCGCTCGGAACCGTGCGGGCCTCCCGGGCCCGTGTCTACGTGACCGGGAACCACGAGTACTACAGCGAGGCACAGGGCTGGGTCGACCTGATGGACGAGCTGGGCTGGGAGCCGCTGCGCAACCGCCATCTCCTGCTCGAACGCGGCGGCGACACCCTCGTGGTCGCCGGCGTGGACGACGTCACGGCCGAATCCTCGGGCCTGGAAGGCCACCGCGCCCACCTGGACGGGGCTCTGACCGGCGCCGACCCCGACCTGCCCGTCCTGCTCCTGGCGCACCAGCCCAAGTTCGTCGACCGGGCGGCGGCGGCCGGTGTCGACCTCCAGCTCTCCGGCCACACCCACGGCGGCCAGATCTGGCCCTTCCACCACCTGGTCCGCATCGACCAGCCCACCGTCGCCGGCCTGAGCCACCACGGCGCCCGCACCTTCCTCTACACCAGCCGCGGCACCGGCTTCTGGGGTCCGCCGTTCCGTGTCTTCGCCCCCAGCGAGATCACCCTGCTCGTGCTCCGCTCCCCGCAGCCGTCCGCCGCACCGCGGTAGCACGCTCCCTCTACGCGTCGGGCGTCTCCCGGATCACCGCGAAGAGCGCGCGGTCCGTGGGAAGGCCTTCGGCGTCGAAGGCGCGGTGTCGGCCGAGGTGTTCGATCCGCCCACCAGAACAGGTCTTCAGCAGATACTCCGTGAGCCACACGTCAGGCGTCGGCACCATGGGAGGCAACCCGAACGACGCGGGCATCTCGTCCTCGCCGCTGTCGAAGAACATCACCTTGCCGGTCCGATTCCAGAGTCCTCGCAGCAGATCGGTAGCGGCCTCGAGGCCCAGTTCCCGCACCATGTGATGCCAGACGGAAAGCAGGAGGGTGCAGTCGGTCGCCGGCACCAGGGCGAGAGTGCCGGGGCCGAGCTCGAGGTCCATCACCGCCACGTTGTTCAGCCGGTTCCGCCGCACGGCTGTCATCGCGGTGCGAACGCACTTCGGATCCGACTCCAGCGCGACGGAAGGTATTCCTCGCTGCGCGAGCTTGATGGGGAAATAGCCGACGTTCGCGCCGACATCGAGCGCGCTCTTCACTCTCAGCCGATCGACGATCGGCTCCATCGCCGTCCATCGCGAGCCGGTACCGACAGCTCGCTTCGCCTTGCGCACGGGTACGCCCGGGACCGGTTGGTAGATGCCCGCCGGCAGTGCGTCGAGCTTGAGACGGAGCAGATCAATCGCGTCGTCGAGTTTGCGACGTGCTCCACGCATCAGCTCATTCGAGGGAAAACGCTGTTGGAGGCGCATCATGCGCGGAGAAGCCTGAGTTCCGTCCGAATGGTCCACGGATACCTCTATCAAGGGCGATACCAGGTCACCCCTATTGCCACTCCTAAGAAATGGAACAGGAGCAATGACGCAATAGCACATTTTTATCGCCTCAATCGTAACTTTTACCTCACTGTTCTGCAATTCGACAACACCCGGAAACAGATCCGACGGAACAAGGGGTCGAACGCCACCTCGCCGTTTCCCAGACGTCCGACGCCCCCAGGACCGAGATGCCCGGCTCGGGTACCCCGCCTAGCATCGGACGTGGGCACGTGGGTCCTCGGTCCGTGAGCGCCGTCCTCGCGGGGCCCTTGCGCCCGGCGGGAGAGACCCGTGAACGCAGCCGCCGAGCTCCTGATCGACACTCCGGCCGGTCTCGCGCGCGTCACCGCACCGGCTCCACGCGACGCCTGGTGGGAGTTGGCAGGCAAGGACCAGAACACCAACCCCAGCCAGACTCCACTGTGGCTGGACTGCCTGTGTGCGACAGGCCCGTACCGGGATGCGAGCCGTCTCTACGAGTTCGAGCGCGGCCATCGGCTCGTGCTCCCTCTCGTGAGCAGAAGGCGGCGCCCGCGGATCCTGGGGACAGACGAGTCCTGGCCGGCCCAATGGGGCATCGGAGGACCGGTATGCCCGGAGAGCGTGAGTCCGGCGGAGGCACGCGCGGTATTCACCGATCTCGCGCGCCTGCGGGCGCTTCGGGTCGCTGTGCGGTTGCGGCCGACGGACGAGGCGTTGTGGGGGCACGCCGCCTCCGCCTTCAGTCCCGAGCCGCACATGACGCAGATGGTGGACCTCGACGGCGGCTTCGGTACCGTCTGGGAGCAGCGCTTCGGACGTCGCGTGCGGCGGGAGATCCGGCGTGGCGAGCGCTCGGACGTCGACGTGGAGGTGGATCGTACCGGCCGGCTCGTCCCCGCCTTCTACCACCTGTACCGGAAGTCGATAGTGCGCTGGGCCGCGCAGCAGCACGAACCACTGGCCCTGGCTCGCCTGCGCAGGACGCGGGAGTTCCCCGTGCGGCGGCTGGAAGAGGTGGCCGCCCGGTTCGGCGAGGACTGCGCCATCTGGGTGGCCTGGTGCGGCGGAGAGCCGGCCGCGGCGTGTGTCGTGCTGAGGCACGGTGGGCACGCCAAACTGTGGCGTAGTGCGATGGACCGGGAGCTGGCCCATCCGGTCCGGGCGATTCCCCTGCTCTACCGCCTGGCGATCGAAGAGGCGTGCGACACGGCCTGCCGCACGTTCGACATGGGAGAGTCCGCCCCTGGATCCTCTCTCGCCGAGTTCAAGGCGTCGTTCGGAGCGGAGGCCTTCTCCTCGCCGCGCTACCTCCGGGAGCGGATACCCGTGTCGGCGGCCGATCGACGGCTGCGGACAGCCGTCAAACGTCTGATCCGCTTCGAGGACCCCTGAGGTTCCCTCACTCGCCTGATCTGCTTCCGGGCCACTCGGTTGACCTCCGCCTGATCGTCAACCCCACACATCGACGGGCTCCGCCGCGGCGCTGTGGTCGAGGGGCTTGAGGTCGTAGGCGTCCAGGAGCATGCGCAGCAGCCCGAACTGATTGTTCGGCTGGTCGTCGTCGCCCGGCCGGACGTGCTCACCGACCAGGACGGTGGGGATGTGATTGGGCCCTTGTCCCTCGTCCTCGTCCCAGGTGACGACCAGCAGGCTGTTGTGGGTCATGGCCCAGTCGGCATAGTCGCTGAGATTGTTCCGCAGCCAGGTGTCCCCCTCCCGCACGCTGCCGTCGTGCATGTCGTGTTCGAGGTCCGGGACGACGAAGGACACGGTCGGCAGATTCTTGAAGTCGCGAGGGAAGTCGGTCCACGGGCGGTTGGCGGAAGCTGGAAGGTTGTCGAAGTTCACCCATGGGTTGTGCCGGCGCACGTAGGCGCCGCTGGAGCAGCCGGAGAACCCGACGCGGGGCAGGCTCTGCGCGTAGCCCACGAAGCTCAGATGGTCCTGGCGGAGTTGCGAGCCGAGATTGCGGGCCGTGAGGGCGTGCGGGCAGGAGTCGTCGTCGACGCCCAGGAAGGAGCCTGAGAAGAGCGCCAGGTAGTTGGGCTGGCTCGGATGGGTGAGAGCGTAGAACTGGGTGAGCGAGGCGCCCCGCCGGGCCAGTTGGTTGAGGTACGGGGCCTCCGGGCTCCCTATGACAGCTTCGTACGACTGGTCCTCCTCGATCACCACGACGATGTGGTCCGGACGGGAGACCCCGGAACCGGCCGCCGACTGGCCACAGCCCGCTGTCGTCAGAAGCGTCGCCACCGCCGCCCAGGCGAGGAACTCTCTCGTCGGGCGATGCCCCGACCATGCCCGCGCGCTTCGCGATCGTGGCTTCACCGCTCTCCCTCCGGGCGCCGTTTCGACGCGCTCCGTGTGTGATCGCTACGGGCCGCCACTTGCAGCCATCGAAATTGCCGTCACAATCAGTACTAATACCTCTTATCAGTCGACATCGCGTAGTGATGTGGATCGATGAGCGCGAGTGCCGTCAGCCGGTGCCACCGATGGCCGTTCGCCGGGACACGTAGGCCGGCAGGCCCGGATCCGGAAGGTGCCAGATGCGTCGAGTCAACGCCCCTGTCGGTCGCGGTGGCGAAGTGGCGGATCCTTTCGAGGAGCCGTTGTGCCGCGTGACGGGGATCGTCGTCGGAGCACCGGCTCCCCGGGAGACCACTTCATGGGCAAGCTCCAGACGCTGACGAACGGACGCATGGCTTCCTTCGCAAGCGCTGTGGCGCGGCGGCCGGGCACCGCCGCCGACGAGGGATGTCGCCCGGACAGGACCCCGGCGAGCCAGTGGACGGCGCGCCTCCTCCTTCCGGTGGCGCTCACCATCTGGCTCCTTTCCCTGCGCCATGTGAACCTCACCGGGATGCGCGACTACGGCCTGCTCCAGGTGCTGCCCGTTCTCTTCTGGATCGCCGTCGGCCTGCTCGTCCTCGGCTTCTGCCTGCTTCTGAGCGACCGGCGCACGGCCGGCGGATGGTTCGCGGGCTACGTCCTGGGGCTGATCGCTGTCATCCACGCGACGCCGACACTCCTCTACCCGACGCTGCGCTACAGCTGGGCGTGGAAACACGTCGCGGTGACCGACGCCGTGATCCGCCACCACGGCGAGGTGCCGCATGCGGGCAAGCTCGACATCTACAACCAGTGGCCCGGGTTCTTCGACCTCAACGCGTTCTTCCTGCAGGCCACCGGCCTGCATTCGGCGCTGGGCTACGCGACTTGGACCCCGCCCGTCTTCAATGCCGTCCTGCTCGCCCCCCTGCTGCTGCTCTACCGGACGGTGACGCGCGACCGCCGACTGATCTGGGGGGCGGCGTGGATCTACTACTCGTGCTCCTGGGTGGGGCAGGACTACTTCGCCCCCCAAGCCTTCGCGTTCCTGCTCTTCGTCACGGTAATCGCCCTGGTCATGGGGCAGTTGCCCACCTCGGTGCTCCACCGCACGGGCGACACGCGCTACATCCGTACGGGCGACACGAGATCCGGCGACTTCCGTGCGGGCCGATGGCCCGTCGGCCGGTTCGTGCTGGTCATGGTGCTGTCGGCAGTGATCATCTCCTCACACCCGCTGACACCGCTCATGCTGATCAGCGCCCTCGTGGTGCTCTCACTGCCGCGGCGCAACCGACGCGTCGTGCTGCCCGTCCTGACCGGCGCGGTACTGCTGACCGTTGCCTGGAACGCCACGGTGGCCCGCCCCTACATCTCCCAGAACCTGCACGACTTCCTCGGCTCGCTGCTGAAACCCGATACCAATGTCGTCTCCGGGCTGGCCGCCCTCGGTACCGCTGCCCCGGGGCATGTCGTGGTGGCCTGGGTCGACCGGGGCCTGTCCGCTTCGGTCTTCGTCCTGGCGGCCATCGCCTTCCTGGCCCGTCCGTGGGTCCGCCGCACCGGCCTGGCACTGCTCGTCGTAGCCCCGCTGCCGGTCCTGGCGGCGAACGCGTACGGCGGAGAGATGATCTTTCGCGCGTATCTCTTCGCGCTGCCCGCGGCCTCACTCCTGATCGCGGTCCTCCTCTTCGAGCACGGCACCCGGCCGCGTCTCCAGGTGTTGGCCGCCGGTCCGCTGCTCCTCGCCCTGCTCGGGGGGCTCATGTTCGGCTACTACGGCAAGGAATCGGCGAACTACTTCACGAAGGACGAGGTGGCGGCGGGGCGCTTCGTCGCGGCGACCGCTCCCCCGGGGTCCACGGTCGTGTCCCTGACTTCGGCCGTACCCGGCCTCTACCTGCGCTACGACGAGAACCCACAGGTGGAGTTCGACCAGCAGGACATCGACGACCGGCGGCGCCTGGTCAAGGATCCGGTCAAGGGCCTGGAGGGGTTCCTCCAGCAGGCCAGCCCGCAGCAGCCCGCCTACATCATCCTGAGCCGGGCCCAGGCCGCGGACATCTACCAGACGGGCATCCTGCCCGCCGACCTCATGGACCGCATGAACTCGGCCCTGTCGAAGAACCCGGACTACTTCCCCGTCTACCGCACCAAGGACGCGGTGGTCTACCGGTACCAGGGCACGAAGAGCTGAGGGGTCATGACCTCCCTGCGCTGGGGGCTCGCACTGTCCGGCTGGGTGACCCTCGCGGTGGTCACCCTCCTCCCGGACGCCCTGGTCCTGCGGGGTGTGGTGGCGACGGCCTTCCTGCTCGCCTGCCCCGGCCTGGCGGCCTCCCGGTGGGCCCGTCCGGGTGCCGTACGGGCCTCGGACCGCACGGCACTCCTGGAGACGGGTGTCCTGACGCCGACCCTCAGCGTGTCGATGGCGGTCCTCGTCGTGGAACCGCTGTTCCTGTGGGACGCCTTCACCGTCACCCGGGCGCTGGTCGTGCTGGCCGCCGTCACCTCCGTGCTGACCCTGCTGCCCAGGCGTGGCGGATGGTCGCGCCGGGCGTCGCGAGCCGCCGGGAACCCTGCCCCGAGGGCGGCCGACAGCGGTCGGCCCGAGCCTCCCGCCTCGGAGTGAGACACCAGCGTCCCCTCCGAGCTGCCGCAACACTCCACGTCAGGCGCCACCCGAACAATCCCGTCGCCGTCTTGACGTCTCCCACAAATCGGGTAAAGGTGTAGATATACGTTGTAAACGTATACCGTAGGCCGCGCACTCGGAGATGCATGATCATGTACAACGACCCGATCATCAGTGACCAGCGAGACGCCGAGACACACGGCACCGTCAGTCTGGTCGTGCCTGCCCTCAACGAGGCGCGCAACATCGCGTGGGTCTTCGATCAGATCCCGGCCTGCGTGGACGAGGTGATCCTCGTCGACGGCGACTCCACCGACGCCACGGTCCCCATGGCCCAGCACTGCCTGCCGACCGTGCGCAACGTCCGGCAGAGCGGCCCCGGCAAGGGCAACGCCCTGCGCACGGGCTTCCTCGCGGCCAAGGGCGACTACGTCGTGATGATGGACGCCGACGGCAGCATGTCACCGGCGGAGATCCCCCACTTCGTGCACTTCCTCGACCACGGCTACGACTTCGTCAAGGGTTCAAGGTTCGTCGCGGGCGGCGGCTCGCTCGACATCACCCCCATCCGCAAGATGGGCAACCACGTGCTGCTGCTCGCCGCCAACAAGCTGTACGGCGCGTGCCTGACCGACCTCTGCTACGGCTTCTGCGCCTTCCGGCGCAGCTTCCTCGACCAGCTCGACCTGCACGCCGCCGGATTCGAGATCGAGGCCGAGATGATCGTGCACGCGTTGCGCTCCGGTCTGCGCATAGCCGAGGTCCCCAGCCTGGAACTGCCCCGGCGCAGCGGCTGCTCGAACCTCCACGCCATATCGGACGGGCGCCGGGTGCTGCGCACCCTGCTCTCGGAGCGCCCGGGCGCACGCTCCTCCTCCGCCCGGCACGCCTCCGCGCGCCCCTCCTCCACCCAGCCCGAGCGGAGCGCATCGTGACCGCCGCGGCGGTCCGCTCCTCTATCGTGCGGCCCCCCGTGCCGGTGGTCGACATCGACCTGGCCCGCCCGGGCGAGTTCCGGCTGCCCGGTGACCAGGGTCCGACCCGACCGCGGAGACAGGCCCGCGCACTCGTACGACTGCACGGTCGCCCTCTCGGCATGGTCAGTGCCCGGGACGCCTCCGGACCCGACGGCCTGTGGCGGGCGCTGGCGGACACCGCGAACGTGGAGCTGGCCGAACAGCTCTCCCGCTTCCGCGCTGTGGACCGGGCCGCGCCCTCCTCCGGCGGCGTCCGGCACCCCGCACTCCAGCAGGCACCCGCCATCAGTGTCATCGTGGCCACGCGTGACCGGCCCGAGATGCTGCGCCGCTGCCTGCGGTCGCTGCTGCGCTCGACGTACCCCGAGTTCGAGGTCATCGTCGTCGACAACGCACCGGCCGACGGTACGACCGAGGCCCTGATCCGCCAAGAGTTCGCCGGACGGGTCCGCTACGTCCGCGAACCCGTGGCGGGACTGGCCCGCGCCCACAACACGGGGCTCGTCAGGGCCCGCGGATCCGTCGTCGCGTTCACGGACGACGACACGCTCGTCGACCCCGGATGGCTCCCGGCGCTTGCCGGGACCTTCGCGCGCGACCCACGGATCGCGTGTGTCACCGGGCTGATCGTCCCCGCCGAACTGGAGACCCCGGCCCAGAACGCCCTCGAACGGCAGGGCGGTTTCGCGAAGGGGTATGTGCCTCGCACGTGGTCCCTGTCCGATCCGCCGGGGGACCCGCTGTTCCCGTTCACCGCCGGCCGCTTCGGCTCCGGCGCCAACATGGCGTTCCGTACCGACGCGCTCAGCGCCCTGGGCGGCTTCGACACCGCGACCGGGGCCGGGACCCCCGGCCGCGGCGGTGACGACCTGCTGGCCTTCTTCGAGATCCTGACGGCTGGTCACACACTCGTCTACCAGCCGAGTGCCATCGTCTGGCACTGTCACCGCCGCACGCGCGACGCCGTGGCGGCGCAGGCCTTCGGTTACGGCGCCGGCCTCGGCGCCTACCTCACGGGTGCGCTGCTGCGGCACCCCCGGCGCCTCCCCGCCCTGCTGCGGAGGCTGCCCCGCGGCATCCAGTACGCCCTGACCAGATCGCGCGCCCGCGGCGCCGATCCCGAATCCGGCTGGTCACGGCACCTGGCACTCCTGGAGTTCCGGGGGATGGTCTACGGCCCTTGCGGCTATCTCCGCGGGCGTCTCAACGGCGCCGGCGTCGGAACCCGGTGAGGTGATCGGCTTGTGGACACCACTCCGGTGACCGACTCCGCCGCGAAAGGGGCAGGCATCCGGCGTCGCCCCTTGGTCATGATCCGCGCCGGTGTCGCCGCGGTGCTCCCGGGCGAGCCCGTACTGCGCACGGGACACGTCCTCGCGGTGAGTTCCCTCGTCAACGCGGGTCTCGGATTCTTCTTCTGGACGTTCGCGACGCATTGGTACGACGAACGGACCGTGGGCCTGAGCTATTCGGCGCTCTCCGCGTCCCTCTTGCTCACGGGCATCGGACAGCTCAACCTGAACGACTTCCTGGTGCGGTTCGTCCCGAACGCGGGCCGCCGCAGCCGTCGGATGATTCTCACCTGCTACGCGGCGAGTGTCTCCTTCAGCGTCGTGGTGGCCCTCGTGTTCCTCGCCGTGGTGCCGTTGATCGCACCGAGGCTGAGCTTCCTGCTCACGCCGGTGACGGCGACCTGTTTCGTGGTGGCGACAGCCGGATACGCCGTCTTCGTCCTGCAGGACGGAGCACTCACCGCGGTCCGCATGCCCGGCTGGGTCGTGGGCGAGAACCTGATCTTCGCCATCGTGAAGATACTGCTGCTCGGCCTCGGTGCCGCCCTGGGCTTCTTCTCGGGGATCCTGCTGTCGTGGGCCGGCGCGCTCTTGGTCTCGCTGTTCGTGGCCAACTTCGTCCTGATGGGCCGGGGCATCCCCCGCCACGAGCGGGAGACGACGACCGCGCCGCCACCGCCCCGCATGCTCAAGTACGCCGCCGCCGACTACGTCGGCTCCCTGTTCCGGACGGCCGGGTACACCCTGGTCCCGCTGATCGTGCTGAACAACTGCGGTGCCGAGGAGAGCGCCTTCTACTCGGTCGCCTGGGGCGTCGCCTACGTCCCCTACCTGATCGCCCGCAACATGGGCACGTCGCTCCTCGCGGAGTCCGTACGCGGGCCCGGACGGCTCGTGGAGCACTCTCGGCGCGTGCTGCGCCACTCGGGACTGCTGCTGGGCGCCGTCACCGTCGTCCTGGTCGTCGCGGCCCCGCAGATCCTGTCGATCTTCGGCGCCTCGTACGCCGCCGAGGGAACCACGCTGCTGCGACTGCTGGCCCTGTCGGCGCTGCCGAACCTGCTGCTGAGCGTGGCCATCGACGTGGCCCGGGCGCAGCGGCGGCTGCGCTGGGCGGTGTGGCTCCAAGCGGCGATGTGCGTCCTGGTGCTCGGGCTCACCCATCTGCTGCTGCCGGTGGCAGGCCTCGCGGGCGCCGGCCTCGCCTGGCTCGTCACCCAATGCCTGATCGCCGGCTTCCTGGTCGTGTCCCGGTCCCGCTGGCTCGTCCCCGTCACCGAAGGATCGTCATGAACAGCGCACGCTCCGCCGAACGCACCGTCCCCACCCTGGCGGTGGTCATCTGCGCCTACACCCTCGACCGCTGGGGAGACCTGCGGGCCGCGATCGCGTCGGTGCTGGCCCAGGACCCGCCCGCCGACGAGGTGGTGCTGGTGGTCGACCACAACCGGGCCCTCCTGGAGCGGGCCGAGCGGGAGCTGTCCGGCGTCCGCGTGGTGCCGAACCAGCGGCGCCGCGGTCTCTCAGGGGGTCGCAACACCGGAGTGGCGGTCTCCGAGGCCGACGTGGTGGCCTTCCTCGACGACGACGCCACCGCGGAACCGGGATGGACGGCCCGTCTGCTGGCGCCCTACGGCGACCCGCGGGTGAGGGGTGTCGGCGGTTTCGTCCGGCCGTGGTGGGCCACCGAACGCCCCTTGTGGTTCCCGCCGGAGTTCGACTGGGTCGTGGGCTGCTCCTACCGGGGACAGCCCCTGGAGGCCGCCCACGTACGCAACTTCATCGGCGCCAACATGTCCTTCCGGCGAAGCGAACTGATCGCCGTCGGCGGCTTTCTCGACGCCCTCGGACGCGTGGGCAGCCGTCCGGCGGCAAGCTGCGACGAGACCGACCTGTGTCTGCGGATCGCCGCCCGCGACCCGGAGGCCGTCCTGCTGTACGAGCCGAGGGCCGAGATACGACACCGGGTCCCGGCGTCCCGTACGACTTGGGGGTACTTCCGCAACCGCTGCTACATCGAGGGGCTGTCCAAGGCGCTGGTGGCGCGGCGCTGCGGCAGCGGACCGGCGCTGGCCAACGAACGCGTGTACGTGCGGTCGGTCATCCCGCGTGCCCTCGCCCGCAACCTCACCCGGATCCGCCGTCCCGGCGCGCTGCGCACGATCGCGGCGCTGTCCGGGGGTGTCGGCGCGACCGTCACCGGCTATCTCGTCGGGTCGATCCGTCCCCTGGGCTCGCGGGACTCCTCGCTCCGTCCGCGAGGAGCGGCGGAGCCGACGACGCTGGCCCGGGCATGACACCGCGCCGACGACGACGGCCCGGGCATGAGCACGGCACCGACGACGAAGGCCCGGTCATGAACGTCGTCCCCGTCTTCCTCTATCACGCGGTGTCGGACGACTCACCGTCGTGGCTCGCGCAGTTCACGGTCAGCCCCCGCACGTTCGTGGAGCACCTGGACATGATCGCGGACAGCGGGCTGCGCGTGATCCCCCTGCGCAGGCTGGTCGCGGCACTGCTCGGCGGCTCCCCGGTGCCACGACGCTCGGCGGTGCTGACCTTCGACGACGGATACGCGGACTTCGCCACCACGGTGGCTCCGCTGCTCGCCGCGCGGGCACTGCCCTCGACCCTGTACGTGACCACGGGTGCCCTGCGTCCCTCGGAGAGCATGCCGTTCCCGTCCGCGGCGACGCTGACCTGGTCCCAGGTCAGGGAGTTGGACGCGGCCGGGGTCGAGATCGGCGGGCACACCGAGACGCATCCGCAACTGGACACGCTGCCCCGGACCCGGGTGCGGGAGGAGGTGGCCGGCTGCAAGCGGCGGCTCGAGGACGAACTCGGGCACCCCGTCGACTCGTTCGCCTACCCGCACGGCTACTCCAGCCGCTCCGTGCGCGCGTCGGTGCGGGAGGCGGGCTGGACGTCGGCCGCCGCCATCCGGGCGGCCTCGGCGTTCAGTTCGGAGCGGGACGACCCCCTGCGGTTCGCCCGGCTCATGGTCCAGGCCGACATGGGCCGGGACCGCTTCGCGAACTGGACGAGCGGCACGGGAGCCCCCGTGGCACCGTTCTCCGAAGGGCTTCGGACCAGGGGCTGGCGGGCCTACCGCCGGGCGAGAGCGGTGGCCGGGTTGCCGTACCGGGCGATACCCGCCTGATCCACCGGCCCACAGCAGAACTACCGGGACCGGAAGGCCCCCTGACGGTGCGTCAATGCTGCCAGACCCGGACCCAGTCCACGAGCATCCGCGCCGAGTCGGTGCCCGGGGGCGGGGTGTAGGGGAGGCCGACGGCCAGGTTGAGGATGACCTCCATGGGCTCGTGGGGGATGCGCTCGGGCTCGCTCACCCGGAAGCGTTCGATGCCGTCCACGTACCAGACGAGGCGGTCCTTCTCCCAGAGCAGCCCGAAGACGTGATAGCCGTCGGGAAAGCCGTCCGAGGTGAAGGTCCCCCGCTGCTTCCTCTCCTCACCGTCGGCGTTCCGCCAGTGCACGAACATCGACAGCGTGCGCGGCGTGCCGAGGAACTCCATGATGTCGATCTCGGGCGGGGTGTAGCGGCTCGCGGGCATCATCCAGAACTCGGGTGCCATCCCGCCCTCGGACGGGATGCGGATCGCCGCCTCGAAGTAGCCGTAGGTGAAGGTCTTCCGGGGCTGGGCGTACCAGTTGTCCCGGCCGGTGGAGATCATGCCGGACACCCAGGGGTAGACCTTGCCGTCGCTGCCGCGGACGGAGCGGCGCTCGGCGTCGAGGCTCACCTTGCCCCCGCTCACGGTGACCTGACCGGGCTGGTACCACTCCAGTTCGTGGTTGGTGCTGATGGTGCAGCCGCGGTCGTTCCAGTCGTAACACGTGGCCCAGCGGTTCTTGTCGAGGCGTGAGCCGTCGAAGTCGTCGTGGAAGACGAGCCGCCAGTCGCCCTGTGCCGGGGGCCGGGGCGTCGTCGTCCCGGAGGTGGTCCCGGGCGCGGGCCCGCCGCCACCGCATGCCACCAGCAGCAGCATGAGCGCGCCGAGCAGCACACCTCGCGCGTTCATCGGCGGGTACGTGTCCCTGCCGCGACGGAGCGGGCCACCCGGCGCGCGGCGAATTGCGTGCCCGCGACGAACCTCAGGACGGGACCGAAGGTGGGGGCGGCGGCCAGTCCGGTGAAGAACAGGCCGGGCACGGAGGACTCGAACCCGGACGACAGCCTCGGTGCGCCGTGGACCGTCCATATCTCCCGCCGGAGCCGGGGTGCCAGCAGTCGCAGCCGGTCGACGTCCACCCGGTATCCGGTGGCCAGCAGCAGATGGCCGGCCCGCAGCACCCTCGTCCCCGCGTCGGCGTCCACGAGGTCGAGGCGCACCATGCCGTCCTCGGCCTCCGAGGAGCGGACCGTACGGCCGCACAGGACGGGGATGTCCTCCATGCGGGGCCGCAGCCACCAGCCCCCGGACGGTCCGAGCACGTCGTGCACCAGCCGCGCCCGCAGGCCCGGCGGCAGATGGCGGATGGCACCGCCGCCGTGGCAGCACGCCAGCAGCGACCAGCCCGGTCCGAGCGGCGAACCCGGCTTCAGCATCCGTACCGGACGCGGCCGGTCGGACGGCCGGTCCGTGGCGGGCGGGCTGCCGAACGCGACGGCCGGCGCGCGTGCGATCACGGTGGGGAGGGCCCCGGCCTCGTGCAGCAGAGCGGCGCTCTCCAGGGCCGACTGACCCGCTCCGAGGACGGCGACCCGCTGCCCGGAGAACCGGGAGAGATCACGGTGCCGACTGGTGTGGGAGACCAGTTCTGCGGGGAGCCGGCCGGCCAGTTCCGCGGGTTCGTGGGCGAAGGGGACCTGCCCGGTGGCCATCACCACGTTCTCGGCGAGGAACTCCTCCCCGGAGTCCAGGGTGACGCCGAACAGCCCGTCCACATGCTCGACGCCACGGACGATCCGGCGCTCCAGTTCCGGCACGCGGCGCTCCTGGAACCATCGCCCGTACGCGATCATCTCGTCGATGGGGATGGGGTACCGGTCGCCCACCGGTCCCAGTCCCCGCGCCGCCCGGAAGTCCTCCAGCCGGTATCCGGACTCCGGCGCGGAGATGGAGGAGGCGGCGGGGACGGACTTCAGATACATGCCCATGGGCATGTTGGTGTGCCAGGACTCCATGGGTTCGCCGAACACCCTCCGCGCCGTCCCCGACGCGCTCAGCCAGGCGGCCGTGGCGAGCCCGTAGGGGCCCGCCCCGATGACGACCGTGGGCGCCGGCGCCGTCACAGCCGTGCACCGGCCCAGCGGGCGCATTCGTCGAGCACGGGTGCCACCGTGTGGGTGATCCACCCGTAGCTCTGGCCGAACCTCGGCGATTTGCGCACGTTGTTCGCCACATGCCACAGCCAGCTCAGGAGGGGGATCGCCACCGGGTCGGCGACGTCGCGGTCCGGGTCGAGGCCGGCCACCGCGAGCAGGGCGCGGTCGGCGTCCGGTACCCGGCCGGCGCGCAGCGTCTCGGCGACGAGGCCGCCCAGCGGACGCCCGGTGAGGGTGCTGCGCAGGGCCACCGCAAAGGTGTACGCGTCGATCTCGCAGGGCCCGTCGACGCGGCCGCTGCTCCAGTCGAAGACGCCGGTGACCTGGAGGGGGACGCGGCCGAGCAGCACATTGCCGGGGTGGTAGTCGCCATGGGTCCAGCCCTCGGTCAGCTCGGCACCGGCCAGGGCGGCGTCCAGCCGGTGGCGCAGCGCCTCGAACGCGGCGGCCCGCCTGCCGGAGCGGTAGCGGGGCATCCCGGACGACAGCGCCGTGAGCTGCGACTCGCACCAGGCCGGGATCCGGTCGGCCGCCGCACGGGGTCGCCCGGTGGCGGCCCGCAGTTCCGCCAGCAGGCGCAGGGCGGGGGCCACGATCGCGGGGGCGTCCTCGGGCGTGTCCAGGATCAGCCGCTCCGCCGGGACGCCCGGGAGCGTGTTCTGGGCGAAGGTCCCCTGGGGCCCGGGCGAACCGACGACCCGGGGCAGGAGGGCACGCCAGGGAGCGAGCCGGCTGTCGGCGTCGAGCTCCTGGAGGACCTCCCGCTCCCGCGCCGTGACGGCGGCCCCCGCCTCGTTCCTGGGGTGTTTGACGACCAGGCTTCCCGTGCCGCGCCGCAGCTCGAACATCAGGAGACCCGCCTCGGGCAGCGAGGGCCGCCGGACGACGGTGATGTCCCTGGGGCCGGCGCCGCGTACGAGCCAGTGGGCCCGGAGGCGGTCGTCGAGGCCGGCCAGCGCCCGCGGGAAGTAGAGGGGCAGCAAACCGGAGAGCGAGGACATCTTGGCGGGTGTCTTCATACCAGACCTCGCCGGGCCGTCGTCGGCACGACCCTCGGTTGCCGGGGATAATGGATACGGCGATCTGTCACATATAAGTAGATCTGCAAGCTTCATCCATATTAGTTCCTTTCGGGAGAAGCTTCCCGGAGAGGGGCGGGTGGTCTTCTTGCTCGACGACGAGGTGCCCGTCCTCCTCGCCCGGATCGGCAACTATCCGCTGCACCACGGCAGTCTGGGCGTGGTGCGCACGGTCGGGCGGCTGGGCGTCCCGGTCCACGCCGTCGTCGAGGACCGCTTCACCCCGGTCGCCCTCTCGCGCCACCTCACCAGCGGGTTCGTATGGCCGACGACCGGTCGTGAGGAACCGCTGGGGCTGGCGGAGGGCCTGCTGTCGATCGGCCGCAGGATCGGGGGCCGGTGTGTGGCGGTGCCGACGGACGACGAGGCGGCGATCGTGCTCGCGGAGTACGCGCACCTGCTGAAGGAGTGCTTCCTGATTCCGCCCGTACCGGCCCATCTGCCGCGGCTGCTGGCCTGCAAGGCGAGCCTGCACCGGATCTGCGAGGAGGTCGGCGTCCCCTCGCCGCGGTCACGGGCGCCGACGAGCCGTGACGAGCTGGTCGACGCGGGCCACGCACTCGGATATCCACTGGTGCTCAAGAACCTGGCGCCGTTCAGCCGGCTCCGCACCCCGGCCGTCAGCGGCACCACCACCGTGGTGCCCGACGAGCGGGCGCTCCTCGACCGCTTCCCGGGGGCCGCGCCGCCGCCCGTCCTCGTGCAGGAGTACATCCCCAGGCAGCAGGCGGAGGACTGGATCACCCACATCTACGCCGGTGCGGACGGCGTGCCGCGCGCGCTGTTCACCGGCTTGAAACTGCGCTCCTGGCCTCCGTACGCGGGCATGACCGCCCGCGCGGTGGCGTTGCGCAACCCCGAACTGGCCGGGCTCGCGGAGCGGCTGTGCCGCCGCGTCGGATACAGCGGACTCGCGGACCTCGACTGGCGCTACGACCGCCGCGACGGGCAGTACAAGCTCGTCGACTTCAACCCGCGCACCGGCGCCCAGTTCCGCCTGTTCGAGAACGTCCACGGCGTGGACGTCGTCCGCGCCATGCATCTGGACCTGACCGGCCGGACGGTGCCGGAGGGCGCACAGGTCGAGGGGCGGGTCTTCGTCGCCGGTCAGCTGGACTTCGCGTCGGTGGCGGCGTGGCTGCGCCGCGAGCGCCGGCTGCCGCCCGACCTCCGGAGCGAGCGGCCCACCGAGCGGGCCTGGCTGTGCCGGGACGATCCCCTGCCGGCCGCGGCCGAGGCGATCCGGTTCACGACGCTGGTGACGTGGCGTCTGCTGCGGCTGGGGCGGTCCGGTCCGGCGGGGTGCCACTGACCGGACGTACGTCGCGCCCGGGCGCGACGGTGGAGTGCGTGCCCGGCGTGACGGTGAAGTCGGCGCCGCCGGACCTCACATCAGTGCTGCCAGACCCTCACGTAGTCGACCTTCATGTCGGCGGGAGCCACGTTGGTTCCGCTGTGATCGGGATTGATTCCGTTGTTGAGGATCAGGTACATCGGGGAGGACGTGATCCCGGAGGTGATCTGACCGACCTGCTTTCCGTCGTAGTAGTACGTGACGGAGCCCTGCTTCCATTCGGCGCCGAACGTGTGCCAGCCACCGGAGTAATTGCCGGAGGCACAGCCTCCGGGGCCACCCGCCGTGGAATGGAAGTGATAACAGGCGGAGCCGCCCAGGCCTTCCATGACGTCCAGCTCGCCGTCCGTCGGCCAGTTCTGCCCGTCCACCCAGAACTGCGGCCAGTTGGCCATCTGCGACCCGGACGAAGGCGTGTAGATACGGGACTCGAAAGCGCCGTAGGTGAACTGGGCCTTGCCGTTACTGTTCACCAGACCGGAGACGTACGGGTACGTCTTGCCGTCGACGGTGGTCGACTGCTGCTTGAGATTCAGGTGCAGGGATCCATCGGCGACAGTGACCTGCGACGGGGAATAGGCGGACGCCTCGGCGGAGTTCACCGGCTTGGTGGCACACCCGGAACAGCCGAACCAGTTCGCGTTCCACTTGGAGGTGTCGAGTGCGGTGCCGTTGAATTCGTCGCTGAACACCTGATGCCAGGTGCCGCCGATACCGGCGGGCATCGCCGCACCCGTGGACGGCGCCGAGGAGGTCGCACTGGGGGTCGGCGTCGAAGCCGGGGTCGACGCGGGTGCCGACGCCGGGGTGGACGGCGGAGTCGAGGTCGGAGTCGAGGCCGGGGTCGACGCGGGCGTGGACGTCGGTACCGGTGCGGCGGTGGACGGCGGCGTCACAGTAGGGGCCGCGGTGGACGGCGGCGTCGCGGTCGGCGTCGCGGAGGAACCGGTACCGGCCGAGGTGCCCGAGGTGAAGGACTTCACCGGAGAGACGCTGTGCCAGCGGTCGTGGAACTTGTACGCCACGTAATACGTGTAGGTGCCGGCCGGGAATGAGCGGGAGCCCGAAGTGAAAGCGGTGGGCCGCGTTCCCAGAGTGGCCGCGGTGGCGCCGGGGAAGTCGTACTTGCCGCCGTCGGCGGACCGTACGGCGACGGTCAGTGCCTGCAGTTTGATCGTTTTGGCGCTGTGGACCGCGGCAGTGGCTTTGGACTGTCCGTTCGAGGCGGCCGAGACGGAAAGGGAATCGACCACGACGCCGGGAGTCGACGCCTCCGCTTGGCCCGTTTGCGTAAGGACGCCTCCGGCGACCGCGGAAGTGGCGACCGCGAGCGCACCCAATTTCATTCGCATGGTGCGAGGACGACGGTGTTTAGCAATATCAGTTGTGCGATTCATTGGCATGTACGCGTGACCTTTCGCCCCCATGCGACACAGGTGTGCCACGCAAAACCGGTGGGCAATGGCGGACTGAACGGTGATGGACTCTGCGGGAGGTGAACCGGATCCGCAAGTACCTGACCACCCCCGGAGCACCCCATTCCTCAGGGGAAATTCATGTCCCGCACTGGAGTTGACCGGGTCGGGCCCGGTCCAGTGATGTCCGACACGTGACGGGGCAATTCGGTCATACACTCCAAATCGCATGCCATCGGCCCCAGTCGGCAGCCATCGGCCCCAGTCGCCCGGACGTCGGGCGCCGACGGGGACACCACGGCGGACCGCGTCACCGACGGCGCGCGCCGGGCCACTGTCAGTGGCGGGTGGCAGCATCGGATTCATGACCGAGACCACGACCTTCGCCTGGCGGCCCTTCCTGCTCACCTGGAGCGGGGAGTGGGCGGATTCCCTGCCAGAGGACGAGACACGGGACGAGGGCGACGCGAGCGCCCGGCAGGCGCGCTGGCTGGGATTCCCGCCCGCGCCCGAGGACCGGATCGAGGCCATGGAGGAGCGCCTGGGCCGGCGCCTGCCCCCGTCGTACAGGGAGTTCCTCAAGGTCACCGACGGCTGGCGGCACGCGGGCGGGTTCGTGTGGCTGCTGGCCGGGACGCAGGACGCCGACTGGCACGACGACGCCTCGGGACTCGGGGCGTCGTTCGAGGAGTATCTGGACGAGGACGCCGGGCCCGAGGAGCGGCGGGAGGCGGACATCTGGCGGCGCGGACTGCAGCTCGACGTGGAGTCGGACGCCACGTACGTCCTCATGGATCCCGAGGACGTGGACGAGGACGGCGAGTGGGCCGTGTACACGTGGGCGAGCTGGCGCGCCGAGGCACCCGAACGGCACGCGAGTTTCCTGGAGTTCATGCGGGACATGCACCGGGAGTTCCACAGTCTGCGGGCACACGGCCGCGACGGCGAGCCGGCGTTCGTCAACGGCACGACACGGGAGCAGGACGCCCGGGTGGCCGAGGCCCGGCTGGAGGCGCTGGGCGGCGGCTGGGAGCGGGCCGTTGCGCTCCTCGACGAGGCCAGGAGTTACGGCAGGCCCGGGGCCGCAGGCCTGGGTGACCAGATACGGCGTCTGCTGGGCCAGACCTACATGGTGTATTTCGAGGACCTGGTGACGGACCCTCGGTACGCGCCCGATCTCCTGCCGCCGCTGGTCGCCGAACACGCGGCGAACTCGAATGGGGACGACTCCACGCTGAAGTTCCACCTGCGGGGTGCGGACGACGACCTGGTGTCACTGGCCTTCGCGACGCTGGATCAGGTGAGGGGCGGCGCCTATCGGTACGCACCGGGCGGACCGTTCGGGGAGGCGGTCGAGCGGGCGCGGGAGACGGCGCGGTGGGGGGACACGGACGGGGCGTGGCGGACGCTGAGGGACGCCGTGCCCCTGTGGGAACCGCTGGGACCCCACCACCTGGCACCGCTGGGGTGGGTGGCCGACCCCGTGCTCGGCCCGCTGCTGACCCCGGAGCGGGGCCGAGAACTGCTGTCCACCCCGAGGGGAGGGCGGTCCGGTGAGGTGCCGGAGCCGACGCCCGGCCTCGACCCGGGCGGGCTGGCCTGGCTCGCGGAACCGGAGCCGGGCGACAACGGCAGGTCCTATCGGTTCGTCCTGGTGGAGGGCGTGGAGCCACAGGAACTGCCCGGACGTCTCGCGGACGACAGCTCCGGGCTCGACGATCCCAAGACCCGCTGGGAGGCACGGAGCGGATCGCTGCGCGGCAGGCGGGAGTTCTCCTCCTACGGGGACGAGGCCCTCGTGGCGGTCGGCCGGGCCGGCGACGGCTGGAGCTTCGCCTACGACGGCCACCCCGCCCCCTTCGGCAGGCAGCGGTTCGTGTCGCCGGCGGCGCGCGCGGGCACGGCCTCCCGCGCGGTAGTGGTGTGGAGCGGCCTCGGGACGCGGCACGGGGAGCCGTTCTTCCACCTCTCGGTGGCGTGGGACGGCGCCGAACAGTACGCGTTCACGTACGCGGGCGGGGAGGTCCGGCGGAGCGGGGAGATACCGGAGTCGCTGGATCCCGACCGGTTCTTCGGCGGACCGGAGGACAGCCACGAGGCGGAGCGGCGGCTGCTCGAAGCGGTGGGCGCGGAGTTCGGGGTCCATCTGCCGCGTCACGCGATCCGGAGCGGGCGGCTGCACTCGTTCACCACACGCTCGTGGACCCGGCCTCCCGGGGAGGGAGAGACGTACATGACGATCTGGGTGGATGCGGGAGCCCCACTCCCTGCGGCCGTCGAACCGACGGGAGACCACATACCGGGGAGCGAGTAGCGGGCGGCCGGGCCGAAGGCTCCGGGCACTCCCCCGGCCCGGCCGGGCCACCCCCCGGCCCGGCCACCCCCCGGATCGGGTCCCGCCCATGGACGGGACCCGGCGGCTCACGATCGGCTCGGCCGGTGCGGCCAGGGCCTGTCCGACAATGCGCGTCGTCGCCCGAAGGGCGGGCCCTAGCGCGGGGCGGGGCCGTGGTGCGGAGGGGCGAGCGGGTCGCCGGCCTCGGCGGCCACCTCGGCGATCCAGGCCATGACCTCGGGCACGTCGTAGTTGCCGGCGTGCGGCTGGTTCCAGGCGAGCCGGTAGTCGACGTTCTTGACCTGCTTGTCCGCCTCCAGCGCCCGGTCCAGGTTGACCGAGATGATGAAGGAGGTGTCCCGGTCGCGGGTGCCGTTGCGGACGTACCAGTTCGGCGCGGTGTCGGCGCTCGTGCCGACGAAGTCCATGGGGTCGATCAGATGGATCTGGTCGTCGAGGGTCGTGCTCTTCTTACCGGTGTACTGGTCCCAGGTCAGCCCGGTGTCGTCGATGCCGCTGCCGTCGCCGGCGACGTCGTTGTGGTTCCAGCTCCACTCGGTGTAGTTCATGTACGTCTGGGTGTACGGGCCGAAGAGGTTGGTCTCGGTCCCGCTGGTGGTGTTCCCGTGCACGCCGACGGCGTCGAAGGCGGGCGTCGTCTTCAGCTTGGCCTGAGTGGCGACGAACGCCAGGTACTTCGCCATGTCGACCGACAGCACCTTGTCCGCCGCGTTGTCGACGTCGATCCAGTCGTTCACGTACGACTTCGTGGTCGTCCCGCCCGGCCCGCCGGAGGTGATGTCGAAGGTGGCTCCGAGCGCCGGAACGGTGTTGGCCGGGTCGGCCTTCATGTAGGTCTCCGCGGAGCGGATCACCTCCTTCTTGATCGTGTCGAGCATGTCGTCGGCGGTGAGCCTGGAACCGTCGGGGTTGCGGAGCTTGAGGCTCTTCTCGTACGCGGGGAACCCGGCCGCGATCTCGGCGGCGTCCTCGGGCGTGGCGTTCGAGCCGGTCGCGTCGCGGGTGCCAAGGACGTTGTAGAGCCATTCGTAGGCCGTGTCGGCGTTGCCGAGGTCGGTGATCGGGCAGTACGCGTCGACCGCGAACACGTCGTCGCGCAGGGTGCTGCGGCCCTTGGAGTCGATGCCCGCGGCGCCGATCGCGGCGAGGTAGGAGTCGTACTCGGCGCTGTTGCCCGAGGCGCCCAGGATCGAGGACAGCGCGCCGCCACCGCTCGTGCCGTTGACGACGATCCGCTCGGCGCTGCCGGGCATGACGGCGTCGTTGAGGCGGAGGTAGCGGACCGCGGCCTTGGCGTCGACCACCGCGGCGGGGGCCTTGCCCGGCGAGGACCCGTCGGCGCCGACCAGGCCTCGGCTGCGGTTGGCGACGTCCACGAAGACGTACCCGGCCTTCAGCGCCGCGCCGACGTTGCTCGTCGCGCTGTTGTAGGACGCGCCGTCGGCGACGCTCGCCCGGATGTAACTGGCCATCCAGCCGGCGTTGTTCACCGCGAAGTAGACCGGCGCGCGCTGGTCGTCGAAGGCGCTCTCGGGCACGAAGACGTTCATGCTCTCGTAGCCGCAGCGCGTGTTCGCGATGGTGGTGGTGCCGTTGATGCCGGACTGCTGCGCGGCCGCGGCGACCGGGGCGGCGACGTAGCAGAGTTCCTTGTAGGAGCGGACTTTGACCGGCTGCCCGTCGACGGTCACGGTGAGCGTCGTGTAGGCGGCGGCGTCGAAGGCCAGAGCGGCGTCCTCCGGGTCCACGACGTGTGCGTGCGACGCGGGGTGCCCCTGGGCGGCCACCGCGGACGAGGGCATCGCGAGCGCCGTCAGGGCGAGTGAGCCCGCTATCGCCATGCCCCGCACACGACGCCCGCGGCCGGGGGCGCGTCCTTCCGCTTCACCCGCCGGGCGGGCGGAGCCTGCTCGACCGGAGGATTCCGAGAGCGACTGCATGGGGTCTCCTCTTGTTGCGTATCGAGTGATCCACTGACACCTCGGGCCCAAGGCGTCACGCACGCTACAAGATTGTTAACAAAATACCCAGCAATTTTGCGAACATTTCGCGCCATCCGGCGGCCGCCCCACGGCACGCCTCCGCCGCGACGGGGGTGCGGGACGGCGATAGGGCCCGTTCGCACTTACCGGCGACGCCTCCTGGCGGTCACCATGGGAGAGGCTGTTTGGCCAGCTATGACCTGAATGAGCTGATCCCAGGAGGGCTCATGGACGCCCCGACCGCGACGACGGCGGGCCCGGCCGCGCAGGACGACGCGCAGGAGGACCCGACCGTCCACATTCTCTGGATCAACGCGGGGCTGAGCTGCGACGGGGATTCGGTCTCGCTGACCGCCGCGACCCAGCCGAGCATCGAAGAACTGGCCCTCGGCGCGCTGCCGGGGCTCCCCAAGGTGGCGGTCCACTGGCCGCTGATCGACTTCGAGTGCGGGCCCGTGGAGGGCGCCGACAATTTCGTCGAATGGTTCTTCAAGGCCGACCGGGGCGAGCTGGAGCCCTTCGTGCTGGTCGTCGAGGGGTCCATCCCGAACGAGCGGGTCAAGCCGGAGGGCTACTGGTGCGGCTTCGGCGACGATCCGGAGACGGGTCAGCCGATCACCACCAGCGAGTGGCTGGACCGGCTCACCCCCAAGGCGCTCGCCGTGGTCGCCATCGGCACCTGCGCGACGTACGGCGGCATCCACGCGATGGCCGGGAACCCGACCGGCGCGATGGGGGTGCCGGACTACCTCGGCTGGGAGTGGAAGTCCAAGGCCGGCATTCCGATCGTCTGCATCCCGGGCTGCCCCGTGCACCCGGACAACGCCTCCGAGACCCTGCTCTACCTGCTGTACCAGGCGGCGGGCGCGGCACCCATGATCCCGCTCGACGAGGAGCTGCGGCCGACGTGGCTGTTCGGGGCCACGGTCCACGAGGGCTGCGACCGCGCCGGCTACTACGAGCAGGGGCAGTTCGCGAACGAGTACGGATCTCCCGAGTGCCTGGTCAAACTCGGCTGCTGGGGCCCGGTGGTCAAGTGCAACGTGCCCAAGCGCGGCTGGATCAACGGCGTGGGCGGCTGCCCGAACGTCGGCGGGATCTGCATCGCCTGCACCATGCCGGGCTTCCCCGACAAGTTCATGCCGTTCATGGACGAGCCGCCGGGCGGCCATGTGTCCGCGACGGCGAGCGGTATCTACGGATCCGTCATACGACGCCTGCGGAACATCACCGCGAAGACCGTCGACAAGGAACCGAAGTGGCGCGGCAAGGGCGAGGAGCTCACGACCGGCTACAAGGCCCCGTGGTGACCACGGACACCCGCTGAGCAGGACACTCGACAGGAAGGTGGCGCGGCACCATGGCGACGGCGACGAACAAGCCGGCCGGTGACGGCCTCACGGAGATGTCGTGGGACCCGATCACCCGCATCGTCGGCAGTCTCGGCATCCACACCAAGATCGACTTCAAGGCGAAGCGGGTCGCGGAGTGCTACAGCACCTCGTCCGTCTTCCGCGGGTACAGCGTGTTCATGCGCGGCAAGGACCCGCGCGACGCGCACTTCATCACCAGCCGGATCTGCGGCATCTGCGGCGACAACCACGCCACGTGCTCGGTCTACGCCCAGAACATGGCGTACGGCGTGGCTCCCCCGCACCTCGGCGAGTGGATCATCAACCTCGGCGAGGCCGCGGAGTACATGTTCGACCACAACATCTTCCAGGAGAACCTGGTCGGCGTGGACTACTGCGAGCGGATGGTCCGCGAGACCAACCCCGGCGTGCTCGAACAGGCCGAGCGCACCGAGGCCCCGCACGCGGCCGACCACGGCTACCGCACCATCGCCGACATCATGCGCTCGCTCAACCCGCTGGAGGGCGAGTTCTACCGTGAGGCGCTCCAGGTCAGCCGCTACACCCGGGAGATGTTCTGCCTGATGGAGGGACGCCATGTGCACCCCTCCACGCTCTACCCGGGCGGTGTCGGCACGGTCGCGACGATCCAGCTCTTCACCGACTATCTGACCCGGCTCACCCGCTACGTGGAGTTCATGAAGCGGGTCGTCCCGCTGCACGACGACCTCTTCGACTTCTTCTACGAGGCCCTGCCCGGGTACGAGGACGTGGGCAGGCGCCGGGTGCTGCTGGGCTGCTGGGGCGCCCTGAACGACCCGGAGTACTGCGACTTCCAGTACGCCAACATGGAGAACTGGGGCCGGCGGATGTTCGTCACCCCGGGCGTCGTCGTGGACGGCAAGCTGGTCACCAACAGCCTCGTCGACATCAACCTCGGCATCCGCATCCTGCTCGGCAGTTCGTACTACGAGGACTGGTCGGGCATGGAGAAGTTCGTCGAGCGGGACCCGCTCGGGAACCCCATCGACGAGCGGCACCCGTGGAACCAGCACACCATCCCGGCCCCGCAGAAGCGGGACTTCGACGACAAGTACAGCTGGGTCATGTCGCCGCGCTGGTTCGACGGCACCGACCACCTGGCCCTGGACACCGGCGGCGGCCCGATCGCCCGGCTGTGGTCCACGGCGCTCTCCGGTCTCGTCGACATCGGCTACATCAAGGCCACCGGGCACAGCGTGCAGATCAATCTGCCACGCACGATGACCAAGCCCGAGATGGCGCTCGAGTGGAAGATCCCGCAGTGGAGCAACGCCCTCGAACGCAACCGGGCCCGCACCTACTTCCAGGCGTACGCCGCCGCTGCCGCCCTCCACTTCGCCGAGCAGGCGATGGAGGAGGTACGGGCCGGACGTACCCAGACCTGGGAGAAGTTCGACGTGCCGGACGAGTCGATCGGCTGCGGCTTCACCGAGGCCGTCCGGGGTGTGCTCTCCCACCACATGGTGATCAGGGACGGCAAGATCGCCAACTACCACCCGTACCCGCCGACCCCGTGGAACGGCAGTGTGCGCGACAGCTACGGCACACCGGGCCCGTACGAGGACGCGGTGCAGAACACGCCCATCTTCGAGGAGAACCCGCCCGAGAACTTCAAGGGCATCGACATCATGCGGGCCGTCCGCAGCTTCGACCCGTGTCTGCCGTGCGGTGTGCACATGTACGTCGGCGGCGGGCGGACCGTGGAGCAGACGCACCTGCCGACGGGGCTGAGCGGACTGGCCGGCTGACCTTCCCGGGATCCGACGTTCATCGCGATCCGACGTTCATCGCGATCCGTCCTTCCTCGCGATCGACCTTCCTCAGGAGAGGGGCTTGCCGATGGCCGGACAGGAGACGGGCGAGCGGATAGGCGCGCTGCTCGACGAGCTGGCGCAGCGGGCGGGACCGGAGGCGCGCGACATCGCGGACGAACTGGTGCGCTGCCTCATGGAGTTCTACGGCGAGGGCCTGGCCCGGACCGTACGCCTGCTGCGCTCCGCCCCGGACGGCGCGGATCCCCTCGCCGTCCTCACCGCCGACGAACTCGTCAGTGACCTGCTGATCCTGCACGATCTGCACCCCGAGGACACCGCGACCCGGGTGGGCCGCGCCCTCGACAAGGTCCGCCCCTACCTCGGCTCGCACGCGGGTGACGTGGAGGTGGCGGGCCTCGACCTGGAGACCGCCGACGGTCCGACGCTGCGGCTCAGGCTGCGCGGCAGTTGCGACGGCTGTCCGTCCTCCACCCAGACCGTGCGCTGGACCATCGAGGAGGCGGTCGCCCGGATCGCACCCGAGATCGCCCACATCGAGGTCGAGGGCATGACCGACGGGAGCCCGGAGCCGGCGCTGCTGCAGATCCTGCCGCACCGCCCGGACGACGCCCCGGGCGAGGCGGCGCCCTCCGCGGGACCGGGCGAGGCGGCGCGCTGGTACGAACTCGTCCCGGGTTCCTTGCCTGCGGGCGACGGCGGCACCGGAGTCACCGAGGTGGCGGGCCGCGCCCTCCTGCTGATCCGTCTGCCGGGCCAGTTGTACGCGTACCGCGACCGCTGCCCCCTGTGCGCGGCGGGCCTCGCCGGAGCCGTCCTGGACGGTGAACTGCTGGTCTGCGCGGGCTGCGGCGCCACCTTCGACGTCCGCCGGGCGGGCCGGGGCGACCAGGGCCATCTGGAGCCCGTACCCCTGCTGGAGGAGGAGGACGGGTCGGTGCGGGTGGCACTGCCCGGTGAGCTGCTGGGGGCGGGACCGTGACCACCGACATCCTCAGGCAGTTCAAGCGCAGGCCACCGCCCGAGGGCGAGCGCTGCGACCTGTGCGGGGAGCCGCTGCCGGCCGAACACCGGCATCTCGTGGACACCTCCCGGCGGTCCCTGAAGTGCTCCTGCCCGCCCTGCCATCTGCTGTTCACCCGGCCGGGCGCGGGACAGGGCCGGTTCCGGGCGGTCCCGGACCGGTATCTCACCGACCCCGGGTTCGTCCTGGACGAGGCCGACTGGAACCGGCTGCAGATCCCCGTCGCGCTCGCCTTCTTCTTCCGCAACTCCGAGCTCGGCCGGCTCGCCGCCTTCTATCCGAGCCCGGCGGGCGCCACCGAGAGCGAACTCGACCCGGCGACCTGGGACGCGGTGCTCGGCCGCAGCGAGCTGGCGGGGCTGCTGGAACCCGATGTGGAGGCGCTGCTGCTGCACCGCGGCCGCGGCGGGGCGGTGACCTGCACACTCGTCCCGGTCGACGTCTGCTACGAACTGGTCGGACGGATGCGGCTGCACTGGAAGGGCTTCGACGGCGGTGCCGAGGCCCGCGCGGACATCGCGGAGTTCCTGGAACGGATCACCGCGAGCGCCCGGCCGCTGGAGCACGCGGGAAGCGGGGACGACTCCGGGAGCCTGGAGAGGACCGGGAGCGCGCGGACCTCCGGGGACGTCGAGAGCGCCGGAAAGGTCGAGAGCGCCGGGAACGCGGAGAGCTCCGGGGGCGCCCCGTGACCGATCTCCAGTTCACCTGCACCGGTGTGCGCCCCGAACCGTTCGGCGCCGGGCCCACGCTGCTGTTCGGGCTGCGCATCGAGGAGGCGGACCACCAGCCGGTGCACGCCGTCGCGCTGCGCTGCCAGATCCGTATCGAGCCCGCCGGTCGGTCCTACGATCCCGAGGAGGTCGGCATGCTGGGCGACCTGTTCGGTGAGCCGAGCCGCTGGAGCAGCACGCTCAAGCCGCTCCAGTTCGCCCACACCTCCATCACGGTCCCGGGGTTCACCGGCTCGACCGAGGTGGATCTCCCGGTGCCCTGCACCTACGACACCGAGGTCGCGTCCGCGTCGTACTTCCGGGCCCTGTCCCGCGGCGAGGTCCCGCTGCTCCTGCTGTTCTCCGGCACGGTGTTCACCGGCCGCGACGGCTTCCGGGCCGAGCCCGTGCCCTGGCACAAGGAGACGTCGTACCGGATGCCGGTGGACGTGTGGCGGAACATGATCGAGCAGTACTTCCCCAACTCGGGCTGGCTCCGCGTCCGGCTGGACGTCCTGGACGCCCTGCGCCGCTACCGGTCCGCGCGCGCCCTGCCCTCCTGGGAGCGGGTCTTCGACGAACTCCTCGCCACCGCCGACGCGAAGGGGGCCGACTGAGATGAGCAATCCGCTGGAGGACCGCTTCGAACGGGCCCGGGCGGTGGCGGACGCCGTCCTGTTCGAGGGATACGTCCTCTACCCCTACCGTGCCTCCGCCGCGAAAAACCAACTGCGCTGGCAGTTCGGCGTCCTGGTGCCGCCCGCCTGGACCGCCACGACCGGGGAACACTCCGTCCAGCGCACCGAGTGCCTGCTGGAGCCCCGCAAGGGCGACCGGCTCCACGCCGAACTGCGGTTCCTGCACGTGCGGCGACGCACGGTCGAACGGCTCGACGCGGACGGCGGATACACGGAGGTTCCCGAACTCGACCTGCCCGACCGGGTGTTGGTCCCGTGGGACGAGGGACACGAGGAGCGTGTCCTGATCCATGAAGCGCTCGACAAGCTGACGGGCGATCAGGCACCGGTCCACGCCGTACGGTTCGACCTCCCCGACGCCGTGGAGTACGAACCGGTGACCGACGCCGAGGGCCGGACGCTGGGCCGTCTGGTGCGGCGCAGAAAGCGACTGACGGGAGAACTGCGGCCGCGTGTCGAGGAGTTGCCCGGACCCTACCGGGTGCTGCGGCTCACGGTGAGTGTGCACAACACGACCGCCGTCACGGAGCGGGAGGACGCCGACCGCGAGACCGCCCTGGCCCACAGCCTGATCGGCACCCATCTGCTGTTCGGCGTACCCGGCGGACGGTTCCTGTCGCTGACGGACCCGCCGGAGTGGGCCCGCCCGGCCGCCGCGAGCTGCCGGAACGAGAGCACCTGGCCCGTGCTCGCGGGCCCGCCCGGCGCGGACGACGTCATGCTGTCCTCGCCGATCATCCTGGAGGACCATCCCGCCGTCGCCGAGGAGAGTCCCGGGCCCCTCTACGACGCCACCGAGATCGACGAGATCCTCTCGCTGCGCACGGCCGCGCTCACCGATCGGGAGAAGCGCGAGGCCCGCGGCACGGACGCCCGCGCCGCCGACGTCATCGACCTGGTCGACGCCATGCCGGGCGCGGTCCGCGAACGGCTGCACGGGGCGATCCGGGGGCTGCGCGAGGTCACCGGCGACGGCCCCGCGGGCGAACCGCGGCCCGCCGCCCCCGACACCGGACCGACTCTCCCTCAGGGTCCCGGGCATCCCTGGTGGGATCCGGCGCAGGACGCCGAGGCCGCCGAGGTGCCCGACGCCGTCGTCGTGGACGGCGAGACGGTACGCGCCGGCAGCAGGGTCAGGCTCACCCCCGGCGCCCGGCGCTCCGACGCCCAGGACTCCTTCCTGCACGGCCGGCACGCCACGGTCGAGGCCGTGGTCGGCGACCTCGACGGCGAGACGCATCTCGCCGTCGTCGTGGACGACGACCCGGGCACCGACGTACGCCGGGCCCAGGGCCGCTTCCTCTACTTCAAGCCCGACGAGGTGGCACCGCTGAAGGAGCGGGAGGAGGAGGCGACATGACCGGATCCCCGCACAGCGGCCCCTCCGGTCCGGCCGCGGAGCACGCGACCGGCCGGATTCTGGTCGCCGGAGTCGGCAACGTGTTCCTCCAGGACGACGGGTTCGGGGTGGAGACCGTACGACGGCTCGCCGCCCGTGCGCCCGGACTGCCGACCGGCGTCGAACTGATGGACGCCGGCATCCGCGGGGTGCATCTCGCCTACCGGCTGCTGGAGGGGTACCGGACGCTCGTGCTCGTGGACCTCGTCAGCCGCGGAGGCCCGCCGGGCACGCTCTACACGATCGACGTCGGCCCCGAACCCCCCACGGCGGGGAACGCACCCGGTCCGCTGGACACGCACGCCATGGACCCCGCCACCGTGCTGGCCCTGCTGCACGACCTGCACGCCGGTGCGGGCGGCACCCTCCCCGAGGAGGTGTACGTCATCGGCTGCGAACCCCTCGACACAGGCGAGGGCATGGGCCTGACTCCCCCGGTGGCCGGTGCCGTGGACGCCGCCGCCGACCTGGTGCTCGACCTCGTACACCGCGCTCCCTCTGTACCCCAGAGGAGCTGACCACGATGGAGGCAAGGATGGAATGGCAATGGGTTGGCCTGGCCGCGGGCCTCGTAGTGGCCTACGGAGTCGCGAGGAACCTGTCGGACATCCGCCGCTACTTGCGCATGCGGCGCATGTGATCCGGCGGATGCGTGTGATCCGGCGGGCGTGCGTGATCCGGCGGACGGGCTCCGGCGCGCGGACTCCCGCCGTCCCGGGGACTCCCGCCGTCGCGACCGGCGCGGCCACCGACGTCCTCGAGCTGCACATAGCGCTCCAGGAAAAGATGCAGGGTGCCGTGGAGTTCACCCAGGCGCACGAACCACAGGGCGAGGTTCATGGCGCCCTGCTGGGTGATCGCGTAGACGCGGCGTGCGGGGCCGCTCTCCGAGGCGCGCCAGTGCGAGGTGACCTCACCGCTGCTCTCCATGCCCCGCAGCAGCCGGTACACGTGCGCCTGGTCCGCGTCGCCGCAGCCGAAAGCTCCCAGGCGCTGCACCAGTTCATAGCCATGACCTTGGCGTTCGGCCAGCAACAGGAGCAGCACCGGGGTGAGCAGAGCGCGTCTCTCGACCTCTTGCCCGGTCATCGTGTTCTCAGGGTAACCAGCCATGCGCGGGCCTCACATCCGGGCGCGGCGGCACCGCGTGGCGGACCGGCGGCGGGAGGTGAGGTCCGTGCATGAGCTGTCGATCGCCGTGGCGGTCGTCGAACAGGTCGAGGAGGCCGTGCGGGAACAGGGCCGCGCGGTCGTGTCACTGACCCTGCGGATCGGCGAGCTCGCGGGCGTGGTGCCCGAGGCACTGGAGTTCTCGTTCGAGCTCGCCGCGGAGGGCACCGCGCTGGCGGGGGCACGCCTGCTGATCGAGACTGTCGATGCCCGGGGCCGCTGCGAGGGCTGCGGCCGCGAGGCGGCGACCGGGATGCCTCCGGTGCTGTGGTGCGCCGGGTGCGGGGCACCGCTGACCCTGCTCGGCGGCCGGGAGCTGGAGATCGTCCGGGTGACGCTGGCCGACGGGCCGGCGGACGCGAACGGGCCCGTGAACGGGTCCCGGAACGAGAAGGGCGTGAAGGGCCCGGACGGAAGGGGCCCGGACGGAAGGGGCCCGGACGACGGGCCGCGGTCCGCGCCGCCCGGGCTGCCGGTACGCGACGAGGAGGCGAGCCATGTGCCGCACCGTTGACCTGCATCAGGCCGTACTCGCCAAGAACGACGCGAACGCGCTGGCCCTGCGGGGCTACCTGGGTGACCGCGGCACGGTGGCGGTGAATCTGCTGTCGAGTCCCGGCAGCGGCAAGACGGCCCTGCTGGAACTGCTGCTCGCGCGCGCCGTGGCGGGCGGCACCCCGGCGGCCGCCGTCACCGCCGACCTGGCGACCGAGAACGACGCGACACGGCTGGCCCGCTCCGGGGCGCCGGTGCGGCAGATCCTCACGGACGGGCTGTGCCATCTGGAGGCCGGCATGCTCCAGCGGCGGCTCGAGGGATGGCTGCCGGAGGGCACCCGGCTGCTGTTCGTCGAGAACGTCGGCAATCTCGTCTGTCCCGCCTCCTACGACCTCGGGGAGACCCTGCGCATCGCGCTCGCGTCGGTGACCGAGGGCGAGGACAAGCCGGTCAAGTACCCGACGGCGTTCGGGCTCGCGCACCTGGTCGTGATCACGAAGACCGACATCGGGGACGCCGTCGGCTTCGACCGGGAGGCGTTCCTGCGCGGGGTCCGCCAGGTCAATCCCGGGGTGCCGGTCCTGGAGACCTCGGCGCGCACCGGCCAGGGGGTCGACGCCCTGCTGGCGCACGTCCTGCGCTGCGCGGCCGGCGAGGAGGCGCACGTACCGGTCCTGGCCCGGCAGCACGAGCGGTATCTGCACAGCCACGAGAACGGGGACGGGAACGGCGGTGCGCACGAACACGCGCACGACCGCGACCACAGCCACAGCCACGGCCCCGCGCACGACCACCAGCACGAGCAGGAGCACGAGCGCAGAGACGAACATGCCCGCGAACACGCCCCGGTGGACGGACAGGCGCCATGAAACGGGCCCCAGGGCGCGAGCGCCGGCACGTCACGGTCACGGGCGTGGTGCAGGGGGTGGGTTTCCGGCCCTTCGTGTACACCCTCGCGGAGGAACTGGGGCTGAGCGGCTGGGTCACCAACAACGCGCGGGGCGTCGAGGCCGAGGTGGAGGGCCCGGCCGCCGACGTGGCCGAGTTCTGCGCGCGGGTGGGGACGCGGCCCCCGCCGCTCGCGGTCGTCGAGTCGGTCGAGCACCGGGCGGTACCCCTGGAGAACGACGGCCCGGTGTTCACCATCCGGCCCTCCTCCGGCGGGCCGGGCCGCACCCTGGTCTCCCCGGACACCGCGACCTGCGACGCCTGCCTGCGTGAGCTCGCGGACCCCGCCGACCGGCGGTACCGGCATCCCTTCATCACCTGTACGCACTGCGGTCCGCGGTTCACCATCGTGACCGCGCTGCCGTACGACCGGGACAGCACCACGATGGCGGGCTTCCCGATGTGCCCGGACTGCGCCCGTGAGTACGCGGTTCCCGCCGACCGGCGCTTCCACGCCCAGCCGATCGCCTGCCCCGCCTGCGGTCCCCGGCTCACCCTGCGCACGGGAGCGGACGATCCGGGCGAACTGCGGGGCGCGGAGGCACTCGCCGAGGCCCGCCGGCTGCTGGCCGAGGGCGCCGTGGTCGCGGTCAAGGGCATCGGCGGCTACCACCTGGCGTGCGACGCGGCGGATCCCGCGGCCGTCCGCACGCTGCGCAAGCGCAAGAACCGCGGCGGCAAACCCTTCGCGGTGCTCGCCGGCTCGCTGGAGACCGTCCGGCGGCTGGCCCATGTCGGGCCCGAGGAGCGGGAGTTGCTCCTCGGGCCGCGCAAGCCGGTGGTCCTGCTGCGGAGGCGGGCGGGGACGGGCGACGAGATCGCGGCGGGCGTCGCGCCCGGCAGCCCCGACCTCGGCTTCATGCTCCCGTACACACCGGTGCACCGGCTGCTGCTCGGTCTGCCCGGTGACCCGCCCGGTCCCGACGTCCTCGTCATGACCAGCGGGAACCGTTCGGGCGAACCCATCGTCACCGACGACGCCGAGGCGCTGACCCGGCTGGCGGGCCTCGCCGACGCCTGGCTCGCGCACGACCGGCCCATCCACGTGCCCTGCGACGACTCGGTGGTCCGGGTCTGCGCGGGAGCCGAGCTGCCGGTGCGCCGCTCGCGCGGTTACGCCCCCTTCCCGATCGCGCTGCCGGTGCCGGTGGTCCCGGCGCTGGCGGTGGGCGGCGACCTGAAGAACACCTTCTGCGCCGGGGACGGCCGCTACGCCTGGCTGTCCGCGCACGTCGGGGACATGGACGACCTGGCCACCCTGACCGCCTTCGAGCGGGCCACCGGCCATCTGACGGAGCTCACCGCCGTCACGCCGCGCCTGCTCGTCGCCGACCGGCATCCCGGCTACCGCGCGACCCTGTGGGCACGGCGCGCCGCCGAGGGCCGCGGACTGACGCTGCGCCAGGTCCAGCACCACCACGCCCATGTCGCCTCGGCGATGGCCGAGCACGGGCTCGACGGCTCGACGCCGGTGATCGGGGTCGCGTTCGACGGGACCGGCTACGGCGACGACGGGGCGGTGTGGGGCGGTGAGGTACTGCTCGCCGACTACGACGGATACCGGCGGTTCGCCCATCTGGGCTATGTCCCGCTGCCGGGCGGCGACGCGGCCGTACGCAATCCCTACCGCATGGCGCTGTCGCACCTGCGGGCCGCGGGACTGCCGTGGAGGGACGAGCTGCCGTGCGTCGCGGCCGCCACACCCGAGGAGCGGCGACTGCTCGAACGGCAGCTCGAACGGGGGTTCAACTGCGTCCCGACGTCCAGCATGGGACGCCTCTTCGACGCGGTGTCCTCGCTCGCGGGCGTCTGCCACCGGGTGGAGTACGAGGCGCAGGCCGCCATGGAGCTGGAGAACGCGGCGCTGGGCGACCTGGCCGGACCGCTGGCCGACGACGAGCGGAACGACGCGTACCGGTTCATGCTGAGAACGGTCCGTCAGGACCCCGAAGCGCCGCTGATCGCCGATCCGGCGCCGGTCCTGGCCGCCGCCGTCGCGGATGTCGGATCCGGCTCCGGGGCCGGGCGGGTGGCCCGTCGGTTCCATCGGGCCGTGACCGGTCTGGTCCTGGAGGTGTGCACGGTGGCGCGGACACGGACGGGCATCGGCGTCGTCGCCCTCAGCGGCGGGGTGTTCTGCAACGCCCTGCTCACCGAGGCCTGCGGCGCCGTCCTGGAACGGGACGGCTTCACCGTGCTGAGGCACCGCAGGGTTCCCCCCAACGACGGCGGTCTGGCCCTCGGTCAGCTCGTCGTCGCCGCCCGGTCGCTGGACTAGCGCGGCGCACGAGCGAGGCAGGAGCAAGTCATGTGTCTGGCCGTACCCGGCCGAGTGCTGGAGATCGAGGAACGTGACGCGACGCGGATGGCCAAGGTGGACTTCGGCGGTGTCGTCAAGGACGTGTGTCTGGAGTACGTGCCGGACATGAAGGTCGGTGACTACGCCATCGTCCATGTGGGATTCGCGTTGCAGCGGCTGGACGAGGAGTCGGCGAAGCAGACCCTGGAGCTCTTCGAGAACCTCGGCGTGCTGGAGGAGGAGTTCGGCGACGCCTGGGGCAAGGCGGCCCGGGACGCCGGTGCCGAACGCCCCGCAGGAACCGGACCACCGCCCCTGGAGGGCGTCGAGAAGGAGGCGCGGTCATGAAGTACCTGGACGAGTTCAGCGACCCGGTCCTCGCCAAACGGCTCTTCGACGACATCAGGGCGGTCACCACCCGGCCCTGGTCGCTCATGGAGGTCTGCGGCGGCCAGACGCACTCGATCATCCGCCACGGCATCGACCAGCTCCTGCCCGAGGAGATCCAGTTGATCCACGGGCCGGGCTGCCCGGTCTGCGTGACCCCGCTGGAGATCATCGACAAGGCGCTGGAGATCGCCTCCCGCCCGGACGTGATCTTCTGCTCCTTCGGCGACATGCTGCGCGTGCCCGGCAGCGGACGCGATCTGTTCAAGGTCAAGAGCGAGGGCGCGGACGTACGCGTCGTGTACTCGCCGCTGGACGCGCTGAAGATCGCGCAGGAGAACCCCGACCGGCAGGTCGTGTTCTTCGGCATCGGCTTCGAGACCACGGCACCGCCCAACGCGATGACCGTCTATCAGGCCAAGAAGCTGGGCATCCCCAACTTCAGCCTGCTGGTCTCGCACGTCAAGGTGCCCCCGGCCATCGACGCCATCATGAACTCGCCCGACTGCCGGGTCCAGGCGTTCCTCGCCGCCGGGCACGTCTGCACGGTGATGGGCATGGCCGAGTATCCCGAACTCGCCGAACGGCACCGGGTGCCGATCGTGGTGACGGGCTTCGAGCCACTCGACATCCTGGAGGGCATCCGCCGCGCGGTGCGCCAACTGGAGGCGGGTGAGCACACCGTGGAGAACGCCTATCCGCGCGCGGTGCAGCCCGAGGGAAGCCCCACGGCGCGCGCCATGCTCGCCGACGTCTTCGAGGTGACCGACCGGGCCTGGCGCGGGATCGGCATGATCCCGCAGAGCGGCTGGCGGCTGTCGCCCAAGTACCGCGAGTTCGACGCCGAGCACCGCTTCTCGGTGACGGACATCGAGACCGAGGAGTCGACCGTCTGCCGCAGCGGCGAGGTGCTCCAGGGCCTCATCAAGCCCCACGAGTGCGCCGCCTTCGGCAAGGAGTGCACCCCGCGCAATCCGCTGGGCGCGACCATGGTCTCCAGCGAGGGCGCCTGCGCCGCCTACTACCTCTACCGGCGGCTGGACAGCCCGGACCAGAAGGAGGCGAGCTCCGTTGGCTGACTCGGCGTACGCTCCGGTCGACTTCTCCTCCTGGACCTGTCCCGCGCCCCTGCGCGACCACGACAGGATCGTGATGGGGCACGGCGGAGGCGGCACGCTCTCCGCCGAACTGGTGGAGCATCTGTTCGCGCCCGCCTTCGGCAACGACGTGCTGGCCGAACTCGGCGACTCCGCCCATCTGCTGCTGGGCGGCGCCCGGCTCGCCTTCTCCACCGACTCCTTCGTCGTACGGCCGCTGTTCTTCCCCGGCGGCAGCATCGGGGACCTCGCCGTCAACGGAACGGTCAACGACCTGGCCATGGCGGGGGCCGTTCCGGCCTACCTCTCCTGCGGGTTCATCCTGGAGGAGGGCGTCGAGCTCTCCGTCGTGGGGCGCGTGGCCGAGGCGATGGGCGAGGCCGCGCGGACGGCCGGGGTGGTGGTGGCGACCGGCGACACCAAGGTCGTCGACGCCGGTCACGGCGACGGCGTCTTCATCAACACCGCCGGGATCGGGCTGATCCCCGAGGGCGTCGACATCCGCCCGCAGCGCGCGGCACCCGGTGACGTGGTGCTGGTCAGCGGGCCGATCGGGGTGCACGGGGTGGCGATCATGAGCGTGCGGGAGGGGCTCGAGTTCGGCGTCGAGATCCAGAGCGACACCGCCTCGCTGGCCGGTCTGGTCGCGGACATGCTGGCGGTCTGTCCCGACCTGCACGTGCTGCGCGACCCGACCCGGGGCGGCCTGGCGACCTCGCTGAACGAGATCGCGGCGGCGGCACGGGTCGGCATCCGGCTCGACGAACGGTCCCTGCCCGTCCCGGAGACGGTCGCCAACGCCTGCGCCTTCCTCGGTCTGGACCCGCTGTACGTGGCCAACGAGGGCAAGCTGGTCGCGTTCGTGGCGGCCGAGCACGCCGACGCGGTGCTCGCGGCGATGCGGGCGCACCCGCTGGGCAAGGAGTCCGTGGCGATCGGCCACTGCGTCCCCGACCACCCCGGCATGGTGGTCGCGGCCACCGGCCTGGGCGGCACCCGGGTGGTGGACATGCCGCTCGGCGAGCAGCTTCCGCGCATCTGCTGACCCACCCCGTCCACGCCCACGGCTGACGCCCCGTCGGCCGGCACGAACACTTCCGAGGCCGGTCCTCGGTGACGGACCCGCATCACGCGGGTGTCACCGGGGACCGGCCCTTTTCCGTACCCCGGGGCGGGTGCAACCCTCTCGCAACGTCCGGTCTGGTCGGCTGGTGCGCGACAGCCGCGAGACCCGAGGGGGAGAGCCGATGGACGTCGTCCCACGCGTGGAGCTGACACCCGCGGCCGCCGAACTGCTGCGGCGGCTGCGGACCCTGCACGGACCGCTGATGTTCCATCAGTCCGGCGGCTGCTGCGACGGCAGCGCCCCCATGTGCTACCCGGAGGGCGAGTTCCGCACCGGCGGTTCCGACGTCCTGATGGCCGAGCTGGAGGTCGAGGGGGTGGCCGAGCCGGTCTCCTTCTGGATCTCGAAGAGCCAGTACGAGCTGTGGAGCCATACGCGGCTCATCGTGGACGTCGTGGCCGGCCGGGGCAGCGGCTTCTCCCTCGAAGCACCCGAAGGAGTGCGTTTTCTGATCCGTTCCCGCGTCGTCGGCGTCTAGCCACCGGGCCGGGTCCCCGTCTCTGGTGCAATTCCCCTGAGTCCTGGCAGAGTTGACGAGACATCAGGGGGCACCGTGACGCGTCTTGGCAGACGGTTCAGAACGGCACTGACGGTCTTCACGGCAACCGGAGCGCTGGCCGGTGCGGCCCTGACGGGGGCGGCGCCGGCCGACGCCGCGGAGAGCGCGACCCGTGTCGCGCCCGGGGTCGCGTACACGGAGCTGGACATCCCGGGAGCCAAGGGAGTGGCCCACGCGCATGTGCTGAACGTCGATCTGCGCAATCCCCATGTGCGGGTCGACCTCCTCTACCCCGGCGCGGTGGCGGCGCGGGCTCCGGTGTCGCAACTGGCCGACTCCCGGGGCGCGGTGGCCGGGGTCAACGGCGACTTCTTCAACATCACGGAGACCCAGCATCCGGGTGTCGAGGCGACGGGCGCGACGGTGGGCCCCGCGATCGCGAGCGGACGGGGGCTCAAGGCCGCGGTGCCCGACGGCCAGCGGTTCGGGCCCGCGCTGCCGCCCGGCACCCACACCGAGGACGTGTTCGGTGTGGGCGTCGACCGCCGGGCCCGGCTGGACGACGTGATCCTCGACGGATCCGTCCGCGGTCCCGAGGGCACCTGGCCGCTGGGCGGGTTCAACCAGTACGCGCTCCCGGTCGACTCCGTCGGCGCGTTCACCGCGGACTGGGGAAGCGTCTCGCGGGTCCGCGCGACCTGCGGTACGGACACGGACCGGGCCGCGCCGTGCAGTACCGACACCTATGAGGTGACGGTCCGCCACGGGCGGGTCGTGACCGCGGGCGACGCTCCGGGGAGCGGACCCATCGCCCGGGGCACCACCGTCCTCGTCGGCCGCGAGGCGGGTGCCCAGAAGCTGCGGAAGCTGTCCGTGGGCGAGCCGGTCGGGGTAAGGCACCGGCTGGTCGCGAAGTCCTCCAAGGTGCCCTACCGCTTCGCGCTCGGCGGCTATCCGATGATGACCGACGGCGTGCCGCTGCCGGGTCTGGACGACCGGACCGCCGCCGTACGCACCGCGGTCGGCTTCTCCGACCACGGGCGCCGGATGCAGCTCCTCGCCCTCGACGGCGCACCGCAGTTCCGCGCCGGCCTCACCATCGCCGAGGTCACCGGGGCGATGAAGCGGCTGGGGTCCGAGGACGCCTTCAGCCTGGACGGCGGCGGATCCACCACGATGGTCGCCCGGTGGCCGGGGGCGGACGCCGTGAGTGTCCTCAACCATCCGAGCGGCGGCGCCGAGCGTCCGGTCCCCAACGGCATCGGGGTGTTCGAGGGCCCGTGAGGCGCCCCTCGGGTGAGAGGACCGGGGCGTCAGGGGGTCAGGCTGCCCACGATGTCGGCCGTCGCGGTGAGCCCGCTGTGGATGGTCGGGGCCATGCTCGTACTGGCCAGCAGGAACCCGAGCAGGGCGCAGACCAGGGCGTGGGAGATCTTCAGCCCTCCGTTGCGCAGGAAGATCACCGCCAGCACCAGGAGAAACAGCACCGCAGAGATGGAAATGGCCATCGTCAACCTCCTCCGCCACGTCCGCTTCGCGGCGTTCGGCCGCAAGTGTGGCGTAGCGGAGGGTTGGTCCGGGCGGCTGACGTGCCCCCCGAACGGGTGGTCTTCTACCGTCGGTCGTGGGCGTCCAGGAACTTCTCGAGACCGCCCAGGTCATCGGTGTTGAAGTAGTCGACGCCGGCGGCGAGGAGTTCGCTCCAGAGCGCCTCGCGTGTCGGGCCGGCGACGTCCGGCGTGGCCCAGAACCGGACCTTCTGCCGGCGCGCGTGGGCGGTGGCCATGATGCCGCGCAGCTTCTCGCGTTCGGCGTCGGGGAAGGGGCCTTCGCCCAGCCAACTGAAGTTGAGTGTCCAGTTGTCGCTGATCAGCGGGATGAAGGAGGCGGGGGCGGGGCCGCCGAGGTCGGCGAGCCGGCCGTCGTAGAAGGCGAGCCGCTCGGGCTGCGCCTCCATCGGGACGCGCGCGGCGCGGTCCCCGGAGATCACGGCCGTGACCGGGCCGGGGCGCACCTTGCCGTCGGCGTACGAGGTGAACAGGTGCCGGTGGCGGCGCAGATGACGGTCGAGTTCGAGGTAGGTCGAGGAGCCCTCGGTCTTGATGTCGATGAGCAACTGCAGCGGCCGGTGGTGGCCCCGGTACACCGAGCCGTGCTCGGCCCTGACGCGGGCGGCCAGCGGTTCGAGGTAGAGGGATTCGAGGGTGCGGGTGGGGTCGAGGTCCACCGGGTCGTGGGCGACGAGGAGTTGGTCGCCGACGAGGTAGATGTCGGCCTCGACGCTGCCGAAGCGGTGGTCGAGCGCGTCGAGGAGGGGGCGGGGGTGCTCGTAGTCGTTGTGCGCGTGGGCTCGCCATAAGGGCCGGGTCCGGGGCCTCGGCTCGCCCGCGAGAGCTCGCGGCGCGGGCAGCGCGAACGAGCCCGCGAGGGCGGCGCCGAGGGTGGTGAGGGCGCTGCGGCGGGTGGTGTGGGCCATGCTCTGCCTCCCTTGAGGATGCCGTTCAGGACCTCAGGGAGTATGGAGCCTGCCCGCCGCCGCGGACCCTCGCTCCGGGGGGAGTTGGCCGGACTGACGTGACGTGTTCACCTCACCGGAGCGGAGCGGAGCGGGGCGGAGCGGGGCGGAGCGGGGCGGGGCGGGACGGGGTCCGGTGTGACCTCCTCGCCCTCTCCGAACCGGGGTGCGACGGGCGCACGAGAAGAGCCCGACCCAGGTGGGGCGGGCTCTTCCGGACGTGGCGTCAGGGCGCTCGCGGGAAGGCGCTGTCAGGGCGCCTGGAGGTCGACCAGTTCGGCCAGGGCCTCGCGGTGCGCGCCCGCCGTGCCGTAGGCGATGGAGTCGGCCTTGGCGCGCTTGAGGTAGAGGTGGGCCGGATGCTCCCAGGTCATGCCGATGCCGCCGTGGAGCTGGAGCGCCTCCTCCGCCGCGTGTACGGCGACGGGTGCCGCGTACGCCTGGGCGACGGCCACGGCCACGTCGCCGTCCGCACTCGCCGTGGCCAGCGCGTCGGCCGCGTTCCGGGCGGCGGCACGGGTGTTGACGACCTCCAGCCACACCTGGGCGAGCCGGTGCTTGAGCGCCTGGAACCCGCCGACCGGCCGGTTGAACTGCTTGCGCTCCTTGAGGTAGCGGACCGTCTCGGTCAACGAGTGGTCGGCGAGCCCGAGCTGCTCGGAGGCGAGCAGTCCGGCCCCGGCCCGCAGCGCGCGCCGTACGGCACCGGGCGCGTCCGCGGTGAGCAGCCGAGCGGGCGCGGAGTCGAAGGTGATCCGGGCGAGCGGCCGGGTCTGGTCGAGGCTGACCTGCGGGACGATCGTGACGGCGTCCGCGTCGACGGCGTACAGCCCGCCGTCCTCGGCCGGAACGAGCAGCACGTCGGCGGCGGCCGCGTCGGCGATGCCCGTCAGCTCCCCGTGCAGGGAACCGTTCTCCAGACGGACGGCTCGGTGGACGGCTCCCGGGGCGACGTTCAGGGCGACCGCGAGGGCGCCCACGGTCCGGCCGGAGGCGAGCGCGGCGAGCAGCTCGGCCGCGGCCGGTCCCTCGCAGGCCAGCAGGGCCTCGGTCGCGACCACGGCGCTGGTCAGATAGGGCACGGGAGCGACCGCGCGGCCCAGCTCCTCCAGGACCACGGCGGCCTCGCGGTGCGTGGCACCCTGGCCGCCCCGGTCCTCGGGCACGAGGAGGCCGGCGAGACCCATGCCCTCCGAGAGCGCCTTCCACAGCTCGGCGTCGTGCGGAGTGCCCGACTCGCTGCGGGCGATGACGTCCGCCGCGGCGCAGCGGTCGGTGAGGAGGTCGCGGACGGCGGCGCGCAGCGCCTCTTCCTCCTCCGTGTAGAGCAGATCGGGCTCGGTGCTCACCTGGCTCATCGGGCGAGGTCCTTCCATGCGACGTCCTTGTCGGTGCGCGGCTCGGACGGCAGGCCGAGGACGCGTTCGGCGACGATGTTCAGCAGGACCTCGCTGGTCCCGCCCTCGATGCTGTTGCCCTTGGAGCGCAGGTAGCGGTATCCGGCGTCCCGGCCGGTGAAGTCGACGAGTTCGGGCCGGCGCATCGTCCAGTCCTCGTACAACAGGCCTTCCTCGCCGAGGAGTTCGACTTCGAGGCCGCTGATCTCCTGGTTGAGCCGGGCGAAGCCGAGCTTCATGCCGGAGCCCTCGTGGCCGGGCTGGCCCTGGGCGAGCTGCTGGCGCAGCCGTTCGCCGGAGAGCCGGGCGACCTCGGACTCGACCCACAGCCTCAGGAGCCGCTGGTGCGTGTCGTGGGTGCGCAGTTCGGGCCGCTCGCGCCAGGTCTTCGCGACCGGGCCGATCATGCCGCCCTCGCGCGGGATGCGCATGCCGCCGATGGAGACGCGCTCGTTCATGAGCGTGGTCTGCGCGACCCGCCAGCCGTCGCCGACCTCGCCGAGGCGGTGCGCGTCGGGAATGCGGACGTCGGTGAGGAAGACCTCGTTGAACTCGGCCTCGCCGGTGATCTGGCGCAGGGGCCGCACCTCGACGCCCGGGTCGGTCATGTCGCAGATGAAGTAGGTGATGCCCCGGTGCTTGGGCACGTCCGGGTCGGTGCGGGCGATGAGGATGGCCCAGCGGGCGAGGTGGGCGCTGGAGGTCCACACCTTCTGCCCGTTGACCACCCAGTCACCGTCCTCGCCGTCGGTGCGGACCGCGCGGGTGCCGAGGGCGGCGAGGTCCGAGCCGGCGCCGGGCTCGCTGAAGAGCTGGCACCACACCTCCTCGCCGACCCACAGGGGCCGCAGGAAGCGGCGCTTCTGCTCCTCGGTGCCGAAGCCGAGGATGGTCGGGGCGGCCATGCCGAGGCCGATGCCGATCCGCCGGGGGTCGTTGTCGGGTGCGCCGGCGGCCGCGAGTTCGGCGTCCACGACGGCCTGGAGGCGGCGCGGGGCGCCGAGGCCGCCGAGGCCCTCGGGGTAGTGCACCCAGGCGAGCCCGGCGTCGAAACGGGCCCCGAGGAAGTCCAGCCGGTCCGTCTCCCCGGGCGGGTGTGCGGCCAGCAACTCCTGGGTGCGGCGGCGCAGTTCGGCTGCGTCGGTCATGCGGCGGCTCCGTTCTCCAGTGTGGGCACCACGGCGATCCGCCCGGTGGTGACTCCGTCGGCGACCCGCTGCACGGCGGCGGCGGCCCCGCTCAGCGGCACCCGCTCGCTCACCAGCGGCTTGATCGCGCCCCGCGCGGCCAGTTCGGTGAGCTGCTCGTGGCAGTGCAGGACGAGCTTCGGGTTCTTGGCGTTGTACAGGCCCCAGTGCAGGCCGAGGACGCCGTAGTTCTTGACGAGGGCGTGGTTCAGCGCGGGGCTCGGGATCGAGCCGCTGGCGAAGCCGACGACCACGATCCGGCCCTCGAAGGCGACGACCTTCGTGGACTGGGTGTAGGCCTCACCGCCCACGGGGTCGTAGATCACGTCCGCGCCGCGTCCGCCGGTCGCCTCCTTGACGGCGGCGATCACGTCCTCGGAACGCCGGTCGACGACGACGTCGCAGCCCAGCTCGCGCGCGACGGCGGCCTTGTCGGCACCGCCGACGACACCGATGACCCGCGCGCCCGCCGCCTTTCCGAGCTGGACCGCCGCGCTGCCGACACCTCCGGCGGCCGCGTGGACGAGCAGCGTCTCGCCGGCTTCCAGCCGGGCCCGGCGGTGCAGGCCGAACCAGCCGGTCTGGTAGCCGATGTGCAGCGCCGCGGCCTCGGCGTCGTCGAGGGCCTCGGGCGCCGGTAGCAGGGCGGCGGCGTCCGCGACCGCGTACTCGGCGAAGCCGCCGTACGGCAGGGCGGGGTTGGCGATCACCCGGCGGCCGTCCTCGGTCTCGCCGCAGATCTCCACGCCCGGCGTGAACGGCAGCGGCGGCCTGACCTGGTACTGACCGCGGCACATCAGGGCGTCCGGGAAGTTGATGTTCGCGGCGCGCACCTTGAGCAGGACCTGGCCGTCACCGGGCGTCGGCCGCTCCACCTCCAGGAGGCGCATCGCCTCTGCGGGCTCGCCGTTCTGGTGCACTTGCCATGCCTGCATGCGGGGCCTCCAGGGGACTGTGTCGGCTGACCGGGGTCCTTCGCATACTAAGCGGTCGCTTGCCGCCCTGGGAACAGCGAACGACCCACGTCTTCACCAAGCCCCACGACCGTGGCCCCCCGCCGCGTCGGCCCGCACCCCCGCCACCCCGCCGTCCCACCGCACAGGCCGCACGCGCGCGCCGGCCACCCCGCCGCAGGGAACCCCGCACCCCGGCCGCCCCGGCGTCCGCCGTCACTCCTCCTTGGACCGGGTCTTGGGCCGGGCCCGTACGTGCATGCGCTCCCCCTGCGGACCGAAGAGGCTCAGGAACTCCGCGGGCCCCTCCCCCGTCGAGCCGAACCAGTGCGGCACGCGCGTGTCGAACTCGGCCGCCTCACCTGCCTCCAGCACGACGTCGTGCTCACCGAGGACCACCCGCAGCCGCCCCGAGAGCACGTACAGCCATTCGTAGCCCTCGTGGGTGCGCGGATCGGGCTCCCCCGTCCGCTGCGGTTCGAGCACCTTGTAGGCCTGGAGTCCACCGGGCTGACGGGTCAGCGGCCAGTACGTACGGCCGTGGCGCACGAGCGGCTCGGCGCGCACCCGGGGGTCGCCGACCGGCGGGGCGCCGACCAGTTCGTCCAGGGCGACCTGATGGGCCCGCGCGATGGGCAGCAGCAGCTCCAGGCTGGGCTTGCGCAGGCCGGACTCCAGACGCGAGAGCGTGCTCACCGAGATGCCGGTGGCCTCGGACAGCCCCGCGAGGGTCGCCCCGCGCTCCTTCCTGATCCGGCGCAGCCGCGGACCCACCTCGGCGAGAACCTCGTCCGTCGCCGCGTCGCCGGTCGCACCGCGCCCACCGCCGTCGCGCCCGCCGCTGTCACTCTCGCCCGCACGGGCCGCCTCACTCATCCCTCCATTGCAGAATCGGCAAAGCCGTTTGTCAATCCGGCGGGTTCGGGGCGACCTTCTCCATGGAGGTGGTCACCATGACCGAGGCAATGACCGGGACAGCGGCCGAGACAGCGGGCGGGACAGCGGCCGGGGCAGCGGCCGGACCGTCGGCCGGGACGTACGAAGTGGTCGTCGTCGGCGGCGGCACGGCGGGGCTCTCCGCGGCCCTGGTCCTCGGCCGGGCGCGGCGCCGCACGCTCGTCGTCGACGAGGGCGAGCCGCGCAACGCGCCCGCGGCGCACATGCAGGGCTATCTGACCCGCGACGGCATGCCGCCCGCCGCGTTCCTCGCCGAGGGGCGGCGGGAGGTCGAGGGGTACGGCGTGGAGATCGTCCGGGGCCGGGTGACGGACGTCGTCCGGGACGGCGCCGGGGAGTTCGACGTGACGCTCGGTTCCGGGGACAGGGTCCACGCGCGCCGGCTGATCGTCACGACGGGCCTGGCGGACGAGATGCCGTCGGTGCCCGGCGTCGCCGAGCGCTTCGGGCGCGACGTGCTGCACTGCCCGTACTGCCACGGCTGGGAGGTCCGCGACCAGGCCTTCGGGGTGCTGGCCGCGACGCCGATGAGTGTGCACCAGGCGTTGATGGTCGGCCAGTGGTCGAAGGACGTCACCTTCTTCCTGCACACGGTGGCCGAGGACGAGCTCTCCGACGAGGACCTGCGCAGGCTCGCCGCCGCGGGGGTGGCCGTGGTGCCGGGCGAGGTCGCGGACCTGGTGGTCGAGGACGGCCGGCTCACCGGCGTACGGCTCGCGGACGGGACCACGCACGACCGCTCGGTGCTGTTCGTGGCGCCGCGCCCGGTGCCGCGGACCGGTCTGCTGGAGCGGCTGGGCGCGGAGCTGCGGGAGACGCCGTTCGGCAGCTACCCGGTCGTCGACCCGACCGGACTGACGAGCGTGCCCGGCGTCTGGGCGGCCGGCAACGCCGCCGGTTTCGCCGAGCAGGTGGTGAACGCCGCGAGCGCCGGGTACCGCGCGGCAGCCACGCTCAACGGAGAACTCCTCTTCGCCGACCTCGACGCGGCGATCGCCCGCGGCCAGGGCTGAGACCAGCGCCCGGGGGCGCACCCGGCCCGGACGGCGAGGCGGACGAACGGTAGGCGGCGACGCCCGTGTACGACGCGTGGCTGAAGCTGCCCGCGGCGGAGCGCCGGGCGAGGCTCGCCCACCGCCTGGCTCGCGGCGACCCGCGCGGCCGGTCTGGTCGGCGGGCGGGACGAGGCCCGGGGCCCGGCTGCACAGACCGGTCCGATCCGAGGCCCGCGACCCGACGGCACACACCCGGACCGATCCCAGGCCCGGGGCCCGGGACCCGGCGGCACACCCGGACACCGCTGCGGGCCCGCGGCCCTGCGGCACCACCCGGACAAGTCCGCGAGCCCGCGGTCCGGCCGCACGAGGCGGGCCGGGTGGCGAGCCCGCCGCCCACAGCACACCCGGACCGGGCCCCGGGCCCGCCGTCCGTCGGCCCTGGGGGGGACTGGGCCGAAACACGCCCTCCGGGCGCATCCTCCGCGTCCCGTACGGGTGTGAACCGGGCGCTCGCGTTGCAGGATGGCTGCATGCTGCTGAGCCGGCTCGCCCATGTGTCCCAGGAGGTCGCCGCCACCTCGGCGCGGTCCCGGAAGACCGCTCTGCTCGCGGAGCTGTTCCGGGACGCCGAGGCGGACGACGCGCCGATCGTGATCCCGTATCTCGCGGGCCGGCTGCCGCAGGGCCGCATCGGGGTCGGCTGGAAGGTACTGAGCACGCCGGTCGCCCCCGCCGCCGGCCCCACCCTCACCGTGCGCGAGGTGGACGCCCGGCTGACCGAGCTCGGCAAGGTCTCCGGCACCGGTTCGCAGGCCGAACGGGCCCGCCTGGTGGCCGAGTTGATGGCGGCGGCCACGGAGGAGGAACAGCGTTTCCTGTTCGGGCTGCTCACCGGTGAGGTCCGCCAAGGCGCGCTGGACGCGCTCGCGGTCGAGGGCCTCGCGGAGGCGACCGGCACGCCCGCCGAGGACGTACGGCGGGCGGTGATGCTGGCGGGTTCGCTCTCGGCGGTGGCGCGGGCCCTCCTCGCGGACGGCCCGGGGGCCCTGGACGGCTTCCGGCTCACGGTCGGCCGCCCGGTGCTGCCGATGCTGGCGCACTCGGCCTCCTCCGTCCCTGAGGCGGTCGGCAAGCTCGGCGCCTGCGTGGTCGAGGAGAAACTGGACGGCATCCGGGTGCAGCTCCACCGGGACGGCGAGGACGTCCGCGTCTACACCCGCACCCTCGACGACATCACCGGCCGGCTCCCCGAACTGACCGCTGTCGCGATGGAGTTGCGGGGTGAGCGGTTCATCCTGGACGGCGAGGTGATCGCGCTGGACGACCGGGGACGGCCGCGTTCCTTCCAGGAGACGGCCGCCCGGGTGGGGTCGCGGGTGGACGTGACGACGGCCGCGGAGACCGTGCCCGTCTCCCCCGTCTTCTTCGACGCGCTGTCCGTCGACGGCCGGGACCTGCTGGATCTGCCGTTCACCGAGCGGCACGCCGAACTGGCCCGGCTGGTTCCCGAGCCGATGCGGGTGCGGCGGACGCTCGTGCCGGGGCCGGACGACGCCGCGCGGGCCGAGACGTTCCTCGCCGACACGCTGGCCCGGGGGCACGAGGGCGTCGTGGTGAAGGCCCTCGACGCCCCGTACAGCGCGGGCCGGCGCGGTGCCGCCTGGCTCAAGGTCAAACCCGTGCACACCCTCGATCTCGTGGTCCTGGCGGCCGAATGGGGTCACGGGCGGCGCACCGGCAAGCTCTCGAACCTGCACCTGGGAGCCCGCGCCGCCGACGGCTCCTTCGCCATGCTCGGCAAGACGTTCAAGGGCATGACCGACGCGATGCTCGCCTGGCAGACCGAGCGGTTCCGGGAGCTGGCCGTCTCGGACGACGGCCACGTGGTGACCGTACGGCCCGAACTCGTCGTGGAGATCGCGTACGACGGTCTGCAGCGGTCGACCCGCTACCCGGCCGGTGTCACCCTCCGCTTCGCCCGGGTCGTGCGCTACCGCGAGGACAAGGCGGCCGCCGAGGCCGACACCGTCGACACCCTGCTGGCCGCCCACCCGGAGGTGACGCGATGAGCGGAGACCAGCACGGGCGCCGGAGTGCGGGACTGCTGTTGTTCCGGCACACCGACCACGGCGTGGAGGTATTGGTCGGCCATATGGGCGGCCCGTTCTTCGCGCGGCGGGACGCCGGCGCCTGGACCCTTCCCAAGGGCGAGTACGAGCCCGACGAGACGGCCTGGGACGCCGCCCGCCGCGAGTTCCGGGAGGAGCTCGGGCTGCCGCCGCCCGACGGCGCGGCGATCGCCCTCGGCGAGGTGACCCAGAAGAACGGCAAGGTGGTCACGGCCTGGGCGATCGAGGCGGATCTCGATCCGGCGGCCATGGTCCCCGGCACGTTCACGATGGAGTGGCCCCCGAGATCGGGGCGGCGCCAGGAGTTCCCCGAGCTCGACCGGGTGGAGTGGATGAGCCCGGAACGGGCCCGTTCCTTGCTCGTGACCGCCCAGACCGTGTTTCTCGACCGCCTGGCTGAGCACTCGCACTGAGAGTCGGCGTTCGGCCAGAAGCGCCGGCTCACCTCGGGGCCCGCCCGCGTTGCGCCGTGCCGCCCCGCGCGGGAGGGTCGGGGAACAGCCAGCTTTCAGGAGGTCGGCCATGCCCATCGCGACGGTGAACCCGGCGAACGGCGAGACGCTCAAGACGTACGACGCCCTCGGCGCCGAGGAGATCGAGCGCAGGCTCGCTGCCGCCGAGGCCACGTTCCGTACGTATCGCACCACCCCGTTCGCCGAACGGGCGCGGCTCATGCACCGCGCGGCCGCTCTCCTGGACGACGACCTGGACGACATCGGCCGGGTGATGACCACCGAGATGGGCAAGCCGGTCAAGCAGGCCAGGGCGGAGGCCGCCAAGTGCGCCAAGGCGATGCGCTGGTACGCCGACCACGCCGAGGATCTGCTCGCCGACGAGCTGGCGGCCCCCGCCGACGCCGCGGACTCCGGCGCCTCCCGGGTCCTCGCGCGCTACCGTCCGCTCGGCCCCGTGCTCGCCGTGATGCCGTGGAACTTCCCGCTCTGGCAGGTGGTCCGGTTCGCCGCGCCCGCGCTGATGGCGGGCAACGTGGGACTGCTCAAGCACGCCTCGAACGTGCCGCAGACCGCCCTGTACCTGGAGGACCTGTTCCGTCGCGCGGGCTTCCCCGAGGGCTGCTTCCAGACGCTGCTGGTCGGCTCCGGGGCGGTCGAGGGCATCCTGCGTGATCCGCGGGTCAAGGCGGCCACCCTCACCGGCAGCGAACCGGCCGGCCGGGCGGTCGCCTCGGTCGCCGGGGACGAGGTGAAGAAGACGGTGCTGGAGCTGGGCGGCAGCGACCCGTACGTCGTGATGCCGTCCGCCGACGTCGAGCGCGCCGCGACCGTCGCCGTCACCGCGCGTGCCCAGAACAACGGACAGTCGTGCATCGCCGCCAAGCGGTTCATCGTGCACACCGACGTGTTCGACGCCTTCGCGGAGCGGTTCACGGAGGGCATGCGGGCCCTCGCGGTCGGCGACCCGCTGGAGGAGGACACCGACATCGGGCCGCTGTCCACCGAGCAGGGCCGGGCCGACCTGGAGGAGCTCGTCGACGACGCGGTCGAGAACGGCGCGACCGTGCTGTGCGGCGGCGAACGCCCCGACGGTTTCGGCGGCGGCTGGTACTACCTGCCGACCGTGCTCACCGACATCACGCCCGACATGCGCATCCACCAGGAGGAGACGTTCGGGCCGGTCGCCACGCTCTACCGCGCGGCCGACCTGGACGAGGCGGTGGCCCTCGCCAACGACACGCCGTTCGGGCTGAGCTCGAACGTGTGGACCCGCGACCAGGCGGAGGTGGAGCGGTTCGTACGTGATTCCGAGGCGGGCGGCGTGTTCGTCAACGGGATGACGGCCTCGCACCCGGCGTTCCCGTTCGGCGGGGAGAAGCGGTCCGGCTACGGGCGTGAACTGTCGGGGCACGGAATCCGCGAGTTCTGCAACATCACCACCGTATGGCACGGAGCGTGAGCGTTCCGCAGCTACGATCCCTCGTGTGAACCGCGAAGTGACCCTCCCCCTGATCGTCGACGACCGCGGCACGTTGCAGGTGGCGGCCGCCGACGTCAGCAAGCTGCTGCGCACGGTGGGCGGCCGATGGCTGCATCTGGTGGAGGCCGGCCAGGACGGTCTCGACGAGGACACGGTGGCCGCGCTCACGATCGAACTGGCCAAGCTGGCCGACCGGATCGACGTGGCCTGCATCGCGCACAGCAGCGGCCCGAGCGGCCGCTGACCGTCGACGACGGCGGCGCGTCCAGGCCGCGGACGGCGTCCCGGCACGGGACGCCGTCGCCGCCGTCTCAGGCGACGCGCTGGTCCTGTTCCCACAGGGCGTGCCAGAACTTCGCCTCGTAGGCCTGGAGCAGCCGCCCGTGGCGCAGGACGTCGTCCAGGGAGATCCGTTCGGCGTCGAGACCGGCCTGCACGGCGTCCAGGGCCTTGCTCTCCAGCTCGGGCGCCGGCTCGGCGAAGAAGTCGAAGAAACCGCACACCTCGTCGTCGAAGCCGTAGTGACGGCGCAGCGCCTCGGTGATGGTCTCGCAGTAGCCGCCCCACGCGGCGAGGTTGGCGCCGAGCGCGAGGACCACGTCGGCGGGCTCCCCGTTCAGGGCGAGCCAGGCGACGTACGCGGGATAGGCCTGGCAGTCGGCGAGGGGTTCGTACTCCGAGGCCCGTGCCTCGCCGGCTCCCACCGCGGCGGCGAACGCGGGGAGCCGGGCCCCGGCCACCGCCTCGCCCTCGGCGAGCGTCTCGAAGAAGGCGGCGCTCGCCGGGTCGGCCGCCGAGCGTCCGGCCAGATGCACGAACGCGCGGTGATCGGCCGCGACGACATGACGCTGTTCCATAGCCAGCGCGGCGAGCGTGTCGAGCTGGGCGGCACCCCGGGCGATCAGCGGGAGCAGCCGGTTGGCGTGGGGGTCGGGGGCGAGTTTTCCGGTGACGCCCTCCAGCAGTTCCCTGGCCGTCCGCGTCATCGCGCGCTCCTTCGGTCCGGCTGACTCCGAGCCCCCGCGACCAGAGTGCACGGTCACCCCCGGTTCATCGCGCTGCGACGCGAAGTCCCAGGTCCGGTGGGGTGACGCCGGCTGTGCGCGACGGTGGCCCGCCGCGCCCGCCCGCGTAGACCCCGCGGGCGCCCGGGACGCCGGTGATCACCGGCGTCCCGTCGGGGGAACGGCTCCGGGCCGCGCGGCGTCAGCGGATCGGCATCCCGGACAGGGTGCGGGCGATGACGAGGCGCTGGATCTCGCTGGTGCCTTCGAAGATGGTGTAGATCGCCGCGTCGCGGTGCATCCGCTCCACGGGGTACTCGCGCGTGTAGCCGTTGCCGCCGAGGATCTGGATGGCCTGGCCCGTGACCTTCTTCGCCGTCTCGCTGGCGAACAGCTTCGACATCGAGCCCTCGGCCGCGGTGAACTGCTTGCCGTTGACCGCCATCCAGGAGGCCCGCCAGACCAGCAGCCGCGCCGCGTCGATCGAGGTGCGCATGTCGGCGAGCTGGAAGGCGACGCCCTGGTTGTCGATGATCGGCCGGCCGAACTGCTCACGCGTCTTCGCGTAGTCGAGGGCGACCTCGTACGCGGCCCGCGCGGTGCCCACCGCCATGGCGCCGACGGCCGGGCGGGAGGCCTCGAAGGTGGCCATCGCCGCGTTCTTCACCCGCTCGCCGCCTCCGGCCCTGGCGCGCTCGCGGGCACGGGCGAGACGCTCGTCGAGCTTCTCCTTGCCGCCGAGCAGGCAGGATCCGGGGATCCGGACGTTCTCCAGGACGACCTCGGCGGTGTGCGAGGCGCGGATGCCGTGCTTCTTGAACTTCTGGCCCTGGGACAGGCCGGGCGTGTTCGGCGGCACGATGAAGGAGGCGTGGCCCTTGGAGCCGAGTTCCGCGTCGACGACGGCGACGACGACGTGGACGTTGGCGATGCCGCCGTTGGTCGCCCAGGTCTTCGTGCCGTTCAGGACCCACTCGTCCTTGGCCTCGTCGTAGACGGCGCGGGTCCGCATCGAGGCGACGTCGGAGCCGGCGTCGGGCTCGGAGGAGCAGAAGGCCGCGACCTTGACATCGTTGGCATCGCCGTACATCTGGGGGATCCAGGTGCCGATCTGTTCCTCGGTGCCGTTGGCGAGGACGCCCACGGCGGCGAGGCCGGTGCCGACGATGGACAGCGCGATGCCCGCGTCGCCCCAGAACAGCTCCTCCATCGCCATGGGTATGCCGAGCCCGGTGGCGTCGAAGTACTGCTGGGCGTAGAAGTCCAGGGAGTAGATGCCGACCTTCGCGGCTTCCTGGATGACCGGCCAGGGAGTCTCTTCGCGCTCGTCCCATTCGGCGGCCGCGGGACGGATCACATCGGCGGCGAAGCCGTGCAGCCAGTCCCGGACCTCCTTCTGTTCGTCGTTGAGCTCCATGGTGAACTCGGCCATGTCCCCTCCAGCGCTGCACTAAACTGTTACTTGCGGTAACTGGAGTCTGTTACTGGCTAGTAGGAAAAGTCAACTCCCGAGCCCGGCTCGGCATCCCGTTCGATACCCATACGACGATCAGTGTTAGTTTGCGCAGGCGTCACCGAATCACCACGGGTGGGGAGAGCACATGGACACCACACAGCGGACCGATCAGCAGAGGTCCGCCGACCGCCGCCGGCGCGAGCTGCTGGAAGCCGCCGACAGAGTGGTGCTCCGCGACGGCCCCGGGGCCTCCATGAACGCCATCGCCGCCGAGGCCGGCATCACCAAGCCCATCCTGTACCGCCACTTCGGCGACAAGGGCGGGCTCTACGCCGCGCTCGCCAAGCGGCACACGGACGCGCTCCTCGAGGCGCTGCGGGCGGCACTGGACGCCCCGGCCGACCGGCGTGAGCGCGTGGAGTCGACGCTCGACACCTATCTGGCCGCCATCGAGGCACGCCCGCAGGTCTACCGCTTCCTGATGCATCCGGCGGAGGGCGGCCAGCCGGGCGACGCCGGGTTCGACGTGGGCAAGTACTCCGCGCCCGTCCTGCGCCGCATGGGCGAGGAGCTGGCCGAGGTGATCGAGGAGCGGGTGGACCTCGGACCGGGCAGCCAGCAACTGGCACGGGTGTGGGGCCACGGCATCGTCGGCATGATGCACGCGGCCGGGGACTGGTGGCTCGGCGAACGGCCGTGCACGCGCGCCGAGTTGGTGCGCAGCCTGGCCGACCTGCTGTGGGGCCGCCTCGCGGCGGCCGGCGACCGGGTCGGCGGCCCCGGGTTCTGACCGGGACTCACCCGGACGTCCCGTCAGGACAGCCCGCTCCGACCGCCGGAGGCGGCCGGAGTCCTGAGCGGCCCTCAGCCGCTCCAGGAGGCTCGCGCCACCTGGCGCAGCAGGCGCCGCCGGCGCCATCCGGTGACCCGGTCCGCGTACACCCCGCCGTCGAGGTGGTCGCACTCGTGCTGGAGGCAGCGGGCGAACCAGCCGGTGCCGTGCACGGTGACCGGCTCGCCGGTGACCGTGCGGCCCTCGACGACCGCGTGGTCGTACCGCTCGGTCCCGGCCTCCAGACCCGGCAGCGAGAGACAGCCCTCCGGTCCGCGCAGGACCACACCGTCCGCCTCGACGAGTCGAGGGTTCACCACATGTCCGACATGACGGACATCGTCGTCGTCAGGGCAGTCGTACACGAAGACCCGCAGACCGACGCCGATCTGGTTCGCGGCGAGCCCGACGCCCTCGGCGGCGTACATCGTCGCGAACATGTCCTCGACGAGCTCCGCGAGTTGGGGGCCGAAATCCGTGACGTCCGGGCAGGCTGTACGCAGGACGGGGTCACCTAGCAGGATGAGGGGCCGGACGCGCCCGTGCGTGCCGGGGATGGAACCGTGTCGCATGGCGGCAAGGGTACGGTCCTGGTAGGCGCGCGCATGTCGCGCCGGCACCGAGGTGGTGCCGCGATTCGGGCCCGTGAGTGGATCTCGATAGGCTGACCCCCACATGTGCCGGGGGCAGGGGCGCGGCGCGTACGCAAGGAGGATCGAGAAACGATGTCAGGCAACTCGGACCCGCTGTCGCCGCGGGCCAAGCTGGCCGTGACGGCGGGCAAGGCGGCGGCTGCCGTCTCGCGAGCCGCCGGACGCGGCAGCGGATCGGTGATCGGCGGCCGGGTGGCGCTCAAGCTCGACCCCGACCTGCTGGCGAGGCTCGCCACGCACCTGGACGTGATCCTGGTGTCGGCGACCAACGGCAAGACCACGACGACCCGGCTGATCGCGGAGGCGCTGCGCGCCGCGGGCCCGGTCGTCTCCAACGCGCTCGGCGCCAACATGCCCGCGGGCATCACCTCGGCGCTGGCCGGCGGCTCGGACGCCAAGTTCGCGGTCATCGAGGTCGACGAGAAGTACCTCGCCGGTGTCGCCCGTGACACCGACCCGAAGTGCATCGCGCTGCTGAACCTCTCGCGCGACCAGCTCGACCGTGCCGCCGAGACCCGGATGATGGCCGAGCACTGGCGCGAGGGTCTGGCCGGCTCCAAGGCCGTCGTGGTCGCCAACGCGGACGACCCGCTGGTCGTGTGGGCCGCCTCCTCCTCGCCGAACGTCATGTGGGTGGCGGCCGGACAGATGTGGAAGGAAGACGCCTGGTCCTGCCCGTCGTGCGGCGGCGTGATGCAGCGCCCCGGCGACGACTGGTTCTGCGGCGAGTGCGGCTTCCGCCGTCCGACGCCGACCTGGGCGCTGTCCGGGGACCACGTCCTCGACCCGCACGGTTCCGCGTGGCCGATCCACCTCCAGCTCCCGGGCCGGGCCAACAAGGCGAACGCCGCCTCCTCGGCCGCCGTGGCCGCGGTCTTCGGAGTGCCGCCGCAGGTCGCCCTGGAGCGCATGTACCAGGTGCAGGCCGTGGCCGGACGCTACGACGTGGTCCAGTTCATGGAGCGCGACCTGCGTCTGCTGCTCGCCAAGAACCCCGCGGGCTGGCTGGAGACCTTCTCCCTGATCGACCCGCCGCCGACCCCGGTCATCCTGTCGGTGAACGCGCGCGGCGCCGACGGCACCGACACCTCCTGGCTCTGGGACGTCGACTACACCCGTCTGACCGGACACCCGATCTTCGTTCTCGGCGACCGCAAGCTCGACCTCGCCGTCCGCCTCGAAGTGGCCAACCAGCAGTTCCAGGTGTGCGACACCCTCGACCAGGCCGTGCAGATGGCACCGCCCGGACGGATCGAGGTCATCGCGAACTACACCGCATTCCAGGACTTGAGGCGTCGTGTCGGCAACTGAGCCACGGAGGACGAAGAGAATGACTGACAACAGCCTGCGGCTGGTGTGGATCTACCCCGACCTGCTGAGCACCTACGGCGACCAGGGCAACGCCCTCGTCGTCGAGCGCCGGGCGCGTCAGCGCGGCCTCGACGTGGCCCGTGTCGACGTGCGCAGCGACCAGCCGGTCCCGACCTCCGGCGACATCTACCTCATCGGCGGCGGCGAGGACCGGCCGCAGCGGCTCGCCGCGGAGCGGCTGCGCCGCGACGGCGGTCTGGAGCGCGCGGTCGGCAACGGCGCGATCGTGTTCTCCGTCTGCGCCGGCTACCAGATCCTCGGCCACGAGTTCATCAACGACCTCGGCCAGCGCGAGCCGGGCCTCGGCCTGCTCGACGTGGTCTCGGTGCGCGGCGAGGGCGAGCGGTGCGTCGGCGACGTCCTCGCGGACATCGACCCGCGGCTCGGTCTGCCCCAGCTCACCGGCTTCGAGAACCACCAGGGCGTCACCCACCTCGGACCCACCGCCCGCCCGTTCGCGAACGTGCGGCTCGGCAAGGGCAACGGCACGGGCGACGGCACCGAGGGCGCGTACAACGACACCGTGTTCGGCACGTACATGCACGGGCCCGTCCTCGCCCGCAACCCGCAGATCGCGGACCTGCTGCTGAAGCTGGCCCTCGACGTCAACGCGCTGCCGCCGACCGACGACCGCTGGTACGAGGCGCTGCGCTCCGAGCGCATCGCGTCCGCCACGCAGCCCGCGTAGGGCCGGCCCGCCCAGGCGGGTCAGAGGAACCGTTTCTCGAGGAGGAACGGTTCCTCTTCGCGTTTCCCGGGGAAGAACGGTTTCCGTCGTCGCAGCGAACGCCGAGGGAACCGTTTCCGCTGCTGCGAGACGGACCCGTCGGACCTCGTCCGGAGCCCGTCTGAAACGGTATCCGCACAGGTGAGCGGGTGCGTCCAGCAGGCGGACGCACGGTACGGCGCGGGCCCCTCCCGCCGGTAGGCTGGCCGCGATCCTCGCCGGACAACGTGGTCCGGTCCCCGGACCACGTTGAGAAGGTATTTCGGGCTATGCGCATTGGTGTCCTCACGTCCGGCGGCGACTGCCCCGGCCTGAACGCCGTCATCCGGTCGGTCGTACACCGTGCCGTCGTCGACCACGGCGACGAGGTCATCGGCTTCCGGGACGGCTGGAAGGGTCTCCTGGAGTGCGACTACCTCAAGCTCGACCTCGACGCGGTGAGCGGGATCCTCGCTCGCGGCGGCACCATGCTCGGCTCCTCCCGGGTCCAGCCCGCGCATCTGCGTGACGGCGTGGAGCGGGCCAAGGGCCACGTCGCGGACCTCGGTCTGGACGCGATCATCCCGATCGGCGGCGAGGGCACGCTGAAGGCGGCCCGTCTGCTGTCGGACGGCGGCCTGCCGATCGTCGGCGTGCCGAAGACCATCGACAACGACATCGCGGTCACGGACGTCACCTTCGGATTCGACACGGCCGTCGGTGTCGCGACCGAGGCCCTCGACCGCCTCAAGACCACCGCCGAGTCCCACCAGCGCGTCCTGATCGTGGAGGTCATGGGCCGCCACACCGGCTGGATCGCGCTGCACTCCGGCATGGCCGCGGGCGCCCATGCCATCGTCGTACCGGAGCGCCCCTTCGACATCGAGGAGCTGGCCGCGCGGGTCGGCGAGCGGTTCGAGGCGGGCAAGCGGTTCGCCATCGTGGTCGCCGCCGAGGGCGCGAAGCCCCGTGAGGGCTCGATGGCCTACGACGAGGGCGGCAAGGACATCTACGGCCACGAGCGCTTCGCGGGCATCGCCCGGCAGCTCTCCATCGAGCTGGAGGAACGGCTCGGCAAGGAGGCCCGGCCGGTCATCCTCGGGCACGTCCAGCGCGGCGGCACCCCCACCGCGTACGACCGCGTGCTCGCGACCCGGTTCGGGTGGCACGCCGTGGAGGCCGTGCACCGCGGCGAGTTCGGGATGATGACCGCCCTGCGCGGCACCGACATCGTGATGGTCTCGCTCGCGGAGGCGGTCGAGACCCTCAAGACGGTTCCGGACGAGCGTTACGCCGAGGCGGAGTGCGTGCTCTGAGCCGTACGCCGTCGGAACCGCCCCCGGTCGCAGTCGCAGCCGGGGGCGGTTCTACTCTGGTGCGGACAGACAGCGCACAACCTCCCCCAGTGCCGTAAAAGGGCCGGGGAGGTATCCCCAGAAACAGGAGCCGGCGGATGGATCACAGCGGGCACGGCATGACCATGGATCTGCCGCCGTTCACGCTGGGGCGGGGGCTCGAGTGGTCCGCGGACCCGTTCTTCCTCGTCGCGTGCCTGCTCGGGCTCGGACTGTACGGCTGGGGAGTCGTCCGGCTGGCCCGGCGCGGCGACGCCTGGTCCTGGGGCCGTACGGCCGCCTTCGTGACCGGCGTGCTGACGGTGATGCTCGTCATGTGCACCCGGCTGAACGACTACGGCATGGTCATGTTCAGCGTGCACATGGTCCAGCACATGGTGATCAGCATGCTGTCCCCGATCCTGATCCTGCTCGGGGCGCCGATCACGCTGGCGCTCCGCGCGCTGCCGGTCGCCGCGAGGCGGGGCGCCAAGGGCCCGCGCGAACTGCTGCTGATGTTCCTGCACAGCCGCTACATGCGCGTCGTCACGCACCCCGCGTTCACCATCCCGATGTTCATCGCGAGTCTGTACGCGCTGTACTTCTCCCCCCTCTTCGACTTCCTGATGGGCTCCACCACGGGCCACATCGTGATGATGTGCCACTTCCTCGCCGTCGGCCTGGTGTTCTTCTGGCCGATCATGGGCGTGGACCCGGGCCCGCACCGGCCGGGCTATCTGATGCGGATGCTGGAGCTGTTCGCGGGGATGCCGTTCCACGCGTTCTTCGGCATCGCGTTGATGATGGCGTCGGGGCCGATGGTCGAGTCGTACAAGAACCCGCCGGCCTCGCTCGGCATCGACGCGCTCGCCGACCAGACCGCCGCGGGCGGGATCGCCTGGGCGTTCAGCGAGATCCCCTCCGTGCTCGTCCTGCTCGCGCTGCTCTTCCAGTGGTACAACTCCGAGCAGCGGCAGGCCAGGCGTCTGGACCGCGCGGCGGACCGGGACGGCGACAAGGAGCTGGAGGCGTACAACGCCTATCTGGCCTCCCTGAACGCACGCGGCAACTGAGTCACGGCCCACCCCCGGGGCCCCGGAGTGCGCACGGCCCTGGCGAAGCGCCTCCCTCCGGGTGAAAATGGCCCCAAAGGCCACGGCCCGCTTCACGGACCCGCCTCGAGGAGGGTGCTGCGATGCCCGGTTCGACGAAGACGATGGGGGTGCTCACCGTGGGCGGGCTCGTCGTGGTGACGGCCTACACGGTGGCACTGGGCAGCAACGGCTGGCTGTGGTTCGGCTGGGTCGTGCTGGGTCTGATCACGGTGGGGATGGTGGCCTCCCGCAGCACCTGACCGGGGGACCTCCGCACGGGACGGCCCCTCCCCCGGCCGCCGACGGCGCCTCACTCCCGGGAACTCCGGCAGCCGGAGGCACCTCACCGCCGAGGACGTCGGGCCGCCGGAGGCGCCTCACTCCCAGGGATGTCCAGCCGCCGGAGGCGGCTCACTGCCGGGGACCTCGGGTCGCCGAGTGGACGCCCGGCTGGTATTTGGGGAGCCGCGCGGTGATCTTCATTCCCGCTCCCACCGCGGTTTCGATGACCAGGCCGTGATCGTCGCCGTACACCTGGCGCAGCCGTTCGTCGACGTTGGACAGTCCGATCCCCCCGGAGGGGCCGACCTCCCCGGACAGGATGCGGCGGAGCCGTTCGGGGTCCATGCCGGTGCCGTTGTCCTCGATGACCACCAGCGCCTCCGCACCGGCGTCCTGTGCCGTGATGCTGATGTGGCTCTTGTCGGTCTTGCCCTCCAGACCGTGTTTGACGGCGTTCTCCACCAGGGGCTGGAGGCAGAGGAAGGGCAGCGCGACCGGCAGCACCTCGGGCGCGATCTGCAGGGTGACGGACAGCCGGTCGCCGAAGCGGGCCCGGACGAGCGCCAGGTAGTGGTCGATGGCGTGCAGCTCGTCGGCGAGGGTGGTGAAGTCGCCGTGCCGCCGGAACGAGTAGCGGGTGAAGTCGGCGAACTCCAGCAGGAGCTCGCGGGCGCGCTCGGGATCGGTGCGGACGAACGAGGCGATCACGGCCAGCGAGTTGAAGATGAAGTGCGGGGATATCTGCGCGCGGAGCGCCTTGATCTCCGCCTCGATCAGCCGGGTCCTGGACCGGTCGAGGTCGGCCAGCTCCAGTTGGACGGAGACCCAGCGCGCGACCTCGCCGGCGGCGCGCACCAGGACCGCGGACTCGCGGGGCGCGCACGCGACGAGCGCTCCGTGGACCCGTTCGTCGACGGTGAGCGGGGCCACGACGGCCCAGCGCAGCGGGCAGTCGGGCTCGTCGCAGGTCAGCCGGAAGGCCTCGCCCCGGCCGGTCTCCAGCGGGGCGCCGAGGCGTTCCATGACCTCGGTGCGGTGATGGGCGCCGACGCCGTCCCAGGCCAGGACCGTGTCCTGGTCGGTGAGGCACAGGGCGTCCGTGCCGAGCAGGGTGCGCAGCCGGCGGGCGGACCGGCGTGCCGTCTCCTCGGTGAGTCCGGCGCGGAGCGGGGGCGCGGCGAGCGAGGCGGTGTGCAGGGTCTGGAAGGTGGCGTGCTCGACCGGGGTGCCGAGTCCTCCGAGGTTCTCGGGCCGCGCGGTACGTCTGCCGAGCCAGAACCCGGCCGCCAGCAGCGGGAGCACGGCCACGCACAGCCCGGCGACGAACCCGCTCACCCGCTCACCACTCCTTCGGTCTCCTGCGTGCCCGCCACGGTGTCCGCGGAAGCGCCCACCGCGGTGCCCGTCGTCGTCCCCGTCGTCCTCGTCGTCGTCCCGGTCGTCGTGCCCGCCGTCGCGCCCGGGGCGCCGACCGCCGCGCGGACCTGGTCGTCGGTGAGTTCCTCCGGGAGGTGGAAGCGGGCGAGGATCGCCGCCGTTCCGGGCGGTACGCGGGCGGCGGTGGCGAGCGACACCACCACCATGGTCACGAAGCCGAGCGGCACCGACCAGAGCGCCGGCCAGGCGAGCAGAGCGCGCAGCGGGCCCGCCGTCCCCGGATAGCCGGCCATGGTCGCGCCGACGGCGACGAGTGCCGCGCCGCCGCCGCCGAGCATTCCGGCCGCCGCGCCGGGCGGGGTGAGCCGTCGCCACCAGATGCCGAGGACCAGCAGCGGGCAGAAGGAGGACGCGGACACGGCGAACGCGAGCCCCACGGCGTCGGCGACGGGCAGCCCGCCCACCAGCACGCTCGCGCCGAGCGGCACGGCCATCGCGAGGACGGTGCCGAGCCGGAAGTGGCGTACGCCCCGCGAGGGCAGGACGTCCTGGGTGAGCACGCCCGCGACCGCCATGGTGAGTCCGGAGGCCGTCGAGAGGAACGCGGCGAAGGCACCGCCCGCGACGAGCGCCCCGAGCAGGTCCGCGCCGGCTCCGCCGATCATCCGGTCGGGCAGCAGCAGGACGGCGGCGTCCGCGTCGCCGGTGAGGCTGAGTTCGGGGGCGTACAGCCGGCCCAGCGCGCCGTAGACGGGCGGCAGGAGATAGAACGCCCCGATGAGGCCGAGGACGGCGACGGTGGTGCGGCGGGCGGCGACCCCGTGCGGGCTGGTGTAGAAGCGGACGACGACGTGCGGCAGGCCCATCGTGCCGAGGAACGTGGCGAGGATCAGTCCGTACGTGGCGTAGAGCGGGCGTTCCTCGCGGCCGGCGGCCGGCGAGGCGGACAGGGCGTCGGCGCTCCCGCGTTCGGCCGCCGGGACCGGGGTTCCCCGGTCGAAGGTGAGCCGGGTGCCGCCGTCGACGCGGTGGGTGCCCTTCGGGAGCCGGACGCGCGTGCCCTCGTACCGCCGGCCGTCGACGGTGCCCGTCGCGGTGACGGTGAGCGGCCGGGACAGTTTCAGGTCGAGTGTGGAATCGATCCGGACGAGGCGCTGTTCGCGGAAGGCCGGCGGTTCCTCGAAGGCGTCGCGCGGGGCGCCGTGGGACTGCCAGGCGAGGATCAGGAAGAGTGCGGGCACGAGCAGGGCGGTGAGCTTGAGCCAGTACTGGAAGGCCTGGACGAAGGTGATGCTGCGCATGCCGCCCGCGGCGACGGTGGCCACCACGACCACGGCGACCAGCACCCCGCCGAACCAGTCGGGCGCGTCGGTCAGCACGGCCAACGTGAGCCCCGCGCCCTGGAGTTGAGGAAGCAGATAGAGCCAGCCGACACCGACGACGAACGCCCCGGCGAGCCTCCTGACGGCCTGGGAGCCGAGCCGGGCCTCCGCGAAGTCGGGCAGGGTGTAGGCGCCGGAGCGGCGCAGGGGCGCCGCGACGAAGAGGAGCAGCACGAGATAGCCGGCGGTGTAGCCGACCGGGTACCAGAGCATGTCGGGTCCCTGGACGAGCACCAGGCCGGCGATGCCGAGGAAGGAGGCGGCGGAGAGGTATTCGCCGCTGATCGCGGCCGCGTTGAGCCGGGGGCCGACGGTGCGCGAGGCGACGTAGAAGTCGGAGGTGGTCCGGGAGATGCGCAGCCCGAACGCGCCGACCAGGACGGTCGCGAGGACGACGAGGGCGACGGCGGGAACGGAGTAGTTCTCGTTCACGGTTCAGCGGTCCTCGACCAGACGCACGAGATCCCTCTCGTTGCGTTCCGCCCGCCGTACGTACCAGCGGGCCAGCAGCACGAGCGGCGGGTACAGGCAGAAGCCGAGGACGGCCCATTCCAGGCCGGCCCCGTCCGGCATCGCGGCGAATACCAGCGGCAGCGGCCCGACGAGCAGGACCAGGACGGCGAACGTGACGCACGCGGCGCGGAGTTGACTGCGCATCAGGGAGCGTACGTAGGTGTGCCCGAGTGTGGTCTGTTCGTCGATCTCGGTCCTCGGCCGGTAGTAGCCGGAGGTCCGCCGGGTGTGCCGGGGCGCTCCGGTGACGACCACGCGGCGTTCGGTGGGGTCCTGCGGCACGCGGGTGCTCCTCAGCTCGTGGTCCGGCGCAGCAGCAGATCGCGCAGTTGGCGGGCGTGGCGGCGGCTGACCTGGAGTTCGACGGAATCGACGAGGACGCTCACCGTGCCCGCGTCCAGGCGGAGTTCGCCGATGTGGCGCAGGGCGACCAGGTGGCGCCGGTGGATGCGGACGAAGCCGCGGGAGCGCCAGCGTTCCTCGAGGGTGGACAGCGGGATGCGCACGAGGTGGCTGCCCTGCGCGGTGTGCAGCCGGGCGTAGTCGCCGTGGGCCTCGACGTGCGTGATGTCCTCGACGGCCACGAAGCGTGTGACACCGCCGAGTTCGACGGATATCTGGTCGGGGTCGGGCTCGTGGACGGGTATGAGGGGCGCGGTGTCGCGGAGTTGGGCGGCCCTGCGGACCGCCTCGGCGAGCCGTTCGCGGCGTACGGGCTTCAGGACGTAGTCGACGGCCTTGAGCTCGAAGGCCTGCACGGCGAATCCCTCGTGGGCGGTGACGAACACGACGAGCGGCGGCTGCGCGAACCCGCCGAGCAGCCGGGCCAGGTCGAGCCCGTCCAGGCCGGGCATGTGGATGTCGAGGAAGACGACGTCGATGGCCTCGGGTCCGCCGGGGCCCGACTGCAGGGCCCGGTTGATCCGGCGCAGCGCCTCGGTCGCGTCGCTCGCTCCCTCGGCGCTGGAGACCCGGGGATCGGCGTTGAGCAGATACAGCAGCTCTTCGAGGGAGGGTTGTTCGTCGTCGACGGCGAGCGCGCGCAGCATGAGAGTGGAGTGTAGGAGCCAAACGCACGGCTGGACATGTGCCGGACACGGCCGTCGTGCCCGGCCGGCCGGTGGCCGCCGCTGGATACAGTGCGGCCATGAACAGCAAGCCCGCGATGTTCGACGAGCTCGACCGCAAGATCATCACGGCCCTGATGGCCAATGCCCGGACGAGTTTCGCGGAGATCGGCGCGGCGATCGGACTGTCCGCGACGGCGGTCAAGCGCCGGGTCGACCGGCTGCGCGAGACGGGCGTGATCACCGGCTTCACGGCCACGGTGAAGCCCGCGGCGCTCGGCTGGCGCACGGAGGCGTACGTGGAGGTGTACTGCGAGGGCGCGGCGCCCCCCAGGCGGCTCGCGGAGGTCGTGCGCAACCATCCGGAGATCACCGCGGCGATGACGGTGACCGGCGGCGCGGACGCGCTGCTGCACGTACGGGCCGTCGACGTGGAGCACTTCGAGGAGGTCCTGGAGCGCATCCGGGTGGAGCCGTTCATCCGGAAGACGATCAGCTATATGGTGCTGTCGCATCTGCTTCCCGAGGCCCCGGAGGCCGGGGCGACCCACGCCGCCCCGGACGACGCAGGAAACGTGCGCTGACCGGGCCGATCACGCAGCAGTGCTGCGTATACGCGCAGCTCTCGTCGCTTGTCGCCCGTGTCCTCCGCTTCTTACCGTTGAGGCATCCCACCAGATGACACCGCAGGAAGCGGAGGAACCTCTCTGTGTCCGAAAGCCGTGTGCCGCGCCCCCGGCGCTTTCTCGTCTGCGAACCCAGACACTTCGCCGTGCAGTACGCGATCAACCCCTGGATGCGTCCCGACACCCCTGTGGACGTCGATCTCGCGCGAACTCAGTGGCAGGCGCTGATCAGCGCCTATCGCGCCCACGGTCACACCGTCGACTCCGTCGAGTCGGTCCCCGGCCTTCCCGACATGGTCTTCGCCGCGAACTGCGCGCTCGTCCTGGAGGGCCGTGTGTTCGGCTCGTCCTTCCACGCACCCGAGCGCCGCCCGGAGTCCACGGCGTACGAGACCTGGTTCAAGACGGCCGGTTTCGACGTCTACCGCCCCGAGTCGGTGTGCGAGGGCGAGGGCGATCTCGTCCCGACGCGCCGCCACATCCTCGCCGGTACGGGTTTTCGCACCACGCCCGAGGCCCATCGCGAGGTCCAGGAGTTCTTCGGCGTCCCGGTGATCGGCCTGCGCCTGGTGGACCCGCACTTCTACCACCTGGACACCGCGCTCTTCGTCCTCGACGACGACAACATCGCGTACTACCCGGAGGCCTTCTCCCCGGGCAGCCGCGAGGTGCTGGGACGGCTGTTCCCGGACGCGGTGATCGCCACCCGTGAGGACGCCCTCGCCTTCGGTCTGAACTCCGTCTCGGACGGCCGTCACGTCTTCATCGCGCCGCGTGCCGAGGCCCTCGCCGCGCAACTCGACCACCATGGGTACGTCCCCGTCCCCGTCGACCTCTCCGAGTTCCACAAGGCCGGCGGCGGCATCAAGTGCTGCACACAGGAGATCCGTTCATGACCGCTCCCGCCCGTGCGACCGCGCCCGCCGACGCCGGTGCGCGCAGCTCCGAGGAACTGATCCGGGCCGAGGGCCCCGTCCTGGCGCACAACTACCACCCGCTGCCCGTCGTCGTCGCGCACGCCGAGGGCACCTGGGTGGAGGACGTCGAGGGGCGCCGCTACCTCGACATGCTGGCGGGGTACTCGGCACTCAACTTCGGCCACCGCAACCCGGTGCTGATCGAGGCGGCGCACCGCCAGCTCGACCGGCTCACCCTGACCTCGCGGGCCTTCCACAACGACCGGCTCGCCGGATTCGCGGAGTCCCTGGCCGCGTTGACGGGCATGGACATGGTCCTGCCGATGAACACGGGCGCCGAGGCGGTGGAGAGCGCCATCAAGGTGGCCCGCAAGTGGGCGTACGAGGTCAAGGGCGTCGAGCCCGGTTCGGCCACCATCGTGGTCGCGGCCGACAACTTCCACGGCCGGACGACGACGATCGTCAGCTTCTCCACCGACGAGACGGCCCGCTCCGGCTTCGGCCCCTTCACGCCGGGCTTCCGGGTCGTGCCGTACAACGACCTGGCCGCGCTCGAAGCGGCGATCGACGAGACGACGGCCGCGGTGCTGATCGAGCCCGTCCAGGGCGAGGCGGGCGTGATCATCCCGGACGACGGCTATCTCGCCGGCGTCCGCGAGCTCACCCGCCGCACCGACTGTCTGTTCGTCGCGGACGAGATCCAGTCCGGCCTCGGCCGCACCGGCACCACGCTGGCGGTGGAACACGAGTCGGTCGTCCCCGACCTGGTGCTGCTCGGCAAGGCGCTCGGCGGCGGCATCGTGCCCGTCTCCGCGGTCGTGGGCCGCCGTGACGTGCTGAGTGTGCTGCGTCCGGGTGAGCACGGCTCGACGTTCGGCGGCAATCCGCTGGCCGCGGCGGTCGGTTCGGCCGTCGTGGGTCTCCTGGAGACCGGCGAGTACCAGCGACGGGCGGCCGAACTGGGCGTCCTGCTGCGGGACGGGCTGACGGCCCTGGTGGGCCGGGGCGTCGAGGGCTTCCGCTCCCGGGGGCTGTGGGCGGGCGTCGACATCGACCCGTCCATCGGCACGGGCCGGGAGATCAGCCAGGGCCTGATGCGCGAGGGAATCCTGGTCAAGGACACCCACGGCTCGACCATCCGGCTGGCACCCCCGCTCACCATCACGGCGGAGGAACTCCGGTCGGCGCTCGGGTCGCTGGAGAAGGTTCTGACCGAAGGGGTCTGAGCAGGGCGTCGGGCGCAGAGCCCGAGCAGGGGTCCCGTGGCGTCGGCGCCACGGGACCCCCGCGTCGGCGGGGAGCCGTCGGGTGACCTGCTGGAAGCGGCCAACCTGCCGCTGCGGCACACCTGTGCGGCCGCGCCGCAGTCGGCCGGTGTCGTCGGGACACGATGACAACACGCCGACCGGGCGGACGGGCGCGGCTCCGGTCGACTCCTGGGGCTCTTGGGAAAGTGCTGGCGCAAGGGGTCGGATACCGGCCAAGAGGCCACAGAGAGTGACATCACGATGGTTACGCCCGGCGACGGCCGCGCCTACACTGATCGCTCCCCGGGGAAGACGAGGAGTGCCCCAAGTGTTTTATCACGTGCTCAAATATGTGCTTCTGGGTCCGCTGCTGAGAGTGACCTTCCGGCCTCGGATCGAGGGCCTTGAACACGTACCGTCGTCGGGCCGGGCCATCGTCGCCGGCAACCACCTGTCCTTCGCGGACCACTTCCTGATGCCGGCGATCCTGAAACGCCGGATCACCTTCCTGGCGAAGGCCGAGTACTTCACCGGGCCCGGCATCAAGGGACGGCTGACGGCGGCGTTCTTCCGCAGCATCGGGCAGATTCCGGTGGACCGCTCCGGCAAGGAGGCCGGGCAGGCGGCGATCCGCGAGGGGCTCGGCGTGCTGAACAAGGACGAGCTGCTCGGGATCTACCCCGAGGGCACGCGCTCGCACGACGGCCGCCTCTACAAAGGCAAGGTCGGCGTCGCCGTGATGGCCCTGCGGGCCCAGGCCCCGGTCGTCCCGTGCGCGATGATCGGCACCTTCGAGGCCCAGCCGCCGGGCCGGAAGCTGCCGCGGATCCACCCCGTGGTGATCCGGTTCGGCAAGCCCCTCGACTTCTCGCGCTACGCCGGGATGGAGGGCGAGAAGGCCGTGCTGCGGGCCATCACCGACGAGATCATGTACGCCATCCTGGCCCTCTCCGAGCAGGAGTACGTCGACCGGTACGCGGCCGAGGTCAAGGCGGAGGAAGCGGCGCAGAAGGCCGAGGCGGGCCGCAAGTTCCGCCGCATGCCGCTGAGTTGAAGTTGACATTGCCGGAGCGGACGCGCGGGGCGCCGACACGGCGAAGGGGGCGGCCGGGGTTCCGGCCGCCCCCTCGTGCTGTCGGGACTACGGCTGCGGCGTGGCGTGCGGCGTGCACGTCACGTCGGCGGCGTCCGTCTTGCCGGTGAGCAGGTAGGAGTCCACCCGCCCGTTGATGCACGGGTTGACCAGTCCGGTCACACCGTGCGAGCCCGCGCCCTGCTCGGTGATGAGGCGGGAGCCCTTGAACCGCTTGTGCAGTTCGACGGCGCCGGCGTACGGCGTGGCGGCGTCATTGGTGGACTGGACGATGAGGACGGCGGGCAGGCCCTTGCCGGTCTTCACCTCCACCGGGGTCTGCTGCTTGACCGGCCAGGTGGCGCACGGCAGGTTCATCCACGCGTTGGCCCAGGTCATGAACGGGTACTGGGCGTTGAGCCGCGTGTTGTCCCGGTCCCACTTCCGCCAGCTCGTGGGCCACTGCGCGTCGGTGCACTCGACGGCCGTGTACACGGCGTTCCCGTTCTCCGAGGAGATGTTGCCCGCCGTGTCCGACAGGTCGGGGGACGCGGCGTCGACGAGCGCCTGGGTGTCACCGGCGACGTACTTGCTGAACACCGAGGCGGTCGGCACCCACGAGGAGTCGTAGTACGGGGCGCTCTGGAAGAAGGAGATCAGCTCGGCGGGGCCGACGACGCCGCCCAGCGGGGCCTTCTTCGCGGTGGCGCGCAGCTTCAGCCACTGGTCCTGCACCTTGGCGCGGGTGTCGCCGAGGTGGAAGGCCGCGTCGTTCTTGGCGACCCAGTCCTCCCAGTCCTTCCAGCGGCCCTCGAAGGCGATGTCCTGCTCCAGGTTGGCCTGGTACCAGATGTTCTCGCGCGACGGGTTGACGACGCTGTCGACGATCATGCGGCGCACGTGGCCCGGGAAGAGCGTGCCGTAGACGGCTCCCAGGTAGGTGCCGTACGAGACGCCGAGGTAGTTGAGCTTCTTCTCACCGAGCGCGGCCCGGATGACGTCGAGGTCGCGTGCCGTGTTGGGCGTGGTCATCTGCGCCAGCACGGCCTTGCCGCTGCGCTCGGCGCAGCCGTCGGCGTACTCCGCGGCCAGCTTGCGCTGGGCCCGCTTGTCGGCCTCGGAGTCCGGGACCGGGTCCGCCTTGGGCGCCTTGACGAACTCCTGCGGGTCGATGCAGGAGATGGGCGCCGAGTGGCCGACTCCGCGCGGGTCGAAGCCCACGAAGTCGTACGCCTTGGCGGTGTTCACCCACAGCGGGGCCTTGGTGGTGACACGGCGCGGGAAGCGCATGCCGGAACCGCCGGGGCCGCCCGGGTTGTAGACGAGCGCTCCCTGGCGCTCCTCCTTGGTACCGGTGTTCCCGATGCGGTCCACGGCCAGCTTGAGCTGCTTGCCGTAGGGGTGGGCGTAGTCCAGCGGCACGCTCACCCAGCCGCACTGGATCGGCTTCTCGAAGCCCCAGTCGGCCGGGCAGTCCTGCCAGTCGATCCCGGCCTTGGCGGCCCGCTCGGCGGCCACGGCCGCGCCGTGCTGCTCGCGGCTCTGCCCGTAGTCGTGGCCGTGCCGCGAGTCGGCGGTGGCCGACGGCGCCGCGACGGCCCCGGCTATCAGGGTCGCCGTGACGAGCACACCGGCCGAACCCAGTGCCGCCACGCGCTTTGTCGGTCTCTTGGACCTCAAGTGTGACCTCCCCGTACATGATTGCGATTGGTACGGGGATCCTTTCGGCTGTGAGGTCCCTGGGAACAGACGCGACCGGTGTTCTTTACCAATCCGATAGCCGGTACGGCATGTTCCGGTGAGCGGTCGGCACGACGTGAACAGCTCTTCCGGGCAACACAATTGACGTCACGTCAATTCACGCAACGCTTCGTCCAGCACCCGTCTCAGCAGCAGCGCGTCGGGGGCGAGCGCCGTCACGAGCACGGCGGGTCCGGCGAGCGGGGTGAGCGCGGCGTACTCCCCGAGCGGTCGTGCCGCCGGCGGGTGCTTCTCGAACTCCGGTCTTACGATCACCAGTTGGCCGAGTGCCCGATGCCCCGCGAGGACGGCGGGCCCGTCCCAGCCGCCGGGCGCGCCGGGGCCGCACGCCACCTCCTGGTCGAGCAGGGCCCGTCCGTCGCGTCGCACGGTGAGACGGCTGGTCAGCCGCCCGGGGTCCTCGCCCACGCGCCCGAGCACCTGCTCCTCACGCAGGACGAGCCGGGCACCGCCCCGCAGCTCGATGCGCGAGGAGACGGACAGGTCGCTGCCGCCGGCCGAGATCAACTGCTCGGGCAGCCACCACAGTTCACCTCCGTCGGCGACGTCGAGGCGCAGGTCGTAGCGGGCCTCCCCTTTGGCCTGTCCGGGCAGCGCGATGGTGGCGGCGGCCGAGCCGACCCGCAGACGCGCGCCCGGACCGACCCGGGCCTCGACGGCGAGGTGATCGCCGCCGAGCGGTCCGCTCATCGCCCCGACGAGCATCACGCGCGCCTCCGGCCCACCGCTTCGGACCCGGCGCAGGGCGAGCGGCCCCTCTCCCTCCAGCACGGGCAGCGAGGTCCCGCCGCGGCCGTCGTCCCTGGCCTCGATCCGCGCGGTGGCGCGGACTCCCGCCGTCGTCACGCGGTCCACTCCGCGAGCCGTTCCCGCACCCAGTCGGCGACCGCGGTGACGCCGACCTCCGTGCGCAACGACTGGAAGACCACGGGAAGTCCGTCCCGCTGCGCCTTGGCGTCGGCCGCCATCCGTCCGAGGTCGGAGCCCACGTACGGCGCCAGGTCGGTCTTGTTCACGACGAGCAGGTCGGCCGTCGTGACTCCGGGTCCGCCCTTGCGCGGGATGTCGTCCCCGCCCGCCACGTCGATCACGAAGACCTGGGCGTCGACGAGGCCCCTGGAGAAGGTCGCGGTGAGGTTGTCGCCGCCGGACTCCACGAGGATCAGATCCAGCGGGCCGATCTCGTCCTCCAGGTCCTCGACCGCTTCGAGGTTGGCGGAGATGTCGTCCCGGATCGCGGTGTGCGGACAGGCGCCGGTCTCGACGGCGGTGATCCGCTCGGGGGGCAGTACCGCCTCCCGCAGCAGGAACTCGGCGTCCTCACGGGTGTAGATGTCGTTGGTGACGACGGCGAGGGACAGTTCGTCGCGCAGCGCCCGGCAGAGCGCGGCGACGGTCGCCGTCTTCCCGGAGCCGACGGGGCCGCCGAGCCCGATGCGCAGGGCACGGCGCCTGCCGTCGGGCCTACGGGCGTCGGCGCTGACGGCGGACGGTCCGTGGTGAGTGTGATCGAGATGCACGGTGCGACTCCAACTTCGTCGGGCTGGGGGGGGGAATCGAGTTCGGCGAGCGGACCGCCGACGGCCGCTCCGGGAGCCGGGCGGTCGGGCGACCCGCCACCCGTCGACGGCCTGTCCGGCGGACCGGCTGACCGATTGCCGGCTGACCGATTGCCGGCTGACCGATTGCCATCTGACCGGTTGCCATCTGACCGGCTGACCGACTGATCGACTGGCGCCACCGGTCGGCCGATGCGGCGTTCTCGGGCTTCCGGCGGTCAGGGGAGGTGCCCGGCGGCCGGAGAACGTGGTCGCCGGAGAGCGTGCGGCCGTCAGGACGCGAACAGCCGTACCGGCCAGGCCGCGTGCGCCTCCGCGCCGATCTCCAGCAGCGGTGCCGACGCCGCGGGAAGCGCCTCGACCCCCTTGTCGAGGACCCGCCGCGCCGCACTCGCCGCCGCGTGGGCGACGACGTCCAGTTCCGGCGCGAGCCGGGCCAGCGCGGCCGTCGCGTCGAACGGGTCGAGGCTCAGCAACCGCACCGTCGCCGACGCGGGCCCGCTGACGCACTCGTACGCGGAGCAGTACGCGGCGTCCTCGGGCCCGAGACCGGCGGCCCGCGCGGTCACGCCCAGCACGACCGGCTGATGTGCCCCCTTGGGGAACTCCCGCGCCAGCGCGTCGAGTTCGGGGGACGGCCAGGTCGCCCTCGCGGCCCGCAGGAGCTGCCGGCCCAGACGGCGCGCCGCGACCCGCAGGGCGAGCGAGGGCGTGCGGGCGTCGGCGGCCGCGTCCAGGGCCACCGGATCGACCCCGAGCGCGCCCGCCGCGGCCAGCGCGGCCGAGACGAGTCCGCTCGTGTGCAGCCGGCCTCGGCAGAAGTCCTGCAGGCTCGCCGCTCCGGTGATCCGCCCGGCCTTGACCGCGGCCTCGGCCCCGCCGGAGTGCGCGTGCCCTCCGGCGGGGAAGCGCCCGTCGGCCAGAACGAGAAGTGCTGCCCTGGACATCAGAAGAGGAAGTAACGCTGGGCCATGGGCAGTTCGGCGGCCGGAGTCGCCTCGACTAGCTCCCCGTCGATGTGCACGGCGAAGCTGTCGGGGTCGATCCGCACGTCGGGCCGGGCGTCGTTCTCCCGCATGTCGGCCTTGGTCACCGCCCGCGTGGACTCGATGGCGACGAACCGCTTGCCCAGCGAGAGCCGTTCCGGCAGTCCGTCCTCGATGGCCAGCGGTGCCACGAAGTTGAACGAGTTCGCGGCGGGAGCCCGCCCGATCGCCCCGAACATCGGCCGGGGCAGCACCGGTTGCGGGGTCGGGATGGAGGCGTTGGCGTCGCCCATCTGCGCGTACGCGATCTGCCCGCCCTTGACGACGAGATGCGGTTTGACCCCGAAGAACGCCGGCTCCCACAGGACCAGGTCGGCAAGCTTGCCGGTCTCCACCGAGCCGATCTCACGGGCGAGTCCCTGCGCGAGCGCCGGGTTGATGGTGTATTTGGCGACATAGCGACGTACCCGATGGTTGTCGGCACGGCCGTCGCCCGGCAGGGCGCCCCGGCGTCGCTTCATCACGTGGGCCGTCTGCCAGGTCCGCATGATCACCTCGCCGACGCGGCCCATGGCCTGGGAGTCGGAGGAGATGATCGAGATGGCCCCGAGGTCGTGGAGTATGTCCTCGGCCCCGATGGTGGACGGCCGGATGCGGGACTCGGCGAAGGCCAGGTCCTCGGGCACCGCGGGGTTCAGGTGGTGGCAGACCATCAGCATGTCGAGGTGTTCCTCGGCCGTGTTGACGGTGTAGGGCCGGGTCGGGTTGGTCGAGCTGGGCAGGACGTACGGCTCGGAGACCACGGTCATGATGTCCGGCGCGTGCCCGCCGCCCGCGCCCTCCGTGTGGTACGCGTGGATTCCGCGTCCGGCGATGGCGGCGAGGGTGTCGGCGACGAACCCGGCTTCGTTCAGGGTGTCGGTGTGGATGGCGACCTGGATGCCGGTGCGGTCGGCGACGGTGAGCGCGGCGTCGATCGCGGCGGGTGTCGAGCCCCAGTCCTCGTGGATCTTCAGCCCGAGCGCGCCGCCCCGGATCTGCGAGAGCATCGCCTCGTGGGAGACGGTGTTGCCCTTGCCGAGCAGACCGAAGTTGACCGGATACCCCTCCATCGCCTCCAGCATCCGCGCCAGATGCCAGGGGCCGGGGGTGACGGTGGTCGCCTTGGAACCCTCGGCGGGACCCGTGCCACCGCCGACGAGCGTCGTGATGCCGGAGGCGAGGGCCTCGTCGGCGATCTGCGGACAGATCAGATGGACGTGGGCGTCGATGGCGCCCGCGGTCATGATCCGTCCGTTGCCCGCGATGATCTCGGTCTCCGGGCCGATCACCAGGTCGGGATGGACGCCGTCCATGGTGTCGGGGTTGCCGGCCTTGCCGATGCCGGAGATGCGGCCGTCGCGGATGCCGACGTCGGCCTTGACGATCCCCCAGTGGTCGACGATCACGACGCCGGTGACGACGGTGTCCGGGGTGCCGTCGGCGCGCGTGGCGCGTGACTGGCCCATGGATTCCCGGATCACCTTGCCCCCGCCGAACACCGCCTCGTCACCGGCGAGGCCGGGCCCGCCCGAGCGGTCCTCCTCGATCTCGATCAGCAGGTCCGTGTCGGCGAGGCGGATGCGGTCGCCGGTGGTCGGACCGAACAGATCGGCGTACGCGGCACGCGAGATCTCAGGCATCGAGGGCACCTCCGGTCTCCCCGCGCAGTCCGGGCACCACGCGGGCGCCGGCGAGCGGGACGAGTTCGACCTCGACCGGGATCCCGGGCTCGAAGCGCACGGCGGTCCCGGCGGCGACGTTGAGCCGCTTGCCGCGGGCGGCCGCGCGGTCGAAGTCCAGACCGGGATTGGCCTCGGCGAAGTGGTAGTGGGAACCGACCTGGACGGGGCGGTCGGCGGCGTTGAGGACGGTCAGCCGGGTGGTCTCACGCCCCTCGTTGAACACGACGGGTCCGTCGGCGAACAGGAACTCTCCGGGAATCACGGCGCTCCCCTCCGTCAGACGATCGGGTCGTGGACGGTGACGAGCTTGGTGCCGTCCGGGAAGGTGGCCTCGACCTGGACGTCGTAGATCATCTCGGGGATGCCCGTCATGACGTCGTCCCGGGTGAGGATCTTGCGCCCGGAGGACATCAGTTCGGCGACGGTACGGCCGTCACGGGCGCCTTCGAGGATGTGCGAGGTGATCAGGGCGACGGCCTCGGGGTGGTTCAGTTTCAGCCCGCGGGCCCGGCGCTTCTCGGCGACATCGGCCGCCACATGGATCAGCAGCCTCTCCTGCTCGTGCGGGGTCAGTTGCACGACGTCCCACCTCACATCCTCGCTCCGGGCCGTGCGGGGCCCGGTGGCCGCGGCCACCGAAACCCCTGGTGGCATGGATGGGCACGCTAGTTGGCCGGAGTTTCGAGGACGTTAACCGGCCCGCGCTCTCCTTCCGGCCCGGCCGAGGAACGCTCCCGGGTCCGCGATGCCGCCCCGCTTGCCCCGTTCTTCCGCCCCGGGCCCCGGGATCACCCCGGACCACCGCGAGGCCGTCGGGGGCCGGACCGTATACGGCGTGCGGCACGAGCCGCGGAGGTGTGCCGCGCGAGGCACCGAGCCGTCACCGGCAGCCGGGACGGCGGGGAAGCCGCCGAGTCGACACGGAGAGCGGGACGGCACGCCCTGCATCGAGTCGACGGAGGGACACGCCATGCATCGAGTCGACAGGGGAAGGGGAGCGGCGGGCACGGTCACACGACGCTCGGGAGGCGGTCAGGAGGCGCTGGGCCCCCGGTGCTCCGCGGCGATGCCGAACCGCTGGTGCTCGCGGGGCGCCGAGGCCACCTCGCGGACGCTGGACAGCGAGCTGACCACCTGGTCGTCCGCCGGCTCCGGGAGATCTTCGAGGCGCTCCAGGTCGGCCGCGGAGACCAGGGCGACGAGTGGCTTGCCGTGCCGCGTCACGACGACGCGCTCACCGCCGTACACGACGCGGTTGATCAGTTCGGCGAGCTCAGCCCTGGCTTGCGTCACCGGAATCTCGTAGGCCATGACGTCCAGCTTAGACCGGGCCTCCCGCACTCCGCGGGGCGCGAGATCCCGCCTGCAGGCCCCGCACGGCACCCTCGGCCACCTTCCCGTCCGGGCATGCCGCCGTTTCTGCTCTCAGCAGGGCCCTCTTCCGCAGAGACGTACGTCCTGTACATTTTTTACAGACGTCGATCTGAGGAGGCGCGCCATGGACAGCCCGTCCGCCCGCTATGTCCTGCCCGAGTTCACGGAACGCACGAGCGCGGGACACCGGACCCTGGACCCCTACGCGAAGCTGCTCAGCGAGCGGATCGTGTTCCTCGGGACGCCGATCGACGACACGTCGGCGAACGACGTGACGGCCCAGTTCATGTACCTCGAACACCAGGCGCCCGAGCAGGACATCTCGCTGTACATCAACTCCCCCGGCGGCTCCTTCGCCGCGATGACCGCGATCTACGACACGATGCGGTTCGTCACCTGCGACGTCGAGACGGTCTGCCTGGGCCGGGCGGCCTCGGCCGCGGCCGTGCTGGTGGCGGGCGGCACTCCGGGCAAGCGGCTCGCGCTGCCGGGGGCCCGCTTCCTGCTCCACCAGCCGTCGGCGGCCGAGCCGCTCCAGGGCCAGGCGAGCGACCTGCTCATCCAGGCCGAGGAGTTGCTGCGGACCCGTCGGACGCTGGAGGAGATGCTTGGGCGCCACACGGGCCGGAGTCCGGAGCAGGTCGCGGCGGACATCGAGCGCGACAGGATCCTCGACGCGCCGGAGGCCCTGGCCTACGGGCTGATCGACCGGATCGTCCCGAGCCGCAGGTCCGCGCTCGACACGCCCGGCGCGAGGTGAGCGGCCGATGATCCCGGACCTTCCCCCGCTGCCCGCGCTGACCCGCGCGGAGGCCGAACTCATCGACCGCTATCTCGACGTCGTCGACCTCCTCGGCCGGATCAACCCCTCCCGCCCCGGAGACACCTATCGCGGCCTGAGGGCGGCTCAGGCACTGGTCGGCAAGGCGGAGGCCCTGCGGGACGCGCTCACGCTGATGCATCAGCGGGGCGAGAGCGAGGTGCACGCCCCGACGCTGGCGCAGGCCCTGCGGGTGCTCGGCGGAGAGCGGCGGGCGGCCCGGGTCACCGTGCCTCCCGAGTCCGGAAGTTGACGGACACCCACCGACGGGCCGGCCCGCGCCGAAGCGGCATGACGTCCGGACCACGACTCAAACGGACCGGATGGTGTACCCCCTGACGGCGTATTCATCGGTCCCTTCCCTGACCCCTCCGAGTTGCGCAACACGCTGAGTCCGGACGCCGGATGAGCCCCGTCGTCGCAGGTGCGGGCCTCATCGCCGTCCCCAACACGTGCTCGAACGGAGGGGTGTTCACTCGAACAGTCGAGTGGTGAGTAAGCCCACAAAACACCGGTTCCGCTCGGATTTTCCGACTCTGATGAGTGAAGATCCCTTCCGACGACAAGCCCCCGCCACAGCGGCGGGGCGGTCCGGGCGGACGCCGAGTCCTGCCGCCGCCCGGATGCCCGGTCGACAGGAGTGGATCGGCAGGAGTGGAGGACCCAGCTAGACGGGTCGCCGGAACAGTTCCGGGCGGCCCTTGGGGTGAAGCCGCAGCAGCGGCCGGGCAACTTCGCCAGCCCGAATCCGACAGGTCATCCTTCACAGGCGGCTGACGAAGGGTTGCGCATGACTGCGCTCAATCGTGTCCCGTCGCTGTGGACCCGGGCCGGTACGGCCTCGGCGCTCACACTTGCCGCCGTCGGCGGCAGCCTGGTGGTTCCCGGTGTCGCACCAGACGCCGAGGCGGCCACCGTCGCGACGCGGGCACTCCAGGTCGCGGCGTCGAAGCACGGCTCCCCCTACCAGTGGGGCGCCACCGGACCGCACCGCTTCGACTGCTCGGGGCTCACGCTCTACTCGTACAAGAAGGCGGGCAAGAAGCTGCCTCGTACGGCCGCGGCCCAGTACAACAAGACGCACCATGTCTCGGCCTCGCACCGCAAGGCCGGTGACCTCGTGTTCTTCCACTCGGGCCGGAACGTGTACCACGTCGGCATCTACGCCGGTAAGGGAAAGATCTGGCACTCCCCGAAGACCGGGGAAGTGGTGAAGCTCCAGAAGATCTGGACGAGAAGCGTCTGGTACGGCAGGGTCGGCTGACCCTTTCGCCCGGGGCGGCGGACCCTCGCCGCCCCGGCGCGAGCGCCCTCAGGGCCGCTGTGACGCCCTCCCGGCCCCTCGCGGGCCGACCGGGGCCGGGGGCGGCCCTTGTGGGCCGACCATGGCCGCCGCGGCTTTCGTGGGGCCACTGACGACCGCCGCGCCTCAATGGCCGCTGACCGCCGCGGCCTCAATGGGCCGCTGACGACCGCCGCCGCCCCCAAGGGCCATGACGACCGGTCGCCCCGTGGCGGCGTCCCTCAGGGCTCCTGGGGCGGCCACCCGGCCGGCACCGGCTGGACGGGCACCGTCCACGGGAGCTCGATGGAGACCGTCTTGCCGCCCTCCCGGGTCGGTACGACGGTGAGCCTGCCGCCGCATTCGGCGGTGAGCCAACGGATGATCACCATGCCGCGGCCGTTGTCCTGCTGGACGGCCGCGGGCAGCCGCTTCGGAAAGCGCGGATGGCTGTCGGTGACCCCGATACGCAGCCGCTCCTCCCGGTCGAGACGCACGCCGACCGTGAAGGTGGGCGACTGCCCGAACGTGTGCTGCACGGCGTTGGTCGCCAGTTCCGACACGATCAGCCGCACGGTCTCGGCGACGTCGCAGTCCCCCGGCAGGCCCCATTCGGACAGCACTTCGGCGACGAAATTTCGGGCCACGGAAACCGAGACCGGTTCGCTCGGCAGGGTGACGGATGCTTCCTGATGGTCTGCCATGGCGACGTTCGTCCCTTTCCCACGGGACCGGAGCCCGACACTGAGCGGATGGTTCGAGTACGGTCCCGGACTGGTGCTTGCGCCAGACTGCCATTACCGGGCCGGTCGCGGGTGCGATCCACCGAGTAATGCATATATCTGTCGCTCGATGCGGTGAACTCTGCGTCGGCAGAGCGTATTCGGACGACTTGGAAGGAGTAAGGAGAACAGCCATGCAGCACGGTCCCGCGGTGCGCCGCCGCAAGCTCGGAGCCGAACTGCGCGCGCTGCGCGCGGGCACGGGGCTCACGAGCGGGGAGGCGGCCCGCCTGCTCGGCTGGCACCAGTCGAAGGTGAGCCGCATCGAAACCGGCACCAGCGGGGTGAAACCGGCCGATGTGGAACGCCTGTTGCACGCGTACGGCGTCGAGGATCCCGAACTGCGCCGGCTCCTGGTCGTGTTGGCGGGCTCCGAGGTCAACGGCCGCCACCACTGGTGGCACGCGTACCGCGGGGTCCTCCCGCCGGAGTACCGGGACTTCATCAGCCTGGAGTCCGGCGCCAGCGCGATGCGCACCCTGGAGACCTCCGTCGTGCCCGGGCTGCTGCAGACACCGGAGTACGCCCGCGCGGTGACGCGGGCCGCCGTGGACGGACTGGAGGAGAGCAAGCTCGACGCCCTGGTCGAAGTGCGTCTGGCCCGGCAGGACGTGCTGCGCTCGGACCCGCCGCTCGAACTGTCCGCCGTCCTGGACGAGGCCGTGCTGCGCCGTGAGGTGGGCGGCCCCGACGTCATGGCACGCCAGCTCCGCCGGCTGCGGGAGGCCGCCGTGCTGCCTCAAGTACGGCTCCAGGTACTGCCGTTCGCGGCCGGCGCGCACATCGGCGTGACCGGCCCTTTCGTTATCTTCTCATTTCCGAACACAACCGATCTGGATGTGGTTGTTCTCGACCACTTGACGAGTAGCCTCTATCTCGAACGGAAAGAGGACCTCCAGGCATACGCCGAGGCCTTCAACGCCCTTCAGTTCCACGCCCTTTCACCCGAGGACTCGTTGGACTACATCGCCTCGATAGGCGACGACACGTAAGGAGGCACGTCATGTCTGCAATGCCTCGGTACGTACCCTCCAGCACTTCGCTGCTCCATGTGCGCTGGCTGCGCAGCAGTCGCAGTACCGGGATGAACAACTGCGTCGAGACCGCACGCCCGGGCACCGGACCCTGGTCCGGAATGGTCGCGGTGCGCGATTCCAAGAACACGGCGGGACCCGCCCTGCTGTTCACCCCGGACGTCTGGGAGGAGTTCATCACCGGGCTGAACTGACCCCGCACGGTTCACCGCTCCACCGCACCACCGGCCGGCCACCCCTGCATCTGTCCGGCCGAACGCTCCACCCGCTCGTCGATCGACCGCTCCACCGGTTCACCGGTTCCGGCTGATCACGTCCACCGCGTGCTCGATCTGCTCCTCGGTGAGGTCCGCGCGGGCCGTCAGTCGCAGCCGCGAAACACCGTCGGGCACCGACGGGGGACGGAAACAGCCGACGGCGAGGCCCGCCTCGCGACAGTCGGCCGCCCATCGCACCGCCCGTTCGGGGGACGGTGCCCGCACGGAGACGACCGCGGCATCCGGTCGTACCGCGGAGAGACCCTCCGCCGTCAATCGCGCGTGCAGCGCCCTGGCCACCTCGCGCGCCCGCGCGGCCCGCTCCGGCTCACGGCGCAGCAGGCGCAGGGCCGCGAGCGCCGCGCCCGCCGCCGCCGGCGCCAGGCCGGTGTCGAAGATGAAGGTGCGCGCCGCGTTGATCAGGTGGTCGATCACGGCCGCCGGGCCGAGGACCGCGCCGCCCTGGCTGCCGAGCGACTTGGACAGCGTGACGGTCACGACGACGTCCGGGTCCCCCGCGAGCCCCGCGGCGTGCGCGGCGCCCCTGCCGCCGTCGCCCAGGACCCCGAGCCCGTGCGCGTCGTCGACGACGAGGCCGGCGCCGTACTCACGGGACGCGAGCGCGAGTTCGGCGAGCGGGGCCGCGTCGCCGTCCACCGAGAAGACCGTGTCGGAGACGGTGACGGCGGGGCCGTCGTGGGTGCCGAGCGCCTTGCGCACGGCGTCGGGGTCCGCGTGCGGGACGACCTGTGTGGTGCCGCGCGCGAGCCGGCAGCCGTCGATCAGGGAGGCGTGGTTGCCCGCGTCCGAGACGATCAGTGAGCCGTGCGGGGCGAGCGCGGTGACGGCGGCGAGGTTGGCCGCGTAGCCGGAGGACAGGACGAGCGCGGACTCGAAGCCGCAGAAGTCGGCCAGTTCGCGTTCCAGCTCGGTGTGGAGTTCGGTGGTGCCGGTGACGAGCCGGGAGCCCGTGGCACCGCCGCCCCACAGGCGTGCGGCACGGGCCGCGCCCTCGGTGACCTCCGGATGGCGGGCGAGCCCGAGGTAGTCGTTGCTCGCGAGATCGAGGAGCGGGGACTCGGCGGGGCGCGGGCGCAACGTACGCACGAGTCCGGCCCGGCGGCGTGCCTCGGCCTGCTCGTCGATCCAGCCGAACGCCATGGGTCCTCCGGGTCTCGCTGTGGTGCGGTGGCGGTGTTTTGTAGGCAGTGAACAGACCCTAGCGGGCGCTCCGGCGGCGCATGATGTGGCAATACCCACACGTCGAACCATCTCTGTTGTGCAAACTCTCCTTGGCCGGGAGCGGTCGCATGGTCCAGGATCGGACCTCATGGACCTGCTGAACACGCTGGTGGACAAGGGGCTTCGGCGCGAGCTGCCGACCCGCGACGAGGCGCTGGCCGTACTGGCCACCTCCGACGACGACGTACTCGACGTGGTGGCCGCGGCCGGCAAGGTGCGCCGTCACTGGTTCGGCCGACGGGTGAAACTGAACTATCTCGTCAACCTGAAGTCGGGCCTGTGCCCCGAGGACTGCTCGTACTGCTCGCAGCGTCTCGGCTCCACGGCCGGCATCCTCAAGTACACCTGGCTCAAGCCGGAGGAGGCCTCCAAGGCCGCGGCGGCCGGGCTGGCCGGGGGCGCCAAGCGGGTCTGCCTGGTGGCCAGCGGGCGCGGTCCGACGGACCGTGACGTGGACCGGGTCTCCGACACGATCAAGGCGATCAAGGACCAGAACGAGAACGTCGAGGTCTGTGCCTGCCTCGGTCTGCTCTCCGACGGCCAGGCCGAGCGGCTGCGCGAGGCCGGCGCGGACGCCTACAACCACAACCTGAACACGTCCGAGGGGACGTACGGGGAGATCACGACCACCCACACGTACGCCGACCGGGTGGACACCGTCCAGAAGGCGCACGCGGCGGGGCTGTCCGCCTGCTCGGGCCTGATCGCGGGCATGGGCGAGTCGGACGAGGACCTCGTCGACGTCGTCTACGCCCTGCGGGAGCTCGACCCGGACTCCGTTCCGGTGAACTTCCTGATCCCGTTCGAGGGAACGCCGCTCGCCAAGGAGTGGAACCTCACCCCGCAGCGCTGTCTGCGCATCCTGGCCATGGTCCGCTTCGTCTGCCCGGACGTGGAGGTCCGGATCGCCGGCGGCCGCGAGGTGCATCTGCGCACCCTCCAGCCGCTGGCCCTGAACCTCGCCAACTCGATCTTCCTCGGTGACTACCTCACCAGCGAGGGCCAGGCGGGCAAGGCCGACCTGGAGATGATCGCGGACGCCGGTTTCGAGGTGGAGAACGCGGGCGAGGTGACGCTGCCCGAGCACCGCGCGCCGTCCGGCGGCTGCGGATCGCACGCGGAGGCGGGGTGCGGTTCGCACGGCGCGGCGGCCGGATGCGGATCGCACGCCGAAGGGGGCTGCGGGTCCCACGAGGGCGGCGGCGTGTGCGGTTCGGCGCCGGTGGCTCCGGCCGAGGCGCCCGCCGAGGCCCGTACGGACCTGGTGTCCGTACGCCGTCGCGGTGCCGGAACGGATCTCGCGCCCAATGCGTGAGCTGTCCACGCGGGAACTGCTCGACCTCGACCGGCGGCACGTCTGGCATCCGTACGGGCCCATGCCCGGCCGCCAGGAACCGCTGGTCGTGGAGTCGGCGAGCGGGGTCCGGCTGCGGCTGGCCGACGGCACGGGCGAGCTGGTCGACGGCATGTCGTCCTGGTGGTCGGCCATCCACGGCTACAACCACCCGGTCCTGAACGACGCGGCTCGCGGCCAGCTCGACCGGATGAGCCATGTGATGTTCGGCGGGCTCACCCACGAGCCCGCCGTCCGGCTGGCGAAGCGGCTGGTCGACATCTCGCCGGACGGTCTGGAGCACGTGTTCCTCGCCGACTCCGGCTCGGTCTCGGTCGAGGTCGCCGTCAAGATGTGCCTCCAGCACTGGCGCTCGCTCGGCCGTCCGGGCAAGCAGCGGCTGCTGACCTGGCGCGGCGGCTACCACGGCGACACCTGGCAGCCCATGTCGGTGTGCGACCCCGAGGGCGGGATGCACGAGCTGTGGCAGGGCGTGCTCCAGCGCCAGGTGTTCGCCGACGCGCCGCCGGCCGCGTACGAGGAGTCGTACGCGGATCATCTGCGCGAGCTGATCGGGCGGCACGCCGACGAACTCGCCGCCGTCATCGTGGAGCCGGTGGTGCAGGGCGCGGGCGGGATGCGCTTCCACTCCCCCGCGTATCTGCGGGTGCTGCGCGAGGCCTGCGACGAGCACGACGTCCTGCTGGTCTTCGACGAGATCGCGACGGGTTTCGGCCGTACGGGTGAGCTGTTCGCGGCGGACCACGCGGGCGTGACCCCCGACGTGATGTGTGTGGGCAAGGCGCTGACGGGCGGCTATCTGACGATGGCGGCGACGCTGTGCACGGCGCGGGTGGCCGACGGCATCTCGCGCGGCGAGGTGCCGGTGCTGGCGCACGGCCCGACGTTCATGGGCAATCCGCTGGCCGCCGCGGTGGCGTGCGCCTCGGTCGACCTGCTGCTCGGGCAGGACTGGCGGACCGAGGTGAAGCGGATCGAGGCGGGACTGACGGAGGGCCTCGCGGAGGCCTCCGCGCTTCCGGGCGTACGGGACGTACGAGTGCTCGGCGCGATCGGAGTGGTCCAGCTCGACCACGAGGTGGACATGAAGGCGGCGACGGCGGCCGCGGTGCGCGAGGGGGTCTGGCTGCGGCCGTTCCGCGACCTCGTCTACACGATGCCGCCGTACGTCACCGGCGACACGGACCTGGCACGGATCACGCGCGCGGTGTGCGCCGCGGCGCGGGAGGGCTGAGATGACGGTACTGGTGATCACGGGTACGGGCACGGAGGTGGGCAAGACGGTCGTCACGGCCGCCGTCGCCGCCACCGCCCTCGCGGCCGGGCGGTCCGTGGCCGTGCTGAAGCCCGCGCAGACGGGTGTACGACCGGACGAGCGCGGCGACGCGGACGAGGTGGCCCGGCTCGCCGGTGCCGTCACGACGCTCGAACTGGGCCGCTATCCGGAGCCGTTGGCACCCGCGACGGCGGCCCGGCGGGCCGGACTGCCGCCGGTGTCCCCGCGGTCGGCGGCGGAGGCCGCGGCGAAGCTCGCCACCGAGCACGATCTGGTGCTGGTCGAGGGCGCGGGCGGTCTGCTCGTCCGGTTCGACCACGAGGACGGGACGCTCGCGGACGTGGCCCGGATGCTGGACGCGCCCGTGCTGGTCGTCGCTTCGGCGGGGCTGGGAACGCTCAACACGACGGAACTGACGGCTCGTGAACTGCGTCTCCGGGAGCTGGAGTTCGCGGGAGTCGTGATCGGGAGCTGGCCGGACTCCCCCGATCTGGCGATGCGCTGCAATCTCGCGGACCTGCCGGCGGTGTCCGGGGCTCCCCTGCTGGGCGCCGTCCCGGCGGGCGCGGGCGCCCTGTCCCCCGCCGACTTCCGTGCCGGGGCGCCGGGTTGGCTGGATCACCGCATGGGCGGCCGCTGGAACGCCGGGGTCTTCGCGGCGGCGCACACGGCCTGACCAGGCCGCGGCCCCGGCGGGCGCGTCACCCACCCCACACGGCCCGGCCCAGGGCTCGGCGGGCACCTCTCGCGGCGCTCTCGGCCGGACGGCGCCCGCCCGTGAGCCGCCGCGGCCCGGGCGGGCGGCTCCCGGCGGGGTCGACTCGGCCTCCGGGTGACGCGCCGCGCGTGCGGCGGCCTTCCCGGGGGGACAATTCCGGTGAACCCTGTCTCCCGGGAGGTCCGAGATGCCGTTCAAGCCGCTCCGGTCGGCCGACTCCGGCAAGGTCTCCGCGGAGGCCGTGCACCATCCGGTGTTCGCCCGCTCCTACGCCCGCTTCAGCGTCGGCGCCGAGACCCGGCTGGGAATGGGCCGGTTGCGTGAACGGCTGCTCGCCGGGCTGTCCGGGCGGGTGATCGAGATCGGCGCGGGCAACGGCCTGAACTTCGCCCACTACCCGGGCACCGTGTCGGAGGTCGTGGCCATCGAGCCCGAGCGGCTGCTGCGGCAGTTGGCGATGGAGGCGGCGCTGCGCTGCGAGGTGCCCGTCGATGTGGCGCCGGGCGCCGCGGAGGCCCTGCCGGTCAAGAGCGAGGCGTACGACGCCGCCGTGCTCTCGCTCGTGCTGTGCAGCGTGCGGGACGTGCCGAAGGCGCTGTCCGAGGTGCGGCGGGTGCTGCGCCCGGGTGGCACCGTGCGGTTCTTCGAGCACGGCAAGGGCGGCGGGCGAATCATGGGTTCCGTCCAGCGGGGCCTGGACGCCACGGTGTGGCCGCGGCTGTGCGGCGGCTGTCACGTGGCCCGCGACCCGATCGCCGCGCTGCGTGAGGCGGGGTTCGAACTGGGCCCGTACCGGCGGCTGTCGATGCCCGAGAAGGGGCCGCGCCTGCCCACGTCCTACTGCGTCCTGGGCACGGCCCACCGGCCGCTCGACTGACGAGCGTGCCCAGGGGGCTGCCACGCCGGGGTCACAGACTCCAGCGGCGCAGTTCGTGGGCGATGTCGTGGACGGTCGCCTCGCCGCTCTTCACCAGCCGTGCCAGTTCCCTCACCTGTTCGGGCGAGGTGACGACCTTCAGGCCGCTGGCGACGAGATAGGCGTAGGCGACGGCCGAGGCGAACATCGCGTTGGAGCGTTCGAGCGCCGGGACGTGCAGCAGGAGTTGGAGCAGGGCGGCGGCGCGGGCGTGCGGACTGTCGTACACGGGAATGCCGAGGATCTCCGCCTCGTGCCGGCTGACCGCGGCGACGAGTGCTCCCCAGTCGGTGACCTGGGGGTCTCCCGGTGTCTTCTGTTCGGCGATCATGAGGAGCCAGGCAAGGTCGACTCGGAGACTGCTCAAGGGATCAACGACGACCTTCGCTGGTGCCTTCACGCTCCGCGCCGAACTCCTCGGCGAAGACGGACTCGTACTGCTTCATGAAATCGGCGGCGGCCTCCACGAAGGTGTGGCCCACCTCCCCGGTGTCCTGGCGGACCAGTTCCTCGATGTAGCGGTTCACGCTCATCCCCCGTTCCAGGGCTCTCTCCCGGGCGGCGCGCGCTGTGCCTTCGTCCACCCGGACGTTCAGCTGTGTCTTCGCCATCCTTTGAAGCTAGCGCGGAATCGCTAGCACGGGCAAGGGGAGCCGGGATGGAGAACCCCGGTGGAGATTGCCCCTTACATCGATATCAGGGCCCCACCCTGGGGCGGAGACCGTACGGCACCTACGAGGGATACCGGGTGTGCGTCCGATCACACTACGCTCGGGCCGGACCAAGGGTCCGGACATCCATCCCAGGAGGAGGCGGTCTTGTCCACAGCTGCTGCCGAGCAGATCCCCGGCCGCGCGGAGGGGGACGGGATCGCCGCCCGCGCCCGCGGCCTGACCAAGGCGTACGGTTCCGGCGAGACCGCGGTGCTGGCCCTCGACTCGGTCGACGTGGACATCGCGCGCGGCCGGTTCACCGCCGTCATGGGTCCCTCGGGCTCCGGGAAGTCCACCCTCATGCACTGTCTGGCGGGCCTGGACACCGTCTCGGCCGGGCAGGTGTGGCTGGGCGACACCGAGATCACCGGGCTGAAGGACCGCGAGCTGACCCGGCTGCGGCGGGACCGGATCGGCTTCATGTTCCAGTCGTTCAACCTGATCCCCACCCTCAACGCGGCCGAGAACATCACGCTGCCGATGGACATCGCGGGCCAGAAGCCCGACCAGAAGTGGCTCGACCAGGTCATCGACACCCTCGGACTGCGCGAGCGGCTGAAGCACCGGCCCGCCCAGCTCTCCGGGGGACAGCAGCAGCGCGTCGCCTGCGCCCGGGCGCTCGCCTCCCGGCCCGAGCTGATCTTCGCGGACGAGCCGACCGGCAATCTGGACTCGCGAGCCGGCCTCGAAGTCCTCGGATTCCTGCGCGAGGCCGTGGACGAGCTGGGCCAGACCGTCGTCATGGTCACCCACGATCCCGGTGCGGCCGCCCACTCCGACCTGGTCCTCTTCCTCGCGGACGGGCGGATCGTGGACGAGATGGAGCGACCCTCCGCGGACGCCGTGCTGGAGCGGATGAAGCGTTTCGACACCGTCCGGGTGACCTTCGACGACGGCCGCGGCGGGCCCGGTGGAGCGGCGTCCGAGGGCGAGAGTGCGGCCACGGCGGACACCAGGGGCGCGGGCGCCACGGCCCCCGCCGCCGGTGAAGCGGCCCACGGCAGCCCCGGCGACACCGCTCCCGGCGGCGGCTCCGGCGACGTAACCCCCGACAAGGACTGAGGCGGTCGTGCTCAAGGCGACACTGCGAAGCTTTCTCGCGCACAAAGGGCGACTGCTGCTGTCGGCCCTGGCCATCGTGCTGTCCGTGGCCTTCGTCGCGGGCAGTCTCATCTTCTCGGACACGGTGACCCGTACGTTCGACCGGCTCTTCGCCTCCACCGCGGCCGATGTGACCGTGGAACCGAAGAACGATCTGACCTCGCAACTGCCCACCGGCGCGACCGAGACCGTCCCCGCCTCCCTCGCGGACCGGCTCGCCGGAGTCGACGGAGTCGCCGCGACCCACGTGGACGCTTCGGTGGAGAACGCCCCGGTCGTCGACAGCGCGAACAAGTCGGTCGGACCGACGACGGGCGCCCCGACGATCGTCACCAACTGGGAGATCACCGAACGCAGTCCGGTGAAGCTGACCTCCGGTCACGAACCCCACGGCGCGGGCGAGGCTCTGCTCGACGCGGACACCGCCGACAAGAAGCACCTCGGTGTCGGCGACACGCTCACGGTGCAGGCGCAGCCCGGCTCCTTCAAGGTGCGGATCGTCGGCATCGCCACCTTCACCACCACCAACCCCGGTGCCGCGCTGATCTTCCTCGACACCCCGACCGCGCAGTCCAAGCTGCTCGGCCGCCCCGACGCCGCCACGAGCATCTCCGTGGACGCCGCGCCGGGTGTCGACGACGCCGTGCTCAAGAAGCGCGTCTCCGCCGAACTCGGCTCCGGGCCCTACGACGTGAAGACGGCCGAGGAGCAGGCGAAGTCGTCCGCCGAGCAGCTCGGCGGATTCCTCGACGTCATCAAGTACGTGATGCTCGGCTTCGCCGGGATCGCGGTGCTCGTCGGCATATTCCTCATCGTCAACACCTTCTCCATGCTGATCGCCCAGCGCACCCGGGAACTCGGACTGCTGCGGGCGCTGGGCGCCGACCGCCGGCAGGTGCGCCGGTCGGTGCTCACCGAGGCGCTGCTCCTCGGCCTGGTCGGATCGACCCTCGGCCTAGCGGCCGGGATCGGGCTGGCGATCGGGCTGATCAAGCTGATGTCCGCCTTCGGCATGAACCTCAAGTCCACGGAGATGGTGATCGGTTGGGGAACCCCCGTGGCGGCGTACGTCGTCGGCGTGGGCGTCACCTACGTCGCCGCCTATCTCCCGGCCAGGCGGGCCGCGGGCGTCTCTCCCATGGCCGCCCTCTCGGACGCCGAAGTCGCGGGCGTGGGACGGCCGTTGCGGGTACGGGCCGTGGTCGGCGGGGTCGTCGGCGCGGCCGGGGCCGCGGCCCTGGCCGGATGCGCGGCCTCGTCGAAGACCTCGACCTCGGCGTCGCTGCTGGGACTCGGTGTCGTCCTCACCCTGATCGCCACGGTGATCGCCGGTCCGCTGCTCGTACGCCCCGTGATCCGGGTCCTCGGCGGCGCGTTCCCGGCGCTCTTCGGACCGGTGGGCCGGATGAGCCAGCGCAACGCGCTGCGCAATCCACGGCGCACCGGCGCCACCGCGGCCGCCCTCATGGTCGGTCTCGCCCTGGTCGGCGGGATGTCCGTGGCCAGCGCGTCCATGAGCAAGTCCTTCGACCAGCAGATCGACAAAACCCTCGGCGCCGACTTCGTGCTCCAGAACGCCAATTACGTGCCGTTCTCGCACGAGGTCACGGACAAGGTGCGGGCCACCGAGGGCGTCGGACTGGTCGTCCGGCAGCGCTTCACCCCGGTCGCGGTCGAACTGCCCGACGGCAAGCGGGTGGAGACGACCGCCTCGGCCTACGATCCGCGTCTCGACGACGTCGCCCACCTCACGTACACGCGGGGCGATTCGGCGGCGGCGCTCGGCGAGGGACGTATCGCGATGGACGCGACGTTCGCCGAGGACCACGACGTGCGGGTCGGCAGCACGATTCCCGTCGAGTTCCCCGCCGGCCGCAGGACGACCCTGACCGTGGGCGCGCTCACGGACCAGGACGGCGGAGGGTTCGGGACACAGGGCGGACTCTTCTTCGGCTTCGGCACCATCGAGAAGTACGTGCCCGGCGGGCAGGACTCGGCGCTGTACGTCAACGCGGCCCCGGGCACCTCACCGGAGCGGCTGCGGCCGCGGCTGGAGAAGACCCTGGAGCCGTATCCGCAGGTCCAGGTCCGTGACCAGGCCGACTACAAGAAGCTCGTCCACGACCAGATCGCCGTGCTGCTCTACCTCGTGTACGCGCTGCTGGGGCTGGCGATCGTCATCGCGGTGCTCGGCGTGGTCAACACCCTCGCGCTGTCCGTCGTGGAGCGCACCCGCGAGATCGGGCTGCTGCGCGCCATCGGTCTCGGCCGGCGTCAACTGCGCCGGATGATCCGTCTGGAGTCCGTGGTGATCGCCGTGTTCGGCGCGGTCCTCGGGCTGGCGCTCGGGATCATCTGGGGTGTCTGCGTCCAGCAGGTGCTCGCGCTGCAGGGCATGAAGGCGCTCGCCATCCCCTGGACGACGATCGTCGCGGTCGTGATCGGCTCGGCGGTCGTCGGCATCGTCGCGGCCCTGCTCCCGGCCCTGCGGGCGTCGCGCATGAACGTCCTGGCGGCGATCGCGCACGAGTGACCGACCCGGCCCGGTCCCGGCATCCGGGGCCGGGCCGGCCGACCGCCGACCCGCTCAAGGCCGGGCCGCGGCGAGTCCTCCGACGGAAGAGACCGCCGAAGTCACGTGGAAGGGACCCCCGATGCCACGCCCGTTCCGTTTCGGCGTCAGCCTCATCGCTCCCGCGACCGGTGCCGAGTGGGCCGACCGGTGCCGCCGCGCCGAGGAACTCGGCTACGACGTCATCACCGTCGCCGACCACCTGGGCATGCCCGCCCCGTTCCCCTCACTGGTGGCCGCGGCGCAGGCGACACGACGGCCCCGGCTCGGCACGTTCGTGCTCAACGCGGCCTTCTGGAACCCCGCGCTGCTCGCCCGCGAGGTGGCCACCACGGACGCGCTGACCGGCGGCCGTCTCGAACTCGGCCTCGGCACCGGCTACGTACCGGCCGAACACGAGACGGCGGGACTGCCCTTCGGCACCCCGCGCGAGAGGGTCGACCATCTTCTGCGCACGGTCGAGGAGCTGGAGCGCCTGCTCGGCCCGGACGGACTCTCCGCCGGCACGCCGTGGCCGGGCGGGGAGGCACCCCGGACGCCGGGCGGCGGACCGCCTCGGGTGCCCCTGCTGATCGGGGCCAACGGCGACCGGATGTTCCGCCTGGCCGCGGAGCACGCGGACATCGCCTCGTTCACGGGAGCCCGCACCGGGCGCAACGGCACCCTCGAACCGCTGTCGGCCGACGAACTCGACGGACGCGTCACGCTCCACCGGAAGGCGTCCGCCGGACGCGAGGAACCGGCCGAGCTCAACCTGCTGATCCAGATCGTCGCCGTCACCGACGACCGCGCCGCCGCCGTCCGTCCGTGGCTGCCCCGGCTCCCGCATCTGACCGAACGCGAGGTGCTGGACCTGCCCATCGTCCTGATCGGTACCTCGGACCAGATCGTCGGCCAGGTCCTGGACCTGCGCGAGCGCTTCGGCTTCTCGTATCTGACGGTCTTGGAGCCGAACCTGGAGGCCTTCGCTCCCGTGGTCCGCGCACTGAGCGGCCGGTGATCGTCCGCATGTCGGAAATCCCGTTCCGGCGCCTGGTCGCCGTGATGAGATCGGACCATGACCGACTTGCGGATACGGGCCGCGCGGCCCGAGGACCTCGACGCCGTGCTCGCCTTCTGGAAGGTGGCCGCCGAGGACGCCAGCATCAGTGACGACCGCGACGGCGTGGAGCGCCTGGTCGACCGCGATCCCGGGGCGCTCCTGCTCGCGGAGCGCGAAGGGGAGCTGGTGGGCACGGTGATCGCCGGCTTCGACGGCTGGCGCTGCCACCTGTACCGGCTGGCGGTCCGTCCGGACCGGCGGCGCCTCGGCGTGGGCTCCGCGCTGCTGGCCGCGGCCGAGGACCGTTTCGTACGGCTGGGCGGGCGGCGTGGTGACGCGATGGTGCTGAAACGGAACGAGACCGCCCACCATGCCTGGCGGGCCGCCGGGTATACGCCGGAGGAGCACTGGCGGCGCTGGGTGAAGCCGCTCACGGACTAGGACTCCCACGCGTCGGCGTCGGGGGTCGTGGGGAGGCGGACACCGGGCCGACGGCGGGTCTCCCGCCTGCGCCACCGGGCCGACGGCGGGGGTCCCGAAAGTGCGGGGTCCGACGACGGTACCCCCGGAGAAGCTACTTTGCCGATCCTTTACCCTTGTTGGACCCGACCATCGCTTCTCCGACGAAAGGTGTGAGCGTCCGCCCATGGGCGAGCCTCCCAGTACCCGCGGCCGTGCCGCGCACGGTCGACGCGGACATCGCGCGATCCCCCTGTCCCTGGCCGATCATGGGACGGAGGTGACCCGATGACCGAAGTGTTCCTCCTGCTCGTCGCAGTTCTGCTCTCGCTGGCCTGCGGCGGCTTCGTCGCGGCCGAGTTCTCTCTGACCACGGTCGAGCGCAGCGAGCTGGAACGGGCCGTCGAACGCGGCGAGCGGGGCGCCTCCGGAGCCCTCAAGGCCGTACGGAACCTCACCTTCCAGCTCTCCGGCGCCCAGCTCGGCATCACCGTGACGAACCTTGTGGTCGGCATGCTCTCCGAGGCGTCGATCGCCAAGCTCATCGCGGGCCCCCTGGAATCACTGGGCGTGCCGCCCTCCGCGTCCAACTCCGTGGCGCTGATCATCGGTACGGCGCTCTCGACGGTCTTCCTGATGGTCGTGGGCGAGCTGGTGCCCAAGAACTGGGCGATCTCCTCACCGCTGGCCGTGGCCAAGCGGGTGGCGACGCCGCAGCGCTGGTTCAGCGCCGCGTTCCGCCCGTTCATCGCCCATCTGAACAACACCGCGAACCACGTCGTCCGCCGGTTCGGCCTCGAACCCGCCGAGGAGCTGGCCTCCGCCCGCGGACCCCAGGAGCTCGTGGCGCTCGCCCGGCACTCCGCCAAGGAGGGCGCCCTGGAGGCGGACACCGCCGAACTGTTCGTACGCACCCTGAACCTCGCCGACCTGACCGCGGAGAACGTGATGACACCGCGCGTCCAGGTCATCGCGCTGGACGTCCAGGCGACCTGCGAGGACGTGGCGAACGCGACCCGGGCCACCGGCCTGTCGCGGTTCCCGGTCTACCACGAGAGCCTCGACGAGGTCGTCGGCGTCGCCCACATCAGGGACGTGCTGACCGTGCACGCCACGAGCCGGACACAGACCCCCGTCTCCCGGATCATGCGCGAGCCGCTGTTCGTACCGGAGTCGCTGACCGTGGACAGGCTCCTGGACCGGCTGGCCGGCAAGCGCACGATGGCCGTGGTCATCGACGAGTACGGCGGCACGGCCGGCGTCGCCACCCTGGAGGACATCGTGGAGGAGGTCGTCGGCGAGGTCCGCGACGAGCACGACCCGCACGAGACGCCCGACCTCGCCCCGGCCGGCACCGACGCCGCGGGCCGGGCGCTGTACTCGGCCGACGGCTCCGCCCGCACCGACCAGCTCGCCCGGGTCGGACTGCGGGTGCCCGAGGGGCCGTACGAGACCCTGGCGGGGTTCATCGCGACCGAACTCGGCCGGATCCCCGCCGAGGGGGACAGCGTCGAGGCCGACGGCTGGCGGTTCGACGTCGTGGACGCCTCGGGGCGGCGCGCCGCGCGAGTCCTGCTGCACGCCCCGGACGACGCCGAGGAGAGCACGCGATGACCGTCGTACAACTGCTGATCGGACTCGCGACCCTCGTCGTGAACGGCTTCTTCGTCGGCGCCGAGTTCGGGCTGATCTCGGTGCGCCGCAGCCAGATCGAACCGCACGCCGAGCGGGGCGACCGTCGGGCGCGCAGTGTGCTCTGGGGCCTCGAACACGTCTCGGCGCTGCTCGCGACCGCGCAGCTCGGCATCACGCTGTGCACCCTGGTGCTCGGCATCGTCGCCGAACCGGCCATCGCGCACCTGCTGGAGCCGGTGTTCCACGCCGTGGGCGTCCCGTCCGGCGCGGGTCACGCGGTCTCCTTCGTCATCGCGCTCACCCTGGCGACGTATCTGCACATGCTGCTCGGCGAGATGGTGCCGAAGAACGTGGCCCTCGCGGAACCCGTGCGGACGGCGCTGGTGCTCGGGCCGCCGCTGGTCGCCCTCTCCCGCGCCCTGCGCCCGGTGATCTTCGCGGTCAACGCCTTCGCCAACGGCCTGCTGAAGCTGCTGCGGGTCGAGACGAAGGACGAGGTCGCGGCGACCTTCTCCGACGACGAGCTGGCCCGCCTGGTCAAGGACTCCAGCGCGGCGGGGCTCATCGACCACCGTGCCCAGGAGCGGCTGCGGGACGCCCTGGAGCTGGGGCGCCGCCCGGTGCACGACGTCGTGCTCCCGGTGGAACGCGTCGTCTACGCGCGCGTGGGTGTCACTCCGGAGGAGCTGGAGCGGCTGTCGGGCGAGTCGGGGTTCTCCCGCTTCCCGGTGGTCGACGAGGGGCGCCGGATCGTGGGCTATCTGCACGTCAAGGACGCGCTGGACGCGGTCCCTCGCGAGGTGCCGTTCCGCGTGGAGGACATGCGGCCCATCGCCCGCGTCCGGGAGAGCACGCCCCTGGACGACGTCCTGACCGCGATGCGCCGCAGCCGCACGCATCTCGCCGGGGTCATGGGCAGCGACGGACGGCTCACGGGACTGGTGACGATGGAGGACGTCCTGAGGGAACTGTTCGGGCAGCCGGCGTAGGGGCGTTGCGGACTGCCGGTCAGGACGGCCCGACCGACCGACGGGTATGTGTTCGGGTTACCATCTTTCACGCCATGCAGATGAATGCCTCATACACCAGCCTCGTCGCGGTCGGCGACTCCTTCACCGAGGGCATGTCGGACCTGTTGCCCGACGGCTCGTACCGAGGATGGGCCGACCTCCTCGCCGGCCGCATGGCGGCCCGGGCGCCTGGTTTTCGCTACGCCAACCTCGCGGTGCGCGGCAAGCTGATCGGGCAGATCGTCGACGAGCAGGTGGACGTGGCCGTCGCCATGCGGCCCGATGTGATCACGCTGGTCGGCGGCCTCAACGACACGCTGCGGCCGAAGGTCGACATGGGACGCGTCCGCGGTCTCCTGGAGGAGGCCGTGGAGCGGCTGGCCCCGGCCTGCGAGCAGCTCGTCCTGATGCGCAGCCCGGGCCGCAACGGCCCGGTCCTCGAACGCTTCCGGCCCCGCATGGAGGAGCTGTTCACCGTCGTCGACGCGCTCGCCGAGCGGCACGGCGCCCTGGTGGTGGACCTCTACGGGGCACCTTCGCTCGCCGACCCGCGCTCGTGGGACGTCGACCGGCTGCACTTGACCGCCGACGGGCATCGCCGGGTCGCGGAAGCCGTGTGGCAGACCCTCGGATACGAGGCCGAGGACCCGGAGTGGCACGTCCCGTCGGCGCCCACCGCGCCCCCCGGCTGGGTCTCCCGCCGCACGGCCGACGCCCGCTTCGCCCGGCAGCATCTGCTGCCGTGGATCGGGCGACGGCTGACGGGTCGCTCGTCCGGTGACGGACTGCCGGCGAAGCGCCCGGAGCTCCTGCCCTACGAGGGTCCTGTCACGGGCGGCCACGGAGGCTGAGCCGGCTCGCTCGGCGCCGAGCCGGCTTCACATCACGTCGACTCCACGTCGCGTCGGCTCGAACGGGCGGCTTCCGCCGTATCACTCTCGCGAGTGACACGGCGGCCCATGCTCCGCATAGGGGAGGACGCTACCGGATCACCCCTCGGTCGCCACAGGGCGCACGGGGGGGCGCTCGACAGCGCGGGTATGGAGTTGATGCGCCCACTCACGCGCCCGTAGGTACGGCCGGGCCCGGCGCGTACGCCGGGCCCCGCCGACGGCCCCTCCAGCTTTGCGGAGCATGGAGAGGAGCCGTCTCGCCATCCCGTGGAGGAGGGCAAGTAACAGGCCAGCCGGGAGTTCCCGCTGGAATCAACATCAAAGCACTCGAGCCTTGGCCTGAGAAGTACGCCCCAGGGCACCGGCCGGGGAACTTACGGACCACTGTCCCCACGCGTGGCCGGGCCAAAGGCACGTGCGTACCTTTTGGCACCGACACGCCACCGGTGGACCGATCAGGGCCGATGTGCCCCATCGGCACCCTTGCGGCGGACTGTCGGCAGGGTGGGAAACCAGCCATCCCCGACCACCCCGCCTACTACCGGCGGGGATCGCTCTGCGCCAGGTTCAGTACACAGATCGTGAGCATGTGTGGACGCACCGCCCCGGTTCGCCTCATGCAGAGGCGCGGGGCACCACGAGTGAGAAACGGCCAGCCGAAGCGGCGCGCCCGGCGACGATCAGGCGCTGTCCCCGGTGATTCCGCCGGAGGGCAGGGGGGTCGCCGTCAACGGGCCGTGCGCCATGACGATCGAGGCGAGCGGGTACGGGGGACCGTCGGTGCCGCGCAGGACCAGCAGCGGCATCCCGCGTTCGTCCTGGCGCCGTCCGAGCGAGAGCCAGATCCGGTCGGCGCGGTCGACCTGCCCCATCCCGAGGTCGTAGATCCGCCCCCAGAGGAAGAACGGGTCGGCGGCCGTGTCGCTCGCCTCCTGGAGGAGCTCGGGGACACCGTGCGCGGTGAGGTGGACGGCGACACCGTCGAGGGTTCCGGCGGCCACCTGAGCGTGCCCGGCCGTCCTGGTCCGGACGTTGCGGGGAGCGCCGATCGCGTCGAGCCAGTACTCCCAGTCGTCCAGGCAGGTGGCCTTGATGGCCACGGTGACCCGCTCCCCGTCCGCCGAGATCTGCATGGCCTCCAGGCGTGCGAGGTGGTCGGACTGCAGGCTCGCGGCGACGGAGACCGCGCGGGCGGAGGCGCTGCCCCATCCGACCTGGCGCGACCGCGCGGCGGCCGGCCTCACCCTCGGGACCTGGCCGTCGACGCGCTGCGGTACCGGCGTCGCCCCGCGCTCCGCCATGACCCGTCCGGCGCCGCGGTCGGCGAGATGCAGGACGATCGCGCCGCGCGCGGGTGGCACGAGCGGCGAGGACAGGGCGGCGCGGTCGTGCCGGGGCTCGGGGTTCTCGGTACCGGTACCCGGCCCCTGGTGCTCCGGCCCCTGGTGCTCCGGAACGGACGCGGGGGCGCGATCGTGCCGGGGCTCGGACTCCTCGTCGGCGGCCACGGGTTCCTCACCGTCCGGCCCGGCCGCGGGGGCATGGTCGTGGCGCGGCTCGGGACCGCCGGCCCCGGGGCCGCGCTCCCCACGGACCGGCGCGGACGCCGACACGGGCACGGGCAGGAACTCGGGCACGGACGCGGGTGTGGAAGCGGGCAGGGGCAGGGGTAGGGGTGCCCGGTCGTGCCGCGGCTCGATGTCGTCGCCGGTGGCCCGTACCCCGCCGTTCGGCTCGGGGGCGGACGCGTCCTCCTGGCGCGGTTCGACGTCGTCGCCGGGGATCAGTCCCTTGCGGTTCAGCGCGGTGGCGATCCGCATCGCGACCTCGCTCGGGTAACCGCAGTCCTCGACGATCGTGTCCACGGCCGCGTGATAGGCCTCCGGGCAGTTCTGCACGGCCTCGACCTGTGTCCGCAGCCGTTCGAGGGCACCGGCACCGCCGGCCTCCACCAGACGCCCCTGCGCCTCCAGGTCGGCGACGAACTCCCGGGCGAACGCGCTGAGTTGCTCGGCGAGATTGGCTTCGACGACCGAACGGATCCCGGGCACCGTCGTCATGCCGCCACCCCCAGATATTCGCTGCGCAGCTTGGCCAGAGCCCTGAACTGCAGGGTCTTCACAGCGCCTTCGGACCGTGACATCTGGCGCGCCGTCTCCAGCACGGAGAACTCCATCAGGAACCGGCGCGTGAGGACCTCGCGCTGTGGTGGCCGCAGTTGGTCCAGGGCCCGGCGCAGCAACTCCTCGTCCAGACTGATCAGTACGGTGTCCTCGGTGCTGACCGTCAGGTCCTCGTCGAAGCCGAGCATGTCCTCGACGACGAACTCACGTCGCTGGGCACTCTTGCAATGGTCGATGACCTTGTTCCGGGCGATGGTGATCAGCCACCCGACAAAACCGATGCCGCGATAAGTGAAGGTCTCGCGTTTCATCCAGGCGTTGAGAAAGGTCTCGCCGGTGATGTCCTCGGCGACCTGCCGATTGCGTACACGGCGCTGTACGTAAGCCAGTACCGCGGGGTGATGCAGAGCGTAGAGCTCCCCGAAAGCGTCCCGGTCCCCCGCGAGCGCACGGGCGATAAGGGCCGGTTCTCTGGTGTCGAACCGCGGTGTGGCGGCGTTAGCCTCGGCGATCAAGGCCTACTCCGTTCATGAGTGGATGAACTGTGGTGGGCAGGTGCTGCGACGGTCCGCTCCGGCCATGGCCGGGCTCGGGCGCCGGATGACCGGGTCGTCGTGTCCGAAGGTTTCGAGGCGTCCCCCGCGGTTGCCTCGCAGCTCCAGTGCCTGGTCGAGCCGATGCCGAGGCGGTGCAAATAGGGTCCCCTCAAAGGGACTTGCATACGTGCGACTAACTCACAGTCATGCAACATATGCAACTTGCGTACACGTACGCAAGTTGCTTCGCCGGTATGAAGACGAGACTTTTTGTGGGGAACTGACGTGCGAAGCGTCCCCCTTGGCCTGCCATGACTCTTAAACACCTATTGACCTGCGAAGATGCACGCATGCAAGTCGCGTGCAAGTTGCATACACGCGCGCTACTCTCCGGAACATGCGGAGCATGGAAGAGTCCCCCCACGAGTCCCGCGGTGAGCGACAAGCTCTCGCAAGGAGGGTGGGCGAGTACCTCACAAATGCCGCGACAGCGGCCGGGTACGACGTACGCCCACGAGCCGGTGGCCGGGCTCAACTGGCCATCGCGATTGGAGTGAGCCTGACGACGATCAGCAGAACGCTGGAAGGAAAGACCCTCCCCCTTCCCTCGCAACTGACGACATGGGCGTCAGTACTTGGCCTCGACCAGCGAGAGATGTTGGTGAACAGCGGCATGCTTCCGCCGGAACACGGGCCTCAGCCTGCGACACGGAGGGTAGCCTCAGTATCACTCACCCCGGAGGAGGCCATGGACGCATGGGGAATCACTGATCTCAGAATCCGCACAATGCTCAGCGGGAACATCGTCCAAGCTATCGAGCTTCAAAAGGATCTCGATGCCGACGACAGCCGGGGGGCCACTGCAAGGGGGTAACAAGACGTGGCGTACAGACTGGCAACCGCGTCCGCCGCCAGCTGCACAGCCGGCTGGACATTCGTGGGCGTGGGCGTCTGGCACCATGCATGGGAAGCGGCGACAGTCGGGATCGGCCTGTTAACCATGGGCGTGGCCGGGGCACTTGCGGCCCTGCTCCGTCACACGGTGACGCAGGTCGATGCCCGTACACGACACGATCTCAGCGTCCTGGCGGAACACCGACGACGCCTCGAGCTGGACATACAAAAACGCGAGCTGGACCTGGCCCAGCGCGAAAAAGCCATGGCCCGCAGGGCCACCATCACAGCCATCAGACTCGGCAGTCATGCCAGAGCCCTCGACGAGGCGCGCAACGCGAACACGGTGCTGCGCGCCAAGAACTCCCAGCTCATGCAGGAGATCGAGGAAGTCAACGACGAGCGCAATCAACTGATCACGGCAGAGCTCTCCTTCGCCCACGACCGATTCACGTCGAAGACCTACGGGGGCTTGCGCGCTGTCGTCGGCAGCGAGCAGCCCCACCCCGATCCGCACGCGCAGGCCGGCTACGGAAGCCGCCCCCCGCGTTCCGGATCATGAGCACCACCCTGCGAAAACGTTCCACCGAGCCATCCATCCCTTCATACGGTGAACAACTCCCCTCCGTTCAAAGGAGTTGAGCGTCAATCCGCCGCGATGACCGGCGGACGCAGGAGCGACGACGCGGTACGTGGTGCCCGCCCGAGCGCGACACCTCCGTCCCGTCCCCGCACCTCCTCACGCACGCCCCGGTCCGCCGGGGGGTGCCGCTCCGCCACGACCTGCGCATCCGGGACGCCGCGGACATAACAGGAGCCCGGCCGGACTGCCGGTATGCTCCATACACGTGACCACCGCGCCTGCTAAGCCCCGTATCCCCAACGTCCTCGCCGGACGCTACGCCTCCGCCGAGCTCGCCACGCTCTGGTCCCCCGAGCAGAAGGTCAAGCTGGAGCGTCAGCTCTGGCTCGCCGTGCTGCAGGCCCAGAAGGACCTCGGGATCGAGGTGCCGGACGCCGCCGTCGCCGATTACGAGCGCGTCCTCGACCAGGTCGACCTCGCCTCCATCGCCGAGCGCGAGAAGATCACCCGGCATGACGTGAAGGCACGGATCGAGGAGTTCAACGACCTCGCCGGCCACGAGCACGTGCACAAGGGCATGACGTCCCGCGACCTCACCGAGAACGTCGAGCAGCTTCAGATCCGGCTCTCGCTGGAGCTGATGCGCGACCGTACGGTGGCGGTCCTCGCCCGGCTGGCCAAGCTCGCCGGCGAGTACGCCGAGCTGGTCATGGCCGGCCGCTCGCACAACGTGGCCGCGCAGGCCACCACCCTCGGCAAGCGCTTCGCGACCGCCGCGGACGAGATGCTCGTCGCCTACGGCCGCCTCGAGGAACTCCTCGGCCGCTACCCGCTGCGCGGCATCAAGGGCCCGGTCGGCACGGCCCAGGACATGCTCGACCTGCTGGGCGGCGACGCGGCCAAGCTCGCCGACCTGGAGCAGCGGATCGCCGGGCACCTCGGCTTCTCGCAGGCCTTCACCTCCGTCGGCCAGGTCTACCCGCGCTCGCTCGACTACGACGTCGTGACTGCGCTGGTCCAGCTCGCGGCCGCCCCGTCCTCGACCGCCAAGACGATCCGTCTGATGGCCGGGCACGAGCTGGTCACCGAGGGTTTCAAGCCCGGCCAGGTCGGCTCCTCCGCGATGCCGCACAAGATGAACACCCGCTCCTGCGAGCGTGTCAACGGCCTGATGGTCATCCTGCGCGGCTACGCGTCGATGACCGGCGAGCTGGCCGGCGACCAGTGGAACGAGGGCGACGTGTCGTGCTCGGTGGTGCGCCGGGTCGCCCTGCCGGACGCGTTCTTCGCCCTCGACGGTCTGCTGGAGACGTTCCTGACCGTCCTCGACGAGTTCGGCGCCTTCCCCGCCGTCGTCGCCCGTGAGCTCGACCGCTACCTGCCGTTCCTCGCGACGACCAAGGTCCTCATGGGCGCGGTGCGCGCCGGTGTCGGCCGCGAGGTCGCCCACGAGGCGATCAAGGAGAACGCCGTCGCCTCCGCCCTGGCCATGCGTGAGCAGGGCGCCGACCGCAACGAGCTGCTCGACAAGCTCGCCGCCGACGAGCGGATCCCGCTGGACCGCGCGCAGCTCGACGAGCTGATGGCCGACAAGCTGTCCTTCACGGGAGCCGCGGCCGACCAGGTGGCCGTCGTCGTGGGCCGTGTCGAGGAGATCGTGAAGCAGCACCCGGAGGCCGCGGGCTACACGCCCGGCGCGATCCTCTGACCCACCTCGCACCAGCGGACCGGAAGGCCGCCCGCGACCGGCTCACGCCGTCGTCGCGGGCGGCCTTCCGCCGTTCCCGGCGGCGCCGACCGTGCCCCGGCGGCACGGAGCCCGTACCCCCAAGCGGCCCGCGGCCGCACCGGCCGCGGTGTGCGGACGGGCTGACGGCGGGCGGCGGGCAGCGGGCAGCGGGCGGCGGGCGGCGGGCGGCGGTGCCGAAGGCGGTACGCGGTCCGCGCCAAGCGCACGTCAACAGCCCCGCGACGGCGGCGCGCAGCCCGTGCCGGCCGCGGTTCACAGCCGGGCGAAGGCGGCGGGCAGCGGTGCCGAAGGCGGTACGCGGTCCGCGCCAAGCGCACGTCAACAGCCCCGCGACGGCGGCGCGCAGCCCGAGCCGACCGCGGTTGACAGCCGGGCGAAGACGGTGGGCGGCATGGACCGAAGTCCGGACGCAGCGGCCGCGCCGCACGGCGTGTGCGGTCAGGGCGAAATGGGTCGCGGGTGGAGATCCGTCTCGGCAGAATCCGGGGTATGGAGCGTCTGGCGGAAATCGCGAGCCGGCTGGCCGAGGTGGACGGTGTCGTCGGTGTGTGTCTGGGAGGCAGCCGGGCCACCGGTTCGCACGGTCCCGACTCCGACTTCGATCTCGGCCTCTATTACCGGCCCCCGCTGGACACCCCGGCCCTGCGGCTGCTCGCGGCCGAGCTGACCGGTGGCCCGGTGGAGGTGACCGAGCCGGGCGGCTGGGGGCCCTGGGTGGACGGTGGCGGCTGGCTGACCGTCGACGGTCACCGCGTCGACTGGATCTACCGCGACCTGGACCGGGTGCACCGCGTCTGGCGGGACTGCCTCGCCGGGCGGTTCGAGATCGGGATGCAGCCCGGACATCCCCTGGGCGTGTACTCGCATTCCTACGCCGGTGAGGTGGCCGTCGGCCAGGTCCTCGCCGATCCCGGCGGTGAGCTCCGGGATCTGCGGGAGCTGACACGCCACTACCCCGAACCACTGCGCGAGGCGCTCATGGACAACGCGCGCTGGGAGGCGCCGTTCATCCTGGCCGCCGCCCGCAAGGGGGCCGCTCGCGGTGATGTCTTCTACGTCTCCGGCTGCCTCTTCCGCGCGGTCGGACTTCTGGCGCAGGCCCTCCACGCCCATGCCCGACGCTGGGTGCTCAACGAGAAGGGGGCGGTCCTCGCCGCGGGAGAACTCGCCGTCGCCCCGGCGGACTTCGCCGGGCGGGCTCACGGGCTGTTCGCCGCGCTCGGCACCACCCCGGAGACGCTGACCGCCGCGCTCGACGACGCCGACCGGCTCGTCGCCGACGTGCTCACTCGCCTCGACCGCTGATCAGGCCCCAAGGGTCCCGCGTCACGGCGGGTCGATCTCCGTGATCACCGCGAGCAGTCTGAACTCCTGGTCCTCGCCGAGGCGGGAGATGCCGAGGGCGACCCAGCGGCCCACCTCTTCGGCCCGCCACACCTGCGCGTTCCTCATGTGCGCGCCCAGGGAGGCCCAGGGCTCCGGTATTCGCTCGTCGCCCTGTTGGGCGCGCAGGAACACGCCGTCGAGACTCATCCAGTCCGGCTTCCCCCACCGGTCGGCGAGCCGCTGCGCGAGGGCTTCCCGCAGGGCCTCGAACTGCTCGGCCTCCTCCTGTTCCCCCTGCCCGCCTCCTGTGGAACCTCCGCTCCGCTCCAACTCGACGACATGGAACCCGGGTCCCCCCGGACCGCCGTACGACCCGGCGACCGACCCGCCGTGCCCCGTGGGAAAGTCCTCGGCGCACAGCCGGTCGATCGTGGCGAGTTGCTGCGCGATGGTCATGACGTCCAGTAAAGCCGCCACCACTGACAATTGGTGAGGCGTCAGGAAGCCAGTGCGCTCAGGCGTCCCGGCGCCGGACGCACCACGCGCCCGCGCCCAGGGCCGCCGCCGTCCACAGCGCCGTCACCGCGAGCCCGCTCCAGGGTCCGAGCGCGCCGTCCCACGACGCGTGCAGGACCGTCTGACCGGCCTTGTCCGGCAGGAAGTCCGCCACGCCCCCCGACGCCGACCCGACGACGAAGGACACGATGAGGAGGAACGGGATCAGGATGCCCAGGGTGGCGACCCCGCTGCGCAGGACGGCCGCCAGTCCCGCCGCGAACAGGGCCATCAAGGACAGGTAGACCGCGCAGCCCACCACGCCCCTCAGCTCCGCCGTCCAGGTCAGGGTGTCCGCCCGGGATCCGAGCACCGATGTCCCGACCACCAGGCTGAGCACGCCGGTGACCAGGCCGATCCCCAGAGCCGGCACACCGATCGCCACCGTCTTCGCCAGGAACCAGCGCCCCCGGTCGGGAACCGCGGCCAGCGACACACGGAGCGCGCCGCTCTGGTACTCGGCCGAGACCGCCTGGGCTCCGAAGGTGATGGCCGCGATCTGGCCGAAACTGACCCCGAAGAACGCCGAGAACAGCGGGTCGAAATCCGGGTTGTCGGAGTCGTCGAGGCCGGCGAGCGCGGAGAACGCGACCGTGGCCACGAGGACGGTCGCCAGTCCCCACAGGAGCGCACGGAGCGTCCGGATCTTGATCCATTCCGCGCGGAGTGCGGGTGCGAAGGACATGGTCAGGCCTCCTGGGGTTGGGTCGGGGCGGCGGCGAACTCGGTCTCGGTGGCTGTCAGGTCCAGATAGGCCTGCTCCAACGTGCCCTCCTCCGCGGCGAGTTCGAGAATGGAGAGGCCAGCGGCGGAGGTGAGGCGCCCGATGTCCTCCAGCCGCGCGTCGTACGCGGTCCAGCGGCCCTCCTCGCCCTCGACGGCCTCGATGCCGTGCTCCGCGAACAGGCCCCCCAGCGCGCGGCTGTCCGTGCTGCGCACCCGGACGCGGGGCTGCACGCGCGCGTCGATGAACTCGCGCATCGGCGTGTCGGCCAGCAGCCTGCCGCGGCCGAGGACGACGAGCTGGTCGGCGAACGAGGCGGTCTCGTTCATGAGGTGGCTGGAGACGAGGACGGTGCGCCCCTCCCGGGCCAGCCGGCGCAGCAGCTCGCGGATCCAGATGATCCCCTCGGGGTCCAGCCCGTTGGAGGGTTCGTCCAGGAGCACCACGGGCGGGTCGCCCAGCAGGGCGGCCGCGATGCCCAGGCGCTGACGCATGCCCAGGGAGTACGTCTTCACCCGGCGCCGGGCCACCGCGGCGAGCCCCGTCTCATCCAGCACCTCGTCGACCCGGCGTTGGGGGATCCGGTTGGTGGCGGCCAGCGCCAGCAGGTGGTTCCGGGCGGTCCGCGATCCGTGGGCGGCTCCCGCGTCGAGCAGGGCGCCCACCTTGCGGAGCGGTTCGTCGAGCGTGGCGTACGCGCGGCCGCCGATGGTGGCGGTGCCGGAGGTGGGCCGGTCCAGGCCCAGCACGAGCCGCATGGTGGTGGACTTCCCGGCGCCGTTGGGGCCGAGGAATCCGGTGACGCGGCCCGGGAGGACGCTGAAGGTCAGGTGGTCCACGGCGCGCCTGCCGCCGTACTCCTTGGTCAGGTCTTGGACGTCGATGCTGGTCATGGGCCCAGCCTGGCCGCCGTGGGCCGCCGCCCGCCTCCCCCGCGGGTGGAGATCGTCTCCCCCGCCCGGGGGAGGTCCGTTGTCGGTGCCCGCTGGCAGGATGGCGCGATGGCCCGATTTCTGCGTCCGCTGCTGTGGGGGACGACGTACACGCGGTTGCTGCACCTGTGGGTGCCGATGCTGTTCGTCAGCGTGTGGCTCTTCATCGACATGTCGAGGCCATGGGTGCCCGCGCTGATGCTCATTCCGCTGGGGCTGATCCCGGCCGTGCGGCGGGGCGAGGGGGTGCAGGCGCGGTTCATGCTGGCGCCGGGCGAGCGAAGCGGTGAGGACACGGCGTTCTCGGTGGCCCCCTCGGCCGGCCTGCGGGACCGGTGGCGGACCGTGCTCTGGCTGGAGGCGCGCCTGCTGCTGAGTGTGGCGACCTCGGTGGTCACCGTGTGGCTGCCCATGTTCGCCGTCGACCTCACCCGGGCGGCCCTCGGCTACTGGCCGTCGGGCGACCCCGTGATCCGGCTCCTGGACCCGCACTGGAGCTGCGCGCTGCTCATTCCCCTGCCCCTGCTCGCCCTGTACGGCGGGGTGGTCGGCCTGGGCGAGCTGACCACGGCGCTGGCCCGGCGGCTCCTCGGCCCCTCCCCCACCGAGCGCCTCGCCGCGCTGGAGGAACGCACCGAACAACTGCTGGAGCGCAACCGCATAGCCCGGGAGCTGCACGACTCCATCGGGCACGCTCTCACCGTCGCGGTGGTGCAGGCGGGCGCCGCGCGCGCGGCCGGCGACCCGGACTTCACCGAGCGTGCGCTGACCGCCATCGAGGAGACCGGGAGAGCGGCTCTGGAGGACCTGGAGCGGGTGCTCGGAGTGCTGCGCGAGGCGGAACGCCCGGTGAGCGGCCGCCCGACGCTGACCGACGCCGACCGGCTGCTGGAGTCGGCGCGCACGTCGGGGGCCGAGGTGGACGCCGAGGTGTCGGGCCCTCTGGAGACGGTGGCCGGTCCTGTGTCCAGGGAGGGCTACCGCATCCTCCAGGAGTCGCTCACCAATGTGCTCCGGCACGCCGGAAGTGTTCCGGTGCGGGTGCGGATCGACGTCAGGGACGGCGCGCTCTCCCTGGAGGTCCGCAATCCGCTGCCGGACGGCAGAGTGGTGGCCGGGCGGGGCAGCGGTCTGCGCGGCATACGGGAGCGGGCCGCGCTGCTCGGCGGCAGCGCCCGGACGGGCCCGCACGAGGGTGACTGGCAGGTCCATGCAGAGTTGCCGTTGCACTGATCTACGCTGGCCGGATGCCGGTCACCGTTCTGCTCGTCGACGACGAACCCCTCGTCCGCGCGGGACTGCGCGCCGTCCTGGAGGCGCAGCCCGACATCGAGGTCGTCGGCGAGGCCGCCGACGGGGCCGCGGTAATCCCGCTGGTCCGGCAGTTGCGGCCGGACGTGGTCGCCATGGATGTCCGGATGCCTCTGATGGACGGCATCGAGGCCACCCGCGCGCTGCTGCGGACGGTCGCCGACCCGCCCAAGATCCTCGTGGTGACGACCTTCGAGAACGACGAGTACGTCTACGAGGCGCTGCGCGCGGGAGCGGACGGCTTCCTGCTGAAGCGGGCGCGGCCGGCCGAGATCGTGCACGCGGTGCGCCTGGTGGCCGAGGGCGAGTCCCTGCTGTTCCCCGCCTCCGTGCGGCAGTTGGCGGCCGACTACGGCGAGGGCGGGGCCAGTCCGGCGGCGCGGGCGGTCATGGAACGGGCCGCGCTGACCGAGCGCGAGGCGGACGTGCTGCGGCTGATGGCCCGGGGGATGTCCAACGCCGAGATCGCCGCGCGGCTGGTCGTCGGCACGGAGACGGTCAAGTCGCACGTCAGCTCCGTACTGGCGAAGCTGGGGGCCCGGGACCGTACTCAGGCGGTCATCGCGGCCTACGAATCGGGGTTCGTGGCGCCGGGCTGACCGCGCCCCGCGGAGCGAAAGGGTCCCCGGCTCTCGCCGGGGTCCCCCGCGACGAGTACGATCCGGCCAACACGCGTACAAGCTGGGAGGACGGACGTTGGGGCGGTTGACCGGCGGGGATCCGTCTCTGCTGCGACGGATCAATTCCGCGGTGGTCCTGCACGCCTTGCGTGCCACGGACTGCGCGACCCTCACCGAGATCACCCGGGTGACCGGACTGTCACGGCCGACGGTCGAAGGCGTCGTCGAGGGGCTGATCGAGAACGGGCTCGTCGTCGAGAAGGCGGCCGAGGAGGGTGCCACGCGGCGCCAGGGGCGTCCGGCGCGCAGGTTCCGGTTCCGGGCCGAGGCGGGGCACCTGCTGGGCCTGGAGATCGGCCCGCACCGCGTCGCGGCCCTGCTCGCGGACCTGGACGGGCGCGTGATGGGCGCGATGGCCAAGGACGTGGACGAGAGGGCGTCCGCCGACGAGCGGCTGGAACGGCTGCGGATGGCGGTCGCCGAGCTGCTGCGCAGGGCGGGAGTCGCCCGCAGCTCGCTGCGCGCGGTGGGCGTGGGCAGTCCCGGGATCGTCGAGGCGGACGGCACCGTGCGCCTGGGCACGGCGCTGCCCGAATGGACGGGCCTGCCACTGGGCGAGCGGCTGAGCCGCTCCTTCAAGTGCCCGGTGCTCGTGGAGAACGACGCCAACGCGGCGGCGGTCGCGGAGCACTGGAAGGGCGCGGCGACCGAGTCGGACGACGTCGTGTTCGTCCTGGCAGGACTGAGCCCGGGCGCCGGAGCGTTGATCGGCGGGCGGCTGCACCGGGGGTTCGGCGGCGCGGCCGGTGAGATCGGCGCGCTGCATCTGCTGGGCCGTGACGTCACGCCCGAGACGCTGCTCTCGACGACGGACGAGCCGTTGCATCCGCTCGACGAGCCGGCCGTCGCCAAGGTGTTCGCGCTGGCCAAGGACGGCGACCAGCGGGCGCGCGCGGCGGTCGAGCGCTTCATCCAGCGCCTGGTGCACGACGTGGCGGCCCTGGTCCTCGCCCTGGACCCGGAGCTGGTCGTCATCGGTGGCTGGGCGGCCGGTCTGGACGGCGTGCTGGAGCCGCTGCGCAGGGAGTTGGCGCGCTATTGTCTGCGTCCGCCCAAGGTCGCCCTCTCCATGCTGGGAGAGGCTGCGGTGGCGACGGGTGCGCTGCGGCTGGCCCTCGACCATGTCGAGGAGCAGTTGTTCGCGGTGGAGGGAACCGTGACCGCGCGCCGCTGAGGCGCGAGCGACGCGGCGGTCCGGACCGGACGACGGCTCAGGAGGCGCGGCGCTCCGGGTCGTGGTGGATCTCCACCCCGCCCGAATCACCGAACGTGAGCCGGCAGGTGTCGGCGCGGTACGTGGCCACCGACACCGCCACGGTGCGCCCCTCGGTGAAGAAGCGGGTCGTGACGACGAGGACGGGCGCCCCGGGAAGACGGTCGAGCTCCTTGGCGTCGTCCGCGCGGGCCGAGCCCAGCTCGACGGCACGGTCCTGGCCCTCGAGGTCCAGGCGCTGGAGCTCGCGCAGCACGGCACGCGCGCGTGCGGCGCCCGAGGGCGCGTCGATCGCCGACAGGTCCGGCACCGAGGACGCCGGGATGTACAGGAGCTCGGCGGCGACGGGCTGGCCGTGCGTCACCAGGGAACGGCGCACGGTGTGGACCTGCTCGCCGTCCGCGCTCTCCAGGATGCCGGCCACCGGCGCGGGGGGCGCCGCCACCGTGCAGTCCGCGGCGTGCCAGGCGTCACCGGCCGCCCCCGGCCACACGTGCTGTTCGGTTCCGACGGCCACACCCACGCGCGGGGGCGCGACGGTGGTGCCCACGCCGCGGCGGCGCTGCAGCCGGCCTTCCAGTTCGAGCTGTTCGAGTGCCTGCCGCAGGGTCGCCCGGGCGACACCGAAGCGGGCCGCCAGATCACGTTCGTTGGGCAGGATCTCGCCCACGGTGAACTCGGAGTCCAGTGCCTCGCTGAGCACGGTCCTGAGGTGCCAGTACTTCGGTTCCGGCACCGATTCCAACTGCGTGGTCCCCACCCTGTCCTCCGCAATCGCCGTGGCCCGGCGGCGTTTTAACGCCCTTGTTTATTAAAGGTTCCTGCACTATCCGCGACGATAGGGCCGCCCCCACCCTTGGTCAAGACCAATCCTCGAACCCTTACGGATTGCACAGGCGCCCCGCCGCGGAGCGTTCACGGGGTGTTCTCGCCGGGCGACGTCCGTGACACAACGCCGAAAGCCCCCGTACAAAGTCGGGGGCTTCCGCTGTCCTGTGACGCCTCGGCGGGAGGCGTTCTCCGGTGGCTAACCGGCCGGGATCGACACCAGCTTCTCCGGGTTGCGCACGATGTAGACGCACTGGACCCGCCCGTCGGCGACGTCCAGTTGGATGACGCTGTCGGGTTCGCCCCCGGACAGCGCGAGCACCGCGAGGCCGCCGTTGACCTCGAGGAAGCGCAACGACAGGCCGTACGCGCCCTTCTTGGTGACGCCGATGACGAACCGGCCGACCTTCTCGGCGCCGTCGAGGACGCGCAGGGGTGCCTGGGTGAGGCCGCCGCTGTCGCCGATGAGCCGCGCCTCGGGTGCCAGCAGGGACATGAGCCCCTCCAGATCGCCCTCGGCCGCCGCGGCGAGGAACCGCTCGGTGAGGTCCCGGCGTTCGGCCGGGTCCACCTCGTAACGTGGCCGCCGTTCCTCCACGTGCTTGCGCGCCCGCCCGGCGAGTTGACGTACCGCCGCCTCGCCCCGCTCCAGTACGACCGCGATGTCGGCGTACGGATAGCCGAACGCCTCGCGCAGGACGAACACCGCGCGTTCCAACGGGGACAGGGACTCCAGGACGACGAGGACGGCGAGGGAGACGGAGTCCGCGAGGACGGCGCGCTCGACGCTGTCCGGCACCGTCTCGCCGAAGTCCGTGACGTACGGCTCCGGGAGCCACGGTCCGACGTAGGTCTCGCGACGCGACTGGACCTGGCGCAGCCGGTCGATGGCGAGCCGGGTCGTGACACGGACCAGGTACCCGCGCGGCTCGCGCACGTCCGACCGGTCCTCGGCCGACCAGCGCAGCCACGTCTCCTGGACGACGTCCTCCGCGTCGGCCACGCGCGCAAGCATGCGGTACGCCACACCCATGAGCACGGGGCGGTGTTCCTCGAATACGTCGGTCACCGTGTCGGTCGTCACCGCCCCATCCCACCCGACACATTCCCGGGTGTCCAGGCGAAACAGCCGGGCGAAAGGGCCGCCCCGGAGCACAATGGCCGCGGACCGCCGGTGACCGGCGGTCCCGACAACGGGAGGAACGACGATGCGGTACGGGGTACTGGGCACGGGCGACGTGGGGCGCACCCTCGCCGGCAAACTGGTCGAACTGGGCCACGAGGTCTGCCTGGGTTCGCGCACGAAGGACAACGCGGCGGCGGCCGAGTGGGCCGACGGCGCGGGCCCCACGGCCCATCACGGCACCTTCGCCGACGCGGCGGCGTTCGGCGAGGTGGTCGTGAACGCGGTGGGCGGCCGGGTCGCGCTCGCCGTGCTGCGGTCGGCCGGTGCGGAAAACCTGGACGGCAAGGTGGTGTTGGACGTCTCCAATCCCCTGGCCTTCGAGGACGGCGAACTGCGGCTGTCTCCCGTGGAGTCGGACAGCGTGGGCGAGCAGATCCAGCGGGAGTTCCCGGGGGCCCGTGTGGTGAAGAGCCTCAACACGGTCAACTGCCAGGTGATGGTGGACCCTTCCAAGGTGCCGGGCGAGCACCAGATCTTCGTCTCGGGTGACGACGAGGGCGCCAAGGAGCAAGTGACGTCACTGCTGGGCGAGTTCGGCTGGCCCGCGCGGCGCGTGTTCGACCTCGGCGGCATCAGCACCGCGCGGACCGTGGAGATGTACGTGCCGCTGTGGGTCAAGCTCATGCAGAGCATCGGGCACGCGGACTTCAACATCGAGGTGCGCGGGGCGCGCTAGCCGCGGGCCTGGAGGAGCCGCGGGCACGGGCGCGTGAGAGGTGGGTACGGGCATCCGGTCGGCGCCGGGTGCCCGTGCCGGGCCCCGCACCGCCGTCCGCGCCGTGTGGTGCCGGGCGTGAGATGCCTGGCCCGGACGCTCGGCCTCGGATGCCTGGCCTCGAACGCCGGGCCTCGGATGGCCAGCCCCCCGGCGCCGGGTTCGTGCCGGCTCGGGGGCTACCCGTCGGTAGCAGTTGCTGACAAGCTGTCTACGAGATGGTTCGTCACGGCATCAGATGAGGAGCACCCGCATGTCCGACACGGTCACCGTCAGCCTCCCCACACCGCGCGGCCCGAAGGCGGTCACCGTGTCCTACGCGCGCGAGGGCACCGGCGAGCCGCTGCTCCTGCTCCACGGCATCGGCCACCACCGCCAGGCCTGGGACCCGGTCATCCCCATCCTCGCCGCCGAACGCGACGTCATCGCCGTCGACCTCCCGGGCTTCGGCGCGTCCCCGGCGCTGCCCGACGGGCTCCCCCACGACCTGTCGACGGTGGTGCCCGTACTCGGCGCGCTGTGCGAGGCGCTGGAGATCGAGCGGCCGCACGTCGCCGGAAACTCGCTCGGCGGGCTGCTGGCGCTGGAACTGGGCCGCGAGAAGCTCGTACGGTCCGTCACCGCGCTCTCGCCCGCGGGCTTCTGGTCGCCGGTGGAGCGGCGGTACGCCTTCGGCCTGCTGATCGCCATGCGCCAGACGGCCCGCCGCATGCCCCTGCCGGTCATCGAGCGGCTCTCCCGCTCCGCGGCCGGGCGGACCGTCCTGACCAGCACCATCTACGCCCGGCCCGCCCGCCGTTCACCCGAAGCGGTCGTCGCCGAGACCCTCGCCCTGGCCCACGCGGAGGGATTCGCCGAGACGCTCCGGGCGGGTACGAACGTCCAGTTCACGGACGACATCCCGACGCTCCCCGTCACCGTGGCCTGGGGAACCCGCGACCGGCTGCTGATCCGCCGCCAGGGCGTCCGGGCCAAGCAGATCATTCCGCGGGCGCGGCTGGTGCGGCTGCCCGGCTGCGGCCACGTCCCGATGAACGACGACCCGGCGCTCGTCGCCCGCGTCATCCTCGACGGAAGCCGCTGAGCGGTCCGGGACGGCGGAGTTCGCGCTGTCCCGGGACACGGTCCTCGGGCGGCCCCTTCCGGCGGCCCGGCGACCACGCCCGAGGACGACGCCCAAGGCGCCCGACCCGAGGGCGACTCCGGCGCCGACGAGGGCACTGCCCGCGGCCTGCGCGATCCCGTAGGCGCCGGTGCCCACGAGCGGCGCGGTGCAGGCCGCCGAGACCGGGACGAGGCCGGAGAAGAGCGTGGCGCGCTCCGCTCCGATGCGCTGCACGCCCATGTACCAGCAGACGAAGCCGACGACCGTGACGACCGCCGCCTGCCACAGCAGCGCGGTCGCCTCGGTGGCGTCCGGCACCCGCAGCCACGCTCCACGGTCGGCGATCACGCCGACCAGCGCGGACTCGGCCGCGGCGACGGCGCACACGGTGGCCGACAGCAGCCGCGGCCCCAGCGGACGCAGTACCGGTACGGCCAGCACGGCGAAGCCGGCTTCCCCGGCCAGGGCGCCCACGGAGCAGGCGATCCCGGCCGCGTCCGTGCGGCCCCATCCCTGAACGGCGAAGGCGCCGAGGGCGACGAGCAGCGCCCCGTACAGGACGCGGCGTCGTGGGCGGCGGCCCTCCTGAAGCGGTACGAGCACCGCGACGACGACGGGGGCGCAGCCGACGAAGACGCCGGGCACCGCCGGTTCGGCCGTGCGCTCTGCGGCGAGCACGGCGAGGTTGAAACCGACCATGCCGACGGCCGCGACGAGCGCGAGTCGCCCCCACTGGCGGAACGTGAGCCGCCGCAGCGGGGCGGCCGCGCCCCGGCCGACGAGGGGCAGCAGAAGGACACAGGCGAGGCCGTAGCGCAGGAACTGGCCGCCCGCGTACGGATAGTGGCCCAGGACGCTGTTGGCGGTGAAGGAACCTCCGACGAGGACACAGGCGAGGGCGGCGAGCAGCGCGCCCCGGGTGGTGGTGGCGTTCATGACTACGACGCTATGAACGGGCGTGGCCCGGATTAAGGTCCACTTCCATGACGTCATCGGGGACCAATCGCGGCGAGCCGCCGCGTCCCGCTCCGACAGCACCGACCGCGGCTCCGGCGGAACCGCAGGGCTCGCCAGGATCGACAGGCCGGGCAGAACCGGCGGCCTCCTCGTGGACGGCGGCCTGGGAGCTGCTCCTGCCGGCCGCGTCGGCGCCGGCACGCGCGCGTGGACGCACGCTCCAGGCCGCGCTGCGCGAGGCGGTCCGCTCCGGACGGCTCGCTCCCGGCACCCGGCTGCCGTCGAGCCGCGAGCTGGCCGGGGACCTCGGCGTGTCGCGGGGGCTCGTCACGGAGGCGTACGAGCAGTTGACGGCGGAAGGCTATCTCCGCAGTGACCGCGGGTCGGGTACCTGGGTCGGCGGTGCGGTGCGGGCCGTCGGTCCACGCGCGCGTGACGGTGCCCCGCGGGCGGCCGGGGTGCGGGCCGACTTCGTCGCGGGAAGCCCCGACCTGTCCCTCTTCCCGCGCTCCGCCTGGGCCGCCGCGCACCGCGGGGTGCTGGCCGAACTCCCCCACCAGGCACTGGGCTACCCGGACCCGCGCGGCCTGCCGCGCCTCAGGACGGCCCTGGCCGAACTCCTCGTGCGCCGCCGGGGGGTGGTCGCGGACCCGGAGCGCGTCATCGTGGTCTCCGGCGTCGCCCAGGCGATGACACTGCTCGGTTTCGCGCTGCACGCGCGCGGGACACCTCGCGTGGGCGTCGAGCGTCCCGGCAGCCCGGAACTCGGCTCCCTGTTCGCCTCGGCAGGCGTCGGCACCGTACCGCTGCCGCTCGACGACGAGGGTCTCGCGCTCGCCCCGCTCGTAGCGTCCGGTGTACGGGCCCTGGTGACGACGCCCGCCCACCAGTTCCCGACGGGCATCGCGTACTCGGCCCGGCGTCGCGGCGAACTCCTCGACTGGGCCCGGTCCGTGGACGGCCTGGTCATCGAGGACGACTACGACGGCGACTTCCGTTACGACCGTGCGCCGGTGGGTGCCCTCCAGGGACTGGACCCCGAGCGTGTCGCGTACACCGGCTCGGTCAGCAAATCGCTCGCTCCGGGACTTCGGCTCGGCTGGCTCCTGGTCCCGGCGTCCCACTTCGAGGAGGCCGTCGAGCGCAAACGCACCATGGACCTCGGCAACCCGGTCCTCGACCAGGCGCTCCTGGCCCGTTTCGTCGAACGCGGCGACTACGACCGGCACCTGCGCCGCTGCCAGCGTGCGTACCGGGAGCGGCGTGACGTCCTGGTCGCGGCCCTGGAGGAGCACTTTCCGGGTACGGAGGTCTCCGGAATCGCGGCCGGTCTGCACGTCGTGGCCGCACTGCCCGCCCGCCATGGACCGCGGGACAGCTTCCTGGAACGCACCGCGGCGGCGGGGGTCGTGGTCCGGCCGACGGCCCACTACGGATCGACGGCCGCGGACGGCGTACGGCTCGTGCTCGGGTACGCCCATCTGCCGCCCGCACGCATACGGGACGGCGTGCGGCTGATGGCGGAGGCCGTACGGGGCCGGTCGGCCGGTTCGGCTCTTTAGACGGGTTCCCCGGACGGCTCCGTGAGGCGGCTCCGCGGGGGCTCCCCCGGCGTCGGGTCGATTCCCCGTGTCCCAGGGCCGGTTGTTCACCCGTGGTTTGCGTGCGCGCTGCGGCGCACCAGTAGTTGTGGCTCTGCACACTGGCCGAATCCGTACCCGGAGGCGTATCCATGTCGCACCGTCCGTTCCCCTCGTTCCCCGGTCGCCGCAGCGTGCTGCGCGGCTCGCTGGCCGCGTCGGCGGCACTGGCCCTGCCCACCACGCTCGGCTCGGCGCCGGCGTTCGCCCTGTCCGGCCGGCCGAAGGCGGGCTGGGGCGTCCAGACCGGCGACGTGACCACCGACTCCGGCCTGGTGTGGGTGCGCTCCGACCGGCCCGCGCGGATGATCGTCGAGACCTCGGCGACCGCGTCGTTCCGCGACGCGCGCCGATGGCACGGTCCGCTGCTCGGCGCGGACACGGACTTCACGGGGACCACCCGGCTGCGCGGGCTGCCGTCCGGTGAACAGATCCACTACCGCGTCCTGCTCGCCGACCCGGACGACCCCCGGCGCACCGGCGAGCCGGTGGGCGGAACGTTCCGTACGGCTCCGCACGGGCGGCGCGGCGGTGTGCGCTTCCTCTGGTCGGGCGACCTGGCGGGGCAGGGCTGGGGCATCAACCCGGACATCGGCGGCTACCGCATCTTCGACGCGATGGCCCGGCTCGACCCCGACTTCTTCCTGTGCAGCGGCGACAACATCTACGCGGACGGTCCGCTGGCCGCCACGGCCGCGCTCCCCGACGGCGGCACCTGGCGGAACATCACGACCGAGGAGAAGTCCAAGGTCGCCGAGTCGCTGGCGGAGTTCCGCGGCAATTTCCGCTACAACCTGCTCGACGAGAACCTCAAGCGGTTCAACGCCCAGGTGCCCACCGTGATCCAGTGGGACGACCACGAGGTGCGGAACAACTGGTACCCGGGTGAGGTGATCGCCACCACGGACACGCGCTACACGGAGAAGAGCGTCGACGTCCTGGCGGCGCGGGCCCGGCGCGCGTTCGCCGAGTACTTCCCCGTGTCGACCCTGCGGCCGGGCGACCGGGACGGTCGCGTGCACCGGGTCGTGCGGCACGGTCCGCTCCTGGACGTGTTCGTCCTCGACATGCGCACCTACCGCAACGCCAACTCCCCCGACGACCAGACGACGGATCCGCAGGGCATCCTCGGTGCCGCGCAGTTGGAGTGGCTGAAGCGCGAGCTGTCGCGTTCGCGGGCCGTGTGGAAGGTGATCGCCGCGGACATGCCGCTCGGCCTGGTCGTTCCGGACACGACCGAGGGACGGCCGAACATCGAGGCCGTGGCCCAGGGCGACCCGGGCGCGCCGCTGGGTCGCGAGCTCCAACTCGCCGAACTGCTGCGGTTCATCAAGCACCGGCGGATCACGGGCACCGTGTGGCTCACCGCCGACGTGCACCACACGTCGGCCCAGCACTACCAGCCGTCGCGGGCCGCGTTCACCGACTTCGAGCCGTTCTGGGAGTTCGTCTCCGGCCCGCTGAACGCCGGTGCCTTCCCGGCGAGCGCACTGGACGGCACCTTCGGTCCGGAGCGGGTGTTCGTGAAGGCGCCCGTCGCCTCGAACGTGTCACCCGCGGGCGGCTACCAGTTCTTCGGCGAGGTGGACATCGACGGCGACAGCGGCGAGCTGACGGTACGCCTGCGCGAACAGGACGGGACCGTGCTGTTCACGCAGGTGCTCCAGCCGGGACGCGTGGGCCAGTAGCGACGCCGGTCCGCCGTGCCCCGCACACGGGTCCCACCTCGGCCCCGGGCACGGCGGGCCCGTCCCGGCCCGAGCACGGCGGGCCCGTCCCGGCCGCCCGGCACGTCGGAACCACCGCGTGGCTCGCTCTCCCGTCGGTCGGGACGGCAAGTCATCGCAGGTCAGAGGCGATTGTCAGTGGTCGCCTCTACGGTTTTTCCATGACGCGATCTTTGCAGGCCGTGGCCTACACCCGACCTTCCGCTCTGGAGTCCGTGCCCGGCGGGCGGCGGCTGGGGCTCGAGACCTCGCGGGGTTCGACGCCCACGGGGATCGAGGACCATCCGCGGTTCTTCGCGGGCTTCCTGACGTCGCCTCAGGTGGCCGCCGCGGGACTGCTGGCGGTGGCCGACGTCGCCGCGGCGCGTTACGACCGGCCACAACCGCGGGCGTCCCTGGACCCGGTGGTCACGGGCAACGGTGACCGTCTCCGGTTCGAGTCCTTCTCCGGCTGCGGTGGGGTGTACGCGCGCCTGGACGTACTGACACCGGGCCTGGACGGCGACGAGATCGGGCACGGGACGACGAACGTCGACGTCAACAACCCGCTGCGCGAGGCCCTCTCCCGCATCGGCACGGACGATCCGCTGCATCTTCGGGTCGGCCCCGACGAGATGGCCGTGACCACGCTGGACGGGCCCGTGGTGGAGAAGAAGGTGCCGCTGCCCGACCGCTGGCTGCGGGGATTCGCCGAGGCCCAGGTGACCGCGGCCGGGTTCGACCTGCGGGCCGAGCTGCCCGCCGCCGAGGCCGTCCGGTTCCTGCGCTCGCTCCCGCGCGGCACGGTGCGCGGCAGGTCGGGCGGCCCCCAGTGGGTGGTGCCCGCGGGCCGGGGACTGCGTCCGACCACACGGCCGGTTCCGGGAGCCGTCTGTCTGCCCGGACCGGACCGGCTGATCACCCTCCAGAGGGTGTTGCGCCACGCGACGGCACTGCGCGTGTACGGCCCGCCGGTCACCGGCGACGCCGCCCTGGCCGGCGCCTGGGAAGCCGTCCTCCCCGGAATGCGGCTGACCCTCACGCTCTCGCCGGACGCGTCCCGTGGCTTCTCCGGAGAGGGCGGGGTGCTGGACGCACTCGCCACCGACGAGGCGGCCGAGGACGCCGAGCTGATCGCGGTGCTGCTGGCGTGGGAGCCCCGCGTCGACGTGGGTGACCTGGCCTCCGCCTCCGGCCTGCCGGCCGAGCGCGTGAGAGCCGCCCTGGTCCGGCTGGGCACGTCGGGCCGCGTGGGCTACGACACCGCGGAAGCCGCCTACTTCCACCGCGAACTGCCCTACGACGCGGGGCGGGCCGAGCGGCACAACCCGCGCCTGCGGTCGGCCCACGCACTCGTCGCCGGAGGCGCGGTCGCCCTGGACGGGGCCATCGGCACGGTAACGGCGGACGACGGACATGTGCACCGGGTCCGCGACGACGCGGGGACGTTGAGCTGTTCCTGCCTGTGGTGGGCGAAGTACCGCGGCGGACGCGGACCGTGCAAACACGCTCTAGCGGTCCGGATGGTGCGGCGGGGCGCCCGGGTCGAGTACGGGGCCGGCCCCGGTGCCGACCCTGGTGCCGGGCGCGGGGAGCCCCTGGTCGCGGGGCGACACGAGTCATTCCAGGAAGTTCCGTTCGACGGGGGCGAGGGACGATGAACGACGAAGCACTGCTGACGGCGGTACGGGCGGGGCGGACGGTCGAGGCCGCCGGGCTCTTGGACGGCATGACCGATGCCGAACGCCGGTCCTGTCTGCCCGCGTTGAAGGCGCTGCGCAAGGAGTTGCGGTCCGCGCCGTGGAACGCGGCGTCCCGGGTGGCCCATCCCGCGCTGCACGCGGCGGGCGCCGCGTGTCACACGGGCGCCGCCGGTGCGGCGACCTGGATCGCGGGTGTCGACATGCGCTGGTCACAGGCCTCCCCCGGTGTCCTGCTCCATGTCCTGGGCGACCGCGAGTCCGACTGGCTCGCCGATCTGACGCACCGGCTCGCGGCCCGCCCAACGACCTCCCGGGTGCCGTTCGCCCTGCTGTCGGGCCTGGTGGGGCTGTCCGGCTGCGCGGTTCCGACGACCGACTCCTACGTCCAGGGCTGGCTGGAGCACATCGGCGCGTCGTGGCACAGCGGCGACACCGTGGCGCAGCGGCTGCGCAAGGAGCCGCATCTGTCCGTGCTGATCACCGCGCTCTTCGAGTCGCTGGAGGTCACGAGCCGGATCGCCTGGCTGTTCGGCGACGGGCCGGGAAGCTGGTACAACGCCCTCGCGGAGCTGGCCGAGGAAGGCACCCTGGACCGCGAGGTCCTGCTGGACGCCTGCGTGGCACGGCTCCTGCGCGGTGGCGCCCCGGCCGACCAGCGGGTGTTCCTGCGTCTGCTGTTGTCCCTGGCTCCGACTCGGGACGAGGAACGCGAGCGCACCGCCGACTGGACCGCGCTCGCCTGCCAGGCCGTGCCGGCCGTCGCCTGGCACGCGCAGTCGGTGCTCGCCTCCCTCGCGCTGGACGGCGAGTTGACGCACCGGCAGCTCGCCGAGATGTCCTCGGGCGTCGTCTTCCGGACGGAGAAGAAGCTGGTGCGCGCCCAGCTCATCCTGCTGGGGAAGGTCCTCAAGGGGGATCCGTCCGCCGCGGACGTACTGCTGCCCGCGGTGGCGGAAGCCTTCGGGCACGAGGACACCGAGGTGCAGGAGCGTGCGCTGAAGCTGGTGGAGCGCCATGTCGGCGCCCTTCCCGACGCGGCCGACGCGCGGGCTCGGCTCGAAGACCTCAGCGCCGACTTGAGCCCGGGGCTCCGGCTGCGGGCCCAGCGGGCCCTCGGTGTCGAGGCGCCGGGCTCCGCTTCGACGGTCCAGGAGGACGTACTGCCGCCCGTTCCGGAGCGGGCGCGGCTGGCGCCGGCACCGGAGTCGGTGGCCGAACTGGCGGAGGAGGTCAGCGCGATCCTGGCCTCGGGTGGCGGAGTCGCCGCGTTCGAGCGGGCTCTGGACGGCCTGGTCCGCCATGCCCACCGAGACCCGGACGCGCTGGTGGAGGCCCTCGGCCCCGTGGTCGCGCGCTGCTGGTGGAAGGACCGCGATCCGAGCTACCCGGTCGTGGACCGGAGCTTCCGTGAGTCGGCGCATGGCCTCGAAGTGGTCCTGGCGGCCCTGTTCAAGGGGGTCGGCATGGATACGCTCCACGCGGCGGTGCAGCAGGGGCCGACGGGTGGGAACTGCCGGCACAGCGCGCTCTCCCGCGCCCTCGACGCGCGGTTGTGGGAGGCGGCCCACCGTCTGCGCACCGAGCCGATGCCGTTCCTGCTGGCCACTCCCACCTGGGACAGCGGGCTGCTGGAGCCGGACGAACTCGTGGAACGCCTCACCGAGTACCGACGGCTCGACGCCCGGCCGGGCACGGCCGACTTCGCTCAGGCGCTTCTGCGCGTGCGGCGTGACGACGCCGCGACGACGGCGGCGGCCGCGGCGCGGGCCCGCGCGCTCGGCAGTCCGGAGGGGTACCGGCTGGCCCAGTGGCTCACCTCGGAAGGACCGCTGCTCCCGACCGTCCGCCGACGGACCTCGGGCGCCCGCGTCCTGCTGGAACTGGGCGAACTCGAAGAGATTCAGGGCCTGTTCCCCAGGGAGTTCCGGCTGCTGGGCCGCCCCCTCACGGCGTTCAAGGACCACTGGTACTGCCGGCACTGGGGCGCCACGGATCAGCAGCACTGGCCAGCCGTCGTACCGGGACGCCGGGAACTGGTGGCGGCGCGTCTCCTGAGCGACTTCGGCGCGGCCGCGATGGAGGACGGCCGCGTGGACACCGCGTCGCTGCCACTGCTCGCCGAGGCCGACGGCACGGCGGGCGAGGCACTGCACCTGTGCCTCGCGTACGGACTCGGGGCCCGGCGTCCCGAGGAGCGGCTCGCCGCGGTGGACGCCCTGCTGATCCTCGCCGCCCGGGGACAGCTCGACGCCGGGCGGCTCGGCGCGGACCTCGGAGAACTGGTGCGCAGGGGTGCGCTGAAGAAGTCCCGGCTGGCCGAGTCGATACGCACGGCGGCGGCCACGGGTGCGTACGCCACGGTCTGGTCGGTGCTGGACGGTCTGCTGCCGGTCCTGCTGGCCGACCTCACCGCCGACGGGGCGGGCGGCGGCGCGGTGCGAGGGCTCGGTGAGCTGCTGGCCGTCGCCGCCGACTGCGCCGAGCGGTCCGGGGCGCGCGGTGATCTCGCGCATCTCGCCGACACCGCCGGCCGGCAGGGCTCGTCCAAGGTCGTGGCCCAGGCCCGACGGCTGCGGACCGCGCTGACTCGGGAGGAGGTCGTCCCGGTCGCCTGAGACGCCGGGCCGTCGCTGGAGACGGGAAGCCGTTCACCGGACACGGAAGGCCCTCGCCCGAGGGCCGGCCGTCGTCCGAGGGCCGGCCGGCGTCCGGCGGCTCTGACCAGGTGGGCGGGCAGGTCCCGTGTTCGAGGCAAAAGACCCGTAAAAAGAACTGCAAAACGGGCAGAACGACACTTAACCGATCAGTCACAAGCCGTTCGTGATCACGCAACACCATTCCTTCACAGTGGCTGTATGACTCCAGACATGTCTGATGTGACGCGTGCGAAGCATGGACGACCCGTTCACCACTGGCGACGGGACGTCGTCGAACTCGCCGCCCTGTTCACGGCCGTGGCGGTCGCGGACGGTGTGGCCAACCTGGTCGGGCACGGGCCCGACGGTCCCGCGCTGTTGGTGATCTCGGCGGTGTTCCTGGTCGCCACGGCCGGATTCCACACATGGTGGGCACGCCGCCACGGTCACGCGCCCCCGACGGGCGATACCGGCGCCCGGCCGCCCTCCGACGGGCGAACGGGCGCGCTTTCCGGGGCGGATGCCACACCCTCCACGCCGCTGCCGGCCGTGGAGGCGACCGTGCTGCTGCGGATGCGGACGACGGTCCAGGACGCGCCGGGTTCTCTCGCGGCCCTCTGCACGGCGCTCGCGGAGCACCAGGTCGACATCCTGAGCCTCCAGACGCACCCGCTGGCCGACGGAACGGTCGACGAGTTCCTGCTGCGCGCGCCCGCCGAGCTGGCCACCTCGGAGATCACCCGCGGCGTGGCGCAGGCCGGCGGCAGCTCGACCTGGATCGAGCGGGCCGATGCCCACGACCTGGTGGACGCGCCGACCCGGGTACTCGGCCTGGCCACCCGTACGGCCCTCGACGCCTCCGAACTCCCCCTCGCGCTGCGGCAGTTGCTCGGCCGGTGCACGATCCGTTCACTGCCCGCCACCTCTCCCGTCTCCGGCCGGGCGACCCAGGGAGCTCCCGTGGAGGGGGCGCTGGAGGACACGGTGATGCGGCTGCGCGCGCCGGAGGGCGGAGTGATCACGGTGGAGCGGCCGTATCTGCCGTTCACGCCGACGGAGTTCGCCCGGGCGCGGGCGCTGGTGGAACTGGACGCGCGGCTCGGCCCGCGTGTTCCGCGGGGACAGGACATGCTGACGCTGCCCGAGGGCAACGCGATCACCGTGCAGCGCGCGGACGTCTCCGACCTGGAGGCCGCCAAGGCGATGCACGAGCGCTGCTCGCCGCGCACGCTGAGCATGCGGTACCACGGTCCCGTCGGCGACGCGGACCGGTACCTCAACCACCTGCTGAGCCCCAGTTTCGGGCGCACCCTCGCCGTGCGGACGGCGTCCGGCAGGATCGTCGGGCTCGGACATCTGCTCTGGGACGGCGACGAGACGGAGGTCGCGCTGCTCGTCGAGGACGACTGGCAGCGGCGCGGGATCGGCGTCGAACTGCTCGGCCGCCTGGTGGCGATGGCGGTCGAGGCCGGCTGCGAGAGCGTGTACGCCGTCACGCAGGCGTCGAACACCGGCATGGTCGCCGCCATGCGCGGCCTCGGCCTCCCGCTCGACTACCAGATCGAGGAGGGCACCCTGGTCATCACCGCCCGCCTGGACCCGCAGCCGGTGACGTCGCCGTACGGCGGACACCACGGTCACGGCCACGCCCCGTACGGAACGGCGAAGGAGACGGGCCCGGCAACAGGGAAGCGCCGCGGTTAGCCGGAACACTCCCGCTGCCCGCCGCCGCCACGAATCCCCTGCAGCCGGGATCCGGCGTGAGGGGCCGTCCACCGGACCGGCGCCACGCGCTCGGCGCCACCAGCCGTCCGGGGACCAGGGAGCGCCCCGGCACCTGATGGTGCCGGGGCGCGCCCACCCCCCCGTCCCCCCGGCTCATTCCCCCGCGCGGGACCCCCC